>CABUKE010000001.1 GCA_902492065.1 uncultured Eubacteriales bacterium
ATAATAGCCTTATAGGCTTAGTGCAAGCCACCCGTTATACGGGTGGTCTTGACTTTGTTGTACGAGAAACAATAAGAGAAGATAGTATAAAAAACAGAGGACGCATAATTTGCGCCCTCTGCTGCATAGAACAGTTTAACCTTTGACTGCACCGACCATGATACCCTTTACAAAGAACTTCTGTACGAACGGGTACACGGCAATCATTGGGATAGTTGCCACCATAATCGTTGCATAAATAACCGTTTGCTGGTTCATCGCCTCGCTGCTTAGGTCGACCGTTTCTGACGTCATCTGCGTCTGTACAATCAGCTTACGCAGCAATACCTGCAGCGGAACCTTCCACTCGTCGCGGATGATAACCATTGCCCAGAAGAATGCGTTCCAACGGTCAACGAAGTAATAGAGCGAAATCGTCATCAATGCCGGCACGGACAGCGGCAAATAAATCTTGAGCAGTACAACCCAGTCGTTTGCGCCGTCAATCTTTGCTGATTCCTCCAGCGAGTCGGAGATCGACTCAAAGTAGGTACGCATCAACACAACATAGAACGCTGAGATTGCCCATGCGATAATCAGCGTAAAGCGGCTGTTGAGCATACCGAGGTTTTTCAAGTTCAAGTAAGTCGGCATCATACCTGCATTAAACCACATCGTGATGAGCATGATCCAGGTAAAGAACTTCCGGCCGCGCAGACGCAGCTTCGAGAGCGGATATGCGCCGCAGATTGTCAGGATGATGTTCACAGCCGTACCAACAACGGAAATGAAAATCGTGTTTCCGTACGAATTCCAGATGTAAGGAATCTCAGAAACCTTGATGTAGGAAGCCATCTCAAATCCAATCGGCCACAAAACCACGTTGCCTGCTGCAACCGCATCCGGATTACTGATCGAGGCCACAAGTGTATACCAGAAAGGATACAGGGTAATAATGGCGACAAGGATGAGCAGGATTATGTTGATGGTGTCAAAAATGTGTTCTCCAATAGAACGCTTTATCATTATTTATGCTCCCCCTTTCTTACCACAAGCCAACTTCGCCGACTTTTCGAGAAACCGTGTTTGCAGCGTATACCATGATAAGGGCTACAACGCCGTTGAACAAGCCGACTGCCGTTGAAAGTGAATAGTTACCGTCTATCAGACCGACACGGTATACGTACGTGCTGATGATATCAGCCGTTACATACGTTACCGGCTGGTACAGCAGGATGATAGCCTCGTAACCGAGGTTGAGGATATTACCCAGACGCATGATCAGCATGATTGCAATTGTCGGGATAATACCGGGGATTGTAATACTGATCATCTGCCGCCAGCGGCCGGCACCGTCGATGCGTGCCGCCTCGTAGAGTTCCATATCAATACCTGCTAACGCAGAAGTATAAATAATGGAACCGAAACCGGTGGCTTTCCAGACATCCATTAGGACGTATATCGTTCGGAAGTATTCCGGCTTTGCCATAAAGTAAATGCCCGCGTCCGCCCCTGTGATCCACTTGTATGCAAAGTTAATGATACCATACGACGGCGAAAGGAAGTTTACAACCAGACCGGCCACAACAACCGTCGATACAAAGTGCGGCAGGTAAGAAATCGTCTGGACTGTTGTTTTAAAGAGCTTGTTGCGCACTTCGTTGAGCATCAGCGCGAAGATAATCGGCGCCGGGAAACCGAAGATAATCAACAGAATATTCAGCCACAGCGTATTGCCCAGCAGTCTTGTAAAGTACGGGCCGGTGAAGAACGAGTAAAAGTGGTAGAAACCGTTCATCGGCGCCCACGGACTTCCGAATACGCCCTTAAATGGGCTGTAGTCCTTAAATGCCATTAAAAGACCGTACATCGGCAAATACATAAAGATAATGAAAAATGCTACGAACGGGATCAGCATTAAATATAAATGCCGATCGCGCCAGATTGCGGCGCGCAGCTTCACGCGCTGGTGCGCCTTATAAATCTCATCTGAAGAAAGTGTTGCCTGGTTGAGCGCGTGCTTTGCAAGACGCAGCTCCTCGTTCAGGTCAAGAATCGCATTGTGCTGCTTGTTTTTTGCCAGCGTAATAGCCAGCTTCCTTGCCGACGGGTCGCTCTTTGCTTTTGCCTCGGCAACCTCGGATTTGTATGTAGCGTTAATTGCAGCTTTCTTTTCTTTATAGCTGCCGTTTGTCTTTTCCCAATTTGCACGCAGGGTGTCAACCTCCTCCTGCGGCGTATTGGGCTTGGCTTTCCAAACGGCAAGGTCGGCCTCATACTTGGCCTTCATCTGCGCGAGCTGTTCGTTCAAAGCCGCTTTTTGTTCAGCCGGACTAAGTCCAGACTGTTTCATGGAAGCCTTCATCTCTTTTGTGATTTTCGGCTTTACCGGCGGTTCAAATATACCACAATTTGTCAAAGTGGATACATTTGCCATGTTTCTTCCTCCTTACTTTCCCTATTTTGATTAAAATCAATAAAAAACATCCGGCGGCACTGTGCAGGCACAAACCGCCTATGTCAATCTTTTACCTTTTTACTATACCATATGCTATTTCATTAGTAAACACACACTTATTTTTATTTGTTGAAATTTTTTATGAATGATAGTTGCAATTCTTTTGAAAATGCCAAAAAAATTGCAACTATTGCGGAAAAATGCCGAAATAGCGCGGGTTTTTGGAGAGGATGCAAAGAAAGTTACAATTTTTTGGACAGCAGTTTTCACAGAAATCAAAAAAAAGATAAGTGCCTTTTTGGCAAGTTGGAGCGGGGGGGACAGTTTGAAAGATCTGCAAGCAATTTTATTGTTTTGTGAATATTTACCATACGGTTATTCAAAATACGAAACGGGCGTGTATAGGAGAAGGCGGCTGCGGGTATGCTATGCGAGAGAGTAAAGAAATTTTTACAAATTTATATAGAAAAAAATTGTAAGAAACCTTGAAAATTCTTCCCATTTGGTGTACAATAAATTAGGTTAAAGTGTTAACAATCAAAAATAAAAAATAGAGAGGTGCAAGTTTCTATGTTTAACAAAAAAACAATAGAGGACATTCCGGTTTCCGGAAAAAGAGTTCTGGTGCGCTGTGACTTCAATGTTCCGCTCGACGGGGACAGAATTACCGATGAGACGAGAATCATTGGCGCGCTCCCGACAATCAAATATTTGATCAAAAACAATGCAAAAGTCATCCTCTGCTCGCATTTGGGCCGGCCGAAGGGTGAGTTTAATATGAAATATTCGCTCAAGCCGGTGGCGAAGCGTCTGTCTGAGCTTTTGAACCAGAATGTCGTTATGGCGGAGGACGTAATCGGCGACTCGGCAAAGGCTGCTGTTGCGGCGATGAAGGACGGCGACGTGGTTCTTCTCGAGAACGTCCGCTTCCATAAGGAAGAGGAAAAGAACGACCCGGCGTTTGCCAAGGAGCTTGCTTCCCTGGCGGATATCTATGTCAACGACGCATTTGGCACGGCGCACCGCGCGCACGCTTCAACGGCCGGCGTAGCAGATTATCTGCCGGCGGTATGTGGTTATCTGATTAAGAAGGAAATCGAGTTCATGGGCGGCGCGCTTGAGAACCCGGCGCGTCCGTTCGTGGCTATCTTAGGCGGCGCGAAGGTTTCGGACAAGATTGGCGTCATTGAAAACCTGATTGATAAGGTTGACTCGCTCATTATCGGCGGCGGTATGGCGTATACATTCCTGAAGGCAAAGGGTTATAAGATTGGTAATTCCATCTGCGAGGACGACAAGCTCGATTTGGCTAAGGATTTGATGAAGAAAGCAAAGGAAAAGGGCGTAAACTTCCTGCTTCCGGTTGGTTCCATCGTTGCGGACAAGTTTGCCAATGACGCGGAGCGCAAGTATGTTCCGTCTGACGCAATGCCGGACGGCTGGATGGGTATGGACATCGGCGGTATTACGATTGAGAAGTTTACGAACGTGATTGAGAGCGCAAAGACGATTATCTGGAACGGGCCGATGGGTGTGTTCGAGTTTGAGAATTTTGCACAGGGCACGAAGGCAATTGCAGAAGCGGTTGCAAAGGCAGATGCCGTTACGATTATCGGCGGCGGCGACAGCGTTGCGGCTGTAAAGCAGATGGGCTATGCCGACAAGATGAGCCACATTTCCACAGGCGGCGGCGCATCGCTTGAGTTTTTGGAGGGCAAGGTTCTGCCGGGTATTGCGTGCCTGATGGACGCCAATACACGCCCGACCGTGGTTGCAGGTAACTGGAAGATGAACAAGACGCCGGCAGAAACAGGCGCGTTCATCAAAGAGCTGGCTCCGATGGTAGATGGCGCAGAGGCACAGGTGATTGCTTGCGTTCCGTTTGTTTGCCTGCCGGCGGCTGTAGAAGCGGCAAAGGGTACGAACATCAAAATCGGCGCACAGAACATGCACTTTGAGGACAGCGGCGCGTTCACAGGTGAAGTAAGTGCGGACATGCTGGTAAGCATGGGCGTTGAGTATGTAATCATTGGTCACAGCGAAAGAAGACAGTACTTTGCTGAGACGGATGTTACGGTCAACAAAAAGCTGCTCAAGGCAATTGAGAAAGGTTTGAAGCCGATCGTTTGCGTAGGCGAGTCTCTTGAGGAGCGCGAGCAGGGCATCACAATCGACCTGATTCGCAGCCAGGTAAAGATTGCGTTCATGAATGTAAGCGCAGACGACGCGAAGAAGGTTATCATCGCGTATGAGCCCATCTGGGCAATCGGCACGGGCAAGACGGCGACGGACGAGCAGGCGAACGAGGTTTGCGGCGCAATCCGCGAGGTTGTGAAGGAGCTGTACGGCAAGGACGTTGCAGACGAAATTATTATCCAGTATGGCGGCAGTGTAAAGCCGGCGAATGCGGCGGCGCTGTTCGGTATGTCCGACATTGACGGCGGCCTGGTTGGCGGCGCAAGCCTGAAGGTAGCGGACTTCACCGGGATTGTGAAATTTTAATTGACAGCAGGCTGCTAAAAATTGAAAATCAAAGGGGGCAGACCTTGCGTCTGCCCCGTTTTGACAAAATTGTGTCCTGCTGTTATGTGAAAATATTACAGAAATGGACGCAGTTTTGTGATAAATTGGACAAAAACAGTGGTTTCTTTTGGAAAGGTGTGTGATTCTATGAAAAAACCGACAGCATTGATTATTTTGGATGGATACGGCATTGCAAAGGATAAAAAACAGTCGGCAATCGACGCAGCGGCGACGCCGGTGATGGATAAGCTGATGGCAAGCTGCCCGCACAATATCATTCACGCGAGCGGGATGGACGTCGGCCTGCCGGACGGGCAGATGGGCAACTCTGAGGTTGGGCACACGAACATCGGCGCGGGCCGTATTGTGTACCAGGAGCTGACACGCATTACAAAGTCGATCAGCGACGGCGACTTTTTTGAGAATGAAGCGTTTTTGGGCGCGATCGAGAATGTGAAAAAGACGGGCGGCGCGCTCCATTTGTGGGGGCTTTTGTCCGACGGGGGCGTACACTCGCACAACACGCATATGTATGCGCTCCTGGAGCTGGCCAAGCGGCAGGGTGTCAAGGACGTATATGTTCACTGCTTCCTTGACGGGCGCGACGTTGGGCCGACGACGGGCGCAGACTATGTAAAAGAACTGGAAGACAAGATGAAGGAAATTGGCGTTGGCAAGATTGCGACCGTAATGGGGCGTTACTACGCGATGGACCGCGACAACCGCTGGGAGCGTGTGCAGAAGGCGTACGACGCAATGGTGAAAGGCGAAGGCGTGCAGGCTGATGACGCGGAGACCGCGGTGCGCGACTCTTATAAAAACGATGTGACAGACGAGTTTGTTCTGCCGACGGTAATCAGCGGCGCGGCAAAAATTAAGGCCGGCGACAGTGTAATCTTCTACAACTTCCGCCCTGACCGCGCGCGCGAAATTACGCGCACGCTGGTGGATGAGGCGTTTGACGGATTTGCGCGGGAATATTTTCCGGTTTACTTTGTGTGCATGACGCAGTATGATAAACTTATGCCGAATGTCGAGGTGGCGTTTAAGCCGACCAAGCTGGTCAATACCTTTGGCGAGTATATCAGCGGAAAAGGGCTGACCCAGCTTCGGATTGCGGAAACGGAAAAGTATGCGCACGTGACGTTCTTCTTTAACGGCGGCATTGAGAAGGAATACCCCGGCGAGGACCGGGCGCTGATCGCGTCGCCGAAGGTGGCGACGTACGACCTGAAGCCGGAGATGAGCGCGTACGAGGTGACGGACGAGGCTGTAAAACGCATTGAGTCCGGCAAATACGACGTCATTGTATTAAACTTCGCAAACTGCGACATGGTAGGCCATACGGGCGTGTTCGACGCGGCGAAGGCGGCGGTTGAGGCAGTTGACACATGCCTCGGACGCGTGTTGGACGCGATCGAGAAGATGGGCGGCTGCGCGCTTGTGACAGCGGACCACGGCAACGCGGACGAGATGTTCGACGACGACGGCAACGTAGTGACAGCGCACTCGACCAACCCGGTTCCGATGGTGATGGTCGGCTATGACGCAGGGCTCAAGAGCGAGGGCCGTCTGGCGGACATTGCGCCGACGCTGCTCGACATGATGGGGGTTGACAAGCCGGCGGAGATGACCGGCGAGAGTATGCTGGTGCGCTAAGCTGGCAGCACTTTACGGATTTTAGAAATTGGAGGTCGCAAAATGGCGGAACAGGAAATACAAAAAATCATTGACGTGGAACTTTCCAAGGAGATGAAACGGTCGTACATCGACTATGCCATGAGCGTAATTATCGGCAGGGCGCTGCCGGACGTCCGGGACGGGCTCAAGCCCGTTCACCGGCGTATCTTATACACCATGCACGAGGCGGGGCTCACGCCGGATAAGCCGTACAAAAAGTGTGCGACGACGGTTGGCGACGTGCTCGGTAAGTACCACCCGCACGGCGACGCGTCGGTTTATGACGCGCTGGTGCGACTTGCGCAGGACTTTTCCATGCGCTACTGCCTCGTTGATGGGCAGGGCAACTTCGGTAGCGTGGACGGTGACCCGCCGGCTGCTTACCGTTATACAGAGGCAAGGATGAGCCGAATGGCGCTGGAGATGCTTGCCGACATTGAAAAGGATACAGTCGATTTTGGCCCGAACTACGACGACAGCCGAAAAGAGCCGCTTGTCATTCCGTCGAAGTTTCCGAACCTGCTGGTCAACGGTTCGTCCGGTATTGCAGTCGGTATGGCGACGAATATCCCGACGCACAACCTCGGCGAGGTAATTGACGGGATTATCGCCGTAATGGAGGACCCGAACATCACGATTGACGAGCTGATGAGCTACATAAAGGGTCCGGACTTCCCAACCGGCGGCATCATCATGGGCAAAAGCGGTATCCGCGCGGCGTACCATACGGGCCGTGGGCGGATTCTGATCCGCGCGCGCGCGGTGATTGAGGAGCATAACACGCACCAGAAGATTGTCGTAAGCGAAATTCCGTACCAGGTCAACAAGGCAAAGCTGGTGGAGAAAATCGGCGAACTGGTACGCGATAAGCGGATTGAGGGCATTTCCGCCATCCGCGACGAGTCGGACCGCGAGGGTATGCGAATTGTCATTGAGGTAAAGCGCGACGCAAACGCAAATGTTATCCTGAATCAGCTCTATAAATTTACACAGATGCAGGAGAGCTTCTGTGCGAACATGATTGCGCTGGTCAATGAGAAGGAACCGCGCCTGCTGAACCTGCGGGAGATTCTTGACTATTATATCGAGTTCCAGAAGGATGTGCTTCTGCGCCGGACGCGCTATGACTTGAAAAAGGCGATTGACCGCGAGCATATCCTGCACGGGCTGTGCATTGCAATCGACAACATTGACGAGGTTATCAACGTCATCCGCGGTGCAAAAGGCGGCATTGCCGACGCAAAGGTAGAGCTTATGGAGCGGTTCGGCCTGACGGATGTACAGGCACAGGCAATCGTAGATATGCGTCTCGGACGGTTGAGCGGCCTGGAACGGCAGAAGATTCACGACGATTTGGCGGAGGTGCAGGCGCTCATTCAGCATTTGAACGAAATCCTTGGCGACGACCACCTCGTTGTTGAGATGATTAAAGAGGACTTGCTCCGCATTAAGGATAAATACGGCGACGAGCGCCGCAGTGAGATTGCGCCCGTTGTGGACGAGATTGACATTGAAGACTTAATTGAGGAAGAGGACGTTGTCGTTACGCTGACGCACCTCGGGTATATTAAGCGGATGCCGGTGGATACCTATCGCAGCCAACGGCGCGGCGGGCGCGGCATAACGGCGCAGGCGGTGCGTGACGAGGACTTTGTCGAGGATATTATGACGACTTCTACGCACGACAATATCTTGTTTTTTACGAATCAGGGAAAGATGTTTAAGCTAAAGGGCTATCAGGTGCCGGAGGCCGGCAGGCAGGCAAAGGGCACGGCGATCGTAAACCTGCTCGAGCTTGCGCCGGGCGAGAAGATCAGCACGACGATTACGCTGCGCGAGTTTTCCGACGACAAGTACCTGACCTTTGTGACGAAAAACGGCATTATCAAGCGCAGCCCCCTGTCCGACTATGACACGAACCGGAAAAACGGCTTCTGGGCGATTGGGCTGGACGAAGGCGATGAGGTGATCCGCGTCGAGCTGACGGACGGAAACTGCGATTTGATTATCGGTACAGCGGAAGGGATGGCTATCCGCTTTAACGAAGCGGACGCCCGCGTGATGGGCCGTACGGCACGTGGCGTGCGTGCGATTCGCCTTGACGACGGCGACAGTGTAGTTGGCGCGAGCGTGGTAAAGGAAGGGACGCGCCTACTCGTTGTGTCGGAGAATGGCTACGGGAAAAAGACCGAGTTTGACGAATATCACGTACAGAACCGCGGTGGCAAGGGCGTGCTCACTTACCGTATCACGGAGCAGACGGGCCGTGTCGCGGGAATCAGCGCCGTTACCGACGAGGACGATATTATGCTGATTACCGACGCGGGCGTAATCATCCGCCTGCATACGAGCGACATTAGCACGTATTCGCGTGTGACGAAGGGCGTCCGACTGATGCGCCTTGATGACGAGGTGAAGATTGTATCGCTGGCGCGCACAGAGCGCGAAGAGGACGAGGAAGAAGCAGTTGCACCGGAGAGTGAAGCACAGGATGCTGCAGCGGAAGATGACAGCGAGGAATAAGGTTACGTAATGAAAAGCACAGCCTTTTATGGCTGTGCTTTTTTATTGATTCTCGATTGGATACTCCTCCGGCATATCGAAGTAATTGCGTTCTATGCTGATATTACGGAATCGGGAAGGGGAAACGCCCTCCCGCTCGCGGAACGCAGAGCAGAAATAGCTTGTATCGTGGAAGCCGACTGCGGCGGCGATGTCCTTAACTGGCATGTCCATATTGGTCAGAAGCAGAAATTTTGCCTTTTGCACCCGCAGATTAATCAGGTACTTAAACGGCGTGACCTGATATGCCTGTTTAAACAGCTTACAGAAATAGTCGGGACAAACGTTAATTTGTGCGGCAAGCCCCTCCAGGGAAATCTCTTTATTATAATTCGCATTCAAATATGAAATAATCGGATTCAAGCGGTCTTTCGGGTTACTTTTTGTTTCGCCTTCCGCCCGAATCAAATCCGCCATCAACATATGCAGCACGGCAGAACATTCGACGTCTTCGTAACCGCCCTCCTTGCCCAGAAGGGTTAAAAGCTGGCGAAACGTCCGGTCAAGATTGCCGATGCGGCTTGTTTTAAACACCCCGCCTTTCGGTGTTTTCAGAAATTTAAAAAAGTAATCCGTCTGATTGCCGTTAAAGGCAATCCAGCGCAGCGTCCACGGCTGAATGGTGGAATAATACTCATGCGGAACGCCTTCGGCAAAATAGAAGCCCTGCCCGCTACCAATCGCATACTGCTGTCCATCGAGGATTAGAATACCGTTTCCCCTTGTGCACCATGCAATCTGGTATGCGATATACCCGTTTTCCCGGATTTTATGGTTTTGGTTTTCCTTTTCCTCCACACTAACGACGTAGAAAGGCATTGTCTTCGTTCTGCTGCTGATGGAAGGAAAGGTCATATTTTGATATACCATTGAAATCCCCCCTATCGGTCCAGCCTGTCATTCAATCCGCATATTTTTTCTGCGGAGTCGGTCGCCGATGGATTTTTTGACCAGCGCGTACAGGACGGATGCAACCGGAACCGCCAAAATCATACCGAAGCCGCCCAGCAGGCTGCCGCCCACTAAAATGGCAAACAGCACCCAGATGCCAGGCAGGCCGACGCTGCTGCCGACCACGCGCGGGTAGATGAAATTCCCCTCAATCTGCTGGAATACAACTGCCATAACGACAAAAATAATCGCAAGGTTCGGGTTCACCATCAGCAGGATAAACGCCGACGGAACTGCGCCGATAATCGGCCCGAACATGGGAATCAGGCTGCAAACCGCCATGATAACGGAAATCAGCGGCGCATAAGGCATCCGGAAAATGCTTGTGCCAATGAAGTACATGGTGCCGAGGATTACCGCCTCGGTGAGCTGCCCTACTACAAAGCTGGTAAAAATCGAATTTGTCATGTCGCCCACGCTTAGGAAGGTGTTGACCTTGCTTTCCGGCAGGTAGGCGTACAGTAAACGCTTAAAGTCGAGTATCAGTTTTTCTTTTCCGGTCAATAAATAGATTGCAAAAATCAATCCCATGAAGAAATTGAATATCGCAGAGGTAAAGCCGCTTGCAAACGTGAGTACGCCGGGGGATACATTTGCAAGAAAGTCTGCCGCTTTTGTAAAAACATCCTTCCAGTTTATCGCAAAAATGCCGAGGTCGGCCGCCGTCATATCGAAGTGCGCGAGCAAGTCGTTTGTAAGCTGCTGGAGATAATTGATATACGACGGTATGTTGCTCGACAGTACCCGGATACTCTCGGCAAGCTGCGGCCCGATAAAGAAAATCAGTGCCGTAAAGACGAGAATTATGAGCAAAAACGACAATGCCAGGCAGACGCCGCGTTTCATCTTGTGCCAAAGCTTAAACTTTGGCTTGTCTAAAAATTTGAACACATTGGTTTCGAGCTTTGTCATAATAATATTGATGACAAACGCGATCACCAAGCCGATGATAAACGGGTTCAAAATTGCAAACACCCATCCAAGAAATGACATGGTAGCGTTCATGTTCAATAGCGCGACAATCAGGACAATCGCATACGTAATCAGAAAAATTGTGTTCCGGTTTTCCCCACCGGTATTTTCCCGATTCGGAAGAAAATCTTTTTTGTCCATGCGAACGCCTCCTTATCCGATTTGGTTTGCTTTTATTATATCACGTTTTTCCGAAAAGTCCACAAATTAATTATTATGTAAAAAACTTGTTATTATTCACCAGGGTGGCTTTCGGGCAGAAATGAACGGATTATTCATAAAGAATTTACAAAAATCTATAGCCAAGCGTTTTGTTTGGTGGTATAATAAATTTTGGTGTCGATTGGAATAAATCGGAACCAATTGTTACAGCAGCGAAATCCTGCACGGCGCGGCGTATAGGATGCGCCAAATCAGGTAAACTGAAGTTAGAGGTGAAACTGCATGAATTTTTTTGAAAAAATATTTGGTTCTTACTCAGACCGGGAAATTAAACGTGTCGTGCCGATTGCCAAAAAGGTGCTGACATATGAGGACGAATATGCGAATTTGACAGACGCGGAACTGCGCGCCAAAACGGACGAGTTTAAACAGCGGCTCGCGGCTGGGGAAACGACGGACGATATTCTGCCGGAGGCATTTGCCACAGTGCGCGAGGCGGCGTGGCGTGTGCTGGGGATGAAGCACTTTTATGTACAGGTACTCGGCGGCGTCATCCTGCATCAGGGGCGTATCGCAGAGATGAAAACCGGCGAAGGTAAAACGCTTGTATCGACGCTTCCGGCGTATTTAAACGCGCTGACGGGTAAGGGGGTACATATCGTTACGGTCAACGATTACCTCGCAAAGCGCGACAGCGAATGGATGGGAAAGGTGTTCCGTTTTTTGGGACTGAGCGTCGGACTCATCATACACGATTTGGAGCCGGAGGAGCGCAAGACGGCCTATGCGGCGGACATTACCTATGCGACGAATAATGAGCTTGGGTTTGACTATCTGCGCGACAACATGGTAATCCAGAAGGACCAGATGGTACAGCGCGGGCAGAATTATGCCATCATCGACGAGGTGGACTCGATTTTGATCGACGAGGCGCGTACGCCGCTCATCATTTCCGGTATGAGCGGGAAGTCGACGCAGCTTTATACGCTGGCGGATGCGCTGGCGCAGCGCATGACGGTAAAATATGTCAAGCAGACCGACGACAAGGAGCTTGACGAGGACGTTGACGCGGATTACATTGTGGATGAAAAGGCAAAAACGGCGACGCTTACGCCAAAGGGCATCAAAAAGGCGGAGGAGTTTTTCCAGCTTGAGAATTTGTCCGACCCGAACAATATGCTGATTAACCACCACATCAATCAGGCGATCAAGGCGCACGGCGTTATGAAGCGCGACCGCGAGTATGTGGTTAAGGACGGCGAGGTTATCATCGTCGATGAGTTCACGGGCCGTATGATGTTTGGGCGGCGCTACTCCGACGGACTGCACCAGGCGATTGAGGCAAAGGAGCACGTCAAGGTGGAGCGCGAGAGCAAAACGCTTGCGACAATTACGTTCCAGAATTTCTTCCGCCTGTATACCAAGCTTGCCGGCATGACCGGTACGGCGCAGACGGAGGAGCAGGAGTTCCAGCAGATTTACAAGCTCGACGTGGTTGCCGTGCCGACGAATAAGCCCATGATTCGCAAGGACTACGACGACGCGGTGTATAAAAACGAGGCGGGCAAATACAACGCCATTGTCAACCAGGTGATCGAGTGCCACGAAAAAGGCCAGCCGGTGCTCGTCGGCACGGTGTCGATTGAAAAGTCGGAGATTATCAGTGCGCTTCTGAAGCGGAAGGGCATCAAGCATGAGGTGCTCAACGCCAAGTTCCATGAGAAGGAAGCGGAAATCATCTCACAGGCAGGCAAAAAGGGCGCGGTTACGATTGCGACCAACATGGCCGGCCGTGGTACGGATATTATGCTGGGCGGCAACGCGGAGCACATGGCGACACACGAGATGCGGCGAATGGGCTTTTCTGAGGAGATGATTACGGAGTCGACCGGCTATTCCGACACGACAGATGAAGAAATTTTGAATGCCAGAAAGACGTTCCAGGAATTGAACGAAAAATATAAAAACGAAATCCGCCCGGAGGCGGAGGAAGTTGTCAAAGCAGGCGGCCTGTTCGTCATCGGCACCGAGCGGCATGAGTCGCGCCGCGTTGATAATCAGCTGCGCGGGCGCAGCGGCCGTCAGGGCGACCCGGGTGCGTCGAAGTTTTTCCTCTCGCTGGAGGACGACCTGATGCGGTTGTTCGGCTCCGAGCGCATTGGCGCGATGATTGAGCGCGTCGGCATTGAGGACGACCAGCCGATTGAGGCGAAGATGCTCTCCGGCGCGATTGAGAACGCGCAGAAGAAGGTAGAAGGACGCAACTTTGACATCCGTAAACACGTCCTGCAATACGACGAAGTCATGAACGAGCAGCGCAAAATGATTTACTCGCAGCGGCAGAAGGTGCTTGACGGCGAGGATCTGCACAGTTCTATCCTGCATATGATTGACGAAGCGATTGACTATGCCATCAACAATTACGCAAGCGCACAAAACCCCGACGACTGGGATTTGGAGGGCCTGTCGTCCTATGCAAGCCAGACGTTCTTTGCGCCGTCGGACAGCTTTGCCATGTCGTTTGACGAACTCAACAGCGTTACGCAGGCGGATATCCGGGAGAAGCTGGAGTCGTTTGCAGAGGAGCGCATGAAGCACCAGCAGGAGGTATTCGGTGAGAATATGGCCGAGCTGGAGCGCGTCATCCTTTTGCGCGTGGTGGATACAAAGTGGATGGACCATATCGACGACATGGACCAGCTCAAAAACGGCATTGGCCTGAACGCGTATGCGCAGCGCGACCCGGTTGTAGAATACCGGATTGTCGGTTCGGATATGTATGACGAAATGCTGGCCAACATCTCGCTCGATACGGCGAAGTATGTGCTCGGCGCGGTGCCCGCTTCGGATACGCTCGAGCGCAAGCAGGTGGCAAACCCCACGGCGGCGAGCCACGGCGGAGACGATACGGTTAAGAAGCAGCCCGTCAAAAAGAAGCAGAAGGTCGGCCGCAACGACCCGTGCCCATGCGGCAGCGGGAAAAAGTACAAGAAATGCTGCGGCATGAATGAAGAATAAACTGACGCGTAATACGCGGATAAAAAAACAGCGGCAATTTGCCGCTGTTTTTATTTTAAACCTATTATCCGTTATGCACCTTGAAAGGTGAAGTCATACGGCTCGCTGATGGGTTCCTTTTTCAGAATGCTGAAAATAAAGAACGGAACCGTTACGCCGATAATGGAAACCAGTGTGTAAACCAATACGGTATTACGCGGCAGATAAGGCGAATATATGCGGTATAGAATGCACAAATTCAGCACCAGCAATGCGAGCGGGCCAACAAAGCCCAAGAGTGCGCCGACAATTCCAAACAAAATACCCAGAAACGGAATCATGGCCAAAACGCCGAGAATCAGGCACGACGCCCATACGGCAAGCGGAGCCAAAAGCAGGACAAGCCCAGTCTTTTCAATCCGAATTTTCCCAAACAGGTTCATCGGGCCTGCGATCTGCCCATGCAGGTACAGATTCGCATACGGAATCCATGCGAGCCACGCATGTTCCACGCCGCGCTTCTGCGCAAGCCTGTAAAACATGAGCGATGAAAATACATAAAACGCAATTCCAATCAAAATAGCAAACAAAATAAAGACTGTAGATAAAATGACAATTGTACCAGCCAGAGCAGCAAGTGCGTTCATAGCATTATTCCTCCCTGTTCTCGATAGAATTATTTTCATATGTGCCGGAAGCATAAGGGGTAAACGGTGCAGCAGGCGTCTGCGGTTTTGCCAGCTTCGACATTTTAAACATCAAGATTGCATCCGCCAACGGAACAAAGAGCGCCATCAGCGTATAGAACACGCTGTGCGCGGTTCCCTTAAACTTCGTGCAGAGCTTGTAGTACGCCATGCCGTAAATCACATAATAGACTACAGATGCGGCAACCGTAACCATCAAGAATGTTGCAAACATCAATATACCGACTAAGGCCATCATCCCCATTGCCGCGGAAGAACCGGACATAGAGGCGCCGACCCCTGCGACAATCAGCACAAAGATAAAGCCAAAGTAGAAACATACTGCGACTGCGCCGCCGATCAGCGGAACGAGCAGAAGCCAGAGCGCCGTGTTTTTCAGCGTGCGGCTGCCGAGCTGGATGTCGCCGGTCACCTTGCCGAGCAAATACAAATCCGCGAGCGGAATCCACGCGAGCCATGCGTTGGCCGCGCCGCTGCTTTTTGCAATCCGGTACAGACCGAGCGCGCGTAGAACATAATTGACAATGATATAGGCAATTAAAATCAAATAGAAAATAACGAGAAACGTGAGCAGGAAGCCGGCTACCGCATGTTCCATACCGTTTGACATGTTGGAACTGTAGTAGATGCTGTTGTCAAATCCGTTGCCATACCGCCCATAGCCTCCATAACTGTCATAAAGATTCATAATCAATCGCCTCCTTTATTACACATTATATCGGGTTTCGCATAAAATAGCAATATAAAGCATAAAAAAATACAAACCTTCCTGTAAAAATTCACGAGTAAGCCGAAAACCTTTGCAAAAAACACAACCCAAAGCGGGCCGCGCCTATTGACGGATGGCTATTTTACAGATATAATAAAATTATTATTGTTATGGGCTACTTGGGGAGGCTTACCCGGCGGCGGATGCAGGCGGACAAGGAGGCAGGAATGTTTTCAAACCTTCGGTATGATATCAAATCGATTTTGGAGCGCGACCCCGCGGCCCGCAACGGCTTCGAGGTTTTTCTGTTGTACCCGGGGCTGCATGCGCTCCTCTATTACCGCGTGGCACACTGGTTCTACCGGCATAATATGAAGTTTTTGGCCCGCTGGGTGTCCCAGACCGGGAAGTTCTGGACCGGGATTGAGATTCATCCGGGCGCAAAAATTGGCCGCGGGCTGTTTATCGACCATGGAACGGGCGTTGTCATCGGCGAAACGGCGGAGATCGGCGACAACTGCACGATCTACCAGGGTGTGACGCTGGGCGGTACGGGCAAGGACGTGGGCAAGCGCCACCCGACGCTGGGCAATAACGTCATGGTTGGCGCGGGGGCGAAGGTGCTCGGCCCGTTTAAAGTGGGCGACAACTCGAAAATCGCGGCAAACGCCGTCGTGCTCTCTGAGGTGGAGCCGGACTCGACGTGCGTGGGCGTTCCGGCACGGGTTGTAAAGCGCGGCTCGGTGCGCGTCGCGAAGGCGACGATTGACCTTGACCAGATACATATGCCCGACCCGGTCAGCATGGAGCTGTGCAAGCTGCTGATGCGGCTTGAAGCGCTGGAGCGGCGGCTGGCCGAGGACGAAGCGGAGACGCAGCCGGATAAAGATACTGCAAAATAGGGAACCCTATCATGGACACGCGGCAGATGCAGCCGCGCGTACAAAAGCTTTGGAATGGAGAGGGACTGCTATGAAATTATACAATTCATTGACACGTCAGAAGGAAGAGTTTGTGCCGATTACGCCCGGAGAGGTGAAAATCTATGCATGCGGGCCGACGGTGTATGACTTTTTTCACATTGGGAACGCGCGCCCGTTCATTGTGTTTGACGCGCTGCGGCGGTATTTTGAATACTGCGGCTATACGGTGAAATTTGTGCAGAACTTTACCGATATTGACGACAAGATGATTAAGCGGGCCAACGAGGAAGGCATTACGGTACGGGAGCTGGCCGACCGCTTTATCGGCGAGTACGAGGTTGACGCAAATGGGCTCGGCATCGAGGAGGCGACGGTGCATCCGCGCGCGACGGAAAACATCCCGGAGATTATCGCGCTGGTGCAGAAGCTGATCGACGAGGGGTACGCCTATGAGGTCGACGGCGACGTATACTACAGCACGAAGAAATTCAAAGGTTACGGCAAGCTGTCGCACCAGCCGCTTGAGGAGCTGGAGGCCGGCGCGCGCATCAGCGTGGACGAGCGCAAGCACGACGCGATGGACTTTGCGCTCTGGAAGGCGCAGAAGCCCGGCGAGCCTGCGTGGGAGAGTCCGTGGGGCATGGGGCGGCCCGGCTGGCACATCGAGTGTTCAGCCATGGCGACCAAGTACCTGGGCGAGACGATTGACATCCATGCCGGCGGCAAGGACTTGATCTTCCCGCACCATGAAAACGAGATTGCGCAGAGCGAGGCGGCGAGCGGCAAACCGTTTGCACACTTTTGGCTGCACAATGGATATATCAACATTGACAATGTGAAGATGAGCAAGTCGAAGGGGAATTTCTTCACCGTGCGCGACATCGTAAAGGAGTTTGACTATGAAGTGATTCGCTTCTTTATGCTCAGCGCGCACTATAGAAGCCCAATCAACTTCTCGCGCGAGCTGCTTACGCAGGCGCAGACTGCGCTGGAGCGGCTCTACAACTGCCGCGAAAAGTTGGAATTCTTTATTGGCAGTGTGCTGGACGGCGGGGAAAAGGCGGCGGACAGTGCGCTGACCGAGGCGGCAGACCGCTGCAAGAGCGAGTTCTGCGCGGCGATGGACGACGATATCAATACGGCGGGTGCGGTGGCGGCATTGTTCGATTTGTCGCGCGCTATCAATAGCGCGCTTGACGCGGAAGATACGCCGTCGAAGCAGACGGCGCAGTATGCACATAAGATTTTTGCCGAGCTGACGGGCGTGTTGGGTGTTGTGCAGAAGCGCGCAGACGATACGCTTGACAGCGAGATTGAGGCACTGATCGAAAAGCGCACCGAGGCGCGTAAAAACAAGGACTTTAAAACGGCGGACGAAATCCGTGACAAGCTGTCGGAGATGGGGATCGTCCTCAAGGATACGCCCAACGGCGTGACATGGAGCCGGAAATAACGGCAAACAGAAGGGAACAGGTGAGGCAATGCCTTATATACCGGATGAAACGGTAGACCAGCCGGGGCTATACGCGCCGCTGGCGCTCGCGTTTGTGGGAGACGGCGTGTACGAGCTGTATGTGCGCACGCGCCTGATGCACAAAGGGAGCTTGCAAGCGAACAAGCTGCACCGGCTGGCGATACAATATGTGAAGGCGGGGGCGCAGGCGGTGAGCGTCCGCGCGATACTGGACAAGCTTTCTGAGGAGGAGAGCGCTGTCTACCGCCGGGGCCGGAACGCAAAATCCGCCACTGTACCCAAGAACGCCGACGTGGCAGAGTACCGCATGGCGACAGGGTTCGAGGCGCTTCTGGGCTATTTGTACCTGAGCGGGCACTCCGAGCGGCTGCAAGAAATCATGGAGCTGGCGTGCCGTGCGATAGAAGAGGAACAACACGATTAACAAGCGATCAATTTTAAGGGAGGAAATACAGGATTATGGAGATTGGCAGAGTGAGGGAGCTTCAAATCATTGCAGCCAAAGTGAGAAGAAATGCAATCGTCGGGGTATACCATGCCAAGTCGGGCCATCCGGGCGGGTCGCTTTCGATCGCGGATGTTTTGACGTATTTGTATTTTGAGGAGATGCGCGTCGACCCGGTAAATCCGCGCTGGGACGGGCGCGACAGGTTCGTGCTCTCGAAGGGGCACTGCGCGCCGGGGCTGTACGGTACGCTGGCGGAGCGCGGGTTTTTTGCGCCGGAGGAGATGGCAAACCTGCGCAAAATCGGCCACTTTTTGCAGGGGCATCCCGACATGAAGCGCGTGCCGGGCGTCGATATGTCAACCGGCTCGCTCGGGCAGGGGGTAAGCGCGGCAAACGGCATGGCGCTTGCGGCGAAAATTGACAAAAAGGACTACCGCGTTTACACGGTGACGGGCGACGGAGAGCTTGAGGAAGGGCAGGTCTGGGAGGCGGCCATGTTTGCGCCGCACTTTGGGCTTGACAACCTGACGCTGTTTGTCGACAATAACGGGCTGCAAATCGACGGCGACGTGACAAAGGTAATGAATCCGACGCCGGTTAAGGAAAAATACGAGGCGTTTGGCTGGCACGTGATTGAGATTGACGGCCACGACTTCTGCCAGATTGAGCGCGCCGTGCAGGAAGCAAAGCAGACAAAGGGCAAACCCACGGCGGTAGTATGTAAAACGGTCAAGGGCAAGGGTGTTTCCTTTATGGAGGGACAGGCCGGCTGGCACGGCGTTGCGCCGAATGAGGAGCAGTACCACGCCGCGCTGGCGGAGCTGGATGCGCAGATTGCAGAATTGGAGGGTGAGGCATAATGGCGGAAACAAAAACAATTGCAACAAGACTCGCCTTCGGGCAGGAGCTTGCGCGGATTGGCGCACGCGAGGACATTATGGCAATGGATGCGGATTTGAGCTGTTCAACGATGACGTCGCTGTTCCGCGACCAGTATCCGGAGCGGCACATTAACTGCGGTATTGCGGAAGGAAATATGATGGCGACGGCGGCGGGGCTTGCCTCGTGCGGAAAAAAGGTATTTGCCGCAAGCTTTGCCATGTTTGCGACTGGGCGTGCATATGAACAGATTCGGAATTCGATTGGGTATCCGGAGCTGAATGTTGTTGTAGTCGGCTCCCATTCGGGCGTGACGGTCGGCGAGGACGGCGCGTCGCACCAGTGTATTGAGGATGTGGCCCTGATGCGGGCGATTCCGGGCATGAGCGTCGTATCCCCGGCGGACGCGACAGAGGCGCGCGCAGCGGTGCGCGCATTGGCGGAATATGATAAGCCGGCATATCTGCGGCTTTCCCGTTTGGCGATGCCAGTGCTCTTTGATGAGAAAGAGTATGGTGAGTTTGAGATTGGCAAAGGGCGCATTTTGCAGGAGGGGACGGACGTGACGGTGATTGCCGCCGGCCTTCTGCTGCATGAGGCGGTCAAGGCAGTTGAAGAACTGACTGCGCAGGGTGTGAGCGTGCGGTTTGTCGACATGGCCACAATCAAGCCGATTGACGCGGCGCTGGTGGTTGAGTCGGCAAAGAAAACCGGCGCAATCGTCTGCGTAGAGGAACACAGCGTAATCGGCGGGCTTGGCAGCGCGGTGGCGGATGTGCTGGTTCGTAACTGCCCGGTCCCGATGGAGATTGTAGGCGTAAAGGATAAGTTCGGCTGCTCCGGAAAACCGGCGGAGCTGCTCGACCTGTACGAGCTGAGTGCGCCGCACATTGTCGCACGCGTACGTGACGTACTTGCGCGGAAAAAGTAAAAAGGAAGCGGGTCATATGGCGGAGGTTTTGTTTCGCTTTGCGTCGGAGGACGACGCGGCGCAGCTTTTGGATGTCTATGCGCCGTATGTACAGAACACAGCGGTTTCGTTTGAATACGAAGTGCCGTCCCAGCAAGAGTTTACGGAGCGTATCCGTGCAGTTACGCAAAATTACCCCTATCTAATCTGTGAGGTTGGAGGGCGCATTGCCGGGTACGCATACGCCCAGCGGCAGAGGGAGCGTGCAGCATATGGCTGGAACGCGGAGCTGTCGGTCTATCTCCGGCAGGCGTATGTGCGCCGGGGGATTGGACGCGCATTTTGTACTGCGTTGCTCGACATCTTACATATGCAGGGCGTGGAAAACGTATACGGCTGCGTCACGGTGCCGAACGCGGGCAGCGAGCGGTTGCACGAGGCGATGGGGTTTCGGCGGATTGGCGTGTTTCACCGCACGGGCTACAAGCTTGGCGCGTGGCACGACGTGGCGTGGTTTGAAAAGCGGATCGGAGAAGCGGAGTGCCCGGCAGGATTTGTGCCGGTTTCTGCGCTGGACGCGGCGGCGCTTGCCGCAGTCTTACGGCGCAGCAGCACGCTTGTCCGGTGTGGGGAAGAATCGGAGTCGCCCGCTTGACAAATCGGGCGCTTCGGTATATAATAGGGAACAGAAATTATATTGTAAATCAGGAGGAGTTTACCATGAAGCATATCAAAACATTAAATGGCGCAACGCTGAAGGCTTCGGCGGCGAAGGGCGGCTGCGGCGAGTGCCAGACGTCGTGCCAGTCGGCCTGCAAAACATCCTGCACGGTTGCGAACCAGAAATGTGAACGGCTTTCCAAATAAGGAACTGCTGGCAAAGGGGCACGCGGTGCCCCTTTCATTTTTTGTCTTTTGCGAAATTTGTTGAATCAGAGGTTTTTTTTATGATACATTACTACAAATTATTGGGAAAAAACATTGTGCTTGATGTGTTCAGCGGTGCGGTGCATGTGCTCGACGACGTTGCATATGATGTAGTTGCTCATTTTGGACAGGATTTTGTGCGGGACCAGACGTGCCCGGCAGGTTTGCTCGAAGCGCTGGGCAGCAAGTACGGCGAGGATGCGGTCCGCGGTGCATATGAGGAGATTTGCGGCCTTTATGACGCGGAGCTTCTATATACGACGGATATCTACGAGGAATATGCAAAGAACATAGAGAAGAACTCCGTGGTCAAGGCGATGTGCCTGCATATTGCGCACGACTGCAACCTGCGGTGTAAGTACTGCTTTGCTGACACAGGCAGCTTCCACCATGACCGCTCGATGATGAGTGCCGAGGTCGGGAAAAAGGCGATTGACTTTGTTATCCAAAACTCCGGCAAGCGGAAAAACATTGAGATCGACTATTTCGGCGGCGAGCCGCTGATGAACTTTGGCGTTGTCAAAGAGATCACCGAATATGCAAAAGAACAGGGGGCCAAGCACGGCAAGAACTTCCGCTTCACGATTACGACGAACGGCCTGCTGCTCGACGAGGCGAAGAAAGCGTACATAAACGAGAACATGTCCAACATTGTGCTGAGCATCGACGGGACAAAGGAGGTCAACGACCGCGTACGTGTGCGCATCGACGGCAGCGGCAGCTACGACAGCATTGTGCCCAAGTTTCAGGACATTGCCGAGTCGCGCGGGCAGGACAACTACTATGTGCGCGGAACATTTACGGCGTATAATCTGGACTTTGCAAAGGATGTGCTGCATCTGGCGGATTTGGGCTTTGAGCAGACGAGCGTAGAGCCGGTCGTTGCGCCGTATGAGGAGCCGTACGCCCTGCGCGAGGAGCATTTGCCGAAGATTTATGAAGAATATGAAAAGCTGGCGGCGGAGTATGTGGCGCGGCGGAAAAACGGCAAGCCGTTCAACTTCTTCCACTTTATGATTGATTTATCGCAGGGGCCGTGCGTCATCAAGCGCATGTCCGGCTGCGGGAGCGGGCACGAGTACGTGGCGGTCACACCGGACGGCGATATCTACCCGTGCCATCAGTTTGTCGGCAATGAGGACTTCAAGATGGGGAGCGTGCTGGACGGCAGCTTTGACGAAGCCATTAAAAATAAATTCCAGCGTTCCAACGTCTATACAAAGGATGCGTGCCGCGACTGCTTTGCAAAGTTTTACTGCTCGGGCGGATGTCCGGCCAATGCGTACAACTTCAACAAGGATATCGACAAGCCGTACAAGCTTGCCTGCGATATGGAGCGCAAGCGCGTCGAGTGCGCGCTGGCGATTGCGGCCTGTCTGAGCGAGGAATAAGCGAATATGTAACAGAAAAAACGGCCCCGGAAGGGACCGTTTTTCTTGTGCAGCGCTGCTCTGTGCGCCGCTCTATCGGAATATCAGGAGAGATTCTCTTACAGCTTTACTACGATGATTTCCTGTACAACATCCTTGTAAATCTTTACGAATACCTGATACGGGTCAGACTCGTCGTACTTCTGGATGTCGCCTGTCGTACCCTCTGTTACGATGTTGCTGGACTTCGCCGGGTCTAACAGGTAGATTTTCGCGTTGCCGAACGAGATGTTCTGCTCGGTGTCGCCGTCAACCGTGATGTTCATGGAGGACGGGAACTTCGCCGTTACCTGGCCGTAGAGGATGGTCATATCCGTTACGGAATCGTTTTTGAACATTTCGTCCTTCTTAGCTGTGTCAAACAGGACGCGGATGGTGCTGATTTCGCCCTTTGTGTTCGTCTTGTACTGGATGATGTCGCCCTTTACCAGCGGAGTTGTGCCGGCTCTGTAACCGTCGTCCGTGCTCTTTACGAGCAGGCCTTTTTCTGCTGTCAGAAGCTCTACCTTCTGGCCGTCCTGCATTGCGTAGAGCTTGTCTACAACAACGCCTTGGTCGTTCTTAATCGACGTAATCGACGTTACGATTGCAACGGAGGACTCTGCATTTGCCTGGTAGTCCGTGCTTGTAACAATCATTACCTTTGCCGTGTAGTCTTCCTCAAGGTCGAATACAACTGCGTCGTACGGCGTCTCATCCTCGAACATCGTGTAGTCGCGGATTGCGAAGTCCTCCGGATTCGTGGACGTCTCCGGGATATCGAAGATGATGGTGTCCTTACCTACATTGATGTCGCCGAGCTTGCCCGTTGCACTCTTATACACTGCATCCGAGAGAACCTTGTTCTTCGTGAAGCTGTCCGGCTCGATCTTGCCCGTGGAGGTGTTGTCCTTTGCCGTGTTGATGGACACTACCTTACCGTCGGAGTTCTGGTCGTACGTGATGAGCTGGTTTACAACTGTGCTGGACGGAGCGAGCAATTTCAGTGCGTCAGCTGCCGTTTTGCCGCTCTCGCCGTTAAGGCGAACCTTATCCGCTACCGTGAGGACAACCGTCTCGCCGTCCTTCGTGAAGAGGCGCAGCTCCAGGCTGTCGCTTACGCCGCCCTGCATAGCCGCATTCACGAGGTATGCGTAGTTCGAGCTGATTGTGCTCGTTGCGTCTACCGCTGCAATCTTGCCCTCTACGTCAAGGTAGAACGTACCCTCGTCTTCGAGCGCAATGTCGTCCGTGTAGTTGTTTGCAACCTTGTAAAGCGTGTCGTTGATTTTAATCTCGTCGTTGCGGATTTCCGTTACTTTACCCTCAACGGTTTCTCTTACTACGATGATTCTGTAGATGCTCTTGTCCTTGCTCTCTGCAACGGAGAGAACATCCCACTCCTGCAGGTCTTCTACGTTGATGAGCTCGCCTGCTTTTTCAATCGTGTAGTCCAAGTCGTCGTTGTCCGGGTCAAGCGCGATTGTCGGCGCGCCGTACTTGTCGATAATCTTACCTGTGGAAGGCATTACTTCTTCTACTACAACATTCTTGTACTCTGTTACAAATACCAGATCATACTTGTTGTCACGGTCTGTATCCAAGAGATTTACCTTACCGGCTTTGCCGTTCAGGTTGATGGTCGCGTTATCGAGCGTCTCTGTTTTGCCGTTGTAAACCAGCTTCGCATCGTTGCTGATATACGCCTCGCTCACTCTCTTGTCGTTCTCCTTGTCCTTCCAGTAGGAGAGGACTTTTCTTGCGTCGCCGTCTTCAACATTTTCGATGTTGTCGGCCGTAATCGTCAGAGAAGAGTTCTTCGACTCCTCCGGACGAATCAGGATAACGTACTCGTCGCCGTGGTCATCCTCCTGGAGGTAGAACACAACATTGTAGCCGAGCAGGTTCGTCGCGCTTACGCCGTCCGCCAGCTTGTAGATCGAGTCGCCAACCTGTACTTCACCCTTCTTGAGCGCGCCGGAGCCCTCGAGCTTCGTCTGGCTCGTCGCAACTACCTGGCCCTTGATCTTCTGCGTGTGGAGCTTATCAGTAAGAAGGGTCTTGTCAACAACCGTATACTCCGGGCTGTCGCCGAAGCCGGTCTGCTCCATCATGTTAACAGTCAGGGAGTTAAACGTCATCTGCGCTACCATGGCGCGGGTAGCCGGGTCCTCCGAGGAAGCGGACGCATTGCGGTTCAGGTTGTTCTCTGTGCCTACTACCAGGTAACCTGCCGGATAACCGCCCTTGGAGATTGCGCTCGGCTCATGGCCGATTACTCTTACCAGGATGGTCATTGCTTCCGCATACGTGATCGTGTCGTCCGGACGGAACGTACCCGTGTCGTCGCCGATTACGAGCTTCTGGTTCGTCGCAACATTAATATAACCGTTTGCCCAGTGGTCTGCTACTACGTCCGGATACTTTGTCGGATAGTTGGAGCTTTCTGCAACATCCGCAAGGCCGAGTGCGTTTACCGCAATCTTTGCAAATTCAGAACGCTTAATCGGTTCGTTCGGGCGGAAGAGCCCCGTTTCAGCGTCGCCGACCATTATATTCAATGCGCCGAGCGTTTCAACCGCTTCTGCATAGCGGCTGTCTTCCATGTCGGGCGGAAGAGCAGCGGAAACGCTTGCCGTGCCGACTGCGCTGAATACCATTGCGCATGCCAAAACTGCTCCGAGCAATTTTTTAAACTTGTTCATTGAAGTGTTTCCTCCTTTTGAATTTTGAGAATGTGGATTTGCAGTTTACATAATACAAGAACGCTGGTATAAAAAATACGCTATGCATTTTACAGCAGTATAGGCGCTGCATGAAAAACGCGGCGTTACTTTATCTTGCGCTGTGTTATGTCAACCACAGTGCCTATTATACGTTATGTAAACCTGTAATGCAACCCTCAATTTCTGGTAACAGAGGAAACCAGGGATTTCACTGTATATATGCCGGCGGTTCTGACAAACCGCATGCCGGCAAAACAAGAAGCGCGGACCCCCTCCCCCTGCACGCAGGAACTGTACACAAAACTGCGCGCAAAAAAATGAGGAACCGTACGGTTCCTCATTTCATGTCGTGTTTGAATCAGGAGAGCATCTTTTTTGCCAGAGCGCCAATCATTTTAGCGTCGGCCCGGCCTTTTGTTTTACCGGTCACAATTCCCATGACCTTGCCCATGTCCTTCACAGACGAAGCGCCTGTTTCGGCGATTGCTTCCTGAATGATGGCACGCAGCTCTTCCTCGCTGAGCTGCTCGGGAAGATACTCCATCAATACGGCCATCTCCGCTTTCAGCCCTTCCACAAGGTCGTCGCGTCCGCTTTTTTCGTAATCCGGGAGCGAATCGCGCCGCTGTTTGAGCTCTTTTGCAATGACGTCAATAATTCCGTCGTCATCAAGCTCCGTCCGGTTGTCCTTTTCATACTGCAATACTGCGCTGCGGACCATCTGAACGGTGTTTTTGCGGATAATGTTTTTCTCTTTCATCGCGAGTTTCAAATCGGCTGCCAGCCGCTCTTTCAAACTCATCTTCCATCACCTGCTGTTTACTTGTACTTTCTTTTTCTTGCAGCCTCAGACTTCTTCTTGCGCTTAACGCTGGGCTTCTCGTAGTGCTCCCGCTTTCTCATCTCAGTCAGGACGCCCGATTTGGCACACTGGCGTTTAAATCTGCGAAGTGCATTATCTAAAGACTCATTGTCTTTTACTCTGATTTCAGACATTTTCTTTCCCTCCCTCCACACTATATACAAAAATAGTGTTTCCTTGTTAAACGGGAACAAGGTATAACAAATGTACTGTTAATTATACTCCATAGGCAGGGGAAATGTCAAGGGGAAATTCACAATTTCTAACAAAAACGGTTCGCCGCCAATGAAAGCGAGGCGGAGGGGAACCAATTTTTTTAAAAGCGAATTTTTTAAAACGGTTGTAATCAGAATGGAAAAAGTGTAAAATAGCATATATATGGATAGAACGGAGGCGGCTGTGTGAAGATTCTGATTTTGTCGGTAAAAGCGGGAATGGGCCACCATGCAACGGGCATGGCGCTCAAAAACGAGTTCGAGTCGCATGGCGCGGCGTGCGTCATGCTTGATGCATTCGAGTATGTGACCCCGATTTTAAGCGAGACAATCTCCCGCGGGTATCTGCTCTCGACCAAGCTGACGCCGAAGATGTACGGCCAGTTTTACCGTATGGCGGAAAAGAAGCAAAGCGTGGACCCGAGCTTTTTGCAGAAGACGCTCAACCGGCTTTTGTCGTCGAAGCTGATGAAGTTTATCAAAAGCTATGAGCCGGACGCCATTATTTCGACGCATATTTTTGCGGCGCAGATTGTAAGTTATTTAAAAGAAAAACAGAAGATCAATTGTCTGACGCTCGGAATCATCACGGACTTTACGGTGCATCCGTTCTGGGAGGAAACGAACCTTGATTACTATGTGACGGCGAGCCGTCTGCTCAACTTGCAGCTTGAGAAAAAGGGCATCAGCCCGAAAAAGGCCCTGCCCGTCGGCATCCCGATTCACCCAAAATTCGGAAAAAGCATTCCCAAAGAAGAAGCGCGCACACAGCTCGGGATAGGGGAAAAGCCGACGATACTCGTCATTATGGGGTCAATGGGGTACGGGCATATCATGAAGGAGCTGGTAAAGCTCGACGATATGCAGGGCGACTTTCAAATCCTTTGTGTATGCGGCAACAACAAGCGGCTGCGCACGCTCGTGAGCGGGCATGTGTGGAAAAAGAAGATGTACGTTTACGGCTATGTCGACAACGTCGATGTGATGATGGACGCGGCGGACGTGATTGTGACAAAACCGGGCGGGCTGACTACGTCAGAGTTTCTGGCAAAGGGGCTTCCGGCGATTGTACTCGACCCGATTCCGGGCCAGGAGGACCGCAACGTGGAGTTTCTGCTTAATAACGGACTTGCCATCAAGGTCAGCAAGACGTTTCCGATTGACGAGGCGGTGTACCAGCTTTTGCTGCACAAGTGGCGGCTCGAGCTTTTGAGCACAGCGGCAAAGTTTATGGGTAAGCCGGATGCGGCGGCGAACATTTGCAGTTTTGTAATGGAAACGTGTGAAAAGAAGAACGAATAGACAGGAGGACGGGGAATG
Organism: uncultured Eubacteriales bacterium; assembly: GCA_902492065.1. Taxonomy (GTDB): domain Bacteria; phylum Bacillota; class Clostridia; order UBA1381; family UMGS1253; genus Aphodoplasma. The sequence continues at coordinate 27,794 of CABUKE010000001.1, forward strand.
TTTGGCAGAGCGAAACGGCGTACATGCGGCGCGGTCATCGTTGCCGCGGGGAGCGGCACGCGGATGCAGCTTGCGCCGCGGCGCGACGGGACGAGCGTCAACAAGGTGTTTTTGGAGCTGGATGGGATCCCCGTCCTCGGGCATACGCTTCTGGCGTTTGAGTCGTGCCGCAGGATTGACGGCATTGTGCTCGTGACGCGCGAATGTGATATTCCGCTGTGCAAGCCGCTGGCGGACGAGCTTGGGATTACAAAGCTGAAAAGCATTCTCAGCGGCGGCGCAACGCGGCAGGAGTCGGTGTGCGCAGGGCTTGCAGGGTTAGGCGAAGGATATGACCTTGCGGCAATCCACGACGCGGCGCGCTGTTTGATCCGCCCAGAGGATATCGACGCTGTCGTTGCGGCGGCGGATGAAGACGGGGCGGCGGCGCTCGGCACGGCATGCAGCGACAGCCTAAAGCGCGTGGATACCTCCGGCACAATCGTCGAGGAGGTGGACCGGGCGGGCGTATACCGGGTACAGACGCCGCAGGTATTTGTGCGCGAGCAGATTATTGCCGCGCATGAAAAGGCGTGGGAAGCGGGCGTTTCCGCAACGGATGACTGCGGCGTGGCGCAGCGTGCAGGTATCCGCATTCAGATGGTCGATGCGGGCGCGTACAATATCAAAATTACAACGCAGGAGGACCTCGCGCTCGCGGAGGCAATTTTGGCAGGCGGGCGGTAAAAGGAGAATTTATGAACGCGATTATTCTTTACGGCAGCCAGTACGGCGCGGCAAAACGGTACGCGGACGCGCTTGCGTCAACAACCGGGATTATCGCGGAGCCGTATCGGACAAAACGGAATATTTCGGGCTATGATATTGTTATCTACTTTGGCGGACTGTACGCAGGCTGTGTAACCGGTTTGAGAAAGACGGCGGCGCGTCTGTCAGAGAGGCAGAGCGTCATAATTGCAACTGTGGGGCTGGCCGATCCGGTTGCCGGCGCGAACGCAGAGGTAATCCGCGCTTCTGTCCGCAAGCAGGTGCCAGATTGGCTCTATGCGCAGGCAAGGCTATTTTTCCTGCGCGGCGGAATCGACTATCAGGCCCTGCACCTGCGCCACCGGGCGATGATGTGGGCATTCCGCCGTATACTTTTAAAAACGCCGCCGGGAGAACGCACGCCAGAAACCAAGGCGATATTGGATACATATGGCCGAAAGGTGGACTTTGCAGACCTTAGCCGCCTGCATGAGATTGAAAAGGTAATTTTATAACCGTCTGCGGCATGGCAGACGCAGTATATTTTAGATTGGGTAAGGAGAGAAACAACTATGATACGGGTTGGACACGGGATAGACGTACACAGGCTTACAGAGGGGAGAAAGCTCATTCTCTGCGGTGTGGAGATTCCCTATGAAAAGGGGCTGCTGGGCCATTCGGACGCGGATGTTGCGGTGCACGCGCTGATGGATGCGCTCCTCGGCGCATTGGCGCTCGGCGACATCGGGACGCATTTTCCGGACACGGACGCCGAGTTTCAAGGCGCGGACAGTATGGAGCTGCTGGAGCGCGTGGTCGTGATGATTGAGGATATCGGTTATACGCTCGGCAACGCGGACATTACCATCGTTGCACAGGCGCCCAAGCTTGCACCCTATATCGAGCAGATGCGGGAGAACGTCAGCGCGGTGTGCGGCGTGGACATCAGCGATGTCAACGTCAAGGCGACGACGACGGAGGGCCTCGGCTTTGAGGGGCAGGGGCAGGGCATCAGCGCCCATGCGGTCGCCATCGTGTATAAAAATGAAGAGCTTCCGCCGAGCGAGGTCTGAGCGGCCGCACGCGGCAACGGCTAACAGGAAAAGGGGGGATCGTCTTGCGCTGGAGAAAGTGGGTCGGCCTTGTGCTGGCGGCAGTGCTTGTGCTCGGCGCTGTTCCGGCCTATGCGGCGGATAACGGCGTGAATGCCGCGCCGACATACGGCACGGAGATGTTGATTGAGTTTGAGGACGGATGGATACGGAACGGTGATGTGGACATCCGCCCAAGCCGGACCTCGAGCGGGCAAAACTGCGTGCTCGTCCCGTCGGGCGGGCGGCTTGACAATCCTGCGGCGGATTATACGCCGGATATTTCGTACCAGATTGAAATCCCGGCTGCAGGTACGTACACCATCCTCATACGCTATTCAGCGGCTGATACGGGCAAGGACTCGCTCTATGTGCAGTGGGACGGCGGGCAGTATAAACAAACCGGCTTTGCATTGACGGAAAATGCGTGGGGCTGGGCGGAGCTGTCCAGCCTGCGCTTTACGGCGAATGAGCCGGGCGTATATACGCTTGGCTTCCTGCACCGGGAGCCGGGACTGCTCATGGACGCGTTTTTTGTCACGGCGGATGCGGGGCGTATTGACACGGAGGCTGTGGAGAAGCAGATTGCAGAAAACGGGAAACCTACCTCGCCGGAATTTGCGGAGGACAGCGACGCAAAAACAGTTGATTTGGAAAACGGATTCGGCCTGTTTGAAGCGGAGGACATGACGATTAACGGAGCGGCCTACGACACGCTGGAGAACCAGGCGGACGCGTCCGGCGGGCGCTGCATTACGCCGAAAACGGCACATCAGCCAGGTGTTCCGGGGCAGGATATGTACGGTTTGGAATTTAACTTTAATGTGGACCGGGACGCGGCGGCCTATGCGGTTTGGGTGCGGGCAAGTATCCCAAACGACGGGAGCGACTCGGTTTGGATGTCGCTCGACGGCGAACCATATCAGATGGCAGAGGAGTTCGAATATAGCGAGGACGACAACGGCGCGTTTGTATGGCGGCGCGTCGCAGTTTATGAAAACCTGTTCAACGGAACAAAGCACAATTTCCGCCTCTATCCACGCGAGCGGGGCAACCGGATTGATAAAATATTGATTACCGACCAGACCAGCCGTGTGCCGACAGGCATGGGCGAGCTGGTACCGGTTACGCTGCCGGAGAACCAGTACCCGGCGCCGTCTATCCTTCCGCCGGAGGGGCAGCACCCGCGCCTGTATCTGACGGCGGCGGATATCCCTTCTATCCGCGGGAACATGGACAAGCCGGAAAACGCGCAGGCAAAGCAGGCGTTTGAGGCGCTTTTGAAAAAGGAAACGGACGGACGGCTGTCCGGCTCGCTGATGGATGATTATACGAATTATAACGCCTCTACCATGGGGATTATTGAGGCATATGCATTCCAGTATGTGCTCACCGGCGACACGGCATACGGCGACAAGGCGAAGGAGGCGGTTCTGAATCTTTTAGACACGGCTACCTTCGACCCGGAGCAGCAGGACATCACGCGGCAGATGGGCCATACAATTTTTTTGGGTGCGCAGGTGTACGACTGGTGCTACGACCGCTTTACGCCAGACGAGCGGGAAACGCTCATCAGCCGGTGCGAGCAGATTGCCATGCAGATGGAGGTGGGCTACCCGCCGGACGGGCAGGGCGCGGTCTGCGGCCACGGCGGCGAGGCGCAGATCCTGCGCGACCTGCTTGGGCTTGCGATTGCGACGTACGACGAACGGCCCGACATCTACAACTTCATAGGCGGGCGATTCTTTTCGGAATTTATTGAGCCGCGCAACTACTGGTACGCTTCCGCGACGCACCATCAGGGCGATTCGTACGGCAGCTACCGCTATTATTGGGAAGTGCTGGCCCAGGCGATGATTTACCGCATGAGCGGCGGCGATACGGCAGGCGGCGTGAAGGTGTTTGACGACACGCAGGCGGATGTGCCGTACTTCTGGATTTATACGCGTCGGCCGGACGGGCAGATGCTGCGCACCGGCGACTGTACGAACGAGAGCGGTGCGCGTGGCACGTACTGGACGCCGTATGTGGACACGATGTTTCTGGCGGGAAACTTTTACGGCGATTCGCTCCTGAAGGGCGAGTATACGATAGAGAATCCGTCCGGCGGCTTTTCCTACGGTATTACGACGCGCTCCCCGGTCGTGTTTTTGTTGTTCAACGACCCGGACCTGGCGGCGGAAAAGAGCAAGGAGAGCCTGCCGCTCACACGTTATTTCGGTAGTCCGAACGGCATGATGGTGGCGCGTACGGGATGGGATGTGAATGCGTCCGACCCGGCGCAGAGCGGCGACGTTGTGGCGATGATGAAGATTGGCGAGCGGTGGGGCGCGAACCACCACCATCTGGACGCGGGCAGCTTCCAGCTCTATTACAAGGGCATTCTCGCGTCGGAGTCGGGTTACTATGAGAGCTACGGTTCGCTCCACGACCAGAACTACAACAAGGCATCTATTGCGCACAATGTGCTGACCATCTATGACCCGAACGAGAAATTTACCCGTTTTACCGGCACGGATAGATATGGGAACACCGTATCGTTCCCGAACGGCGTCAACGACGGCGGCCAGCGGCGGCCGGGCGGCGAGCCGGCGACCATGGAGGAATGGAGCGCAGGCGCGTACGATACGGGCAAGGTGTTCGACTATGCGTTTGGGCCGGACGTAGAGGAGCCGGCGTATTCCTACATCAAAGGTGACATTACGCAGGCGTACGGCGGCAGCGGACAGGGCAAGGTGTCGAAGGTGACGCGCGCTATGGCGTTTCTGCCGCTCGACGACGCGGATTACCCGGCGATGATGGTCGTATTCGACAAGGTCGCGTCGACGAATGTATCGTTTAAGAAGAAGTGGCTTTTGCATACGCAGCAGGAGCCGGAGATTAGCGGCAATACGGCAATCGTGAAGCGCGATACGGACGGCTACAATGGAAAGCTGACCGTGCAGACGCTTCTGCCGGAGAAGGCGTCCGTCACCAAGATCGGCGGCGCGGGCAAGCAGTTCTGGGTCGGCGACCAGACGGACGACTTTGCAAACAACGGCTATAATTTTGATTTGATGACGGACCCATCTCCGGATTCGGCGATTGAGGCGGGCTGGGGCCGGATTGAGGTGTCGCCCGCGGACGAGAACCTCTCCGATACGTTTTTGCACGTGCTCGCCGTGTCGGATGCGGACAATGAAGCGCAGCCGCTCGACTCGGAGCTGATTTGCGGCGAGGCGCTTACCGGCGTGCAGACGGCGGGCAAGGCGCTGCTCTTTGCCGACACGGATACGCCATCGAGCGCGAAGAACCGCGTGCAGGATACGGCATCGTTTACGCTTACGGGTGGCGAGACGCTCGACATTCTAATTATGGGCGTGAAGGCCGGGCAGTGGCGCGTCAGCGCGAACGGCGAGTCGACACTCTATACGGCGACGGAAGACGGCGGCACGCTGTATTTCCCCGGTGGCGCGGGCGACTATACGCTTACGTATATCGGGGATGGCTACGGAGCGCAGATTGCGTCCGCGCAGGCAGAGCAAAGCGGCGCGGGCTATACGGTGAACGTAACGCTCTCCGGCAGCTATGAAGGCGGCGTTCTGCTTGCCGGGGCGTATGACGCCGATGGGAGGCTGCTGTCGCTGCGCAAGCAGGCCTGCACACGGAATGCGTCCTATGCGCTTGCGTTCGCCGTGGACGAAACGGCAGACGCGGCGGAATTTAAGGTGTTTTTGTGGGAAGGCGACGGTGCAGAGCCGCTTGCGGCGGGTGTGACGCTTGATGTGCCTTCCCATTAGGTTAAAGAAGATAGGAGTTAAAAAAGGGGCGAAGCGGCCCCTTTTTTGTTCGGTGCGCGCGATGTATAAAATAACAAAAAACGGGGGAAGTTGAAGCGTGAGGTATAATCGGCTGCGCTTCTGTAAAAAAATGTGCAAACTACTTGACAATACTTGACAAAGCTGATAAACTACAATAGTCTGGAAAAAATAATGCGGTATTTTACCCAATGACAGACAAAGAACGATTGATTGCAGGCAAAAAGCCTTATGGAGGGAACTATGCTGAATCAATTAAAAGAGGGCCCGGCCCACGTCGGGCTGAAGCAGTCGAAGCGGGCCTTGCAGGAGGGCAAGGTGGCGAAGGCATTTGTGGCCGAGGACGCCGACCCGCACGTCACGCGCGCCTTTGTGGCGGAATGTGCCGCGGCGGGCGTGGATGTAGACTATGTGGACAGTATGCTCCGGCTCGGCCATGCGGCGGGGATTGACCGCGGCGCGGCGGTTGCGGTCGTACTGAAGCACGAGTAATCTTGGTATAGGGGCGAATCCTGCCGTGCAGGACATGCCTTTATATAAATAATTTTTATGGAAAGGAGGAAACACAAAGTATGCCAACATTTAACCAATTAGTCCGCAAGGGTAGACAGGACAAGAAGTTCAAGTCGAAGGCACCGGCGCTCCAGAGAGGGCTTAACTCTCTGAAGAAGAAGGCGACGGATCAGAGCGCACCGCAGAAGCGCGGCGTTTGCACATCGGTTCGTACCATGACGCCGAAGAAGCCGAACTCTGCACTGCGCAAGGTTGCCAGAGTGCGCCTCACAAACGGCATCGAAGTGACGGCCTATATCCCGGGTATCGGTCACAACCTGCAGGAACACAGCGTTGTGCTGATCGAGGGCGGCAGAGTGCGCGACCTTCCTGGTACGCGTTACCACATTATCCGCGGTACGCTGGATGCACAGGGCGTTGCGAACCGTATGCAGGCGAGAAGCCGCTACGGCGCAAAGAAGCCGAAAGCGAAGTAATACATGGCAGAAAAACTACGGTATGCTATGTAGCTTTGCCAAAAATCACATATCGAATAAGTGCGGCTACGACGCGCAGACCTGTGCTTTTTAGCAAGGCTGTATAGATAGATTGTAGATGCGCGCTGACGGCGGATACAGATGCCGCCGAGTACCTGTGATTTTATGATGGATCATGAAGGAGGGAAGAAAAGTGCCAAGAAGAGGTTTTATAGCAAAGAGAGAGGTTCTGGCGGACCCGCTTTACAACAGTGTTGTCGTAACAAAGCTGATTAACAACATCATGCTTGACGGCAAGCGCGGGGTTGCGCAGAGAATCGTATACGATGCGTTTGAAATCGTAGCGGAGAAGACGGGCAAGGACGCGCTCGAAGTGTTCGAGCAGGCGCTGGAAAATATTATGCCGGTCCTCGAGGTTAAGGCAAGACGTGTCGGCGGTGCCAACTACCAGGTGCCGATCGAGGTTCGTCCGGAGCGGCGGCAGACACTGGGCCTTCGGTGGCTCACAGTCTATGCGCGCCAGCGCAGCGAGCGTACGATGCGCGAGCGTCTCGCAAACGAAATCATGGACGCTGTGAACAGTACGGGCGGCGCTGTGAAGAAGCGCGAGGACACCCACAAGATGGCGGAGGCAAACAAGGCGTTTGCACACTTCCGTTGGTAATTTAAATCAAAAAATTTACGAAAGACCGATACTAAAAATTGCGTAAGCGCTATTTTTAGAGGAAAGGAGGAACAATTCGCTTGGCAAGACAATTTTCACTTGAAAAGACGAGAAATATAGGCATTATGGCCCACATCGACGCTGGCAAGACGACGACGACGGAGCGTATCCTGTTCTATACAGGGCGCGTACACAAGATCGGCGAAACGCACGAAGGCGCGGCGACGATGGACTGGATGGAGCAGGAGCAGGAGCGTGGTATTACGATTACGTCTGCTGCGACGACCGCACAGTGGAAGGACCATAGAATTAATATTATTGACACGCCTGGGCACGTGGACTTCACTGTTGAGGTTGAGCGTTCGCTGCGCGTGCTTGACGGTTCCGTAACGGTATTCTGCGCAAAGGGCGGCGTTGAGCCGCAGTCGGAAACTGTATGGCGGCAGGCGGATAAGTACGGCGTACCGCGTATGGCGTTTGTCAACAAAATGGACATCATGGGCGCAGACTTCTACAATGTTGTGCAGATGATGCTCGACCGCTTAAAGTGTAATGCGGTTCCGATTCAGCTCCCGATTGGGGCTGAGGCGGATTATAAGGGCCACATTGACCTGATTAACATGAAAGCGCATGTGTACTATGACGACCTCGGCAAGGACGAGCGTATCGAGGAAATTCCGGATGATATGAAGGAGCTTGCGGAGAAGTATCATGCAGAGCTGATTGAAAAGGTTGCAGAATGCGATGAGGCCTTGATGGAGAAGTATTTTGAGGGCGAGGAGCTTACGGAGAAGGAGATCAAAACTACAATCCGTAAGGCGACGATTGCCAATGAGTTTGTACCGGTACTGTGCGGTACGGCGTACCGTAACAAGGGCGTACAGGATCTGCTCGACGCGGTAATCGACTTTATGCCGTCGCCGCTTGACATTCCGGCTATCAAGGGTACACTTCCGGATTCCGACGAGGAGGCTGAGCGTCCGGCAGACGACAACGCGCCGTTCAGCGCGCTGGCGTTTAAGATTGCGACTGACCCGTTTGTTGGTAAGCTCGCATTCTTCCGCGTATATTCGGGTACGCTCAATTCCGGTTCCTATGTTCTCAACTCCGTTAAGAACAACAAGGAGAGAATGGGCCGTATTTTGCAGATGCACGCAAATCACCGTGAGGATATCACGACGGTTTATGCAGGTGATATCGCCGCTGCGGTAGGTCTCAAAAATACGACGACGGGCGACACGCTCTGCGACGAGGATCATCCGATTATCCTCGAGAGCATGGAGTTCCCGGAGCCGGTTATCCGCGTTGCGATTGAGCCGAAGACGAAGGCTGGTCAGGAAAAGATGGGTATTGCACTTGCAAAACTCGCGGAAGAAGACCCGACCTTTAAGACGTACACGGATGAAGAAACCGGCCAGACGATTATCGCCGGCATGGGCGAACTTCACCTTGAGATTATCGTAGACCGCCTTCTGCGCGAGTTTAAGGTAGAGGCAAATGTTGGTAAGCCGCAGGTTTCCTACAAGGAGACGATTACCAAGACGGTCGAAGTGGATCACAAGTATGCAAGACAGTCCGGCGGTCGCGGCCAGTATGGTCACGTTGTTATTACGCTCGAGCCGCTTGAGCCGGGCAAGGGCTATGAATTTGTAAATGAAATCGTCGGCGGCGTTATCCCCAAGGAATATATCCCGGCGGTTGACCAGGGTATCCAGGGCGCAATGCAGTCCGGTGTACTTGCGGGCTACAACGTAGTTGACGTTCGCGTTCGGCTGACATATGGTTCATACCATGAGGTCGACTCTTCAGAAATGGCGTTTAAGATTGCTGGTTCCATGGCGTTCAAAGAGGGCTGCCGCAAGGCAAACCCTGTGCTCAAGGAGCCTGTCATGAAGGTCGTTGTTATCGTTCCGGAGGAATACATGGGTGACGTTATGGGCGACTTAAACTCCAGACGTGGTCTGATCCAGGGTATGGAAGCGCGTCCGGGTGCGCAGGCGATTACAGCATTTGTACCGCTTGCGGAAATGTTCGGTTATGCGACTGAGCTGCGCAGCCGTACACAGGGCCGCGGCCAGTACACCATGGAGCCGAGCCACTATGAGCAGGTACCGAAGAGCATCCAGGATGAGATTATTTCGGCGCGTGCGAAAAAGAGTGAATAATTTAATTCGTTTTGGCGGAAAAAACTCTTGATTTTTTTCGAGAGTATAGTAAAATAATAGTAAACCCATTTATATTTATAAAGGAGGAACACGAATAATGGCAAAGGAAAAATTTGAAAGAAATAAACCCCATGTCAACATTGGTACGATTGGCCACGTTGACCATGGTAAGACGTCCCTGACTGCTGCAATCACAAAGGTTCTGGCTATGAAGGGTCAGGCGCAATTTGAAGCGTACGACATGATTGATAAGGCTCCGGAGGAGAGAGAAAGAGGTATCACAATCTCCACGGCACACGTTGAGTACGAGACGGACAAGCGTCACTATGCGCACGTTGACTGCCCTGGGCATGCCGACTACGTTAAGAACATGATCACGGGTGCTGCGCAGATGGACGGCGCAATCCTCGTTGTATCCGCTGCTGACGGCCCGATGCCGCAGACGAGAGAGCATATCCTTCTTTCCCGTCAGGTTGGCGTTCCGTACATTGTTGTATTCATGAACAAAGCTGACCAGGTTGATGATCCGGAACTGCTCGAGCTCGTTGAGATGGAAATCCGTGAGCTGCTGACCGAGTATGAGTTCCCGGGTGATGAGATTCCGATTATCACGGGTTCTGCACTCGTTGCACTCGAGTCTACTTCGACAGACCCGAATGCGCCGGAGTACAAGTGCATTCTTGACCTGATGGATGCAGTTGACGAATATATCCCGACACCGGACAGAAAGAGCGACCTTCCGTTCCTGATGCCGATCGAGGATATCTTCTCGATCACAGGCCGTGGTACGGTTGCTACGGGTAGAGTTGAGAGAGGTCAGCTGAAGGTTTCCGAGGAAGTTGAAATCGTTGGTCTGACTGACGAGAGAAGAAAGGTAGTTGTTACGGGTATCGAGATGTTCCGCAAGCTCCTCGACTATGCTGAGGCTGGCGACAACATCGGCGCACTGCTCCGTGGCGTTCAGAGAAATGAAATTGAAAGAGGCCAGGTTCTGGCTAAGCCGGGCACGATTAACCCGCACACGAAGTTTAAGGGTGAGGTTTACGTCCTGACGAAGGAAGAAGGCGGTCGTCATACACCGTTCTTCAACAACTATCGTCCGCAGTTCTATTTCAGAACAACAGACGTAACGGGCGTTATCACGCTTCCGGAAGGCGTTGAGATGTGCATGCCGGGCGATAACGTATCGATGGCAGTTGAGCTGATTACGCCGATCGCTATCGAGGAAGGACTTCGTTTCGCTATCCGTGAGGGTGGCAGAACGGTAGGTTCGGGCGTTGTTTCCGCAGTTGAATCTAACTAATGTTCTTAAAAAAGAGGATGCAATTTGCATCCTCTTTTATTTTTGTATTGTTGCAAGGCCGGTGTTGTTTGGTATCATTGCCATATGAAAAGGAAAAATAAAGGGCAAAAGCAGGAAATGCTTTTGCCCTTATTGATTGCCGCTATTTTTTGTTTACACGCTTTTCAATCGCCGCTTCCTGCGTATTGATTTCATAGATAATCTTTGGGTCAAACTTGTATTCCCGCCCGTAGGTAAGCAGGCCGTTGACCTCCTGTTCCACATCGTAGAGCTGCGTGTAGCAGAAGCCGAGCATGTTCTCGCTTTGCAATAATGCTTCCGTCAGCGCCCGGTAGCGGGCGAAAAATTCTTCCTTTGTCTGCGGCGCATTGCCGTATCCCCACCCGGCAGAGTCATCCTCCGGCCACTTTATCCCGCCGTATTCGCTCACAAAATACGGTTCGCCGCGGTGCTGCTGGCGGTCGGGGAATGTTTCATATACCTTTCCGTCCGCATATCGCGCATGATACACGTCGCCGTTTTGCTCATAGTCGTGTACGTCATAGATATCCGTCACAACGTGGTAGTTTCCGCTCGTATCAATGACCGGGCGCGTGCTGTCGGCTGCTTTGGTCGCGCGGTACACGGTTTCCAGCACCAGATTGTCCTGCCGTGTGCCGGTTTTATTGTTGTCCCACGTTTCATTGAATGGACACCAACCAATGATGGACGGGTGGCTGTAATCGCGTTCCACGGCTTCGAGCCACTCCGGCAAAAAGTGCTTGATTCCGTCGCCATTGCAAATATTCAGACACCAGTTGGCGTGTTCACCCCAAACGAGGTATCCGAGCTTATCCGCCCAATAGAGATAGCGCGGCTCGAAAATCTTTTCGTGCAGGCGTGCGCCGTTGAAGCCAAACGACATGGACAATTCAATGTCGCGCTTGAGCGCTTCGTCCGTTGGCGCGGTATAGATTCCATCCGGGTAGAAGCCCTGGTCGAGCACCCACCGGCCGAATACTGCACGTCCATTTAACAAAAATGCGCCGTCCTTCAGCCCTACACTGCGCAGTCCAAAATAGCTTTCTACCGTATCTACGGGTGTATCTCCGTCGTAGAGCGTAACGGTTACATCGTAGAGGTTCCCCACTCCAACGTCCCAAAGGTGCTTTTCCCGGAGAATGACCGGCAAAAAAGCAGAAAAGGAACCGACTGTGCCGGATGCTTCTCCCACGGGCCTCCCATTAAAAAACACTTCTGCTTTTACGCGGCAGCCAATTGTGTCCGTACAGGTCTTTACCTCCAGAATTGCCGTACCTGCTTCCGCGTCCGGCGTTGCTTTGATATTGGTGATATACTTTTTGTTGACCGCCTCGAGCCACACCGTCTGCCAGATTCCGGTTGTACGCGTATACGAGCATTGATGGGAATAATACAACTCGGACTGTTTGCCCGCCGGCTGCTCACTACTGCGTACATCGTCACGCGCGGCAAGCACAATACTATTTTCGCCTTCCTGCAATTGGCTTGTGATATCGAAGGAAAAGGAGCTGTAGCCGCCGCGGTGTTCGCCCACGCACTGCCCGTTGACCCATACGGTAGCATGGTAGTCCACTGCGCCAAAGTGCAGGAGGATTCGTTTTTCTTTCCATTCCTGCGGCAGCGTCACGGTACGGCGGTACCAGACACACGCCATAAAGCCCTTATGGCCGATACCGGACAGCTCGCTCTCCGGGCAAAACGGGACGGTAATCTCTTGCGAGAAATGGTCGCGTTTATAATATTCACAGTCGAACCCGTCGATACCGCCGTCTATTTCAAATTGCCATTTTCCGTTGAGATTTATCCATTCTTTGCGCCGAAGCTGCGGCCGCGGATATTCCGGCCGTGGGATGGAGATTGATTGGTTCATGGGATTTCCTCACTTTCTTTGTACATATTTCTGCCTTTATTATACCGTTGAAACGTAAAAAATCAATATCGCTTTCTCTTAAAAAATTGACTTTTTCTCCTGTGTTCGGTACAATAGAAGGGAAGGGGGGATACGGATGGAAGTGACGCAAATCCGCCACGCGTGGCCGGAAAAGAAAGGGTTTCATCTCGAACGCCCGGACGGCGCGGGCGAGTATATCCTGTTGCACTTTTGGCAGCCGATGTCGCTTTTGGTGGGAGATAGTATGGAGGTGACAGAGCCAAATGCGCTTATCATTTACGCGCCACGTACGCCGCAACGGTTTTTCAACGATGCGCAGGATATTGTGCACGATTGGATTCACATTACGGGCGATGTAGCGGAAACGCTTGCCAGGTACGGCCTGTCGCCGGACACCGTCTATTATCCGGCAAACCCCAGCTATATCACGCCCATGATCCGGGAAATGGAAACGGAGTTTTTTGCACAAAACGCCTACTATGCGGATTTACTTGACCTCAGGCTTCGCGAGCTGTTTGCCCAGACGGCGCGCCGCCTCTTGAAAGAATATACGGAGCCTGCGGTGGACGCGGCGACGGCGGAGAGCCTGAAGGCGCTTCGGCAGGAAGTGTTTGCCTCGCTTGAGCGGCCAGTCCGCGTTGCAGAGCTGGCGCGGCGCGTGGGCCTGAGTGAATCGCGCTTTTATGTGCTCTATAAGGCGCTGTTCGGCATACCGCCTGCGGCTGATTTGATTTATGCGCGCATCGAACGGGCGAAAAACCTCCTCTCTCAGACAGCCTGCTCCGTCGGCGAGGCGGCACGCCTGACCGGATACACAAACGAATATCACTTTATCCGCCAGTTTAAGCGCATGACGGGCATGACGCCGGGCAAGTACCGGACCTCCAGCCTGCGGCAGATATAAGACGGAATTTTATTTATATTTTATTGATAAATCCGAAGAAAATAATGTGTCATGCAAATTTTTCTTGACAATATAACGCGTTTGTGGTAATATTGTAACAACAGACAAGGGCGTCCTGTATATGGTGGCTTTGTCTGTTTTTTCATAGAAGTGCATGGCCGGTGCAGGCTCGGACATGCGGTTGTTTGGAAGGGAGTAACTTACAATGGACAAAATTGATAAAAAGATTTTGCGTATATTGCAGCAGGATGCCCGTACCTCGCTCAAACAGATTGCCAACGAGGTGTTTTTGTCGTCACCGGCGACCTCTGCGCGCATTGAAAAGCTGGAAAAGGAAGGAATCATCACCGGCTACATTGCAAACATCGACCGGCAGAAGCTGGGGTACCATATTACAGCCTTTATCAATCTGGAAATGCAGCCGGCACAGAAACCCGCCTTTTATCCGTTCATTCAGAGCTGCCCCAATGTGCTGGAGTGTGACTGCGTAACCGGACAGTATTCCATGCTGATTAAGGTGGCGTTTCCGAGCACGCAGGAGCTGGACGCATTTATCGGGCAGCTGCAAAAGTTCGGCAACACACAGACCCAGATCGTCTTTTCCACCGCGGTCGGCCCGCGTGGGATTACCATTGAGGCGGAGGAATGAGCCGCCTGCGGTGCAAAAAAGCAGCACGCTTGCGTGCTGCTTTTTTAATTTCCACGCACCGCGCGCAGAAGATTATTCCATAATGTCGCAGAGATTGTTGGAAAACGCGACCGGATCCTCTACAGGCAGACCTTCAATCAAAAGTGCGCTGCTATAGAGCACGTCCGCATACTTTTTGAGCATATCTTTATCGCTTTGGTACAGCGTCTTGAGCTTCTCAAAAATGGGGTGGTTGATGTTGAGCTCCAGCACGCGCTGTGCCTTGACCTTCTGGTCGTTCGGCATGGCGTTTAGTACCTTTTCCATCTCAAGCGACAGCTCGCCTGCGCTCGAAATGCAGACTGGGTGCGACTTGAGGCGCGTGGTTGCCTTGACCTCCGTTACCTTGTCGCCCAACGTTTCTTTCAAAAAGTCAAACAACTCCTTGTTTTCTTCCTTTGTTTCTGTTTCCTCTTTGCTGTCCTCCTCGGAGCCAACGTCAAGGTCGCTGCTCGACACGGACTGGAACTCCTTGCCGTCAAAATTGCCCAAAATCTTGAGCGCGAACTCGTCCACATCTTCGGTCAGGTACAGGATTTCATACCCTTTGTCTTTGAGCAGCTCCGTCTGCGGGAGGCGGTCCGCCTTCTCAATCGTTTCTGCCGTCGCGTAGTAGATATATTTCTGGTCTTCCGCCATACGGGAAACGTATTCCTCAAGCGTCACATTCTTCTGTTCCTTTGATGAGTAGAACAGGAGCAAATCCTTTAAGAAGTCCTTGTCCGAGCCATAGTTGTCATATACGCCGAACTTGAGCGGGCGCGCGAACGCTTTATAAAATTTCTCATACGTTTCGCGGTCGTTTTTCAGCATGGAGGCAAGCTCGTTTTTGATTTTCTTTTTGATGTTGGAGGCAATTGCCTTGAGCTGGCGGTCATGCTGGAGCATCTCACGCGAGATGTTGAGCGATAAATCAGACGAATCGACAAGCCCGCGCACAAACCCGAAATAGTCGGGCAGCAGGTCGCTGCACTTGTCCATAATCAGGACACCGTTCGCATAGAGCTGCAAGCCCTTCTCGTACTCTTTGGTGTAGTAGTCGAACGGCGCGCGCGACGGGATGTACAAAAGCGCGGTGTAGCTGATGATGCCGTCCGTGCTCGTATGGATGGTCTTGAGCGGGTTCTCAAAGTCATAAAATTTGTCCTTATAAAAGTTGTTGTAATCCTCGTCCGTCAGCTCGGATTTGCTCTTTTTCCAAATCGGGACCATGCTGTTAAGGATTTCATCCTCCGTATACTCCTCGTATTCGTTCTCGGTCCCTTCTTTGAGCCGGCTTTTCGTAACGAGCATTTTAATTGGATATTTGATGTAGTCGGAATACTTTTTCACAATGGCGCGGAGCCGATACTCGTCGAGAAATTCGTCGTAGTTTTCCTCCTCGGTGTTCGGCTTGATGCTCAGCGTAATCTGCGTCCCGTGGCCCTCCATCGTGGCGGGCAGGATGTCGTACCCCTCCGCCCCGCGCGACTGCCACAAATACGCCTCGTCGCTGCCAAACTTTTTACTAACCACGCTGACGCAGTCTGCTACCATGAACGCCGCGTAGAAGCCAACGCCAAACTGGCCGATGATATCGACATCGTCTTTTAAGTCATTTTCGTTTTTAAACGCCAGCGAGCCGCTCTTTGCAATGGTGCCGAGATTTTCCTCCAGCTCGTCTTTATCCATGCCGATTCCCGTATCGGTAATCGTCAAGAGGCGTTTGTCCTTGTCCGCCGCGAGGCGGATGTAGAAGTTGTCGCGGTCAAAAACGATATTCTCGTCCGTGAGCGACTTGTAATAGAGCTTGTCGAGCGCGTCGTTCGCGTTTGAAATCAGCTCGCGCAGGAAAATCTCCTTATGCGTATAGATGGAGTTAATCATCATGTCCAGAAGCCGTTTCGACTCGGATTTAAATTCTTTTGCAGCCACAGCAATCCTATCCTTTCAAACAATACTATTAGCACTCATCATAATAGAGTGCTAATAGTATTGTAGCACAGATACAGGATTTGTCAAGCATTCTATGATTTGTTAAAGAAATTTTCATAAATTTTTACCGAAAAGAAAAAGATGTCGACCACCTTCCAAAAAACGGCAAAAGTAGTGTTCTTTTGCGGCAGGAAATTTCAGGAAAACAACGAATTGGATATTTATGGATTCGTATGACTGTGTACAAAGGAGGAGCAGGAACATATGCAACTAAGCTATTACAACGCCAAACGGACGCTGGTTGCCGCGGTGGACGGCGAAATTGACCACCACAGCGCGGCGGCGCTCCGGCAGGCTATCGACAATGAATTTTTAAAAACAAAAGCGCAGAATATTATCTTCGACTTCACAAAGCTGCATTTTATGGACAGTTCGGGTATTGGGCTGATTATGGGGCGGTATAAGCTGCTTGCCCCGGTGGGGGGCAAGGTGCTGCTCGCAGGCGTGTCGCCGCAGCTCGACCGGCTCATCAGCATATCGGGGATATATAAAATCGTTGGCTGGGCAAAGGACGTTTCCGAAGCCCTGGCCAAGCTGTAAGGAAAGCGAGGTCATGAACATGGAAAACCATATGAAGCTTACATTTGATGCAAAGTCGGCAAACGAGGGGTTTGCCCGCGTTGCGGTTGCGGCCTTTGCGGCTCAGCTCGACCCGACGCTGGAGGAAATCAGCGATATTAAAACCGCACTTTCCGAGGCAGTCACAAACGCTATCATCCACGGCTATGAGGACATGGACGGCGGCGAGGTGGAGATTGAATGTAACATAGACGGCGCCACAGTTGAAATCGCCGTGCGCGACCGCGGCCGTGGCATTGCAGACGTGAAGCAGGCCATGGAGCCGCTCTACACGAGCCACCCGGAGATGGAACGCTCCGGCATGGGCTTTACCGTCATGGAAACCTTTATGGACAGCATTGGCGTCAACACCCGGGTCGGAGAAGGCACGGAGGTAAGAATGACGAAAACCGTCCGCCAAAAATAATTTTACACAAAAGACCGATTCATGCGCGGAAGGCGCGGGAAGGAATGAGGTGAAATTATGGGCGGAAAGCAATGGGACCAGAAGGCGCTTTTGCGCCGCGCGGCGGAAGGCGACGCCGGCGCGGTGGACGAGCTGGTGGAAAAAAACCTCGGTCTGGTCCACAGCGTGGTAAAAAAATTCTCAAACAGCCCCTATGAGGCGGAGGACCTGTTCCAGATTGGCTGTATGGGGTTATTAAAAGCGATACATAAATTTGACCTGTCGTACGACGTACGGTTTTCGACCTATGCGGTGCCAATGATTATGGGAGAAATCAAGCGGTTTCTGCGCGACGACGGCCCGGTGAAGGTGAGCCGTTCGCTTAAGGAGCTTGCCATCAAAGCGCGCAGCGTATCGGAACTGCTGCAAAAACAGACTGGCGCCGCGCCGGGCGTGGAGGAGCTTGCCTCCATGCTGGGGCGCAGCCCGGAGGAGGTCGTGCTCGCGCTTGACGCAGCCGTTCCGCCGGAGTCGCTCTATGGCGGAAGCGAGGAGGAGGGCGGCGCGTCGGCAATCGACCGGATTGCGCAGAAGGGCGGCGGAGAAACGGAAATCGTTGACAAGATTGCCCTGCGGGAGCTGATTGGAAAGCTGAAGGCACGGGAGCGGCAGATTATTGTGCTGCGCTACTTTCAGAACAAGACGCAGAGCGAGGTCGCAAAATTCCTCGGCATCAGCCAGGTGCAGGTGTCCCGGCTGGAAAAGAAAATCCTTGAGCAGATGCGCGCGGAGATGGCCGCGTCGTAGAAAAGGAATTGATTTACAGATTATTCACAGTTTATTAATTGACTTATGCGGGGGCATATACTACAATAAGGCTGTACTTAAGCAATACCGAATTGTGTAATATCGTTAGGCGGGGGTCGCCGGAGCACCCGATCCCCATGTTTCTACTCCGAAAGCGTAAAATTGGTATTGACGCTGTCCTTGTTTGTTGTTAAAATGGGGAACGGGGAAAAGGAATGTCAGCTCCGGCGGTTCTTGCCCATTGCATAGCCTTTTAGCATAGCTTATAGCATAGAAAATATTATATGGAATAGAGGATCACTAAAAATGGAAAAAACAGCACAGCAAAGATATCAGGACTGGATGGAGAGCAGCGCTTTGGACGAAACGTCCAAGCAGGAGCTTGCGGCCATTGCGTCGGACGGAAAGGAGATTGAGGAGCGGTTCTACCGGTATTTAGGCTTTGGCACAGCCGGTATGCGCGGCATTCTCGGCGCAGGGACGAACCGGATGAACCTCTACACCGTGCGCCATGCGACGCAGGGACTTGCGCAGTATGTACTTGCGAAGGGCGGCGCGGACAAAGGCGTTGTAATTGGATATGACACCCGCTACTACAGCGACACGTTTGCGCGCGAGACGGCGCGGGTACTTGTTGCAAATGGGATTCGAGTTTACCTGTTTACAACGATTCATGCGACGCCGGAGGTGTCGTTTGCAATCCGGTATTATGGCAGCGCGTCGGGCGTTATGATTACAGCGAGCCACAATCCGAAGGAGTATAACGGTTATAAGGCGTACGGCCCGGACGGGGCGCAGCTCCCGCCCGAGGGAAGCGATATGATTTCCAGCTTTTTGGAGAAGATTGACCTGTTTGACGGCATTAAGCTGATATCGGACGAAGAGCTTGACAATTCTCCACTACTTACACGCATTGGCGAAGAAGTGGACGAGGCGTTTTTGAACGCGGTGCAGAAAATCAGCATTGATTCCGATGTAATCCGTTCGGTGGCAGATGACTTTAAACTCGTATATACGCCGTTTCATGGAACGGGTCTGCGCCCGGTGACGGAGATTCTCAAGCGTATCGGCGTGAAAAATGTCATTGTCGAGCCGAACCAGGCAAAGCCGGACCCGGCGTTCCCGACTGTCGTTTCCCCCAACCCAGAGAACCCGGAGGGGTTTGCTATGGCGATCGAGCTGGCGAAGAAGGAGAACGCGACAATTATCGTTGGGACAGACCCGGACGCGGACCGTGTCGGCGTAGTTGTACGCGACGCGGAGGGCGAATACCGCGTGCTGACCGGCAATCAGACGGGCGCGCTTTTGTGCGAGTATATCCTCTCGTCGAAGCAGGCGAAGGGGCTGCTGTCTCCGAAGTCGACCATCATTACAACGGTCGTTACGTCCGACATTGGACGCGTGATTGCGGCGCACTACGGCGTGCAGGTCGTGGATGTGCTGACGGGCTTTAAATGGATTGCGGAAAAGATTGCCCAGTTCGAGGAAACGGGCTCGAACGTGTACGAGCTTGGGTATGAGGAGAGCTACGGCTATCTGCCGGGTACGTATGCGCGCGATAAGGACGCGGTTGGTACAGTGATGCTGATTGCGGAGATGGCGGCGTCATACCAGGCAAAGGGCATGACGCTCTACGATGCGCTGATGGCGCTATATGAGAAATATGGCTATTATGAGGATAAGACGGTTTCGGTTGTCATGCCCGGCAAGGACGGCATGCAGAAAATGGCGGATATGATGGCGCATGTGCGTAGCGATATGCCGTCGGAGCTTGGCGGCGTGGCGATTAAGACGAGGCAGGACTTTTTGTCCGGCAAGCAGGTTAACGCCGACGGCAGCGTGGAGCCGATAAAGGATATTCCAAGCAGCGACGTGCTCAAGTTTATGCTGGCGGACGACAAGACCTTTGTGGCAATTCGCCCGTCCGGGACGGAACCGAAGATCAAGCTCTACCTCAGCTCGGCGGCGGA
The DNA here is from genome assembly GCA_902492065.1 of uncultured Eubacteriales bacterium. GTDB lineage: Bacteria > Bacillota > Clostridia > UBA1381 > UMGS1253 > Aphodoplasma. The sequence goes on from CABUKE010000001.1 coordinate 47,769, forward strand.
GTCGCGCAGCGAGGCACAGAGCCAGGTCAACTACCTGCTTGGCGCGGTGCGGAGCTATTTAGGCTTATAAATGAATCAAACAGGGCTGCAAAGGCGGCCCTGTTCTGTTTTTGCATGGAAAACGGGCCTTCGTCAAAAACGAAGGCCCGTTTCCTAAGGGGGGTACGGCAGGGGATAAGGGGTGGGTCCCCTGCCGTCAATAAAAAATGTATTTTGTGAGGTCACTATCAGTATGCCCGCCCAGAGGTGTTCTATACATAGGACAAAAAATTTTTTAAAATATTTTTTACGTTATATGAAATTCTTTGATTCTAATGTTTTATAATGAACGATTTTTGTTATCCTATTCAAAAAGCAAGACAAAATGAAATTTTTGTTGTACAATGAATCTATCAAAACCGAATCGTATACAGATAGGAGATGATTGGCATGGCGATGACAATGACGCAAAAGATTCTGGCGGACGCGGCGGGACTGGCGCATGTGGAGAGCGGACAGCTCATCAGCGCAAAGCTCGACCTCGTGCTTGGCAACGACATTACCTCCCCCGTGGCGATCAAGGAATTGGAAAGGATCGGCGGCGGAGTGTTTGACCGGTCAAAGATCGCGCTTGTAATGGACCACTTTACGCCGAACAAGGACATCAAATCGGCGGAGCAATGTAAGGCGGTGCGTGAATTTTCAAACGCAAACGGGATTGAGAACTTTTTTGACGTAGGGTGCATGGGCATTGAGCACGCACTCCTGCCGGAGCAGGGGCTTGTCGTGTGCGGCGACGTGGTGATTGGTGCGGACTCCCACACGTGCACGTATGGCGCGCTCGGTGCGTTTTCGACCGGAGTCGGCTCGACGGATATGGCGGTTGGCATGGCGACGGGGGAGTGCTGGTTCAAGGTGCCGGACGCAATCCGGGTCGAGCTGACGGGCCGTCTGCGGCCGTGGGTCAGCGGCAAGGATGTGATTCTGCATTTGATCGGCCTGATTGGCGTGGACGGCGCACGCTACAGCTCGCTTGAGTTTACGGGCGACGGCGTGGGGATGCTGTCCATGGACGAACGCTTCACGATTGCGAACATGGCCATTGAGGCCGGCGCAAAAAACGGCATTTTCCCGGTCGACGACACGACGCTGGCCTATGTCAAGGAGCATGCGCAGAAGCCGTACAAGGTCTACGAGGCCGACGAGGACGCGGTATACAAGCAGACGGTGAAGATCGATTTGGCCGCCCTGCGACCCACGGTGGCGTTTCCGCATCTGCCGTCGAATACGCGGACGGTCGACGAGGCGGGCAAGGTGAGAATCGACCAGATTGTGATCGGCTCCTGTACAAACGGGCGTATCGACGACTTGCGCGTTGCGGCAAAGGTGATGCAGGGACGCAGGTTCGCGCCAAATGTGCGCGGGATTGTGATTCCGGCGACACAGAAAATCTATTTGCAGGCGATGGAGGAAGGACTCCTGAAGATTTTTGTAGACGCGGGCTGTGCGGTCAGCACACCGACGTGCGGGCCGTGCCTCGGCGGGCATATGGGCGTGCTCGCGGCGGGCGAACGGTGCGTATCGACGACGAACCGTAACTTTGTTGGACGCATGGGCGATGTGACGAGCGAGGTGTACCTGGCCTCTCCGGCGGTTGCGGCGGCGAGCGGCATTCTGGGACGTATCGCGTCGCCGGAGCAGATATAAGGAGGCGAGCAGACATGGTATTACACGGAAATGCGATAAAATACGGCGACAACATTGACACGGATGTGATTATCCCGGCGCGGTATCTGAACACGTCCGACCCGACAGAGCTGGCGAAGCACTGCATGGAGGACATTGACAAATCGTTTACCTCCAAGGTAAAGCCCGGTGATGTGATGGTCGGCGGCGCGAACTTTGGGTGCGGCAGCTCGCGCGAGCATGCGCCGATTGCGATTCGGGCGGCGGGGATGAGCTGCGTGATTGCCAAGAGCTTTGCGCGGATTTTCTTCCGCAATGCAATCAACATCGGCCTGCCTATTTTGGAGTGTGCCGCGGCGGCGGACGGCATTGCAGAGGGCGACGAGGTGCAGGTCGACCTCGACACGGGCGTAATCACGAACCGGACGAAAAACGAAACATACCAGGCCGCGCCCTTCCCGGAATTTATGCAGAACATCATCCGGTGCGGCGGGCTGGTGAATTATACAAAAACGAAGTGAGGAGGCGGAACCGATGAAATATACGATTGCGGTGATTCGCGGCGACGGCATTGGGCCGGAAATTATCGACGGCGCGTGCAAGGTGCTCGACGCGGTGGCGAAGAAGTTCGGCCACACGTTTGAATACCGGGACGCACTGATGGGCGGCGCGGCGCTTGACGCGGCGGGGGTTCCCCTTCCGCAGGAAACGGTTGATACTTGCCGCGCGGCGGACGGCGTGCTGCTCGGCGCAGTCGGCGGGCCGAAGTGGGATACCGCCGCGCCGGAACTCCGCCCGGAGGCGGGACTCCTCGCCATAAGGAAGGCGCTTGGCCTGTATGCGAACCTGCGCCCGGCGGTGGTATACGACAGTTTGGTGAAGGCGTCGCCGCTCAAGTGCAAGATTCTGCGCCGCGGCGTGGACATCATGGTGGTACGCGAGCTGACAGGCGGCATTTACTTTGGCGAGCGCGGCGGCGACGACACACGCGCCTATGACACCGAGGCGTACAGCCGCGGCGAAATTGAGCGTATCGCGCGCAAAGCGTTCGACGTGGCGATGCTGCGCGGCAGGCGCGTCGTATCCGTCGACAAGGCGAACGTGCTCGCTTCCTCCAAGCTGTGGCGCAAGGTTGTAAGTGAGGTGGCGGCGGACTACCCGGACGTGACGCTCACCCATATGTACGTCGACAATGCGGCCATGCAGCTCGCACTTAATCCGGCACAGTTCGACGTAATCGTAACGGCGAACATGTTCGGCGACATTTTGTCCGACCTGGCCGGTGCGGTCACCGGCTCGATCGGGATGCTGGCGAGCGCGTCGCTTTCGGAAAGCGGCCCCGGCCTGTACGAGCCGATTCACGGCAGCGCGCCCGACCTTGCAGGATGCGATGCGGCAAACCCGTGCGCGGCGATTCTGTCGGCGGCGATGCTTTTGCGGCTCTCGCTTGGGCTTACGAAGGAGGCCGACGCGGTCGAGGCGGCGGTGCGGCGCGTGCTGGAGCAGGGCGTGCGCACGGCGGATATTGCTACGGCAAATAGCGCCACGGCAAATAGCGCCGTGGAGGGCGAAACGGTGGTTGGCTGCCGCGAGATGGCGCGCAGAATTGCAGAAGAGATTTAAAGGCGGCTTATGCCGCCTTTTTTATTCCCTTCCTAAACTATGGTCATTTTATAGAGTATAGGCAAATATCAAATTTGGCTTTATAATGAAGACAAGGGGAGGGAAGGAAATGACACTAAATGAGGCTGTAGCATTTCGCATTAAACAACTTTGTAAGGAAAAGAAATTGTCCTTGTGTGCTCTTGCAGAGCGGTCTGGCGTTTCAGAACGTACGTTAAAAGAGATTTTAAGGGCACCGTCGGAAAGAAAAATACGGTTCTCCACAATATTAAAAATATGTTCGGGATTTGATGTTTCGGTTTATTATTTTTTTAAGGCAAAAGAGTTTGAATCGTTAGATTAGTTAAATAAATGGCGGGGGTTTAGCCCGCGCAGCGGTCGTTTGAAGGGGGTGAACTGCCCGCGTGGCGGGCAATGGGGAGGTCCCCCATGTTTTGGATACTTTAAAAGGCGGACTTTGTCCGCCATGCAAAAGTATCACGCCGTAGGCTTTGTACAAATTAATTTGTTTAGAAAAAACAAAACCCAACGCAAGAATAACTTCGTTGGGGTTTCGATTTATAAATATTAAATTTATACACCTCTCTGCCGCACGGCCTCGTAGAGCAGCACGCCCGCCGCGACGGAGGCATTCAGGCTGTTGATTTTGCCCTTCATGGGAATCCGCACCAGAAAGTCGCACTTCTCGCGTACGAGCCGGCTCATGCCTTCGCCCTCCGAGCCAATCACAATGGCGAGCGGGCCGGTCAAATCCGCATGGAAAAGGTCCTGCTCGCCCGCAGCATCTGTGCCGCAGACCCAAAGCCCCTCCCGCTTCAGCTCGTCGATACAGCGTGCAAGGTTCGTGACCTTTGCCACCTTGATGTATTCGACTGCGCCGGCGGACGCCTTTGCCGCCACGGCGGAAAGGCCGACACTGCGATGCTTGGGGATGATGACGCCGTGCGCGCCGCAGCAGTGTGCGGTACGCAGGATGGAGCCGAGGTTGTGCGCGTCGTTTAACGAGTCGCACAGGACAAGGAGCGGGGCCTCGCCCTTTTCGCGCGCTTCGGCAAGCATTTCCTCCACACTGCAATAGGTCGCCGCCGCGACGTAGGCGATAATGCCCTGGTGCGCGCCGGTCTGGCTGATCGCGTCGAGCTTGGCGCGCTCGGCCTCGCTGACGGGGATATGCTTCTCTTTTGCGAGCGCGAGAATGCGCGTGACTGCGCCGCGGCTCTCGCCCTTTGCAATCACAATTTTGTCAATCTGCCGCCCGCTTTTGAGCGCCTCAAAAACGGGGTTGCGGCCTTCCAAAATATCCTCGCGTGGTTCGGTGGTATGTTGCTTCATTGGTTTCTCCTTTATTGCCGCATGACCATTCGGCCATGCTATAAAATCACAGCCCGGCGCATACCAAAGCGCCGGGGCTGTCCGTGTGTATCAAAATAGAAGTGTCCGCCTTAGTTGGCCATGCCAAACTGGTCGTGGATTGCCACAACGGCACGCTCTGCATCCTTGCGGTCAATCAGGACAGAAACCTTGATCTCGCTCGTCGCAATCATGTGGATGTTGATGTGCGCCTTAAACAGCGCCTCAAACATGCCGGACGCAACGCCCGGGTTTGTCACCATGCCTGCGCCGACGATGGAAACCTTCGACACGTCGTCATTATATTGGATATCGCGCGCACCGATAGCCGCATTGTTCTCTTTGATGATGGCAAGCGCGTCGTCGAGATGTGACGAAGCGACCGTAAAGCTGATATCCTTTGTGCCGTGACGGCCAATAGACTGGATAATCAAATCCACGTTGATGTTTTTCTTCGCCAGCAGGGAGAATACCGTAAACGCCTTACCCGGCGTATCGTCCACCTCAATGAGGGAAATTCTCGCCGTATCATTGTCGCGCGTAACGCCGCGCACTAACATTTTTTCCACGTCATTAACCTCCTTCACAATTGTCCCGGGCACTTTGTGCAGGCTCGAGAGCACCATCAGCTTTACGTTGTATTTTTTCGCCATTTCGACCGAACGGTTGTTGAGCACGTTTGCGCCCAGGCTTGCCAGCTCGAGCATTTCATCGTAGGAAATCTCGTCGAGCTTCTTGGCGTCCTTCACAATGCGCGGGTCCGCCGTATACACGCCGTCCACATCGGTGTAAATCTCGCATACATCAGCGTTGAGCGCCGCCGCGAGCGCAACCGCAGACGTATCGGACCCGCCGCGCCCAAGCGTTGTAATGTCGTCGTATTTGTTAATACCTTGGAAGCCCGCCACAACGACGATGTTGTTTTTTGCAAGCTCCGAGTGGAGCCGGTCGGTGTCAATTTTCAAGAGCCGCGCCGTCCCGTAGTTGGGGTTCGTCTTCATCCCAGCCTGCCACCCGGTTAGCGAAATCACTGGAAAGCCCAGCGCCTCAATTGCCATGGCGAGCAGAGAAATCGAAATCTGTTCCCCGGTCGAGAGCAGCATATCCATCTCGCGTTTGGACGGTTTTTTGTTAATTTCTTTTGCCTTTTCAATCAAATCGTCGGTCGTGTCGCCCTGCGCAGATACGACAACAACCACGTCGTTGCCTGCTTTATATGTATCTGTAATCGTGCGTGCGACGTTGAAAACCCGCTCGGCATTCGCCACGGAGCTTCCGCCGAATTTCTGTACGACTAAACTCACTGCCAAATCCTCCTTTGGGCCTGCTGTGCAGGCGCTTGTACGATTTATTTTAATTTACTTACCCTTGCATAAAGGCTTCCTATTCTTCCTCCTGCATGACGCGGATACGGCTGATAATCTCGCCGCCCAGAGTTTCGAGCTTTTTGTCGAGCTCCTTTTCCTGCGCTGGCGGCGTAATGAAGCACAGCTCGTCGGAGTGTGCAAACTCGGTTTCGCTGCCAAACACGTTTATTACGTCGTCCTTTGTCACGCCCTTTGCGCGCACAAACAGAGAAACGACCGCCTCTTTGTAGCAAGCCATATACCCTTCCGGCGCTTCATCCCAGATAAAGTTCTTGTTGTCCGCACCCTTTACAATGTCAATTACGTCGGCAACAACTGCGCTCGCCGTCGGGAGCTTGCCCGCGCCGCGCCCATAGAACATCACGTCGCCGATTGAGTCGCCGCGCACCATAATCGCGTTGAATACATCCTCCACGCCGGAGAGCGGATTATCCTCCGGAACGAGCATGGGCGACACGCGGCAGATTGCCCTGCCGTCCTCAGTTTTCTTTGTATAGCCAATCAGCTTGATTACGTAGCCGAGGCCCTCCGCCTCGCGTACGTCCTCGCTCGTGATGTTGGTGATGCCTTCGGTGTGGATTTTATCCGCGTCAACCGCCTTGCCAAATGCCAGCGAGGCAAGGATGCAGATTTTCCGGCACGCGTCGTGCCCCTCTACATCGGCCTCCGGGTTACGCTCCGCATAGCCCTTCTCCTGTGCCTGCCGCAGCGCGTCGGCAAAGCTTTCGCCGTCTTTAATCATCTTGGTTAAAATATAGTTCGTCGTGCCGTTGAGTATGCCGAAAATCTCCGTAATCTCGTTTGCGGCCAGACAGCCGTTGAGCGGGCGGATAATCGGGATACCGCCGCCCACGCTCGCCTCGAACAGATAGTTGACGTTCTGCTCGCGCGCAATGCGCAGAAGCTCTGTCCCATGCGTCGCGACAAGCTCCTTATTGCTCGTGACAACGCTCTTGCCGGCCAGCAGCGCAGATTTGGTGAACCGGTATGCCGGCTCAAGCCCGCCGATTGTTTCCACGATAATGCTGATATCGGAATCGTTTAAAATATCGTCAAAGTCCTTGGTGAAAAGCTCCTTATGCGGATGGTCGTCAAACTCCCGCAGGTCGAGGATCCGCTTTACCACAACTTCCTTCCCGGACTTGCGCTTGATGCTTTTCGCATTCTTTTCTGCGATCTCATAAACACCGGACCCTACGGTTCCGTACCCCAATATTGCAATCTGAATCATAATTCCGCCTCCTATATCAAACTTCTTAACTGCCTGTTGTTTCTGCCTGTACTGCGGCTACTCGCCCGCAATAATTTCAATCCGCTTTACACCGTCAATCGTTTTGAGCTTTTTGAGCAGCGCCTCCATGGTCTTGTTCATGCCCTCGGTGCGGATTGAAATGGTGCTGCTCGCCGACTGGTTGACCGGAATGTTTTGGTTGATGGTGAGCACGCTGGCCTGCGCTGCGGCAAGCGTTTTGAGCACTTGCGACAGGACGCCCGGCTCGTCGAGCAGTTCAAAAAATATGGTAATAATCCGGTCTTTTCCCATTTCCTCAAATGGGAATACACAGTCTTTGTATTTATAAAAGGCAGAACGGCTGATTTTGAGCCGTTCTGCGGCCTCACTCGCCGTTTTACATTTGCCTGTTTTTAAAAGCCGCTTCGCCTCCACGACCTTTGGAAAGATGTCGGGCAGCACGGCGGTGTCCACTAAGAGATAGGACGGCTTCTGTGTCATAAACCCTCACCTCGTGTCCTTCTGTGACGCACATTTGTATGTCACATAAAGAATCATACCACCAAACTGCAAGAATGTCAAGGGAAATTATGTATAAAGAAAGAAAAAAGGAGAAGTGTTTTTTCCGTCAATTTCGTTTATTTCATGAGAGGATTTGATTTTTGCGGGCGGCGGCAGCATAAAATGTCTTGCAAAAGCAGGAAAAAGCAAAGGATATGTAGAATTTAATCTAACGGATTAAGCACACGGTTAGCACAGGGGAGGTGCGTGTTTTGGAAACAGGAAAAAAATTTAAGGGTGCCCTGTTTGGATATCGAAAAAAGGATGTCAATGCCTATATCATGGATACAGCGCATGAGTTTGATAAAAAGAAAAAGCAGTTTGAGGCGCAGGCCGCCGCTTTGGAGGAAAAGAACAAGGCCTTGGAGGCAAAGAAGAACGCACTTGACAGCAAGGTTGCCGCACTCGAAAAGGAGCGCACTTACATAGCGGACGCGCTTTTAGACGCCAAGCAGGAAGCGGAAAAAATTGTCGCAGACGCGAAGGTGGAGGCGGCGCGCCTGCGCAGCGACCTTGAGGTGGAGCTGGAAAAGCTGCGCGCCGAGGTGCGCGGCGAGCAGGAGCATTTGCAGCAGATACGCGCGGAAGCAAAAGAAACGCTGGAGGCGTATATCGGGCGGCTTGCCGACATAGACATGAAAATAGACAGCCGCCCGTCCGGGCTTGCGGAGGCAGACGGGGAGGAGCCGGAGAGCGAAGCATGGGACGAAGACGGCGAGGATGATGAGGAAGACATTTATATTCCGGACGAGGAAACGGAAGAAGAGGAAGACGATGAGGAGGACGATTTCGAGTTTGAAATCGGGGATATTGAATCGTAAATAAAACCTGACGGAGGGTCACAGTTATTATGGGCGTATGGGAAGCATTGATTATGGGGCTAGTACAGGGATTGACGGAGTTTCTGCCTGTTTCAAGCTCGGGCCATCTCGTTATTTTCGGCGAGATATTGAATTTGCAGATTGAGGATGGAAATGCGTTTTCCGTTCTGTTGCACGTCGCAACCTTTTTATCGGTATGTTTCATATACTACAAGGATATCATTGAGCTGATTAAGGAGTTTTTCCTTATGATTGGGGATATTTTCCGCGGTAAGGGGAACTGGAACCGGCCGTACCGCAGGATGCTGATTATGCTGATTATTGCGACGATACCGGCAGTCGTTGTCGGGCTGATCTTTAAGATGTTCAACCTCGACGCAATGCTGTCGAACCTGCTGGTTGTTGGCTTTATGCTGCTGGTGACGGCAACGCTGATGTATGTGGTCGACAAATGCAACATTAACCGTTTTGACGCGGCGAACGCAAAGTACCGGAGCAGCCTGATTGTCGGTCTGGCGCAGGCGTGCGCGCTGATGCCGGGCCTCTCGCGGAGCGGGTCGACGATTACGGCTGCGCGTGCGGTTGGCTATAAAAAGGAATTTGCGATCAAGTTTTCCTTCCTGATGTCACTGCCGGCCATTCTGGGCGCGGCTGTGCTGGAGGGCGTAGGGCTGATTAAGGACGGCGGCTTTGCAATTGATGTGCTGCCGCTGGCAGTTGGGTTCATCGCTGCGGCGGTGTCCGGTATTCTTGCCATTAAGTTTTTGATTAATCTGCTTAATAAAAACCGGTTTTATATTTTCTCCATTTACTGTGGAATCGTCGGGCTGATTTGTATTGTATTTAGCCTGATTCGGTAGGGAAAATGAAAAAGACGGAGGTTTTCCGGCGTTTTAGCGGAAAACCTCTTGATTTTTTTGCCCGGATACGGCAAAATAAAAGGAGAAACAAAAGCAGAGGAGAGGAGGCGGCTGTATGAACTGGTCCAGAGCGAAAAACTGGCTGATCGTGCTTTTTATCGGTGTAAACCTGTTTTTAATCATTACGATTTTCAGGACTAATTTACAGGCCTCCACAATAGATAAGGATACGATTGCGGATACGGTGCATATCCTGCAAACCAGCGGGATTACGGTCGGGGAAGATGTTATTCCGGACAAGCTCCCCAATCTTGGCCCGATTGACGTGACAAACAGCCTGTCCGACTACGACACGCTTGCCGCGCTTGTGTTGGGGGAGAACGTGCAAAAGGCCGCGGACAAGCCGGAGTATACGAGCGGCAGCAGGCGGCTCTGGTTCGAGGGCGATATCATTTACTATGCCGACAGCCAGCCACAGGAGCCGATTGATGGATTAAACAAACGGAAAGCGCAGAACAGCGCACTCGAGAAGCTGCGCGCCTACGGCTTTGACATGGAGCGCGCGCAGGCAAGCGCCGCAGAGCAGGGCGACAGGTCGTATATTGTCACAGTGACGCAGAAAATTGACCAGTATGTGCTGTTCGATTCGTACTTTTACGTCTGCGTTTCGCCGGAGGGGATACGCTCGTTTACCGGGAGCTGGTTCGTACCGTCGGACAGCCAGGACATTTTGACCAATGAATCGACGCGCGTCAAGTCGATTGTCAGCGTGCTGCTGGACTTTACACGCAGCGAGGAACGCCTACAAAACGGTTCGTCCCAGATTGAACAGATTGATTTGGGATACATGACAAAGGCAAAGGACACCTACCATAAAAACGCGACAGCAATGCCGGTATGGCTGATTCGGTGCAGCGACGGAAAGGTGTACGACTACGAGGCGAGATAAGCGGGACATACCCTAAAATGAGGTGGAGTGGAAATGAACGACTTTTTGCCGGTGAGCGTTTCGGATATGCGCCAACGCGGCTGGGGCGCGCCGGATTTTCTATATGTGACGGGCGATGCATACGTCGACCATCCGAGCTTTGGACACGCGATTATTTCGCGTGTGTTAGAAAAGGCGGGATATACGGTCGCCATGCTGCCGCAGCCGTCGTGGAAGAGCGTCGAAGATTTTAAACGGTTCGGCCGGCCGCGGCTCGGCGTGCTGGTCACGTCGGGCAACCTTGATTCTATGGTAGCGCACTACACCGCGGCGAAAAAGCCGCGCTCGGAGGACATGTATTCGCCGGGCGGCGAGGCGGGACATCGCCCCGACCGGGCGGTGATTGTCTACTGCAACCGTATCCGCGAGGCGTTCGGCGACATTCCGCTTATTATTGGCGGGATTGAGGCGAGCCTGCGCCGGTTTGCACACTATGACTACTGGGACAATCACGTGCGGCGAAGCATTCTGCTTGACAGCCGTGCGGATTTGCTGATTTACGGCATGGGGGAAAAGCAGATTACCGCCATTGCCGACGCGCTTGAAAAGGGTATCCCGGTACGGAAAATCCGCTTTGTCGCAGGAACGTGTTATATCGCAGATAAAAGTGAGGCCATAGACGGCGTTATGCTCGAAAGCTTTGAGCAGGTGAAAACGGACAAGCGCGCCTATGCCAACGCCTGCCGCGTGGAGTATGAGGAGCAGGACCCCGTCCGGGGCAAGCGCCTGATTCAGCCGCACCACGATAAGCTGCTGGTGCAGAACCCACCCATGCTGCCGCTTACAACAAAGGAGCTTGACGCGGTGTATGCGCTGCCGTATATGCGCACGTACCACCCGATGTATGAGGCGGCGGGCGGCATACCGGCAATCAGTGAGGTGAAGTTTTCGCTCACGAGCTGCCGCGGATGCTACGGCGCGTGCAACTTCTGCGCGCTGACGTTCCATCAGGGGCGGATTGTGCAGTCCCGCAGCCATGAATCCATTCTGCGTGAGGCGGAAAAGATTACGTGGGAGCCGGACTTTAAAGGATATATTCACGATGTGGGCGGCCCGACGGCGGACTTCCGCGCACCGGCGTGCGACAAACAGCTCAAGTCCGGCGCGTGCAAAAACAGGCAGTGCCTGTTCCCGACGCCGTGCAAGCAGTTAAAAGCGGACCACAGCGACTATTTGGCGCTTCTGCGCAAGCTGCGCGCGCTCGACCGGGTGAAAAAGGTCTTTGTGCGCTCCGGCCTGCGCTATGACTACATCATGGCGGACAAGGACGATACGTTCTTTTACGAGCTGTGCGAGCACCACGTGAGCGGCCAGCTCAAGGTCGCGCCGGAGCATGTGTCGGCCAATGTTCTGCGCTATATGGGCAAGCCGGCGGGCGACGTGTACCGGCGGTTTGCGGAAAAGTTTGCAAAAATCAACAAAGAAATCGGCAAGGAGCAGTACCTTGTCCCATATTTGATGAGCTCGCACCCTGGCTCGACGCTCTCAGACGCGATTGAGCTTGCGCTGTTTTTGAAGCAAAACGGCCTGAACCCGCGGCAGGTGCAGGACTTTTACCCTACGCCGGGGACAATCTCGACCGCGATGTTTTATACGGGGATTGACCCGTACACGGGCAAGGAGGTCTACGTAGCGCGTGACCCACGGGAAAAGGCCATGCAGCGCGCGCTGTTACAGTTCCGGGATAGAAAGAACCACGCGCTGGTGCGTGAGGCGCTGCGTAAGGCCGGGCGCACTGACCTGATTGGGTATGGGGCGCATTGCCTCGTCCCGCCGGAGGGGGAGCGCGGCGGTAACCCGGTCCGTGGAAGAAACCGACCGGGCGGCCGGGACGGAAACAGGACAAAGAAAACAAATCCGAACAAGAACAATGGAGGGAATAAACATGGCAGTAATTATGGACGGAAAGGCATTGGCGGTAAAGGTAAAGCAGCAGCAAAAAGAGGCGGCGGACGCGCTTAAAGCGAAGGGGATTACGCCGTGCCTCGCGGTTGTAATCGTGGGCGAGGACCCGGCGAGCAAGGTCTACGTAGCTGGAAAAATCCGCGACTGTGGTGAGGTGGGAATCGAGTCGCGCGAGTATGCGCTCCCGGAGGCGACGACGCAGGAGGAGCTGCTCGCGCTGGTGGAGAAGCTCAACGCGGACGATACGGTGTCGGGCATTTTAGTCCAGCTTCCGCTTCCGAAGCATCTCGACGAAAAGGCAATCATCAATACAATTGCGCCGAATAAGGACGTAGACGCGTTCCACCCGGCAAACGTAGGCCGGATTATGATTGGGGACTACGACTTTTTGCCGTGTACGCCCGCCGGCGTGATGGAACTGCTCAAGGAGTATGAGATTGATGTGACGGGGAAGGAGTGCGTCGTAGTTGGACGCAGTAACATTGTCGGAAAGCCGCAGGCCATGCTTCTGCTGCACCAGAACGGCACGGTGACGGTGTGCCACTCGCGTACGAAAGATTTAAAAGAAGTGACGCTCCGCGCCGATATCCTCGTCGTTGCCATTGGCAAGGGAGAGTTTATCACAGGCGATATGATTAAAGAAGGCGCAGTCGTCATCGATGTCGGCATGAACCGTAACAGCGCGGGCAAGCTCGTCGGGGACGTGGAGTTTTCCGGCGCAGAGAAGAAGGCGTCGTACATTACACCGGTGCCGGGCGGCGTCGGGCCGATGACGCGCGCCATTTTGATGAAAAATACCGTGAAGGCGGCGGAGCTGAACGCAAAATAAGGAGCGGTTATGGAACGAATTTTACAGGAGGGGCTACGGCGGCTCGGGCTTGATGGCGGCGAGGCGGTGATTGGGCAGTTCCGGACGTATTATGAATTGCTGATTTCCTACAACAAACAGGTGAACCTGACGGCGATTACCGCGCCGGAGGAGGTTGCGGTGAAGCACTTTTTGGACAGCGTGGCGCTGCTCGGACTGTACGACCTTCCACGCGGTGCGCGCGTGGTGGACGTTGGGACGGGCGCGGGCTTCCCGGGCCTTCCGCTCAAGCTTGTGCGGCCGGATATCGACCTGACGCTCGTCGACGCGCTGGGGAAACGGGTCACGTTTCTTCGTATGTGCGCGGATACGCTTGGGCTGACGCAGGTAAACTGCCTCCATGCCCGGGCAGAGGAGCTTGGGAAAAAGGAAGAGTATAGGGAACAGTACGACGTGGCGGTGTCGCGCGCGGTGGCGAATCTGGCGACGCTGAGTGAATACTGCCTGCCGCTCGTGCGCCTTGGCGGTACGTTCGCCGCACTGAAGGGACCTGCCGCCGCACAGGAGCTGTCCGGCGCGAAAAATGCCATCGACGTGCTGGGCGGTGGAAATGCGTGTATAAAATTGGCAGATATCGCCGACGCGGAGCTGAAGCATGCGGTCGTATTGGTCGACAAAATCGGCCATACGCCGCCGAAATACCCCAGAAGCGGCAATAAAGCGGCGCAAAAACCTCTTTAGTTTGTCAAAAATGCAGTAAAAACCGAAAAAACCGTAAATCAATTTTTCTTCACATTATACCAAAATATGGTATAATAATCTCGCAGGGCAAAGGAAGGCAAAATGTTTGACCTGCTGTTATGTGCAGAAAGCTTGAATTACGGTTTTTTTCTGTTTACAGGATACGATAGACCACGGTTTGACCAAACAAGGAGGATACTATGTTGAATTTACCCATTCAGATTACCATGAACGCGCCAAAAGCAAAGCCGGTGATGTACCTGCCGGTTGATGCAATCCGCCCCAACCCCTACCAGCCGCGGCGACACTTTGACCAGAAGGCGCTCGAGGAGCTCGCCGAGTCAATCAAGAGCTACGGCGTGCTCCAGCCTATCAGCGTGCGGCGGCAGACGTCGTCGATTTATGAGCTGGTGGCAGGGGAGCGGCGGTTGCGTGCGTCCAAGCTGGCGGGGCTGGAAACAGTGCCGGTCATTGTGACCGACTTTGACGAAAGCGATTCTGCGCTCGTCGCTTTGCTGGAGAATCTCCAGCGCGAGGACCTCTCCTACATGGAGGAGGCACAGGGCTATGCGCACTTGATCAACCAGCACCATCTCACGCAGGAGGAGGTCGCAGCAAAGGTCGGAAAGAACCAGTCCACGATTGCCAACAAGCTTCGTATTTTAAAGCTCGGGCCTCTGGTAAAGAAAATTTTGGCGGATAACAACCTCACTGAGCGGCACGCCCGCGCGCTTTTGAAGCTCGACGACGAGCAGGCACAGCTCAGCATTTTGAAGCAGGTGTGTGAGCAGGGGCTCAACGTCGCGCAGACGGAACGACTCATCGAGGCGGCAATCGAAAAAGAAAACGCGCCCGCTAAGCCGCGCAAGAAAAATTTCTTCGTCGGGCACAGCAACGTGCGCATTATTGTCAACACAATTAAGCAATCCATCAAGATGATTCGCGACGCGGGGATGGACGCCTCCATGCGTGAGATTACGAGTGACGACTACATCGAATACACCATAAAAATATGCAAAAAGCCTCCGCAGAAGCAGCAGGGATAACAATAACGCGCCGGATAGAACATCCGGCGCGTTTTATTGATTGGATTATTTAAAATATGCGCCCGCCTCACGCAGCACGGCGCGCAGCGCGTCGGTATCGACCTTATGTACGTCGCCGCCGTTTGCAAGCACTGCCGCCGCGCCGGCCGCCTGCCCAGTCGTGAGACACGCGGGCATAATCCTTACACTCGCGAGGATGGAGCGGTCGCAGCTGATACATCTGCCTGCGACCAACACATTGTCAAGCCCCTTTGGTGTCAGGCAGCGGTATGGCACGCCGTACGACTCGCCCGCCTGGTAGCGGGCCTCGCGCCGCTGACTTTCCTCACGCGGAATCTCGCCCTTGCTGCCCTTTTTCGTATGGATGTCGATATAGTAGCAGCAGCGGCTGATCTCGTCATCGAAATTGCGGCGCGCGTAGTAGTCCTCTGCGTTGAGCTCGTAGTCGCCCATGATGCGCCGCGACTCCCGGATGCCCATAAGCGGCGCGGTCTCGCCGATATACGACGCGCGGAAGGCTGGGACATACTTCCGAAGCGCGTCCGCGATTGACCAGGCAATCTTGCGCCCTTCAAAAAATGCCGCCGATACCGACGCGGGATTCGTCGCGTCCACGTCGTAGACATGATTTGCATTAAAGCCGACCGTGCCCCTTGTCGTCAGGTTCTGGCAGAAGTGCTTGTCGACGATATGCAGGTATTCGTCCCCCTCCGCCCATTGCTTGATGGGACTGTTCGGGTTGTGGTCAAAGTGCATGCTTGGAGCATCTAAGTACGCTTTTTCATCTACATTGGCAATGGAAAAGCAATGTGTCGCCAGTTGGGTTTCCTGCGTTTCATTGTCGCCGAACTTATACTCTGCGCCCGCCCATGCGGCAAGGTCGCCGTCGCCCGTCGCGTCGATGTACGTCTTGGCAGAATATGCGCTGAGACCGGATTTGTTCGATACAATGACCGCCTGGACGTGACCGTTTTCCGCCTCAACACCGGCAAGTGTGGTACAGAACAGCACGTCCACGCCTGCGCTTTCCATCAGCTCGTCGTAAGTGCGCTTGAGCCCCTCCGGCTCAATGGGGGTCCAGTCCTTGCCGTGGATTTCGTGCGGGTACAGCTCGCATGCACGGTCGTAGACCTCCTCTGCAATCCCGGCATAGATGACCCGTACGCCGTCCGTCATCGGGCACCACGCCGGCACCATTCCCATGGTGCCCATACCGCCGAGGCTTCCCGTCGCCTCAACCAGCAGCACCTTTGCGCCGCCGCGCGCTGCCTGTGCCGCCGCTGCACAGCCTGCCGGGCCGCCCCCGGCCACAAAAACGTCATAACTATCGTCTTTTGGAATCCTCTTTTCCAGCAAAAGCTCTCCCAATTTAGCCACCTCATTTATACAATTTTATATCATTTATTTTCCGCTCACGAGCGCGCCCTTGCGCAGCATGGCATTCGGCGCGGCGGGCTTGTCGAGCGGCATGGTAAATACCATCTGTGCGTGCGGCGTACTGGTAATCGCCTCGCTGGCCTCGTTTTTGAGCCACGTTACCTTTTGTGAAAAGTACGGTTTTCCAGGCTGGATGACCTCCACGGTGTCCCCGACGGAGAACTTGTTGCGCTGCTCCACGGTGGCAATACCCGTCGTTTCGTCATACGCTGTCACAAAGCCGACAATGTCATAGTCGCGGATGTACGAGCTCGTCTCATAGACCTGCGCGTTTGCGTCCGTTTTCCCGAAATAGAAGCCGTGCGTATAGGGGCGGTGGCTGACCTTGAGCACTTCATTCAAGTTTTCCGGATTGAACTGGTAGTGCGCCGGGTCTGATAAGTAGCGGTCAATCTCCTCCCGGTAGGCCTTTACCACCGTAGCGACGTAGTATTCGCTCTTGACGCGGCCTTCGATCTTGAAGCTTGTAATGCCGCTCTGCACTAACTCCGGAATATGGTCGATCATGCACAAATCTTTGGAGTTGAAAAAGAAGCTCCCCTGTTCGTCCTCTCCGATATGGATATACTCGCCTGGACGCTTCTCCTCCACGAGTGCATAGTTCCAGCGGCACGGCTGGGCGCATTCGCCCTTGTTTGCGTCGCGTCCGGTCAGGTAGTTGCTCAGCAGGCACCGTCCGGAGTAGGAGATACACATGGCGCCGTGCACGAACGCCTCGATCTCCAGCTCGGACGGGGTATTGTCCCGGATTTGCCGGATTTCCGCCAGGCTCAGCTCGCGCGCGAGCACGACACGCTGCGCGCCCATGTTATACCACGCCTTTGCGCTCAGATAATTCGTATTGTTGGCCTGTGTGGAAATATGGATATGCAAATCCGGGTGCCGCTCATGAATCAGCGTGAACAGCCCCAGGTCGGCGACAATCACCGCGTCAATCCCGAGCGACACAACCGCGTCGAGATACGCGCAAAACCCCTCTAAGTCCGCATTGTGCGGGATGATATTCGTTGTCAGGTAGACCTTTTTCCCGCGCTCATGCGCAAAACGAATCCCCTCCTCCATCTGGGGAAGGGAAAAGTTTTTCGACGCGGTGCGCAGGCCGAACGCCTCGCCGCCGATGTAGACCGCGTCCGCCCCGTACAGAATCGCCATTTTCAGTTTTGTCAAGTCGCCCGCAGGCGCCAAAAGTTCAATTGTATTCAAACAAACACCTCATTTATTCCTCTGCCTTTTTATACGATACGGCAACGCCGTCGCCAATCGATAAAAGCGACGTTTCCAGCCGCGTGTCGCTGCACAGCGCGGCAATATACTTTTTGAGCCGCTTCACAATCGTAATTTTCCGCCGGACAAGCAGCTCCCGGCTGGCGACCATACCACCGTACAGGATGTTGTCGGTCACGAGTACGCCACCCGGCCGCAACAGGCGGATACAATGCGGCAAAAAGTAGATATAGTGCGCCTTTGCGCCGTCCATAAAAATCATGTCGTACGGGCCGTCAAGCGCCTCCAGCAAAACGTCCGCGTCCGCACTCAGCACGTCAATCTGCTCGCTGCACCCAAACTGCGCGATGTTTTCCCGGGCAATCTGCGCCATGCGCTCGTCGCGCTCAATCGTCGTAATCTGCGCCCCGCGCGGCAGGCTGCCCAGCATCAGCAGGGAAGAATAGCCGATCGCCGTGCCGATTTCCAGCACGCGCACAGGCTTATGAATCCGGCACAGCACCTGCAAAAAGCTGGCAACCTCTTTTTGTACAATGGGGATGCCGTGCTCGTGCGCGTAGCGTTCCAGCTTTAACAGGCGCGGCTCGCTCGGCGGCAGGGACGCGCGGATAAAGTCAATGATATAGTCATGCGTGATATTTTGCTCGTCCGGCATATGCCGCTCCTTTCCCAGCCGGTCAGGGCTGGATTTCGTTCATAATCTGCTCGTGCTCGCTATATGTTTCCGAATAGTAAATCTTTCCGTCCGCGTCGGACTGGAAGAAATAGTAGTCCGTGTCAGCTGGATAGAGCGCCGCCTCAATCGAGGCTTTGCCCGGGCTGCAAATCGGCCCGATGGGAAGCCCTTTGTTGATGTAGGTATTGTAGGGCGAATCAATCTGGATGTCGCTGTTCGACAGGATTGGCTTGCGCTCGCCCAAGATGTACTGCACGGTCGCGCACGACTCCAGATATGGATACGTCGTGGAATCCAGCCGGTTGTGGAACACGCTCGACACCAGCGGCCTATCCGCGTCCGAGCCGGCCTCCGCCTCGATGATGGATGCAAGCGTCACAATCTCGTCCATATCGTAGCCCGCCTTCTGTGCTGCGGCCCGGTACTCGTCGGTGAAAATCTGCTCAAAACGGTCGAGCATGAGCTTGACGATATCGCTCCCGCTCATCTGGTTGGAGATGTTGTACGTATCCGGGAACAGATACCCCTCCAGCGGATTCTCCCGGTCAATATTCTGCAAAAAGTCGTAGTCGTAGCTCTCGTTCAGCGCGGCGGTAAAGTCCTCCGCCGTTATGTAGCCGGTTTCGGCCACAATATTCGTAATCTCTTTGAGGGTGGAGCCCTCTGGGATGGTGATATCCGTCGTACGGTAGCGGTCTGCGTATGTCAGTCCGTTAATCAGCAAATTGTAGCCGCTGCCCTTGTGGATTTCAAATTCGTCGGAGTAGTATTTGCCGTCTGCGCCTTTAATGTTTGACATCAGCTCAAACAGCCAGGGGTATTTGATAATATGGTTTTCTTTCAGCGTCTGCGCCACACTGTGCGAGTTCGGATTTTCCCCGATTGTGATGGTTACGCTCTCTTTATCCAGGCTGCCGAACAGTACGTCGCCAGCCATAAAGATGGCCTGTACAATCAACACGACGGCCACGACGGCAAGAATCATCGGAATCAGAGCGGATTTGCGCTTTCTTTTGTTGTCTGCCATTTCACTCACCTCATAGTTTCCATTGTACAACACGAATCCCCGTTCGTCAATATAAAACGGTTTTCGGCAGTATTTTTACTTCAGAATATAAGAAAAGGCGGGTCTGCACCCGCCGTATCATTGTCCTACATTTCCCGCCGGCCTTCCATGGCGCGCAGAAGCGTCACCTCGTCGGCATATTCCAAGTCGCCGCCGACCGGGAGACCGTGGGCAATCCGGGTAACGCGCACGCCGAGCGGCTTTAACAGCTTGCAAAGATACATTGCCGTCGCTTCGCCGGACACGGTCGGGTTGGTCGCCATGATGACCTCATTTACGCCGCCTGCGCCAATGCGTGCAAGCAGGGAAGCAATTTGCAGATCGTCCGGCCCTACGCCGTCCATGGGCGAGAGCGCGCCGTGCAAAACGTGGTAAAGCCCCTTGTATTCGCGCATCTTCTCCATGGCGATTACATCCTTGGGTGACTCGACGACGCAGATCGTCGAACTGTCGCGCCGCGTATCGGAGCAAATCGCACACGGTGATACATCCGTCAAGTTTTGGCACACCTCGCAGAAACAGATTTTCTCCTTTGCATCCAAAAGCGCGTCCGCCATCTGCGCGGCGTATTCTTTGGGCATGTTGAGGATATGAAACGCAAGACGTTCCGCCGTTTTGCGACCAATGCCCGGCAGCTTTGCAAACTGCTCAATCAGGTTTTCAATCGGTGCTGCGTGCATACGGCCCCTCCGCTCAGAACAGGCCCGGAATGTTCATCCCGCCTGTGACCTTGCCCATTTCGTTTGTAATCATTTCCTCTGCCTGGCGTAGAGCCTCGTTGGTCGCAGTCAGGATCAGGTCCTCAAGCGTTTCCACATCGTCCGGGTCAACGGCGTCCGGGCTGATTTTGACCGACACGATCTGCTTTTTGCCCGATGCAACGACCGTCACCGCGCCGCCGCCAGATGAAGCCTCGACCGTCTTGGACTCAGCCTCCTCCTGGATCTTTGCCATCTGCTCCTGCATACGCTGCGCCTGCTTGATCATGTTGTTCATATTGCCCATACCGGGCATTCCGCCTCTGAATTTTGCCATGGTGGTTCCCTCCGTTTTTTATTCATCTTCTATTACAATATCATCGTTGTCCATGGATAAGAGCGCGTCGAGCGGGTCGGCCCCCTGCGGCTCCGCTTCCTCGTCCGGCACAGCCGGTGGCGCGCTCTCGACGGGCGCTTCCTGCGCTTCTGCCGGTGCGGGCGCGCTTTCCTCAATGGAAGAAAATTCCGTCTCTGTCACAAACGCGACCTTTGCCCCGTCTCCGCCAACCGCGTACAGCGCGCTGTTGAAGTCCGCGCCATACATATTGATGATTTCTTTTACATAAACTTCGTTGACTAAGTATAACGTATCATTTGCAAACTTTGCCTTTTTCATAAACAACGCGCCGTATAAGGGGGGATATTTCTTTTGCAGAATCCCCAACAGCTCGGCCCAGACCCGGCTCGGCTCTGTCTTGCGCGCTGCATTCTTTGCCGCGGAGCGTGACACGGGCTTTTCCGCAGGGCGTGTTTCCGGCTTTGCTGGCTGCTGCGGTGCAGCGGGTTTCGGCTCTGTTGCCTTTTGCACCATAGGCGCGGCCTGCGGCGGTTCTATATCCCACGGCGGCGCATCCTCCGCTTGCGGAACAGGTGCCTCTACAGGCGTTATCGGGACGGGCGTACCGCCGGCAAACATCTGCTCAAGCCGCTCGATACGCGCAAGCAGCGCGGCGTTCGACGCGGCGAGCTGTGTATCGCACAGGCGCAGGAGCGCAAGCTCGTAGAGCACCTTTGCATTTTTCTGCCACTTTGCCTCCGCGCTTGCCGTGCAGAGCGCCTCCACAATATACGAAAGCTCCGCCGCGCCGAAGCGTTTTGCCTCGGCCTGAATCGCGGCAAGCATTTCCGCCGAATATTCAAACAGGCCGTCTGCCTCCCCTGCAACCTTGCAGACTAGGATATCGCGGAAGCGGCGGGTCAGCGTTTCGATAAAGTTGTTGATGTCCTTGCCCTCGCGCACGACTTCTGCTATTGTTTTGAGGAGCGACGCGCTGTCCTTTGCCGCTAGCGCATCCACCATCTTGGAAACTGCCTCGTCCGGCGCGACGCCCATTACGGCGTTGACGCCCTCCACCGTGATTCCGTCGGAGAGCGCGCTCACGCATTGGTCCAAAATACTGAGCGCGTCGCGCATTGCGCCGTCTGCCAGCCGCGCAATTAGCTCCAGTGCTTCCACGTCCGCGCGGATCTCCTCTGCCGTTGCAATCTCCCGCAGGCGAATCACGATGTCGTGTACGCTAAGACGCTTAAAGTCGAACCGCTGGCACCGTGAGGTGATTGTAGCGGGCAGCTTGTGCGCCTCTGTTGTTGCAAGGATAAACACGACGTACGGCGGCGGCTCCTCGAGCGTCTTGAGCAGCGCGTTGAACGCACCGCCGGAGAGCATATGCACCTCGTCGATGATGTAAATCTTATATTTTGCCTGCGCTGCCGAGTACGACACCTCGTCCCGGATTTCCCGGATGTTGTCGACTCCGTTGTTTGACGCGGCGTCAATTTCCGTAATGTCAAGGATACTGCCGTCGAGCGCGCCGCGGCAAATGGCACACTCGTTGCAGGGGTTGCCGTCCTTTGGGTGCAGGCAGTTGATGGCGCGGGCAAAGATTTTGGCGCACGACGTTTTACCTGTTCCGCGCGTACCGCAAAACAGGTAGGCATGGGCCGTCTTGCCTGACATGATTTCGTTTTTCAGCGTGGACACCACGTGCGTCTGCCCGATCACATCGTCGAACGTGCGCGGCCTCCACTTCCGGTATAGAGCCTGATATGCCATAGCGTATAACCTCGGTCTGTTTCCGTTTTTCCATAAAAAAATCGTACAACTCTGCGTCGAGACAGGCTTTCCATGCGGTAAGTCTGCAGCCGGCTCAGCCCTGGCGCCCCTGTAACACACCGGGGACACCGCTTATTGCTGCTCGGTTCCCCGCCTGACAAGGTTCACGGGCCCCGGTCGCACAGGACCAAAGCCTCATAGCCTTTATACAAACGCCAGCCATACAAAACCGCCCCTCGGCAGAGTATTCACCCTTGCTATAGCGGATTGCAAGTACAGGGCACCGCTACCGCCCCGGCTAGTACGACCTCCTTATTATACCCTATTTTGCCGCCGATAGCAATACAAATTTGCAATATTTTATCGTAGAAGGCGGAGGAAAACGCAAAAAACGGGCGCACGCCGGGGGCGTACGCACCGTTTTTACAATGAACATGTTATCAATTTTATTCTGCGCGCTCAATCAGCGCGTAGTTGCCGTCTTTGCGCTTATAGACAATGCTGACCGCGTCCGTTTCTGCGTTGTCGAATACGAAGAACTGGTGCCCCAGCAGATTCATCTGCAAAATGGCCTCCTCGACGCTCATGGGCTTGAAGGTAAACTTCTTGACCTTCACAATCTTGAACTCCTCTTCCTCCGTAATCTCTGGTTCGTTTTCCTCCAGCGCAACATACGGCACCTCAAATGCTTCCTTTTTCAGTTTCTTTTCCAGATGGGTCTTATGCCGCCGCATCTGCCGCTCGATTACGTCCACGACCTTGTCAATGGCCGCATACATATCCGAATCGGTGTCCTCTGCCCGGTAGATGACGCCTGTTGAAAAAATTGTTACCTCAATCGTATGGCGGCCCTTTGTCGCGCTGAGCGTTACGCGCACCTCCGGGTCGTCTTTAAAATACCGCTCGAGCTTGTCAAGCCGTTTATGAATCCGGTCGCGAAGCCCATCGGTTACCTCAACTTTTCGCCCTGTGATGTTGTATTTCATCATAGCAATCAACTCCTTTATCCCACCCGCGCCAGCGCGGGAAAATTTTCTTTTGCCCGCCGCACAGCCCATACGCTGCTGGCCTGATAAGCATTGGATGTTTCTGTATAACTATATTTACCCACCTGGAGAAAAAGTAAACGCTTTTTGAAAAATAAAATCAGAGTGTGACCTCTTTGTGGCGCGTTGCGTGGCAGTTAATGTTCACAGCGACGGGAAGTCCGGCGATATGCGTGGCGAATACCTCGACATTGACGCCGATGGCTGTCGTGCGCCCGCCTAAGCCCTGCGGGCCTGTGCCGAGCTGGTTGATGCGGCGAAGCAGCGTATCCTCAAGCTCTGCATAGTAAGGGTCGGGGTTTTTCTCGTCAATGGGCCGCAGCAGTGCAAACTTGGCCATCTGCGCCGCTTTCTCCATTGTACCGCCGATCCCGACGCCGACCACCATGGGCGGACACGGGTTTGAACCAGCCTTGTCCGCCGTTTCTACGACAAAGTCAATTACGCCGTCTAATCCCTGTGCGGGCTTGAGCATCCGCAGCGCGCTCATATTTTCGCTGCCGAAGCCCTTCGGCGCAAAAACGATATGGAGCTTGTCGCCCGGTACAATGTCGTAGTGGATGATGGCGGGCGTGTTGTCTTTCGTGTTGACGCGCCGGAGCGGGTCGCCTACCACCGACTTGCGCAGATAGCCCTCTTTGTAGCCCTGCCGCACGCCTTCATTGATTGCGTCGGTGAGTCCGCCGCCCTCGATATGGACGTCCTGTCCGACCTCGACGCGGAACACCGCCATGCCCGTGTCCTGGCAGATGGGCATGGCGCACTCGCGCGCAAGCTTTGCATTTGCTAAAATATCCTGCAGGATTTCCCGCCCGTTTGGAGATGGTTCGTCCTGACAAAAGGCGGCCAGCGCCGCCTCAATGTCGTGATTTAAGTCATAGTTTGCGTCCATGCACAGCCGTGCAACTGCCTCTGTGATGGCGTCGGTATGGATGGTTCTCATTTTTTCGGTTCCCCCTTTGTCCGGAACACCCAGAATTTACTTCCCAAAAAGTTCAACAGTGTCGTCGGCACCGTTGCAACCAGCTTTGCCAGAATCTCCGGCCGAATCATGAGCTGGTCGTAGCACAGCCACAAAAGCCCCTGCATAAGGAGAAAAATAATGCCGCTTTGAACGTACATCTTTATAGCGGAGGTAACGGCCTTTTGCCCGCCGGCCTTAAAGGTAAAGTGCCGGTTTAGGAGGTAGCTGCACAGCACGGCCAGCACATACGAGATCGTCTGCGCTATGTATTTATACTGCGGAAATGCGCTCTCCTGCGGCCCGATCATGATAAGCAGCTGAAAGAGGCCGAAGTCGACCGCCGTGTTGATGACGCCCACGCCGCAGAATTTTATGAGCTGGATAACCATATCTTGCAGGTTTTTACTGTTTTTCCACGTCATTGTTTTCCTCAAATCCTATCTTTTCGTCAATAATGTAGAGCGGGCGGTTCTTGCACTCGTCGTAGATTCGCCCAATGTATTCGCCGATAATGCCCAAAACGATCAGCACCACGCCGTTGAAAAACAGGCTGATTGCGACAATGGAGGCCCAACCCTCGCCGAAGTCGCCTACGGTCAGCTTGCGGATAACGACGTAGAGCAGATACAAAAAGCTGACAAGCGAAATCGCATTGCCCAGATACGCCGCAACACGCAGCGGCTTGTCCGAAAAGGAAGTGATTGCGTCGGACGCAAACTTGAGCATCTTTTTGAGTGGGTATTTGGTTTCACCGGCAAAGCGTTCCTCGCGCACGTACTCGACGCTTGTCTGTTTAAAGCCAACCCAGCTCACAAGCCCACGAATGTAGCGGTTTTTCTCTTTTATGGTTTTCATCGCGTCGCACACCTTGCGGTCAATCAGGCGGAAGTCGCCCGTGTCGGTCGGGATGTCGATGTTTGTCATGGAGGACAAAAAGCGGTAGAACACCTTTGCCGTCACTTTTTTAAACGCCGTTTCGCCCTTGCGGGCAAGCCGCTTCCCATAGACCACGTCGTAGCCCTGCTTCCACTTTTCAATCATTTGCAAAATGACCTCCGGCGGGTCCTGCAAGTCAGCGTCAATCACGACGACTGCCTGCCCGCGCGCATTGTCCATCCCGGCGCTGATGGCCGTCTGATGGCCGAAATTGCGTGAGAAGTTAATCAGGCAGACATGCTTATCCTGTGCAATGATTTCCTTTGCAAGCTGCTCGGTCTTGTCGCGGCTTCCGTCGTTGACAAAGACGAGTTCATAGGATTCTTTCGTGCGCGCCATGACCTCGGTGAGCCGTTTATACGTTTCCTCGATGACGAGCTCTTCGTTGTAAAGCGGTACAATGATGCTGTAACGGATCATATTCGGTCCCTCCCTAAAATAAAATACGAATTTTTATTTAGAATACCCAGCTTCCGAACCATTTCAGGCTGTCGATATATGCGGAGCTGACCTCCATGCCGGACAGTACCGGGTAAAACGCGCAGAACGCCAGCACGCATACCAGACAGTACGCGCCGAGCAGAACGGCGGTCGCGTTATGCTTTACCGTCAAACCGCGCCATGTATATACCGTCGTATGGCTGCGTGCGAGCGCGTCGCGCGCCACGTAGCACAGCATCAAAATGATGAACGGCACACAGGTGAAGTAATGGTAAATGAATACAACACGCGTCACGCCGACCCACGGCAGATACTGCGACAAATAGCCGATGATTAAAAACAGCGCGCTGTAGCTTTTATCTTTAAACAGCTTATAAATACAGTATACAAACGCGCCAATGCCGAGCCACCAGATAAACGGGTTGCCGAACGAGGCAATGCTCATGCGCGCCGCACCGCCCGTATCGCCCGAGTAGTACCAGATGGGCCGCGCGATAATGGGCCACTCATACCACGGCGACGCAAATGGGTGGCTGTCCGTAAGCTGCGAGTGGTACGAGAACATGGACGTCTGGTTGTCTATGATACTCTTGAGGCCCTCCATGCCGGGCGCGCGCAGGTACGGGATATATGACAGCACGTAAATGATTGCCGGCACGGCGACAAAGAACACAAGGCACCACAAAATGGTGTACGTGCAGTACTTTTTACACGGTGCAACCGCGTCGCGCTCCGCTTTTGTCGCGCGCGGGTTGCGCATTACTTTTCTATATTCGTAGATTCGCCGCCCGAACGAAATGAAGAACAGCACCGCAAGCCCGATTCCGGCATAGATGCCCGTCCATTTCGACGCAATGCCAAGCCCCATGCAAAGCCCGCTCAGGCCAAGCGGCACAAGCGTCTTGGCAAACGGCGTGTCGTAAAAGCTCTTTTGCGTGTAGTCGTACATAAAGTAGTACATCAAAATGATGAAGAAGGTGATGTACACGTCGATTGTGGCAATGCGCGTCTGCGCAAAGTGCATGAAGTCCGCCGCAAACAGCACGATGGCAATGCTTGCCACGGGCGTGCTCTTAAACATCTTTTTCGCAAACAAATAAATGCACGGCAGCATGGCGACGCCAAACAGCGTACCGACAATGCGCCATCCGAACGGGTTCATCCCAAAGACCAGAATCCCGAGCGAGATCAGCACCTTCCCGAGCGGCGGGTGTGTGTTTTCATACGGGGTGAGACCATTTATATATTCGTACGCAGTCCTTGCGTGGTAAATCTCGTCAAAGTAGGTGGAGTTTTTGTAGGAAAATTCCGCCGGGACGAGCGCCTGCTCGTCTGTCAGGTTCGCCACGCCGCAGTCTGTGCCAAGCGGCGTAACGGATACCGGCGCAATCAGGCTGCCGTCGGCGCCAGTAAAGGCAATCTCCTGAATCGCCGTATCGTAGTCGAGCGTTTCCAGCTCGATATAGTCCACCGCGGTGCCAATGGTTTCGCTGTGCCAGCTAAAGACCGAGCCAAGGCTCTTTTCGTAGGTTTGTATCTGCGCAGCGCCGTCGGTATGTTCGCCGACGCGGACCGTCACATTGCGCTCCTCGTACGAGCCGGTGAACCACTCCATGTTTTCCACGTACGTCCCCGCTGCAAACTCGACCCGAAAGCCATCGCCACGGTTCAAGCTGTCCCACTTCGTCTCCGGCGCAGCCATGTCACCCAGATTAAACAGCGCGACAACAGCATAGACGAGCGTGACCGCCGCCATAATGATGGCGTCGACGCGCGTCAGGCGCATTTTTGGCGCGGAAGCCATGAGGTGGAACTCTTTTACCGGATTTGCTTTTTTAATTTGCTTTTTTGCTGCGGGCATGGGCGCCGTCTCCTTTTTCTCGTGGAACAATACATAGACCATATAGACGAATGCCGCAATGTTGATAAGGCAGACAATTGGCACAAACGCGCCCTCTGGCGCGGCGGTCGTGTTGTACTGAAGGCTTTGGTGCAGCGTCATGGCCGTGTTTAGAAGCTGACCTGCGCTCAGCACGGCAAACACGCCGAGATAGCGGACGTCCCGCCTATACGCGAACGCGCAGATGAGCAGACACAGCGCGGGGAACACATAGCGTTCGTGCATTTTTGCCGCCATGGTGAACATGGCAATGATGATAAACGCCGCAAGCGCAAACAGGTTTGTTTTCCCCTTCTGTTTGATGAACAGGTACGCGCAGGTTATTACAATGCCGACAATGAAAATGGTCGACCAGGTGTTGTAGGACAGGAACAGAAACTGCTCACTGCTGTCCCGCCAGATACCGCCCACAAGGGCAAAGAAGTTGTACGCGTTGACCGACGCATATGGGTAGGAAGCCAGCGTCTCAATATACTGGTTGATAACCGGCATGAAGTTTAGGTTTTTTGTAAACGGCAGCATGAGCAGCACCAGCAGCCCGAGGCTGACCCCCGCTGCAATACCAATCTCCTTGAGCGCCTTTTTCCGGTCGCCGTCCAAAAATAACATCTGGTACAGATACAAAAGCAGGACCGGTGTAAAGATGACCGTCTGCGGCTTGATAAGAATACCGATTGCAAAGAAGATGCACGCCGACAGAAGCTTTTTCTCGCAAATATAGTAGATATACAAGACGACAAAGAGTGTAAATATGCTGTCGACCTGTCCCCATGCGGAGGAGTTTAAAATGACTGCCGGGTTGATCAGGTACAGAAACGACAAGCAGAGCGCGAGTGTGTTGTTGCCGCGCTTTTGCAGCAGGCGGTAAATCATCCACCCTGCCAGCAGGTCGCAGACAATGGCAGGAAGCTTAATCATCAGCGTAAACAGCGACGAATCCTGTGCGATATGAAACCACGACCGGAGCGCGCCGAGCAGCCACAGCACGTAGATATAGCCGGGCGGATAGTCGGCAAAGACGTCAGAGAGATAAAAGTTTGGCAGTCCGCCCTCGTAGGCAAGAACCGCCCAGCTTTTGAAGCAGGCGATGTCCACTGCGTAACCCTCAATGGAAAGCGCAACCACAATCCGCACCGCTGCCGCCAGCAGCAGAACCAGCACAAACGGCGTATAATTTTTCTTTACTGTGAGTGGCTTTGCCAGCGCGGGCTTGACGGAGGAATAATATACGAGTGCAAAGAGCAAAAGAAACAATGCCAAGCAAAGGTATACAACAGCCATATCAGACATCCCTTCTACAATATGTATAGAGTCATTTTCTATCCTGTTTCAAATTGTGGTACCTTTTCAGCAGGCCCGACTTTGCAAGCGGGATTAAAACAAGGTAGGAGGCAACTACGCCAAACGCGCCCTGTGCCCAGCTGCCGAACAGAGCCATGACAACGCCGCCCTCCACGGAGCCGAGAATCACATAATCGACAATGAAGTAACCGACCATCATAATCAGTGCGCCGGCCACTGTCGCCAGAATCGTATAAAAGCTGAGCGGGTTTCTGTTTCGCACGATATAATAGACGGTAAGCGCCATCAGAGCCTTGATGATAAACGTCGGCAGGGCGTAAAACGCATAGCCCGTGAATATGTCCGCCAAACAGGAGCCAAGCCCCGCCGCAAACGCACCGATCCATCCGCCCGGGATAAACGCGCACAGAAACACTGCCATATCTCCGGGGTGGACGTACCCGCCGACTGGGAGCGGAATCTGAATCACCATGGTCGCAATGCAGCACAGCGCTGCCATGAGCGCGCCAGTTACCAACTTTTTCACAGAAATTTTCATGATATAGGACCCCTTTTCAAATTAACTGCCCCCCTCAGAGCAGCTCGTAACGAATTTCGTCCGGCATTTTGCCGAGTGTGTGTAAAACCTTCTCCAGCACGACACCCTCGCGTGCGTTGCGATTGTAGCCAAAGGTTGTCCGGATGGCCATGGAAACAAAAATTACCGCGCGGTCGACCGCAACCGGAAGGCTGTCGCCCTCTAAGAGCGCGCCGGTCAGCACGCTTGTAAAGATGTCGCCCGTGCCGGGGTATTCGGCGGGTACATAATCGCACGAAACCTTCCAGAACCGTCCATCCTCCGCGTTATAAGCCACGCAGCAGCTCTTTGTATCTGCCATGGGCATGCTGGTGATGACGACCGTTTCCGGGCCAAGCTCCGACAATGCGCGCAGCCAGTCCTTCGCCTCTGCCGCGGTGTAACAGTCCTTCAGCGCGCGGCCGAGCAGGTAGGAAGCCTCCGTGATGTTTGGCGTAATGACCTGCGCGCGCCGGACCAGACGCCGCATATGCGGCACAAAATCCGCCGTGAAGGTAGAGTACAGTACGCCGTTGTCGGCAAACACCGGGTCAACCACCACGAGCGTGCGGTCCGTCTGAAACGTATCGAGAAAGGACAGGATAATGTCAATCTGCCGCTGCGAACCCAAAAAGCCGGAGTAAATGCAGTCGAACGTAATCCCGAGCGACTTCCAGTGCGCGGCATACGCCTCCATGGTATCCGTCAAATCGACAAACGTATAGCCGTCAAAACCGCCCGTGTGAGTCGAGAGCACCGCGGTCGGAAACGGACAGACCTGCATCCCCATTGCGGACAGCGTGGGAATGATGACGGAGAGCGAGCAGCGTCCGAAGCCGGACAAGTCATGAATCGCCGCAATCCTGGGGATAATGTTTGCTTTCATCCTGTACCTCCAAATAGGCTGTGCCAATTTGCACAAATATATGAATTATTTTACTACAAAAGCCCCGTCTATGCAAGGAATTTTTACGTTTTATGCAATTGCTGGAAGCGAAGCGGCAAAAATGCAAAAAAATATGGTTTAAAAAATAAAAAAGGACTGGTAATGGATTCGTTTTCGTTGTATAATAATTTTGAATCTTAATTTCGGTCTGGTATAGGGGGGCAAGACGGATGGCGCAGAATGTGATAGCAGATTTTATGGAGAATTTCGGGCGGTTTATGTCAACAGTCCGGTTCGCCGACATTATTGATATTGCAATCGTCGCGTTTATCGTCTACCAGGCGTTCCGCCTTGTCCGGGAAACGCGGGCCGAACAGCTTATCAAGGGTATTTTGATTCTGATTATCATGTTGCAGCTCAGCTCGTGGCTGGGCTTTAACACCATGCAGTATATTCTGGAAAACACCATGCAGCTCGGCTTTTTTGCGCTGCTGATTATCTTCCAGCCGGAGCTGCGGCGCGGGCTGGAGCGGATGGGGCGTGGGACGGCCGGCCGGCTGCTCAGCTTCAACAACCAGGAGGAAGTTGTGGAGAGTACGGTGGAGGAAGTTGCACGCGCGGTTGACAATCTCGCAAAAAATAAGGTCGGCGCGCTCATCTGCATGGAACGGCTCACCAAGCTTGGGGATATCATCAAGACCGGAACGGAGCTCAACTCCCGGATTAGTGCAGAGCTTCTGATTAATATTTTTGTTCCGAACACGCCGCTTCATGATGGCGCGGTTGTGATTGGGGCGAACAAGATTCTTGCGGCGGCGTGCTTTCTGCCGCTGACACACAACAACGATTTATCAAAGGAGCTCGGTACGCGTCACCGCGCGGCCATTGGCCTGTCGGAGAATTCTGACGCGGTTGTGATTGTTGTGAGCGAGGAAACGGGGAAGATTTCTATTGCACTCGACGGCGGCCTGACACGGAACCTGACGGTTGAGTCGCTTAAAAAGGCGCTTTATAAAACGCTGCAATCCGACGCGAAAATCATTGACAAAAATAAGTTCACCTTCTGGAAGGGGGCGTCGAAATGAAAAAGGCATTTACCAGCGACACCGCTTTTCGGATTTATTCGGTTTTGATTGCCATTTTGCTCTGGGCGTTCGTAGTGTATAATCAGAACCCGGAGAGTACAAAGGTCGTTTCCGGTATTCGGGTTTCCTACACCAATGAGGCGGAATTGGAAAACCAGGGATTTGTAATTCTGCGCAGCGACCGGGACCCGACGGTTGAAATTACGGTGAAGGGGCGGCGACTGTCGATCGGTCGGGTTGATAGCAGTAATGTGTCTGCAACGGTCACTGTACCGGAGCTGCGCGCCGGGGAATACAATGTTTCCATTGAAACGAGCCTGCCGATCAGCGACGTTTCCATTACAGATAAAAAGCCGTATACCATGAAGGTTGTCGTTGAGCCGCTCAAGCGGGCCGAGGTGCCTGTTGAGGTCAAATATTCCGGCAGCACGCGCGAGCCGTCCACCTCCGTACAGGCGAGCGTATCGCCGGAGACCATCTCCGTGTCGGGGCCGGCCTCGGTTGTGGACCGGGTACAGTCTGCGGTTGTGACGCTGGATGCAGGAGGGCTTTCCGACGGAGAAAACATTGTACAGAAATACAAGCTGACGGCTGCTGACGGCAGCGACCTGACCGATAATGTAAATCTGCGCACAAACACGGACGTTGTGTCAATCGTTCCGTCCGTTTACAATACGAAGGATGTTGCGGTTGAAGTGCAGTACGGCGGCGCTCTGCCGGAGGGATATACAGTTTCCTCCCACATCGTATCGCCGGCAACCGTGCGGCTGGGCAGCCGGGATAACGCAGTAGAAAACATAACAAGTGTGTTGACCGAGCCGATTGACGTTTCCACCTTGACGGGGAGCGACACGGTGCGTGCCCGCCTTATTATTCCGGAAGGAATCACCAACATTTATTCGGTGACTGAGGTGGAAGTGGCCATTGAGGTCGAACAGACGGTTGAGCGGACGGTCACAATAGACAATGTTACATTTCAGAATGCAGAAAGCGGTATGCAGTATACGGCAGCCGGCCTGCCGGTTCCTGTTACCTTCCGAGGTGCGGAAAGCGATTTGAACACCTTTTCGCCGGCCGCACGGGTAGATGTCGCCGGGCTGACGGCAGGAAACCATATGCTGCCATTGCAGTTTGATTTGCCAGAGGGAATTTCGTTGATTGGCGCACCGGCTGTAGAGGTTACGGTGAACGCAGTTGGCGGGCCGTCCATCTCCCCGACGCCTTCACCTGGTTCTACACCGTCGGAAACGCCGCAGACGTAAAATGTCATATGTAATTAATCGG
This sequence comes from uncultured Eubacteriales bacterium, assembly GCA_902492065.1. Taxonomy (GTDB): domain Bacteria; phylum Bacillota; class Clostridia; order UBA1381; family UMGS1253; genus Aphodoplasma. The sequence continues at coordinate 80,349 of CABUKE010000001.1, forward strand.
CCTGTAACACAAGTGTAACATTCCTATAGTATAATATTCTTGTAGAATTGAATGCGGTATAGCTTTATACCGTTTGTAGGTATTGGCATGTCCGGGCGGCCGGGCAAATCCAAGAAGGAGGTTATGGAAAAGATGATGAGGAAAAAAATCATGATGGCGGTATGTGCGGTTATGGCTGTTTCGATGCTGAGCGCCGTATGTGCAATGGCAGCGCCGTACTCGCTGTCGCCGTGGGAAACCGGGAATTCCAATTCGCTGATTTACATTAAGAAGCCGGCTTCTCTGTCCGCGACGACGTCGGAGCGTACATACACGGTTACGGCTGGGGGCGTTCCCGGTGTTGACGTAACGATCTACAGAAAGAGCAACTACGACGGAAACTTTTATAAGGTTTATCAGGGCGGGTACCTGCTCTCCGGTACGATTGGTGCGAGCGGCGTTTATGTCGTTTCGATTGAGTTGGTAGAGGGCGGAAATAAGATGCGCGTCTATGCAGAGAACTACAGCGAGCGCCAGATTATTGACATTGATATTACGCGCTTGTCGCAGAGCCAGCTTGACCGGATTAACGGGCTGTCGGTTGGCGACATGTTTAGCTGGTAAGTACAGGGTTTTAACAAGTGAATAATTAATTTTACAAATATCGCAAATTGTATAATTTGCGATATTTGTGTCTGTTTGGCTGTTTTCTTCCCGAAGCCCTTGACAAAGCAAAGGAAAGAACGGTAAACTGAAAGCGGGAGGGGCCTTTATGAGAAAGGAACGCTTTAAAAGCCTTGTATTGGTTGCTTTAGTAGTCAGCAGCCTCCTGCTCACGAGCCAGATTTGGTTCAATGAAAGGCTGTGGCCGGAGGGGTACAACTTTTTTGTGAATATCCGCGCTTCTGCGTTTGAAACGGTTGCGGGCTTTTTTGGCGCGCCGGCAGAGGAAGAGAATGGACAGGCCAGCGTGCTGGAGCCTATTACGCTGGCGGCTTATACTGTCAAGGATATGGATCATGTTATGACAGTTGTCAATGAGTCGAGCGACAGTTTTGAGCTGATTAACGACTATATTTCCAGCACAATTACCTATGCGCTGGCAAAAGAGGCGAAAAGTATTACGCAGGTTACGGAGGATGACTGGCAAAAGGCGCTGTTTACGCGTGGCTTGTACGTTGATTATGGCGTAACATACCATACTTCTACGTTTTCGGAGGTGCTTGGCGTATCCGCTTCGCCGCTTGCTGAAACAGCGCAGAAAGTCCGGCGGTTTATTATAACGCCGGAGGACAGCCTGATAGCCGGCGTATCTGTCTATGCGGCAGATGAAGAAACCGGTGCGTTTTATAAAATCTCGACCGGCTTGGACAAAGAGGAGCTCAATACGAACCTTTCCATTCTTGCCGAGGATGCGAGTCCTTACCGGCGCTTTTCGTTTATGATTAACTTGAACGCACCACCCGGTATGGCGGGAGAAGCTGTCTATGGGCCATATCTCGTGCTGAACGAAGAAAAGGCGGAGTATCCTGTCCTGTTGGCAGAAAACCCGGTCTTTCAAGCGGAGGAAATGAGCATTGACGCCTATGCGGTCGACAAGCTGTTGCGGGTGTTTTCGATTAATCCAAAAACTGTGCGTCGTTACACGGATGCTGATGGCAGTATGATATTTGTACAGAGCCAGTCCACACTAAAAATTACACTGGACGGTGTTATGACCTATACGACGGTCGCGGGTAGTAAAGGACTTGCCGTGGAGGGGCTTTCTGCGGGCCAGCCGTCGGCGGCCGACGTGCTGACAAAAGGGGCGCAAATCCCGGTCGGCGTTATGAATGCAGTTTCGAGCGGCGAGGGGACAAAGTTGTACCTGAGCGGCTTTGAGGAAAAAGAAGGTAGTAGCTATACTGTCACATTCGACTATATGCACCAGGGAACGCCGGTCATGCTGGGGGGCGAATATGCCGGCGGTGCGGTCCGGATGGAGATGGAAGGCGGCTATCTGAAGAGTTATACACAGGTGCTGCGCGCCTATGCGTCCACGGGCCGTGAGATGCTGGTGGAGTCGACCTATGACGCGGTTGATAAGATTTTTGAAGGCATTACGGACACGGAGGAGCGCGGAAAGCAGATAGAGTCGGTGTTTGTCGCCTATGACGACGACGGCGGCAACGGTGAAAAGCAGGCGGCCTGGTTTTTGAAGCAGGAAGGAACGCAGGGATATAAAAAATAAGAGGGTGAAGGAATGCCACGGCAGGCAGCAAATAAAAAGTCGCCGGCGCGCCGCGCGGGCGCGGCAAAAAGCGGGACAAGCAGAAAAAAGAATACAACAAAATCCACCTCTGCGCGCAAGTCTGCGCAGCAGGCGGAACCAGCGCGCTTTTTTGAGCTGACGGGAATTGTTTTGATTGCGCTTGGGCTTCTGTTTGCCGTATGTCTGTATACGCCGTATGGCGGGTATGTCGGCGAGGCAGTCCGGTATGTGCTTGTGGGACTGTTCGGCTATGCGGCGATGACCATACCGGTGTTTATAATTGGGTGCGCTGTGTATCTGATGGTACGGCGCGACTATAACCGGCTGTATCTGAAGCTGTCGCTTTCTATTTTGATTATGTTGTGCGTCAGCGTTTTATGGCAGACGTTTGGAACAAGCGGAACAAATAGGAGCTTGTTTGAAGCGTTTGAGATAGCGAACCGTACGGGCGAGGGCGGCGGCCTGCTCGGCGCCATGATTGCCAATCCGTTGGTTGGCGCGGTCGGGAAGTGGATTTGTGCGATTATTTTTATCACGCTGACCCTCGTGTTGTTGATGTTCTTGATCAAGCTGTCGCCGGTGCGGATTTTGGTTGGCTTTTTCAAAGGCGCGCAGCGCGAGGCGAAGGAAATCCGCGCAGAGGAGTCGTATGAGATTGGCCGCCGTGCGCGCCGCGCTGTAAATTCGGCCGTGGATGCGGCGGACGAGCGGCTTCGTCCGCTGGTGCAAAAATCAATTGATATTGATGTAGATACCGATACGGGCGAGATCTTTGAAAAGGAAACAAAGAGCCGGAAAAAGAAGAAAAAGGATCCGGAAATCATAGAGGAACCGTCTGTGGAGAGCGGCGCTGCGCCGGTTGAGCCGGAAGAAGAGGTGCCGTTCGATATTCCGGTATTCGACGCAATTGCAAAGAAGGTGAATGTGCCGGAGCCGGAAGAAGTGATAGAAGCGTCCGAGCTTTTGGGAGAGGACGCGGAGCCGCCTTTTGAAGCCGAAGCCGCAGGCGGTGCGGAGCTGTTCGCCGCGCCGGCGGACGTGCCGGAGACGGCGCAGGATCCGGCCCCGGAGAAGCCAAAGCGGGTGGAACGCCTCACGGCTGAGCAGGAGGCGGACCTGCGCGGACAGCTCGACGAAAATATGAAGGCGATTCCAATCCCGTATAAATTCCCGCCCACGACGCTGCTCGCGCCGGGGAAAAGCAAGAAGGGCGCAGACTCGCGCGAGGAGCTGCGTGAAACAGCGGTCAAGCTTGTCGAAACGCTCAAAAGTTTTGGCGTGGAGGTAAAGCTTTTGCAGGTGAGCCGCGGCCCGACGGTCACGCGCTACGAGCTCCAGCCGAGCGTCGGCGTAAAGGTCAGCAAAATTACAAACCTTGCCGACGACATTGCCTTAAACCTTGCCGCAGCGGCGGTGCGGATAGAGGCGCCGATTCCCGGCAAGGCGGCAATCGGGATTGAAATCCCGAACAAGGAAGTAACAAGCGTTGCTCTGCGTGACGTCATTGAGTCGGACGAGTTTAAAAACGCGCCGTCAAAGCTTTCCGTCGCGCTCGGCATGGATATTACCGGCAAGGCGATTATCGGCGATATTGCAAAAATGCCGCACGTGTTGATTGCCGGGGCGACCGGCTCGGGTAAGTCGGTTTGCATCAACTCGATTATTACAAGTATTTTATATAAGGCCGACCCGAACGAGGTCAAGCTGATGATGGTTGACCCGAAGGTGGTGGAGCTTGGCGTATATAACGGCATTCCGCACCTGCTCGTTCCGGTTGTGACCGACCCGAAGAAGGCGTCGGGCGCGCTCGGCTGGGCAGTGAGCGAGATGACGCGCCGCTACAACCTGTTCGCAGAAAACGGCGTACGCGACCTCGCGGGTTACAACGAGGTGCTCGAGCTTGACGGCGAGGACAAGTTGCCGCAGATTGTGATTATCATTGACGAGCTGTCCGACCTGATGATGGTTGCGCCGAAGGAGATTGAGGATTCTATCTGCCGCCTTGCGCAGATGGCGCGTGCGGCGGGTATGCACCTGATCATTGCAACCCAGCGGCCGAGCGTCAACGTCATCACGGGCGTCATCAAGGCCAATATCCCATCGCGTATCGCATTTGCGGTGTCGAGCCATATCGACAGCCGGACGATTTTGGACAGCGCGGGCGCAGAAAAGCTTTTAGGCAAGGGCGACATGCTGTTTATGCCAATGGGCGCCTCGAAGCCGACGCGGATTCAGGGCGCGTTTGTGTCCGACAAGGAAGTGGAACGGATTGTTGAGTTCATCAAGGATACCTCCGAGGCGAGCTACGACGAGGATATTAAGGATAAAATCAATGCGACGGTCGGCATAGAGCCGGACGACGCGGACTGTGACGAACTATTGCCAAAGGCGATCGAGATTGCGGTCGCGTCCGGGAGCATATCGACCTCTATGGTACAGCGCCGGCTCGGCGTGGGCTATGCGCGCGCAGGCCGTATCATTGACCAGATGGAGGCGCGCGGCATTATCAGCGGCGCGGACGGGAGCAAGCCGCGCAACGTGCTGGTGAGCGCGGAGGATTTGCAGTAAGGGAAAAAGAGGGGGAGGCGCCCTCTTTTTTATTTTGCGCCGCAATTTGGGAAAGAAAGGATTGACAGCACGGCAGTAACATAGTAAAATTTAACTATACTTTTATGGCTGCGCCCGCGCGGCGGTTTGAAGAAAAAGACTTGACTACGCATACAGGAGGAAAGCAATATGAGAGGTATTTTGGAGGAAAATAAACAGTGGATCGACGAAACATGGGACAAGCTGGACAAAAAGCTGAAGGCTGTTTCACAGCGGTCGAAGGACAAAATCCCGTACACGGCGGTGGACGGCGTACATGACGACCAGATGAAGACGCGCCCATCGTGGTGGACGAACGGATTCTGGCCCGGCTTGATGTGGGTGATGTACTGCGGGACGAAGGACGATACCTACAAAGAGGTTGCGCAGAACGGGGAAAAGCTCCTCGATGCGGCGTTTAAGGATTTTAACGGCCTGCACCACGACGTAGGCTTTATGTGGCATATCTCGAGCGGGATGAACTACCGTCTGTTCGGCGGGGAGGCGTCGCGCACGCGCACGCTCTATGCGGCGAATATGCTGGCCGCGCGCTACAACATCGGCGGCGGCTTCCTGCGCGCGTGGAACGAGGACAAGTACGGCTGGACAATCATCGACACGATGATGAATATTCCGCTTCTCTACTGGGCGACAAAGGAAACGGGCGATGTGCGCTACCGCTTCATGGCGGAGGCGCATGCGGACATGGCAATGCGTGACCATGTGCGCCCGGACGGCAGCGTGAACCACATTGTCGTACACGATCACTTCACGGGCGAAGTGCTTGAAACGCTGGCTGGGCAGGGCTACGAGGTCGGCTCGTCGTGGTCGCGCGGCGTGAGTTGGGCGCTCTACGGCTTTGTGCTCAGCTATATCCACACAGGTAAGAAAGAGTACCTTGACACGGCGAAGCGCGTGGCGAACTACTTTATTTCCTGCGTATGCGACGACTATCTGCCGCGCTGCGACTTCAGAAGCCCGGACGAGCCGGTGCTCTATGACTCGACCGCCGGCGCGATTGCGGCGTGCGGTTTGATTGAGATTGCTAAGAATGTCGGCGAATATGAGAGCAATATCTACATGAATGCGGCGGTCAACATGCTGAAGGCAATGGGCGAGCAGTTCGGCGACTTTAATCCGGAGACCGACCCGGTACTCCTGATGGGTACGGAGGCGTACCATGCGCCGGAGAAGGGCAAACATATCCCGATCATTTACGGCGATTACTATTTTGCGGAGGCGCTCTACAAGCTCCGCGGCGGCGACGTACTGTTCTGGTAAGACAAAACAAAAGCCCACGGCATGGCTTCGTGGGCTTTTTTCTTAAAAGGGAGAGAAAAATATGAAAACAATGCAGATTGCAGATACAGAATTATGCGTGCCGCGCCTTGCACTGGGCTGTATGCGTCTGAATGGCCGTGGGGAAGACGGGGCGAGGGCGTACGTGGAAACGGCGCTGGAGCTGGGGCTTAACTTTTTCGACCACGCCGATATCTATGGCGGCGGCGAGTGCGAAGTAATCTTTTCCCGGGCAATCGGCATGAGCCCGTCCGTGCGGGAGAAGGTCATTTTGCAGTCCAAGTGCGGTATCCGGTGCGAGCCGGGCAAGGACACGTACTACGACTTTTCCAAAGATTATATCCTGCGTTCAGTGGACGGGATTCTGAAGCGGCTCAGCACGGAGTACCTTGACATTTTGCTCTTGCACCGTCCAGACGCGCTCATGGAGCCGGAGGAGGTAGCGGAGGCGTTCGACGAACTGTTGCGTGCGGGGAAGGTGCGCTATTTTGGCGTTTCCAATCAAAAGCCCATGCAGATTGCGCTGCTGCAACGGTATCTCGGGCAGAAAATCGTAATTAACCAGCTTCAATTCTCCATCACAAACGCAACTATGGTGTCGAACGGGATCAACGTCAACCTAGAAAACGACGCGGCAGTGGACCGCGACGGCAGCGTGCTCGACTACTGCCGCCTGCACGATATTACGATACAGCCGTGGTCGCCGTTCCAGTACGGGTTTTTTGAGGGGGTGTTCCTCGGCAATCCGAAGTTTGAGACGCTCAATAAGGCGATTGGCGCGCTGGCTGAAAAGTACGGTGTGAGCGATTCCGCCATTGCAATCGCGTGGATTCTGCGCCACCCGGCAAACATGCAGCCCGTCATCGGCAGCACCGACCCGGTGCGCATGCGCGCCATTGCGAAGGCGCTCGACATCACGCTGACGCGCGAGGAGTGGTACAAGGTTTACCGCGCGGCTGGCAACGATTTGCCGTAAGGTGTAAAATCAGGAAAATTGGAAACAATGGATAAGGAGGAGCCAGCATGATACGCGAAGCGGTACGCGGCGATTTGGAGGGTCTGCTGGCGCTGTATGCGCAGCTTCATAACGAGCCGGCAGAACAGCCTGGAAAGGCTGCGCGCCAGGTGTGGGAAACCATCCTACAGGACGAGAACTACACGGTCATCGTGGCGGAGGAGGAAGGCCGCCTCGTTTCCACCTGCGTTTGTACAGTAGTTTGGAATCTGACGCATCAGCAGCGGCCCTATGCGGTCATAGAAAATGTCGTCACCGAACGCGCGTTTCGCGGCAGAGGATTGGCGACGGGGTGCTTAGACTATGCGCGCGGCATTGCCCGCCGAAGGAATTGTTATAAGATGATGTTGATGACCGGCTCCAAGCAGGAGAGCACGCTGCGCTTTTATGAGCAGGCGGGCTACAACAGACACGACAAGACCGCGTTTATACAATGGCTGTAAGGAATTTTGAATAAGGAAGGATTTTTGATATGAAGGAGCGCGAAACCTTTTCGTCCCGGCTCGGATTTATCCTAATATCGGCCGGCTGTGCGATTGGGCTGGGGAATGTGTGGCGGTTCCCGTACGTGGTAGGCCAGTACGGCGGCGCCATATTCGTTTTGATTTATTTAATTTTTCTGTTCGTTTTGGGCCTGCCAATCATGACGATGGAGTTTTCGGTCGGACGTGCGAGCGGGAAAAGCATGACCGAGGCGTTTAAAACGCTTGAGCCAAAGGGCAGCAAGTGGCACATATTTGGCTACTTTGGGCTGGCGGGCAACTATCTTCTCATGATGTTCTACACGACGATTGCGGGGTGGATGCTTGCCTACTGCGTCAAAATGCTGCGCGGCGAATTTGTCAGCGCAACGCCGGAAACGGTCAGCAGCGTGTTTGCATCTCTGACCGCCGACCCGGGCCAGATGATTTTCTGGACGGCGCTGGTGATTGTACTCTGCTTTGGAATTTGTTCGCTGGGGCTCAAAAACGGTGTGGAAAAGATTACGAAGTGGATGATGCTGTGCCTGCTGGCCATTATGCTTGTGCTGTGCGTGCGTGCAGTAACGCTGCCCGGCGCGGCGGAGGGCATCTCCTTTTATTTGAAGCCGGATTTTCAAAAATTTCTTGACGCAGGCGTGGCGAACGTGATTTTTGCCGCCATGGGGCAAGCGTTTTTCACCCTCAGCGTCGGGATTGGTTCTATGGCGATTTTTGGAAGCTACCAAACAAAGGAGCGCACCCTGCTGGGTGAGGCGGCATATATCACGGTTCTTGACACGTTTGTGGCGCTGGTGTCGGGACTGATTATCTTTCCAGCGTGCTTTGCCTACGGCGTTGCGCCGGACCAGGGGCCGAGCCTGATATTTGTGACGCTGCCAAACGTATTCGGCGCAATGCCGTATGGGAATGTTTGGGGCGCACTGTTCTTTGTGTTTATGTCATTTGCAGCGCTTTCGACAGTCATCGCCATTTTCCAGAACATTATCGCCTATGCAGGCGACAGCTTCGGTTGGAGCAGGAAAAAGTCGGTGCTGGTCAATATTGTTTTGGTCACGGTCCTGTCTTTGCCGTGCGTGCTGGGCTTCAATGTCTGGAGCGCGTTTACGCCGCTCGGCCCGGGGAGCACGATCCTCGATTTAGAGGACTTTATCGTTAGCAATAACCTGCTGCCAATCGGCTCGCTTATCTACTGTCTGTTCTGTGTGACGCGGTACGGGTGGGGGTATGATTCCTTCCTTGCCGAGTGTAATACGGGCAAGGGGATGAAGCTTGCAAGATGGCTTCGGCCATATTTGGCGTATGTTCTGCCTGCTGTAATTTTATATATTTTCATACAGGGCTATATTGTAAAATTTTTTGCGTAGACAAACAAAAAAACGCCGGAGCGTTCCGGCGTTTTCTGCTTGTCTGTGACAATTTTATTTTTGCAGTTCCTTGACGCAGTTGGGACAGATGTTCTTCCCCTTAAATACAAAGATATCCTTTGCGTCGCCGCAGAACGTGCAGCACGGCTCGTACTTTTTCAAAATAATCGAGTTGTCATCCACATAGATTTCCAGCGCGTCTTTTTCGGCGATGTCCAGTGTGCGGCGCAGCTCGATGGGGAGTACGATCCGGCCCAATTCGTCGACTTTCCTTACAATACCCGTAGATTTCATGTTACAATTCTCCTTTCGAAATGATTGCTTTGGATAATGGGGTAATTATCCAAAGACTGGTTCAGCGGTCTCAAACATCCGCTTTGTAAGTATAAAATAGTATTACGCCTTACACACCTATTTTAACACGGCTTTTATATCTCGTCAACATGTGTTGACAGAAATCCCCATGTGGAAAAAGCAGGAAATGTGTAAAAATTAAATTGTAAAAATAATCCTTAATTTGTTATATAATTGGAAAATTTGAATAATAAAGACAAATAAACACAATTAAAGTACAAAAAATACAAAAAACCAGTGAGGCAGTATGGAAATTAGCGGTTTTACTTGACTTTTTCGCTATATTTGGTACACTATAGGATAGTAAAAAAGCAGATTTTCATTTGAAATTGTAAATTTTTTGCAAAAGACGGAATTATTTGGATTAAAATGGATTTCAATTCAAACATTTACAAATTAAAAATGGAGCTTTTTGTATATTTCTGCGGAAATACATCAAAATCGAACAACGGAGGTTAATTTGGAATGAAAAACACGGAAAAGACAATGGAGAAAATTGTGGCGCTGTGTAAAACGCGGGGGTTTGTCTACCCCGGTTCGGAGATATACGGCGGCCTTGCAAACTCGTGGGATTATGGTCCGCTGGGCGTGGAGTTTAAAAACAATGTAAAGCGCGCCTGGTGGAAGAAGTTTATCCAGGAGTCGCCGTACAACGTCGGCCTTGACGCGGCAATCATCATGAATCCGCGCGCGTGGGTGGCGTCGGGCCATGTCGGCGGGTTCTCCGACCCGTTGATGGACTGCAAGGCGTGTAAAGCGCGGTTCCGTGCTGACCAGCTTATCGAGGATTTTGTCAAGGCAAAGGGCGAAACGATCAGTGTGGACGGCTGGAGTAACGACCAGATGATGACGTATATTAAAGAAAATCATGTAACCTGCCCTGAGTGTGGGAAGGAAGATTTTACTGACATTCGGAAGTTTAACCTGATGTTTAAGACGTTTCAAGGTGTAACGGAGGACACGCAGTCGGAGCTTTACCTGCGTCCAGAAACCGCACAGGGGATTTTTGTAAACTTCAAGAATGTACAGCGTACGACGCGGAAGAAGGTACCGTTTGGCATTGGACAGGTCGGCAAGTCGTTCCGCAACGAAATTACACCCGGCAACTTTGTGTTCCGTACGCGGGAATTCGAGCAGATGGAGCTGGAATTTTTCTGCAAGCCGGGCACGGATCTGGAATGGTTTGCATATTGGAAAAAGTATTGCATGGACTTCTTGCTCAGCCTCGGTCTGCGGGAGGAGAACCTCCGTTATCGTGATCATGCAAAGGAGGAACTGTCGCACTATTCCAACGCAACCACGGATATTGAGTTTGTGTTCCCGTTTGGCTGGGGCGAGTTGTGGGGTATCGCCGACCGGACGGACTTTGATTTAAAGCAGCATGCAGAGTACTCGGGTGAGTCGATGGAATATATGGATCCGACGACGAACGAAAAGTACGTGCCGTACTGCATTGAGCCTTCGCTCGGCGCGGACCGTGTCACGCTCGCATTTTTGGTGGACGCTTACGACGAAGAGAAGCTTGAGGGCGACGATATGCGCGTTGTGCTGCACCTGCACCCGGCGCTTGCACCCATTAAGGCGGCTATTCTGCCGCTGTCGAAAAAGCTCTCCGAGCAGGCGGGCGAGCTGTTTGGCACTCTGTCGAAAAAGTGGCGCGTGGAGTTTGACGAAACCGGCTCGATTGGCAAGCGGTACCGCCGCCAGGATGAGATTGGTACACCATTCTGCATCACGTACGACTTTGACAGCGTAGAGGATGGCGCGGTTACGGTGCGGGAGCGCGACTCTATGGAACAGGTGCGTATATCAATCAGCGAGCTTGAGGCATATTTGGAGGAGAAGCTTGCGTTCTGATGCCAAATAAAATCAGGAAAGAAAGCCTTTGTTTGTGCGCCCTGCCCAAAAAAAGGATTGACTTCTCGCTGTAGCGGCGTTATAATAGCTTTATGTGAAAATTTAAAGGAGGAACAATACGAATGAGGGCAAAAAGTGTGACTTTCTTAGTGATTACCCTGATTTTGGTCGCAGCAGTCGCGTATGTTTCGCTGTTCGGCTTTGACCTGTTCGGTACGGTGTCCTATAATGGCATTCTGGATCCGAACGGTCTGAACAAGGGAATCGACCTCGCAGGCGGCTCTGTCTTGACGTTTGAGGCGGACAAGGCGGACGTGACAAGCGAGGAGATGGACGTTGTCGAGGCGGTAATGCGTACCCGTCTTGCTGGTGAAGGGTATACAGAGGCAAGAGTCAGCCGGAGCCAGTCTGTAGTTGGAAGAATCCGCGTAGAGATTCCGTCGATTACGGACACCGAAGCGGCGAAGGAGCTGCTTGGTTCTACGGCGCAGCTGACATTTCGTGACAGTGCGGGCAATGTGGTGATGGACGGCTCTGACGTGGAAACAGCTTCTGCAAAATATGGACAGGTTTCCGAAATGGGGAACTCGGAGCATTATGTAGAGCTGAAGCTGAAGCAGTCCGGTATTGAGAAGTTTGCTTCTGCGACCGCTGCCGCTGCGGCAAAGAAAGGAACCGGAGAAAACTATATTACGATTATGATTGATGAAAACATCGTATCCGCGCCAATGGTAAGCGAAACGATTAATTCGGATACATGTATTATTTCCGGCAGCTTTGACCAGACTTCGGCGGCTACGCTGGCGAACCAGATTAAGTCAGGTTCTCTTCCGGTGTCGCTGACAGCAATTGAAAGCAGCACGGTTGGTCCGGAGCTCGGTGAAACGGCGCTCTCTTCCAGCCTGTGGGCGGCGTTAATTGGTATTATTCTGATTATGATTTTTATGTTGGTTATCTACCGTCTGCCCGGACTTGTGGCGGATATCGCGCTGATTGGATATATCGGGTTGATGTGCCTGATTATCGGCGGGTTCCAGATTAACCTCAGTTTGTCTGGTATTGCCGGTATCGTATTGTCAATTGGTATGGCAGTTGATGCAAACGTCATCATATTTGAGAGAATCAAAGAGGAGCTTAACAGCGGCAAAACGGTTCGTGCATCGGTTGACGCCGGCTTCCACCGCGCACTCAGCGCAATTGTTGACGGCAATATCACGACGCTGATTGCGGCGGTTGTATTGTGGTGCTCGGGCGTTGCAACGGTACAGGGCTTTGCCATTACGCTGTTTATCGGCGTTGTTCTGTCCATGTTGACAGCAATTACGCTTACGAAGTTCCTGCTGAAGCAGATCGTAGGTCTGAACGTGAAAAACATCCGGCTTTACGGAGCAAAGAAGAGGGAGGCGTAAGAGATGTTTAGTGTTACAAAAAACAAATTGTGGTTGTTACTGCTCCCCGTTGTGCTCATACTTGCGGGTGTAGTTGGGTTGATTGTAAACGGTGGATTTAAGGAGGATATCGACTTTGCGGGCGGTACCTCTATGCAGATTAACATTGGAAAGACGCTTTCCGGTGCGGAACGCGACGACCTTGCCAAGACTTATGCCGCGGCGGCGGGAATTGACCTTACGCCGATTGTTCAGACAACGGGGCAGAATTTTGACCAGGTGGTTGTAAAGTCGACCGTTTTGACGGAGGAGCAGCAGACGGCTGCGTTTACTGCTGTAAAAGATAAATACGGTCTTGCTGACGAGGCAATGATGAGCGTTGCGAGTCAGGAGGCGAGCTACGGAAACGAAATGAAATTTAATACGCTTTTGTTCTCGCTGATTGCAGCTGTTCTGATGCTGATTTATATTTCCATTCGGTTTGAGTGGAGAAGAGGCGTTATGGCAGTGGCAGCACTGGCAATAAACGTGCTCGTCATGCTTTCTGTCTATGCGCTGTTCGGGATTCCGCTTTCGACGACGTTCATTGCGGCGATTTTAACGGTGCTGGGATATTCTATCAACGATACGATTGTTATTTTCGACCGGATCCGTGAAAACATGAAATATGCAAAGAAGGAGTCTGCTACTGAGGTAACAGAAAAAAGTATCTGGCAGACAATGGCGCGTACAATCAATACGTCGCTTACAACATTGATTACGATTGTAATTCTGTATTTCATGGGTGCAACTGCACTGAAAGACTTTGCACTTCCAATTATCATTGGTGTTATCTGCGGCTCCTATACGTCTATTTTCGTAGCAAGTCCGTGGTGGGCAGCATGGAAAGATGCAGGCAGAAAGGATCAGGCTGGGAAGAAAAAGGCAGCAAGAGCATAAACGAAGAAATTAAATCATATAAAAAACGACAGGAGAATTTTCTCCTGTCATTTTTTTGCCCTATTTATCCTTTTAGCAATCCCGCAAAATGTGATTGCTTACCAAATTAATATTGCTCGGGCATGGGAATGTCCGATAGATGTAACATATAGTCGCAGGTCACGTTATAGAACTGGCACAATGCGACAAATTGTAAAACGGGAATCATGCGTGCACCGCGCTCATAATTAGAATAAACTTGCTGTGTTACGCCTAACTCTTTGGCAACCTCCTGCTGTGTTAGACCATGTTTCTCCCGCAGCTCCCGCATTCTGCTCAGGTTTAAATTTTTTATCATAAAAATCCTCCCTCCCTACCTTATTTTTGTAATTGGTTTAGAATATCAAAAAAGCCTGGAAATGAAATAGCAACAATATCGGTATTCTGGATTGTGCTCGGCCCCTGTGCGGCAAGCGCAAGCACGGCCAGGCTCATCGCCATGCGGTGGTCATAATAGGTTTCAAAGTCTGCGCCGTGTACCGGCCGGCCACCGCGAATAACCATACCGTCATCAGTTGCTTCCGCGTCGACGCCTGCGCGGCGCAGCTCAGTTACGACCGCATCGATTCGATTGGACTCTTTGACACGTAATTCCTGCGCGTCACGGATTACCGTTTCTCCCTCTGCAAATGCTGCGGCCACAGCAATAACCGGAATTTCATCAATCAGCCGTGGAATAAGCTCGCCGCCAATCGTACAGCCTTTCAAAACAGAGGCGGAAGCCGTAATGTCACAAACCTCTTCACAGCCATATAGGCGCTTATTTTCCAGCTTAATATCCGCGCCCATGGTATGCAACACGTCGAGGATACCGCTGCGCGTTTCGTTAACACCGACCCCGCGTAGTGTAACCTGTGAGCCGGCCACAATCGCCGCTGCGACGAGGAAGAAAGCCGCCGAGGATATGTCCCCCGGCACTTGCACCTCACAGGCAGAGAGCATTTCTGTGGGGGAGAGGCGTATGCGGTTCCCTTCTGTATGGATAGAAGCCCCCATGTAGGCGAGCATCCGCTCCGTATGGTCGCGGCTTTTCTCCGGCTCAATTATTTCTGTCTGCCCGTCTGCATACAGCCCGGCGAGCAGGATAGACGACTTGAGCTGGGCCGAGGCAACCGGCAGCGTATACGATATCCCGTGCAGCGGCCTGCCGTGAATGGTAAGCGGACAAAAGTCCCCGCTGATACACGCGCCCATCTGTTCAAGCGGAACGCGGACCCGCTTCATGGGCCGTTTCCGGATCGAGGCGTCGCCGTCTATAGTACAAGAAAAGTCCTGCGCGCTCAAAAGTCCAGTAAGCAGACGCGTCGTCGTGCCGGAGTTCCCGGTATAGAGCGTGTCTCCCGGCGCTTGCAGTCCGCGCATACCGCGGCCTTCTATTGTAACCGTATCCCCTTGTGTCGTAATAGGGATTCCCATTTGGGAAAAACAGTGAATCGTTGAAAGACAATCGGCGCCGTTTAAAAAGCCGCTCACGTGCGTTTTTCCGTTTGCGATGGCACCCAGCATAACGCTCCTGTGGGAAACGGACTTGTCGCCCGGCACGCGGATTTCCCCCCGGAGGCGGCTGGCTGGATTTATCTGCATATTGTAACACCTCCTGGTAGTATCGTTTTGTGTCGAAAAGACTCTGCTTCTATTATACAACGACAGGGCCAAAAAGTAAACATAGATTCCAAAATTTAAAAATAGGATAATAGATAGAAAGTGTGAGCGTGAAATGTGACTCAAAAAGAGCACAGAAATATTGTGCATTTTGTGCAATAAACTGGCTTATTATTAGGCATTATTTAAGCAGGGAAAACAAATTTTAAAATCGAATATAGCATATTAAGAGTAAAATGCGTTTCGTAACAGAGGTTTTGTGCGGAAGCAAAAATAAAATTATGCTTAGGAGGCTGGTATCATGGGGAATTTCAAACCGGAGAAAATCCGGAACATCTGCTTTGCAGGGCATGGCAGATCCGGGAAAACGACGCTGTGTGAAGCAATGCTCTACCACGCGGGCGCAGTTGACCGTTTTGGCAGCGTAGCAGACGGCACAGCGACAATGGACTTTGACCCAGAGGAAACCAAACGCAGCTTTTCGATCAGTACGGCGGTTGCGCCGCTGGAATATAAAGACTGCAAGATGAACCTGGTTGACACCCCTGGATACTTTGACTTTGTAGGCGGCGTATTTGAGGGCATGAAGGGCGCGGACAGCGTCGTTATCACGGTAAGCGGAAAGTCCGGCGTGGGCGTGGGCACGGAGCAGGTGTTCCGCTATGCCGTTCGGGCAAAGCTGCCAATTGCTATGTTTATCACCAAACTGGAGAACGAGCACAGCGACTATGCGGGGATACTGGCACAGATCAAGAGCCGGTTCGGCGCGGCGATTGTGCCGTTCACCATTCCGGTGATTGAGAATAATAAAGTGACGGCCTTTGTCGATGTAGTCAGCGGGAAAGCGTACGCCTACGACGGCTTCAAGGCAAAGGAAATTCCGGTTCCGGAGGCCGCGGCTTCCGCACTGGAAAGTGCGCGCGATACATTGTACGAACAGATTGCGGAAACCGACGAGGCGCTGATGGAGAAATATTTTGACGGCGAGGCGTTTACGGAAGAGGAAATCCGGCAGGGAATTAAAGCCGGACTGAAAGAGAGCATTGTAATTCCGGTATTTGCAGGCGAGCTGGCAACTGGGGCGGGTGTGAGCCTGTTTATGGACGCGGCAGCGGCCTATCTGCCGTCGCCCGTGGAGGCAAATCCGATTCTGGCAACGGATACAAAAACGGAGGACATTGTAGAACTCAAACCGGATGAGGCCGGCGACCTTGCCGCAATTGTGTTTAAGACGGTTGCCGACCCGTATGTTGGAAAGCTGTCCATCTTCCGCGTGGTGTCCGGCGTCATGAAGAGCGATACAACGGTATACAACCCGAATAAAGAGACGAACGAAAAGATTGGGCGGCTCTATACGATTAAGGGTAAGAAGCAGATTGAAACGGAACGCGTCGGCGCGGGCGATATTGGTGCGGTGACAAAGCTGGCCCAGACTGCGACGGGCGATACGCTCTGCAAGGCGGGAACTGCGGTTGTAATTGACCCGATTGAATATCCAAAGCCGGTGCTCTCGCTTGCTGTGCTGCCAGTGGCAAAGGGCGACGAAGAAAAAATCCATGCCGGGCTGGTGAAACTACGCGAGGAGGACCCGACCTTTACGGTTTCCACCAATCACGAAACGCACCAGATGATTATTGAGGGGCAGGGCGAACAGCATATCGACGTGATTGTTAGCAAGCTGAAAAATAAGTTTGGCGTGAATGTGACGCTGGAAACGCCGATTGTTCCCTATCGCGAGGCCATTAAAGGGCGCGCCAAAGTGGAAGGAAAGCACAAAAAGCAGTCCGGCGGGCATGGCCAGTATGGGCATGTCATTATTGAGTTTGAGCCGGGAACCGGCGAGGGACTGGAGTTTGCGGAAAATGTGTTCGGCGGCAGTGTGCCGAAGAACTATTTCCCGGCGGTGGAAAAGGGATTGCGTGACTGCATGGAGCACGGCGTACTGGCCGGGTATCCGGTTGTCAGCCTGAAGGCGACGCTGCTCGACGGTTCTTACCATCCGGTCGATTCGTCCGAAATGGCGTTCAAGGTGGCGGCATCCATTGCGTTCAAAAACGGACTGGCGCAGGCAAACCCCGTTTTACTTGAGCCGATTGGGTATTTGAAGGCGAACGTACCCGAAGGGATGATGGGCGACGTTATCGGCGACATCAATAAGCGCCGCGGCAGGATACTCGGCATGGGCAGCGGCGAGGTCGAAGCAGAGGTGCCGGTGGCGGAGATGTTCAAATATGCGACGGATTTGCGTTCCATGACGCAGGGACGCGGAAGCTTTACGTTCGAGTTTGTTCGCTATGAGGAAGCGCCGAAAAATATCGTTGATAAGGTCATTGCGGAAGCAAAAGAAAGGCAGAAAGAATAAAATACAGCAAAAAATAGGAAATTCAGCGATTTTCACAATCTTTCTAAAGGCATGGGGCGCACGGGCTTGCGTCCCATGCCTGTTATACAGAATCAACAAAATTCCGTTTGGTTTTTTGTCTAAATAGGTCATGTCTTTATGCGGCGGAATATGGTATAATAAATCCTGTTAAGCAAGAGTTTCTATAACAAGAAAGGGGTATTCATCCAATGGCAAGTTTGAGTTTGAGGGGTATATACAAAAGATATTCGGGCGGCGTAGTTGCGGTAAGCGACTTCAACCTGGAAATCGAGGATAAAGAGTTTATCGTTCTGGTTGGGCCTTCCGGCTGCGGTAAGTCGACGACACTTCGTATGATTGCCGGCTTGGAGGAGATCAGCGACGGAGAATTGTACATAGACGACCGCCTTGTAAACGAGGTAGCGCCGAAGGACAGAGATATCGCAATGGTTTTCCAGAACTATGCGCTCTATCCGCATATGACGGTATTTGAGAACATGGCGTTCGGCCTCAAGCTCAGAAAGACACCGAAGGATGAGATTAAGCGCCGCGTAGAAGAAGCGGCGAAAATTCTTGACATTGAGCACCTGCTCGACCGTAAGCCGAAGGCGCTTTCCGGCGGTCAGAGACAGCGTGTTGCCCTCGGCCGTGCAATCGTGCGTGAGCCGAAAGTATTCTTGATGGACGAACCGCTCTCCAACCTGGACGCAAAGCTGCGTGTGCAGATGCGTACGGAGATTGGTAAGCTGCACCACAGACTGCAAACGACGTTTATTTACGTTACGCATGACCAGACGGAAGCTATGACGATGGGCAGCCGTATTGTTGTTATGAAGGACGGTATCATCCAGCAGGTAGACACGCCGGCAAACCTGTACATGAATCCGTGCAACATGTTCGTAGCAGGGTTCATTGGCAGCCCGCAGATGAACTTTATCAATGCAACGGTTGCAAAGCGGGACGATGGCATTTGGATGGAGTTTGGCAAGAGTGCGGTTAAGCTTCCGGAAGGCCGCGTTGCAAACTTGGACAGCAGCTATATTGGCAAGGAAGTTATTATGGGCATTCGTCCAGAGGACTTGCACGACGAGGAGTCGTATTTGTCGGCTATGCCGGACAGCGTCGTAGATGCAAATGTTGAAATTACGGAAATGATGGGTGCGGAAACGTATCTGTACCTCTTAATCGAAGGTACGCAGTTTGTTGCTCGCGTTAACCCGCGCTCGAACGTAAAGCCGAATGATAAGATGAAGCTGGCGTTTGAGGGCAATAAGATTCACCTGTTCGATAAGGATACGGAAATGGCAATCCTGAACTAATTGCAAATAAAATTTAACTCCCCTGAGTTATTCAGGGGAGTTTTTATTATCTTTTTTGCAGGCTTCCGGCGTTTTGGAGCATGTGCCACAATAGGAACATCCGCCACATCCGCCACGCCTGCGCCGCTTTTTATAAAACCAGGCGGCGAGCAGCACAAGGGCGAGCAGTACGAGTAAAACGAATATGTCAATCGGTCGGATTGCAATCACCTCTTTTTAAACAAATAATAATCCAAAGCTGTACACTACAAAGGCCGCAACCCAAGCAAAGGCCGTCTGGTAAAGCATGACGAGCAGCGCGTTTTTATACCCGCCAAGCTCGCGTTTGACCGCAGCCATCGCCGCAACACATGGCATATAGAGCAGCGTAAATACCAAAAATGAGAGCGCCTGCAGCGGTGTAAACATGCCAGATAAAATCGGGATAAGGGAACTGGAGTCCCCTGCGCCCGTCAGTACGGCGAATGTGCTTACGACCGCTTCCTTTGCCGTCAGACCGGTAATCAGCGCAGTTACGGCCTGCCAGTTGCCAAAGCCAAGCGGTGCAAAGATGGGAGCGACAAATTTCCCGATGCTGGCAAGAATGCTCTGCGAGCTGTCCTGTACCATCTCAAACCGCAAATCAAAGCTTTGCAAAAGCCAAATCACAATGGTTGCAAAGAAGATGATGGTAAATGCCTTCATGATAAAGTCCTTTGCCTTTTCCCACATATGCAGCAATACGCTCTTCGCAGACGGAAGCCGATAGGCGGGAAGCTCCATGACGAAGGGGACAGGCTTGCCCTTAAACAGTGTGTTTTTCAGCAAAAAGGCGGACAGGATCCCCATCAGGATACCGAATACGTACAGCCCCGTCATTACAAGCGCGCCGCCCTTTGGAAAGAATGCCGCCGTAAAGACCGCATAGATGGGCAGCTTGGCGCTGCACGAAATAAACGGAATCAGCATAACGGTCAGGCGGCGGTCACGCTCGCTCGAGAGTGTCCGCGTCGCCATGATGGCTGGCACAGAGCAGCCGAACCCAATCAGCATGGGCACAAACGAGCGCCCGGACAGGCCAATCTTGCGCAGAAGCTTATCCATGACAAAGGCCACGCGCGCCATGTAACCGCTGTCCTCCAAAATAGAAAGCAAAAAGAACAGGATCACAATGGTCGGCAGGAAGGAGAGCACGCTTCCAACGCCGGCAAACACACCGTCAATCAGCAGAGAGCGCAGCCACTCGCTCACCTGCAAATTCACGAGCAGCGTATCGGCCGCCTGCGTCACAAAGTCGATTCCCTCTGACAGCAGGTCGGACAGAACTGGCCCGACCAGCCCGAACGTAATCCAGAACACGAACAGCATGATACACAAAAAGATTGGAAGTGCAAACACTTTGTGCGTCAGTACTTTGTCAATTTGGATGGAACGGAGCTGCTGCTTGGTCTGGGTATGCTTTTTCTCCACACAGCGTGCGCACAGCCGCTCAATAAAGTCGTAGCGCATATCCGCCAGGGCCGCGTCGCGGTAAGTGCCGAGCGCCTTCTCCATGTTCTGGACGAGAATCGTAATCAAATCGACCTCATCTTTATGGAGCGCCAGACGCTGCATCATCGGCGTATCGCCTTCGACCAGCTTGGTCGCGGCAAACCGCGTTGGAATGCCCGCCGCATTGGCGTGATCCTCAATAATGTGCGCGATGGAGTGGATCGTTTTGTGCAGCTCTCCGCCCGCCTGGCAAAAGTCGGTCTTCTGCGGCAGGGTGCCGTTTTTTACCGTCGCAATGGCGCGGTCAACCAGCTCGTCAATCCCATCGTTTTTGCTTGCCGAAATCGGCACCACAGGAACGCCTAAGGAGCTGGAAAGCTTGTCGATATCAATATAATCCCCATTTGCCGTCACTTCATCCATCATATTGAGCGCGAGAATCATGGGGATTTGCAGCTCGGTAAGCTGGAGCGTAAGGTATAGGTTGCGCTCAATATTCGTCGCGTCAACGATGTTGATGATGCCGTCCGGCTTGTCGTTTAGGGCAAAGTCGCGCGTCACAACTTCCTCTGCCGTGTACGGCGACAGGGAGTAAATGCCCGGCAGGTCGACGACGGATACATCCTTGTGCTTGCGCAGCGTCCCCTCCTTTTTCTCGACCGTCACGCCGGGAAAGTTGCCCACATGCTGGTTTGAGCCGGTCAACTGGTTGAACAGCGTCGTTTTTCCGGAATTTTGGTTGCCGATCAGGGCAAAGGTCGTATGCAATCAGTCCACCTCATTTATCTCAATGTTTTTTGCGTCCTCTCTTCGGAGCGTAAGCTCGTAGCCGCGCAGGTGCAGCTCGATCGGGTCGCCCAGGGGCGCAACCTTGCGGACCATTACCCGCGTTTTGGGTGTAAGTCCCATGTCGAGCAGCCGCCGCCGGAGCGCACCGTCGCCGCCGACTGCGGTAATAACCCCGCTGCGGCCAATTTTTAGGTCGTTGAGCGTCATATATAAATCCCCCTATCCGCGAAAGTTAGTTTTATTTAACTGATGAAATATATCATTCAATTCTTTTATTATATACTGCACAGAGTTTTCTGTCAATGCAAGGGTTTGGCCATCTTTATAAAATTATCCATATCCATTTGACTGTTTTGCCGAAGCACCTTGCTGTGGGCTGTTATGTGTGATAAACTGTAAACAGGTCAAAGCGGAGCGGCCCATGTATCCGCTTGGTAATAAAGATACTATAGGAGATGGGAACATGCGGCAGTTATTTTGCGTTACGTTCAGTCCGACTGGAACCAGCCAGAAGGCTGCGGAACAGATTGCGCAGGCATTTGGCGGCAAACAAGTGATGCTGGATTTGTGCAAAGTGGTTGTAGAGAATATTGAGATGGAGCCGGAGGATGTCTGTATTATTTCTGTGCCCTGTTATGGGGGCCGGATTTCGCAGACGGCGGCAGAACGGCTTTCCCATATTCGCGGCACGCACACGCCGGCGGTTGTCTGTGTCACCTTCGGGAACCGTGCCTTTGAAGATGCACTTTTGGAATTGGCGGACTGCGCAGAAGCCAATGGGTTTGATGTGATTGCGGGGTGCGCCCTCGCGGCGGAGCATAATATCATGCATATGTTTGGCCGGGGACGTCCGGATGCTTTGGACACAGAGGAGCTTTGGCGCTTCTCGGCGGCGGCCGCCCAAAAGGTGAAAGATGGTAAGACAGACAGGCCGGCACTCCCGGGAAACTATCCGTATAAGGAGCGGCATACATCCCAAATGCCCATTTGGGTAAATGAAAGCACGTGTGTAAGCTGTGGAATCTGCGCGGCGGCCTGCCCCGTCGGGGCGATTTCCGCAGACGGGCGGCATACGGATGAAACTGTCTGCATAGGCTGTATGCGGTGTACCCACATTTGCCCAAACAAAAGCAGAAGCGTGCCGGAGGCGTATTTGACAGCCCTGATTCAAAGGGTGGGCAGCGCCTGCGCGGGGAGAAAGGCAAACGAATTTTATCTGTGAAAACATGTAGTTACAGGGCAGCCGCCGGGCATATGGTGGCTGCTTTTTCTTTTGTAGGAAAAAAACTATTGAAAAAAAGCGAGAATTATAATAGAATAGAAGAGGTTATTGACAATTATGGCGGCTGCTTGTGCTAATGTGCGGACTAATACATAATTGCGTGGGTTCAAATCCATACTAATCGGAGAAACCGAAAGGGAGGATTGGATTTGGAACAAAAAGGCGCTATTACCGAGGCAAACAGCAAGGCGGTCAATATTCATTGTCTGAGTATTATTGGGCAGATTGAGGGCCATATGATCCTGCCGCCGCAGGACAAGGCGACCAAATACGAATACATTTTGCCGCAGCTCGTCGCGCTTGAGCAGGATGACAGCGTGGAAGGACTTTTGGTCATTTTGAACACGGCAGGCGGTGACGTGGAGGCTGGGCTGGCGATTGCGGAGATGATTGCCGGCATGAGCAAGCCGACCGTGTCGCTCGTGCTGGGCGGCGGGCACAGCATTGGCGTGCCGCTCGCCGTGTCGGCGGACTACTCGTTCATTGCAAAGAGCGCGGCCATGACGCTCCATCCGCTGCGGATGAACGGCATGGTGATTGGTGTGATGCAGACGTTTGATTATTTTAATAAGATTCAAGACCGGATTGTGGGCTTTATTTCCGACCACAGCAATATCTCGAAAGAGGACTTTAACCGGCTGATGCTCAAGACGGGCGAGATTGCAAACGACGTTGGCAGCATTGTATTTGGGGAGGCGGCGGTCGAGTGTGGGCTAATCGACAGCGTGGGGAGCCTGTGCGACGCGCTTGGCAAGCTCAAAGAGCTGATTGCGGCGCGGAAGGCGCAAAAGGAGGGGTAAGCATGTATCACAGCATTATCCCGTATGAGCACCTCATTCAGCAAATGTCTGCGCAGGACGCGGAAAAAGCGCCGAAGCGGATTATGACTGTACACAGCGGTGTAACCATGGAGGTCAGCGTGCTCGGCGACGGGCGTCACCGGATTGAGCGGCTTTATTCCACCGACCCACGCTATTATTTAGATAATCAATTTTGTGTGGGGACGGTATTTTAGTGCATGGGACGCGGGCTGTGCCCGCGGGTACATACGCGCAAATCCATAGACAGGGGAGATTGGCGGTATTGAAGGTATCGGTTATTATTCCGGCCTATAACGAGGCGGGCCGGATTCAACAGACGCTTCGGACGCTGAAGGCGTATTTGGAGCGGGAAGCATATGAATATGAGCTGATTGTCGTCGACGACAAAAGCAGCGACGATACCGCACAGCTCGTGCGGCTCGAAGGGGTAGAACCCCTGTGTCAGCCGCAGAACCGCGGCAAGGGTGCGGCGGTGAAGCGGGGCGCCCTTGCCGCGCAGGGCGACGTGGTCGTATTTACCGACGCAGACCTGCCGTACGACTTATCTTTGATTGAGCAAAGCGTCGCTCATATTCAAAACGGCGCGGACCTTGCAATCGGAAGCCGCGAAGGGACGGGCTATGAAACGTATGGATTTGTGCGCCGGGTCAGCTCGGCGGCGTTTTCCTTTGTGACGAATTTGCTTCTCCGCCTTGGCATCAATGATACGCAGTGCGGCTTCAAAGCATTTTCCGCCTGCGCGGCGCATACGATTTTTACGCGGGTGACAATTGACGGGTTTGGCTTTGACGCGGAGGCGCTGTTTATCGCCAAAAAGCATGGACTGCGCATTGACCGGATTGCGGCGTATATGAAGGCGCCGCCCATTGGGAGCAGCGTACATCCGTTGCGTGACGGGCTGACCATGCTGCGCTCGCTTTTTTGTATCGTACGAAATGACAGGCACGGCCTGTATGCGTTAAGAGAGGAGAAACGCGTGTGAGGATTGCTGAAAGGAGCGGGAGAGAGCGGATACCGGCACGACGGCGGGAGCTGCTGTTTGTTGTCGCGGCCTTTTGTCTATACTTGTGCCGGTATGCGGCTTATGGGTTTACATATTATCCGCTTCTGGACGACCATATCCAGTATTACTGGTATCCGCAAATCGAAGGAACTGTTCAGAATGTATTTCTGCACATCGGCACTATCAGCACCCGGCCGCTGGCGGGCGTGTTTGACGTATATGTGTGGGGGTGGCTGTATCTGCACGCACCGTGGGCGATTTTGTTTGTGACGGCTGCGCTGACGGTGGCGGCTGTTTATTTTTTGAAGCGTATCCTGTCGGATATGGATATCCAGGTGGGCGGCGTGTTTTATCTGCTTTTGCTGTTTCTACCGGTCGGGTTTGAGGCGCAATACTGGCTCAGTGCATCGTCGCGCGTAATGGTGGGCGTGTTTTTTACCGGCCTGAGCCTGCTTTTTTTCCAGCGCTACAATGGGGGGAAACGCTGGTACTGGCTCGTGCTGTTTGCCGTGGCGCAGCTCGCGTCGTACTGCTTTTACGAGCAAACGGCGATTCTTTCGTTCCTGCTGTGCTGCGCATATTTGTTTCGCGCCAGACAGAGCTGGAAAATGTATCTGATTCCCGTGCTTAACGGCTGTATCATTGCTGCCTACTATCTGCTTATGCGCAATGTCGGCGCGCTGAGCGGGCGCGGGGCGGGTCTGACGCTATCCGAGCTTGGGCCGCATATCGTCTTTATGGCAAAGGAAGCTTATCACGTGATTTGCATGGGTGCGGTCACGCTGAATATAAATGGATTTCTGCGCGGATGGGCGTTTTTGTTGGAAACGCCGTGGCTCCTGCTCTTGATTGCTGTGCTGTCCGGTGTGTTCGCCTGGCTGTGCGGGCGGGAACGGCACAAGGGCATGTTCTCGTTCTGGCTCGGTGCGGCGATTGCGCTGTGCTCGGTTTTGCTGTTTTTTGTGACAAAAGATTCGACTTTGCCGTTCCGCGCGGCATACGTGCCGCTTATTGGCGTGGCGCTCATGCTCGGCTGTCTGCTCTCGAAGCTGCGGCTGGGGCGCGCGGTTGCGTCCGTGCTGGTCTTTGTGCTGGCGTTTGGGCTGAATGTATGCAATGTGAGCGAAATGCACGACTACCGGGAGGCGGCGCTGATTGATGAAACGATTTGCAACAATATCATTGCTGCGCTCGACGACGATACGCTCACAGGCGCGCGGAATTGCTACGTCGTAGGCGCGCAGCGGACGTATTTGGACGGAATCGTGGAGCACCGCGAGCATATTATTAATGCAACGTCGAGCGACTGGGCGCTTACGGGTGCGGTGCGCCATTATCTGAAAGGGAACGGCTACGTGGAGATGATAATCCCCGCGGAGCAGATCACGGATGAAATGCTGGCGAGCGGGGCGCAGATTTTGATACTGAACGACGATTTCACAGTTTCGAGAGTGGAGGAACACTGATATGGGCGATACGGTCAATATTCTTGGGGTACAGGTCAGCACAAAGACCATGGCGGAAACGGTGGACACGCTGCTGGGCTATTTGGACGAGGAGCGGGTACACTGCGTGTTTACGCCGAATTCGGAAATTATCTATATGGCCTACAAGGACCCGCAGTTTGCGCAGCTTCTCAACAGCGCAGACCTCAACACCGCCGACGGAATTGGCGTGGTATATGCGTCCCGGATTTTGAAGCAACCGCTGCGCGAGCGCGTCACGGGGTTTGATCTGATCAATCTGCTTTGTGAGCGCGCTGCGCCGGATAAGCGGCGCGTGTTTCTGTTTGGGGCAAAGCCCGGCGTGGCAGAGGAGGCGGCGGACAAGCTGACACAGCTTTATCCGGGCCTTGTCATCTGCGGGACGCGGGACGGCTATTTCAAAGAGGAACAGACGCCGGAGATTGTCGAGCAGATTAACGCGGCGGAGCCGGACATCCTGCTTGTGTGCCTCGGCGCGCCGAAGCAGGAAAAGTGGATTGCCGATAACAGGGAGCATTTGAACGTGCGGGTTGTATTTGGCGCGGGCGGTACCCTCGATGGGTTAGCAGGGCGAATGGAGCGTGCGCCGGAAAGCTGGCAGAGATTGGGGCTGGAATGGGCATTCCGGCTTATGAAAGAGCCGAAGCGGATTTTTCGGATGACGGCACTTCCGCGCTTCGGACTGACGGTGTTGCTGAAGGGAAGAAAGTATCGCTGAGATGGAGGACGACAGATGGGCAGGCTGATTGCAATAGAGGGTATTGATGGAAGTGGGAAGGAAACGCAGACCCGGCTTCTACTTGCGCGGCTGGCCGCGGAAGGGTGGAACCCGATGGCGGTGTCATTTCCGGACTATGAGAGCGAAGCGTCCTGCATTGTGAAGATGTACCTTGCCGGCCGATTCGGCGAGCGGGCGGAGGATGTGGACGCAAAGACGGCCTCCACCTTTTTTGCAATCGACCGCTACGTTTCCTATAAAACAAAGTGGGAGCATGCGTACAAGGCCGGACGTGTCATCCTCGCCGACCGTTATGTTACGTCGAACATGATTCATCAGGCGGGAAAGCTCGGCACGGCGGCGGAGAAGGACGAGTTTTTAGAGTGGCTGTGTGGCTTTGAGTATGGTGTCTACGGCCTGCCGGAGCCGGACGCGGTCATCTTTCTGGATGTGCCGCCGCAGGTCGGCGCGGCCATCACAGCGTCGCGCAGGAACAAGGCGACCGGACAGGAAGAAAAGGACATCCATGAGCGTGACAAAAGCCATATTCAGAAAAGCTACGACAATGCAAAATACATTGCAGAAAAGTACGGCTGGCAAATCGTAAACTGCGCGCCGGACGGCGTGCTGCGCAGTGTGGAGAACATTGGGGAAGAGGTTTACCAGATTGTAGGTAATGTATTGAACAAATAAAATACAAAAAAGAGGCAGAATTCTGCCTCTTTTTTTCTTTTCGGTATATATAAGCTATAATGACGCGCTTACCGTGTCGCTGTACATGGTGTAAACTGTCCCATTGTATTTGTAAATCATATACGCTTTGGCATACCATGTGGCTCCCGACGATACCTCCGTCTTACGCACAGTGAACTGCCCGCCGTTTTCCTGCGAGAGCGAAGCAGCCTTCGACGCGCTGGAGGACTTGAGGCTAAAATTCCTCGAAACGCTAACTAATATGCCGGTTTCCACTAGCGTATAGTCAAGCGGCAGGCTCCACTCGGACAGGTAGGTAAAGCTCCTGTCCGAAGCCGAAACGACCGGCTCGCTGATATGCAGATACGGCGTTTTTAAAGAAGATACCGCGTCGGCATACACTGCTGTAATCTGCGCGTCGCTTCCGGCACGGAACACATAGACCTCATCTTTGGAAACGGGCACGCCGTCCTTTTCCCAATGGTCAAACCGCTTCCCCTCCGGCACGGCGTCCTGGTCAAGTGTGACGGTGACCTCCTCGTTATAAAGGTAGGAACCGCTTCCGCTTCCACCGGTCACCGTAACCGTGTAGCGGTCGCTTCGCTTGATATAGTGGGCGGTGTAAATTTTATCCTCGTCTGCGTCGCTGCTGTCTAAGATTTGCCCCGCCTGCAAAGGCTGCCGGACGCCGTTCAGGTACCAGCCGTCAAACTGATAGCCGGGCCTTACCGGATTTTCCGGAACTTTGTGCGTATTTGTGCCAATCAGGTAACCAAAATGGAAAATGGAGCCGTCGTCATCCTGAAAGAGAATATATTTGTCTGTGCCGCCGCGATACATGGCAGTAAGTACCCGGTCCGCTCCGAGTGCAAACCGGTACACTAGGTCATAGGTGACGATTCGGTTCGACAAATCGTCGCGCCAGAAGAGAAACTCGGCGCTTGTTTCTTCTGCTGTGAGGAAAAACTCCGTCCCGGCGGGAAAGTGCTCCCAGCGCATATAGCCCCAGTTTTCCTCGCTGTCCAGCCCCTTGTCGCGCACAATGTTGCCGACGCCCTGGCAACTGAGCCGGAGCTGAGGCTTTGTCTGGTTCGAGATGGAAATTGTCTTGGTTGCACGCACACTTTCCTCTGTGTAAACAGCCTCCACCGTGACTGTGCCGTTTTCGTAGGCATATAGCACGCCGTCTGCCCCAATCGCCGCATATTGCGCTCCCTGCGTAAGCGACCAAGCTACCTCCGTGGTTACGTCCGCTCCGTTATAGTACGCACGAAGCTGCGCCGCGCCGCCGTTTGCGGTGATGGAGCCCGCCCCTTCAATTGTGAACGCACCTGCCGCCACGACGGGAACGGAAAGTGTAGCTTGCAGCAAGCACAAAATCAGAGCAAACGCGATGTATCGCATGAGTTTTTTCATTGTGGTATCCTCCTGTGCAGGGATAGTTAAACCTACTTTTATTATATCGGGACGGGTAAAAAATGTCAATGGCATAAAAAGGCGGCGTTTCCAAAACGCCGCCGAATTTGTTGGTAGATTAGCCTACGATTGCCTTAACCGCTTCTGCAATCTTGTCGCACTTGCAGTTTGCAAAGAAGTATTCCTGGAAGTGCTCGCCGCTTACTGCGCCCTTAACCAGCTCCTGGTCAAGATTTTTGAGGATGGTTACCATGTCGTTGTGTGTAACCTTCTTCACTTCGTTGAGAATCTTTGCATTTCTCTGTTCCGGAACTGCGCGCTCCTTCGGATAGCCGCCGCCCCACTCTTCAACAAACAGCTTCTCAAACACATACTGCAGATTCAGCTCAGCGCCCCAGCCCCAGCCCTTCGCAAATGGAAGCGCGATGCAGTTGCCGTTGTTTACCTGCGTGAACTGGTATGCGTCGGTCGGGTCAACCACATGGCCGCACAGTACGCCCGGGAATGCGTTGCACGCAAGGCAAGCGCCCTCGCCCGTACCGCAGCCCGTGATTACAAGGTCTGCTGCACCGGAGTTTAACAGAATGCCGGCAAGAATACCAATCTGCACATACGTGAGCTGCGCCTCATCCTCTGCCGTATACATACCATAGTTGAATACCTCGTGGCCGAGCGGCTCTACCACTTTTTTAAGCGTCTCGCAGATAAGCGCGTTCTTTGCCGCCTGGCTGTTTTCGTTAATCAAAGCAATTTTCATGTTTTACCCCTCTTTTTCTTTCATATTTGCGCCCCATGGGGCCGCACAATTCTAATTTCTATTATACCAGCTATCCGATTCAATTTCAATCCCAACTTTATAAACATTTGGTAAATTTCACTTTAGAACGTGAAATTTTTAAGTGAAAATATTGATTTATCCTGTAAATTATGCTATCCTACCAGTATGTGAATATGCTGGACAGCAGCAAGACAGATGGAGGGGTTTTCTATGAAAAAGTTTAAGGTTGGCCTGCAGCTTTACTCGATTCGCGAGGACATGGAAAAGGACATGGACGCCGCGCTCGCACAGGTAAAGGCAATGGGGTATGACTATGTGGAGTTTGCCGGCTATTTCGGCAAGACGGCACAGGAGGTCCGCGCCCTGCTCGATAAGCACGGGCTGGAGTGCGTTTCGGTTCACCAGGCGTACGAGGTGTTCTTGGAGGATGAAAAGGCGAACATCGACTATTTAAAGACGATTGGCGCAAAGTATTGCGCAGTGCCGTGGATGGGCGTGGAGAAGCACAAAGGCAGTGACGCGTTTGACCAGACGGTAAAGGAGTTTAAACAGGTGGGCAAGGCGCTCAAAGACGCTGGCATCCAGATGCTGTATCACAACCACGATTTTGAGTTTGATAAGGTGGACAATAAGTTCCTGCTCGACTGGCTCTATGAGTCCGTTCCGGCAGACCTGCTCGAGACGGAAATCGACGTTTGCTGGGTACGCTACGCAGGCTATGACCCGGCGGAATACATCAAAAAGTATACGGGCAGAAGCCCAATCGTACACCTGAAGGACTTCGAGTGCAAGAACTTCAACATGGGCCCGGTATACGCGCTGATCGACGAAAACGGCGACGAGGGCGCAAAGCCGGAAAGCAAAGAGGACGCAGGCTTCATGTTTAAGCCGGTTGGAAGCGGTGTGCAGGACATCCCGTCTGTACTGGAAGCGGCGGAAGCTGCCGGCGCAGAGTATGTCATCGTGGAGCAGGATCAGTCGCCGGAGCGCCCGGCTATGGAGGCTGCCAAGATGAGCCGCGACTATTTGAAGAGCATCGGCCAGTAATTTCAAAAATAAAAAACGCCGCGTGAGAGCGCGGCGTTTTATTCTGTTTAAAGGGTGGAATAACGTGAAAACAAAACTGTCCTACGTATCGATTCTGTGTGCCGCCGCCCTGTGGGGCACCATGGGTATTTTTGTAAACCAGATGACGGCCTTTGGCTTTACCTCCATGCAGATTATTTTCTGGCGCGCGCTTGTCGCCGCCGTGGTTCTGTTCGGCGTTTTGCTCATCAAAGACCGCAGCCTGCTCCGTATCCGTCTGCGCGACTGCCCGATCTTTATTGGAACCGGGGTCATCAGTTTTACCTGCTTCAGCTTTTGTTACTTTACCGCCATGCACCTGTCGTCGCTTTCCGTCGCGGCGGTGCTGCTGTATACGGCGCCGGTGTTTGTGATGCTGCTGTCGGCGCTGCTGTTCCATGAAAAGCTGAATATCTATAAACTATTTGCCATCGTGCTGACTGTTGCCGGGTGCGCGCTCGTGACAGGCATTGCTTCGGGCAATGCGCAGGTGTCCGGCCTCGGCATTCTGTTTGGCCTCGGCGCCGGGGTCGGCTATGCGCTCTACAGCATTTTCGGGCGCTATGGCATTGAGCGGTATCATACGCTGACGGTCACGGCATATACGTTTTTGTTTGCCGCTGTTGCCTCTTTGCCGCTCAGCGAGCCGATGAACCTGCTCTCTAAGGTCACGTCGCCGGAAACCGTGTTCTGGATTTTGGCAGTCGGTATTTTTACAAGCGCGCTGCCCTACCTGCTCTATACAGCGGGACTGACCAGAGTCGAGTCGGGCCGCGCGTCGGTGCTGGCGACGATTGAGCCGGTTGTGGCGGCGCTGATCGGCGTATTTATGTATGGGGAACAGCTCGATATATATAAAGTAGTCGGAATCGTGCTCGTCTTTGCCGCAGTTGTGCTGATTCAGGCAAAGAGCCGTTAGCGCAGAGACAGCGACTTGATGACCGTTCCTTTAAAATCCTTTACAGTGAAGCAGCCGTTCTCATAAACCATATAGCTTCGCTTAAAGTCCTGCTTCGGGAGCGAAACCGAGCCGGGATTCAGGCAGTACAGCCCTTCGTGCTTGAGCGCGCAGGGGATGTGCGTATGCCCGTGAACAAGAATGTCGCCGCGCTTGATTGGCGGGAGGCTGGTTTCATTATAAATATGTCCATGCGTGGCAAATATCGTGTGCCCGTCAACATACAGAAGCGCATAGTCGGCCAGGATAGGGAATTCGAGCATCATCTGGTCAACCTCGCAGTCGCAGTTGCCGCGCACGCACAGGATTTCATGTTTCATATCGTTGAGCAGCGCGGCGACCTCTTTGGGGTCGTATTTTTTCGGCAGGTCGTTGCGTGGGCCGTGGTAGAGCAAATCGCCGAGCAGGATCAGCTTGTCCGCCCGCTCCGCTTCATATGCGTCCGCCATTTTCATCGCTCCGTGCAAAGAGCCGTGGATATCGGAAGCAAACATCAGTTTCATAGAATTTCCTCCTTTTTGCTTAAATCAGTCCATGTTTTTAAGTCCTTCATACAATTCGTTAAACGATTTCTGCGTGCTGCACCGTCCGTAGGAAAGCGTTTTATTGTCGCCAAATTCCAAAAGGAAGCACTTTGTTAGCTCGGCAACCGTCTGTTCCAGCGTGGTAAAAAATTGGGTGTAAGCAAACTCATACGCCGCTGTGCCCTCGGCAAAATTGCTTGTGATTAGCGACTCCGTCACCTGGTCAAGCGGATAAAGCTTGAGGTGCATCAGTTCGTGTACAATGACGCCCTCAAGGTTTTCCTGCTTGGGAGACGCGATGTTGAGCATCAAAATCGCCGTTTTATCGTCGCAGTCGATTTTAAAGTCGCCCGTCTTGGGCCAGTTTGGGTCAGTAACAAATTCGAGCTTTACGTCCCAGTCGGGGACGAGCCTTAACTTTTTACACCATTTGTCAAATACAATTCTCAGCGATTCCTGTTCCATGTTATCCCCTCCCGGTTTCATGCTTTTTTATGTGTATAGCATACCACACCTGCGCGCCCGGCGCAAGAGCATAGTCGCAGCGGTGTGTGCATACACATAGTAATACGCACGGGCGGCGGCTGCATAAGCCCGTATGGGAGGAGGCGCCTGGATTGAAGATTTTTGTTTTTTCGAGAAATAACCTGATTTTTTATGCCGCGCTGGTTGTGGTTCTGGCCGGATTAATCGGCCTGCGCGGGAGCGGCGACCTTGCGGCAGTGAACACGAATGCAAGGCTTTTGCCAATCTACAGCGTCAAAACGCCGGAAAAATGCGTGTCGATTACGTTTGATTCAGCGTGGGAGGACGCGGATACGGCGGACATTCTTGCCGTGCTTGAAAAATACAACGCAAAGGCCACGTTTTTTGTGACAGGGGACTACTTGGACCGGTGCGGCGCGTCGGCAAAGGCGTTTTTTGACGCGGGGCACGAGATTGCGAACCACTCTGACCAGCATCCGCACCCGAACCAGATGACGCGTCAGGAGTTAGAGGCCGACACCAAGGCGTGTGAGGAGAAGATTTTTGCCCTGACCGGCAAGGCCAACACGCTGTACCGCTCGCCATACGGCGAGTATAACAACCAGACCGTGGAAACGATAAATGGTATGGGGTATTCGTTTATTCAGTGGGACGTTGACAGCCTTGACTATAAGGGGCTGAGCGCGCAGGAGATTGAAAAGCGCGTGTGCGACAAGGTCAAAAACGGCTCAATCATCCTGTTCCATACCGGAACGAAAACCGGGACGACTGCCGCCGCTCTGGAGGCCGTGCTTGCAAACCTGTCTGCGCAGGGGTATCAGTTTAAGCCGGTGAGCGAGCTGATTTATACGGAGAATTACACGATTGACAACAGCGGGCGGCAGATAAAGCAGGCACAACCCGCGCCCGCGCAATAGTAGTTGTAAAATGAAGCGTTTTGTGCTAAAATAAAATAAAGTACAAAATAAGGAAGTTTTATACATATGGATACAAAAGAAATCACACTTGACCCGTCGCATATCGACCTGTCACTCGCCGCAGAGGCGGGGGCCGTCTTGCGGCGCGGGGGGCTAGTCGCGTTTCCGACGGAAACGGTTTACGGGCTGGGCGCAAACGCGCTCGACGAGCAGGCTGTGCGTAGCATTTTTTTAGCGAAGGGGCGCCCCAGCGACAACCCACTCATCGTCCATGTTGCGGACGCAACCGACGTTGCGCCATTAGTGAAGGAGGTTCCGCCGGCGGCACGGCGCGTCATGGAGCACTTCTGGCCCGGACCGATTAGCATTATTCTGAAAAAGTCGGATAAAATCAATGACGCCGTGAGCGCGGGGCTTGACACGGTGGCGTTACGGATGCCGTCGCACCCGGTGGCGCGCGCTGTGATCCGCGCTGCGGGCGTGCCGGTTGCCGCGCCGTCGGCGAACACGTCGGGCAAGCCGTCGCCCACGGCGGCGAAGCATGTGCGCGACGACATGTACGGGAAGATTGACCTCATCATTGACGGCGGGCGGTGCGGCGTCGGTGTGGAGTCGACGGTGCTCGACCTGTCGGGCGACATGCCCGCCATCCTGCGCCCCGGCGGCGTGACGGTGGAGATGTTGCGTCCAGTGATTGGGCCGGTCATCAGCCCGCGCGCTACTGTTTCTGACAAAGACACGCCCAAGTGTCCGGGTATGAAGTACAAGCACTATGCGCCGGACGCGGAGGTTATCGTGCTCGAGTATACGGGCGCGCTTGACCATACGCGGCTTGCATCCCTGGTGGGGCGCGCACGCGAGGAAGGAAAGCGCGCTGGCGTTTTAAGCTGTGAAAATACGGGTAATTTATATAATGCGGATTTGTTTTTCTACGGCGGCGCGACCTCGCCGGAATATGCGGCGAACCTGTTTTACGCGCTACGCGCCTTTGACGAGGCGGGCGTGGACATTGTGTACTGTCCCATGCGGCTTGGCGACGACATGTCGGTGGCGGTACGCAACCGGCTCTACAAGGCCGCTGCTGGAAATGTGATACCATTTGATAAAGGAAATGGATGAGAGATGAATATTTTACTTGTTTGTACGGGAAATACGTGCCGTTCGCCCATGGCGGAGGCGATTTTGAAGCAGATTGCAGAGGAGGACCACACAGTGCAGGTGCTCTCCGGCGGGCTGGCTGCTGCCGAGGGTATGCCGGCGAGCGAAAATGCGGTGCTTGCCATGCAGGAAATGGGACTTGACATCAGCGCCCACACGGCGAAAAACATCCATGCTTCCGTCGTACGGGAGGCAGATTTGATTTTGACCATGACGCAGGCGCATAAGCGCGCGCTGATCCAGCTTTTTGGCCCGGAGGCGGAAAAAAAGACCTACGCGCTGCTCGAGTACATTGGACAGCCGGGCGACATAGCCGACCCATTCGGGCGGGATTTAGACGTTTACCGCGCGTGCGCGGCGCAATTAAAAGCTGTGCTTTCCAAAGTGTATGATAAGATACGGGGGGAGCGCCGTGACGTATGAGATTGCGCCGCTGGAGCCGCGACACGTGCCCGACCTTGCGGAGTTAGAGAAGCTATGCTTTGCCGTGCCGTGGCCGGAGCAGGCATTTTGGGAAGAGATAGAAAACCCGCTTGCACGCTACAGCGTCGTACTGTGCGGCGGCGAAATTGTAGGCTATGCCGGGTACTGGCACATTGTAGACGAGGGTCATATTACAAATATTGCCGTCCACCCGGCCCACCGCAGGCGTGCGCTGGCGTCGCGCCTGATAGACAATATGCTGGCACAGGCGACGGCGGCGGGTATCCGTCTGCTGACGCTCGAGGTGCGCGCGTCGAACGCGCCGGCGATTGCACTGTACCGCAAGTTCGGCTTTTGCGAGGCTGGTGTGCGGAAACGCTACTACAGCGACAACGGCGAGGATGCGTGGATTATGACAAAAGAATGGTGATTTGATGGAACAGAAGAAGGATAGTTTGATACTGGCGATTGAAAGCTCTTGTGACGAGACAGCCGCCGCAGTTGTAAAAAACGGACGCGACGTACTGTCCAACGTCATCAACTCGCAGATTGATATACATAAGCGGTACGGCGGCGTCGTACCGGAGATTGCGTCGCGCTGCCACTTGGAGGCGATCGACACGGTAATCGACGAGGCGCTCGCGCAGGCGGGCGTGACGCTGGGCGCGCTCGACGCGGTGGCGGTGACGTATGGGCCGGGGCTGGTCGGCGCTCTGCTGGTCGGCGTTTCAGAGGCGAAGGCTATTGCCTACGCGGCAAAGAAGCCCCTGATTGCCGTCCACCATATCCGAGGGCATATCATGGCGAACCTGATTGCCCATAAGGAATTAGAGCCGCCGTTTCTCTGCCTTGTTGCGTCCGGCGGGCACAGCCATATCGTGCATGTGAAGAGTTACACCGACTTTTCCGTGCTGGGCCGCACCTGTGACGACGCGGCAGGGGAAGCGTACGACAAGGTGGCGCGCGTGCTCGGGCTTGGGTATCCGGGCGGCCCACTCATCGACAAATTGGCAAAGGAGGGCGACCCGGCGGCGGTGCAGTTCCCGCGCGTCCGTATGGCGAACCCGCTCGACTTCAGCTTCAGTGGCGTCAAAACGGCGGTCATCAATCATTTGCATAAGTTAGAGCAGAAGGGCGAGGCGTATAATAAGGCCGACATTGCGGCAAGCTTCCAGGCGGCTGTTGTCGACGTGCTTTGCAGCCATACGGTGCAGGCCGCGCGCGAAGTCGGCGCGGACAAGTGTGCGCTTGCCGGCGGCGTGGCGGCGAACAGCGCGCTGCGGGCGCAGATGGAGCGCGTATGCGGGGAGCATGGAATTTCGTTTTACGTGCCGCCGATGGCGCTGTGTACGGACAATGCGGCCATGATCGGCTGTGCGGCGTACTACCAGTATTTGCGCGGCGACTTTGCCGGCCTCGATTTAAACGCTGTGGCGAGCTTGGAGCTTGGGACGGCATAGCGTGCAGACAATACCTGTTGCTATTTTGGAAACCGTGTGGTATAATGAAAGTGCAGGAAACTGTAATAAAATGTATGTTAGTTGCAGAAATAGATAATAACACGGTAAAGGAGGATGTTTTATGAAACTGATACTTGCAATCGTACACGACGAGGACGGCTCGAAGGTTATGAGCGAGCTGAATAAGCAGGGCTTTAGTGTGACGAAGCTGGCGACTACGGGCGGCTTTCTGAAGGCGGGCAACATGACGCTTTTGGTCGGCACGAGCGAGCAGAACGTGCAGACGGTTATCGACATCATCAAGTCCAAGAGTGAAACGAGAAAGCAGATCATCAGTACGCCGGTTCCGATGTCGGGGCTCGGGTCGGGGTATACGCCGTATCCGGTCGAGGTTGAGGTTGGCGGCGCAACAATCTTTGTCGTAGATGTAGAAAGGTTTGAGAAGGTATAATGCCGCTTGTAAGGCCGAATGTGGAGGAAGGGCTGCTCCGCGGCCTGCTCGGCGCCCTTGTGGAGGGGACGAACGTCCACGCCTATCTGTTTGAAGGCGAGGAGGGGCTTCCCACGCGGGAAACGGCCCGCTACTTTGCGGCGGCTCTTCTGTGCGAAGGTGCAGGGGAGCCGCCTTGCGGCATGTGCGAAAGCTGTATCCAGGCGGCGGGCGGCAATAACCCCGATTTGCAGAGTCTGTCGCTCTCGGATATTACGGCGAAAAAGAGCGTCGGCGCAGACGAAATCCGCGCCGTTATTTCGGATGTATATACAAAACCGTTTCACGCGGCGCGCAAGGTCTATATCATTGAGGACGGCGACGCGCTGACACCGCAGGCGCAGAACGCCATGCTCAAAATTCTCGAGGAACCGCCCTCCTATGCGGTGTTCATCATTTGTGTCAGCAATGCAGAGCTGATTTTGCCGACGGTGCGCTCGCGCAGCCGGATTGTGCGCTTTGCGCCAAAGTCAGATATACAGATGGCGCAGTATGTTAAGAATACCTATCCGCATATGTTGGACAAGCTGGATTTTATCGTTTCGTTTTCAGCAGGGATTGCCGGGCGGGCCGACCTGCTGTGCAGCGGTACGGAGGTCTGGGACCTGCGACGCAAAGCGTTTGATACGCTCCGTTCGTTGCTGCTCGGTACAGACGAGGAGGCGGTTTTTGCCGCCGGCGATTTATTTGAGCAGCAGAAAAAGGGCAAAGAGGGCGGCATGGACAACGCGGCGCTTCTGCTCGACTTTATGCTGTCATTTGCGTCGGACTTGCTCCGGCTATCGAACGGTACGGAGCAAGGCATTGCGAACCGCGATTTGATGGAGGAACTGCGCGCGGTCTGCGCGCGTGTCAGCCGTGCGCGGCTCGACCATGCGGCGCGCTGCATTCTGACAGCACAGCAAATGCTGTCGCGCCACGTCAGCCGGAAGGCGGCGGTGCTTTGGCTTGCGGCGGGCATTTTTTATGGAGATTGAATTTGCTTCCCCCGGTAGGACAAGCTGGGAGGATTTTCGATAGATAAGGAGAACAAACATGGTACAAATCGTAGGAGTGCGCTTTAAAAGCGTTGGGAAAATCTATTACTTTGACCCGGGCGAGCTGACGCTGGAGGTCGGCGAGTCTGTGATTGTGGAAACCGCGCGCGGCGTGGAGATGGGGACAGTGGCGCTTGCGAACCGTCTGGTAGATGAGTCGGGTGTGGTGCAGCCGCTCAAGAAGGTGGTGCGCGCCGCGACGCAGGAGGATTTTAACAAAGTAGAAGAAAATAAAAAGAAAGAGGCCGAAGCGTTCGGCATCTGCGCCGAGAAGATTAAGGCGCATAAGCTGGAGATGAAGCTGGTCGACGTCGAGTATACGTTCGACGGCAGCAAGGTGCTGTTCTACTTCACGGCGGATGGACGGATCGACTTCCGCGAGCTGGTCAAGGATTTGGCGAGCGTGTTCCGCACGCGCATCGAGCTGCGGCAGATTGGCGTACGCGACGAGGCGAAGATGATTGGCAGCTATGGCATCTGTGGGCGGAATTTGTGTTGCAGCCAGTTTTTGGGCGACTTTGCGCCCGTCAGTATTAAAATGGCGAAGGAGCAGGGCCTGTCGCTCAACCCGACCAAGATTTCCGGTACGTGCGGGCGGCTGATGTGCTGCTTAAAATACGAGCAGGAGGCATACGAGGATCTGCTGAAGGTTACGCCCAAGCAGGGGGCGTTTGTGTCCACGCCGGACGGGAAAGGCACTGTTGTGTCGGTCAATTTGCTCAAAGGAAAGGTCAAGGTCAGCATTGACGGCGGACGGGAAAAGCAGGTGACGGAGTTCCCTGTCAAGGACGTCAAGGTGCTGAGCGGCGGCAAGAAAAAAGATACGAAGGAAATTGGCACGGAAAACGCAAAAACACTTGAAGAATAGAAAGATATCTGCTATAATGAAAGCAATCTGATAGGCGGGAGGTGTGTTTCATGGCATATAAAATAGAAGATTCGTGCATCAGCTGCGGCGCTTGCGCAGGGGAATGTCCTGTTAGCTGCATTTCGGAGGGCGACGGCATCTATGTAATCGACGCTGACGCTTGCATCGAGTGCGGCGCTTGCGCAGACACTTGCCCGGTTGGCGCGCCTGTTCAGGCGTAAGGGTCAAAGCAAAGGATTGCCGGCTGCCGTTTGGCGGCCGGTAATTTTCATATATAACGAAATTGCAGTATGCAGGCGGTGACGAGATGGCGGAACGGATTGACGATTTGCAATATAAGGGGCTGAAATTGATACAGGATACGGACGGCTTCTGTTTTGGCGTGGACGCGGTGCTTCTGGCGCATATGGCGAAGAGTGCGCCGTCGGCGCGCACAATTGACTTGTGCAGTGGAAATGGGATTGTTGCCCTTCTGCTTGCCGGAAAGACGGACACGCCGCATATTACGGCGCTGGAGGTGCAGCAGCGTGCGGCGGAGCTGGCCCGCCGAAGCATGGCGCTCAATGGGCTAGAGGAGCGCGTTGACGTGGTGCGTGCCAATTTGAAGGAGGCGGACACGCTGTTTGTGCGCGGCAGCTTTGACGTTGTGACGTGCAATCCGCCATATATGAAGGATACCTGCGGGCTGAAAAACGAAAACGAGGCGCTGCGCATTGCGCGCCATGAGGTACTCTGTACGATAGAGGATGTAATCAAAGCGGCGGCGTACCTGCTCCGCCCGGGCGGGAAGTTGTTTTTGGTGCACCGCCCGGAGCGGCTGGTCGATATCTTTACCGCCATGCGGGAATACCGAATCGAGCCGAAGCGGATGCAGATGGTACATCCCTCGTGTGGGAAGCGTGCCAATATCATCTTAGTCGAAGGAAGCGCGCAGGGCGGACGCGAGCTTAAGCTTCTGCCGCCGCTGTACGTATACGATGAAAACGGAAACTACACCAAAGAAATCGACGCAATCTATGAAAGGGGGTATGGGATGTGAGCGGAACGCTTTACCTGTGCGCAACGCCGATTGGTAATCTGGGCGACATTACGCAGCGGTGTCTGGACACA
This sequence comes from uncultured Eubacteriales bacterium, assembly GCA_902492065.1. GTDB lineage: Bacteria > Bacillota > Clostridia > UBA1381 > UMGS1253 > Aphodoplasma. The sequence continues at coordinate 120,135 of CABUKE010000001.1, forward strand.
CTGGCTATGGTGGACCTGATTGCGGCGGAGGATACGCGGCAAACGGTGAAACTGCTGAACCATTTCCATATTTCCGCCAAAATGACGAGCTATTATGAACACAATAAACGGGATAAGGGCGCGTATCTGCTCTCTCTTTTGCAGGAAGGAAAGAACATTGCCGTCGTTTCGGACGCGGGCACACCTGGCATTTCCGACCCGGGGGAGGAGCTGGTCGCGGCGTGTATTGCGCAGGGGATTCCGGTGACGAGCGTCCCGGGCGCAGCGGCTGTCATTTCCGCAGTCGTGACCTCCGGGCTGGCGACGGGGCGGTTCTGTTTTGAGGGGTTTTTATCCGTCAATAAAAAGCAGCGCCGGGAACACCTTCTAGACATCCGGGATGAGCGGCGCACGATGGTGTTTTATGAGGCGCCGCACAAGCTGCGCGCGACTTTGCAGGATTTATACGACACGCTTGGAGACCGGAGAATTTCCATCGCGCGCGAGCTGACGAAAAAGTTTGAGGAGATTTGCCTGATGACGCTGTCGCAGGCGATTGAAAAATATGAGCAGACACCGCCAAAGGGCGAGTTCGCGCTTGTAATCGAGGGGAAGACGGAGCGGGATATGGAAGACTATACAGATCTTTCCATTGAGGAGCATGTGAAACGCTATACCGACACGGGTATGAGCGAGATGGAGGCGATCAAGGCGGCGGCGAAGGACCGCGGCCTGCGGAAAAACGAAGTGTACGCCATGATTAAGAAGCGGTGAGGGGTGGCAGCACAGCATAAGTGTAACAGCTTATGCGAGTGGATAGGGGAGATAAAGTATGAAAAAATATTTAATTCCACTTGCGGTGGCAGCCGGCATACTTGTACTTATCATTATCATAAACCCCTTTGGCTTGTTTGACGCGCTGCGGGATCCTTTTATCAGGCCGAATACAGTAGAATTAAACCTGTATGGCAGCTACGCGGTTGATACAAGCGGACTGCGGGAATATGATAGAATACGGTCGGGAAACTATGCATATAAAGAATTAAACGAACCATTCACGTATTTTCTTCAGCTTCCTTTGGACAAGGATATTATAGATACATCCCTACGTGATTTGCAATTTGAGCTGCCGGATGAATTATTGGATTATGTATATTCTTCGGAAGCCAATCATGAATATATGCTGATTTCGATTGGGAGACCTTTAAAAGAAATTAAGTATAAAACTACATCATATTATAATCATATAAAGGCAGAAATAACATTTGAAGAGCAGCACCAAAACGATATGGCATATGTCTATTTCATAGACAAAAACGTATTTTTCTGGACGTCAGACTATTATGTAATGGATGGCTCGCAGCAAAAGTTTCTTGGACACGGCTTGTATTTTGTCTACTAATTAGTTATATATGCAGTAATAAAAAAGAGGCGGACCCCGCCTCTTTTTTATTCTTCAATAAATACGCACAGCCACACGCACGCCGTCGTCCGTGCGACACGGTGCCGCCTGTGGCGCGGGAGAAACACGCAGTCGCCAGCGTGCAGCGTCTGCACACCGGTATCGTATTCGAGATCCGCCTCACCCGTGAGCAGGCAGACCCACTCATCCTCCTCCTGGTCGTACCAGTCCGACGTATGGCCATCGGATACGATTTTTTCAATCCGGACATTTTTTTGCTTCAGTAAAAGCTCCACAATCTCCTCCGGCGGACGCTCCGCCGGGCGGTCATACACGTTCATCGTTTCTCCCTCCCGTTTGTTACAGCCCCAGCACGCGGAGCCTATCAAAGTACCCTTCGAGCTGCGCAGCGCAGTCGCGCACATAGGCGGGCGGGTGCGGCGCGCGCCCCTGCGTCAGCTCCGTCTCTCGGTACTGCTGGAGCGTATAGCATTTTGCGCCTTTGATACAGGAAGCGAGCTCTATCATGTCCTCGCTCGTCAAATCGGGCGAGAAGGTCGTGCGAAACTCGTAGTCAATGCCGGAGTCCATAATCAGGGCTATGCTTTCTTTCACCTTATCCATGTCAATCCTGCGCCGGCAGACGGCCTCATACTTTTCAAACGGGGCCTTGATGTCCATGGCGATATAGTCGAGCAAATGCTCGCTGTGCAGCGCACGGATAACGTCCGGGCGTGTACCGTTGGTGTCGAGCTTGACGAGATAGCCCATCTCCTTGACCGCGCGCGCAAAGTCGCCCAGGCCGCTTTGCAGGGTCGGCTCGCCGCCGGTGAGCACAACCGCGTCCAAAAACCCCTTCTTCCGTTCCAAATCGGCGAGGATGGAGCGCGGGTTGTAGACGACGCTGTCCGCGCCGCGCACGAGCAGGTGGTGGTTGTGGCAGTACCAGCAGTTCATGTTGCAACCAGGCGCAAAAACAAGCGCCGCAATCTTGCCCGGATAGTCAACAAAAGAATTCGGCACAAAGCCTGCGATTTGCATAAAGGTCCCTCCCTCACAAAGTAAAAATACCGGCCCCGGCGGCGTGTGCCTACGCTGCCGGAACCGGCGGGGATTTGAGCAGATTTATTTTACAACGAGCATTTTACGCTCCTTGTACTCTTCCTTTTTCCCAATGTTGTAATTCTGTACCGGGCGCAGATACCCCGTCACGCGCGACCATACCTCCGCTTCCTTGCCACATTCCGGACAGGTGAAGTGCTCGCCTGCAATGTAGCCGTGCTCGTTGCAGATGGAGAACGTCGGCGTAATGGAGATATACGGCATTTTATATTTGGTGAAAATTTTACGAATCAGATTCTTGCACACTTCTGTGTCATCAATCTTCTCTCCAAGATACAAATGCTGTACTGTACCGCCCGTATAGAGCGACTGCAATTCGTCCTGCAGCTCCATCATTTCAAAGATATCGTCCGTATACCCAACCGGAAGCTGGGACGAGTTCGTGTAGTACGGGTTGTCCGTCCCTGCTGTGATGATGTCGGGATACTGCTTTTTATCAATCGCGGCAAGACGGTAGGATGCGCCCTCTGCCGGGGAAGCTTCTAAGTTGTAGAAGTGGCCCGTCTCCTGCTGAATCTCAATCATCAGCCCGCGCAGATAGTGCATGATTTCAAGCGCAAATTCCTGCCCCTCCGGTGTGGTGAGGTCTTTGCCCAAAAAGTTCTCGCACGCCTCGTTCATACCGATAATGCCGATGGTATTGAAGTGGTTGTACCAATACTCACCCGTGCGCGCCTTGATGTTGCGCAGATAGTGCGTCGCATAGGGGTAAAGCCCGCGCTCCGACTGGTCCTCAATAATCTTGCGCTTGATTTCCAGCGACGTTTTGCCGACCTGTACCAGCCGCCACAACCGCGCCTTAAACTCCTCCTTTGACGACGAGAGGTAGCCAATCCGCGGCAGATTAATCGTATATACGCCAATCGAGCCCGTCATGGGGTTGGAGCCGAACAGGCCGCCGCCGCGCTTGCGCAGCTCCGTCGTGTCGAGCCGCAGCCGGCAGCACATCGAAACCGCATCCTCGGGCGAAAGGTCGGAGTTGATATAGTTGGCAAAGTAAGGGATACCATATTTGCAGGTAATCTGCATAAATGCGTCCACAACCTCGCTGTCCCAGTCAAAGTCCTTCGTAATGTTGAGCGTCGGAATCGGGAACGTGAACACGCGCCCCTTTGCGTCGCCTTCCAGCATGACATCGCAAAACGCCTTGTTAAAGATATCCATTTCCTTCTGGAAGTCGCCGTACTTTTTGTCCATTAGCTTGCCGCCGATGATAACATTATCGTCGCGCAGCGTGGACGGCACCTTGATATCGAACGTCAGGTTGGAGAACGGACACTGGAAGCCCACGCGCGTCGGCACGTTAATGTTAAAAATAAATTCCTGGATGCACTGGCGTACCTGCTCGTACGTCATGTTATCGTAGTGGATGAACGGCGCGCAGTAGGTGTCAATGCTCGACCACGCCTGTGCACCCGCTGTTTCGCCCTGCGTTGTAAACGTCGAGTTCACGATCTGGCCCAAAAACGAGCGCAAATGCTTTGCCGGGCCGCTTTCCACCTTGCCATATACACCGCCGAACCCGTCGGTCAGAAGCTGGCGCAGATCCCATCCAGCGCAGTACGGGCCGAAAAAGCCCAAATCGTGGATATGTGCGTCGCCGCCCTCGTGCGCCTCGCGCACCTCGTCGGGATAAATCTCGTGCAGCCAGTACTTTTTTGTAAAGGTTTCCCGTACGTAGTTATTGAGGCCGTTGATGCTTTTCTGTGTATTTGCATTTTCCTGGATATGCCAGTCCTTGTCGCCAAGATAGTCGGAAAACATATCAATTGTCGCGCCGATCAGGGCGTTAATCTCCCGCGCGCCCTTGCGCTTTTCACGGTAGAGGATATATGCCTTTGCCGTCTGCGCATGCCCGTGCTCAATCAGCACCTTCTCCACAACATCCTGAATGGATTCAATGTCCGGCGTTTCCCCTGCAAATTGTCTGTCAAGCGTGTCTACGACTTCATTGCACAGCCCCTGCGCCATCTCAAAGTCGTTCCCGCCGACGGCCGTCGCCGCCTTGAAAATTGCCCATGTGATTTTTTCGGGCTTAAACTTTTCAAGCCGCCCGTCCCTCTTTTTTACTGCCGCAATCATGAGTTATTCCTCCTATACAATAATATCCCCAAACATGTATATGTTGTTGTTGGATTTAAACGCAAACACTATATTTAGTAAACCTATTGTATCACAACAAAATCGGGAGGCAAGGGCGGAAATTGGGCGGTTTTTAAGATTATGAACAGTAAGCTTCTATTTTCTTTTGTTTTTAATACATTTTATATATCGTGTGTTTTTTGTTAAAATTTTATTACATATACAAGATATAGTGGAAAAAGGCTGTTAAAAGTATCCTTGTACATTGTGTAGAGAGAAAATTTATTTATTTTTTTTCACAGCTCTTGCGGTTTGCTATCGCTTTCGATATAATGAACAAAATAGGAAATTTTTAGCTTAGGGGGAAGCGCAATGACAAACCGACAGCGCGCAATGGCTGTATTAAACTATGAACCATACGACGCACTTCCGGTCGTCCACTTTGGTTTCTGGGATGAAACAGTGGAAAAGTGGGAGGCCGAGGGTCACATTGATCATCAGACGGCGCAGGATGTGTACGACGGGAGTGAAAATCAGACGAAAATCGCCTCTATGCTGGGGTTCGACTTTGGCTGGGGAACTTGTTTTTGCCCGAATATGGACATTATGCCGCAGTTTACACGCGAGGTCGTGGAGCAGCGCCCGGATGGGACGCGTGTTGTGCGTAACGGCTATGGTGTGCTGGAGCTGGAAAAGCCGGGCGTGGTATCCATCCCGGCCGAGGTGGGGCATACGCTCGTGGATCGTGCCTCGTGGGAAAAGGAATTTCTGCCGCGCCTGCAGTACAGCGAAGCGCGTATTGACCGTGACGCGCTTGCCGCGGTGCCGCCGCCGGAGGAGCGGAACGTACCGGTTGGGCTTGGCGGCATGAGCCTGTTTGGGCGTATCCGCGACTGGATGGGCGTAGAGGGCATCAGCTATTTATACGCGGACGACGAGGAGCTGTATAAAGAAATCATTGACACCTTCGCGGATTTGCAATACCGTTGTCTGGAAACGGCGCTGGCCTCCGGCACGGTGTTCGACTATGCGCACTTCTGGGAGGACATCTGCTTCAAAAACGGGCCGCTCGTAGTGCCGGCTGTGTTCGACGAACTGGTAGGGCCGCACTATAAGCGGATTACCGACCTATGTCGCGCACACGGCATTACGCTTACATCGCTCGACTGCGACGGATGGATCGACGCGCTGATTCCGACGTGGCTTCACAACGGGGTCAACACCATGTTCCCGATTGAGGTCGGGACGTGGAACGCCTCCATTGCGCCGTGGCGCGAGAAGTACGGGCGGGAAATCCGTGGCGTAGGCGGCATGAACAAAACGGTGTTTGCGCGCGACTATGCGGCAGTTGATGCGGAAGTTGAACGGCTGCGCCCGCTGGTCGAGCTGGGCGGGTATCTGCCGTGTCCCGACCACCGGATTGCGCCGGACGCAAAGTGGGAGAATGTTCAGTATTACTGTGAGAAAATGCACAAAGTGTTTGGATAGGAGTAGACATTGACGAAACAGGGATTTGGAATCAGCGCTTTTTGGTTAAAGATGATTGCGATTGCCGCCATGACGGTCGACCATATCGGCTATCTGTTTTTTCCGGGCGTAAGCTGGATGCGGATGGTGGGGCGGCTTACGTTCCCCATTATGGCGTTTCTGATTGCGGAGGGGTACCGCCACACGCACGACCTGCGCCGGTATGAAACGCGGCTGTTCGTGTTTGCGCTTATTTCCATGCTGCCGTTTTACCTCGCGTTCGGCTGGGTGGGAAATGTGGGCTTCACGCTCCTGTGCGGCCTGCTCGCGCTCGACTGCGGCGCACGGCTGGAGCGTGCGTGGCAGAAGGCGGCGGTCGCGGCGGTATTTATGGTGCTCAGCCTGCCGTGCGACTGGGGCTTTAGCGGCGTTTTAGCAATCTATCTGTTCGGGCGCATAGAGAACAGGCATCTGGGCATCGTGTGCGGCGTGGCGGCCCTGCTGCTCGCGGGAGTCCTGAAGGATCAATGCCTGACGGCTGTTTTGGGGCCGGGCGTATATGCGCCGATGAAGTTTGAAACAATGTGTGCCATGCTGCTTGCTATCCCGCCTCTGTTGCTGTATAATGGTAGCCGCGGGCGCAGTATGAAATATTGGTTTTATATTTACTATCCGCTCCACCTTGCCGTGCTTGGTTTGATTGCGAGGCTGAGCGAAATTGTAAATTATTTTATGAGTTTTTAGGAGGAATGGATTATGATGAGGCAAAATCTGCCGTGGCAGAACCCGGAGCTGTTACACATTAACCGGGAGGAGGCGCGTAGCTACTATATCCCGTTTGCCGGCGAGGCTGCGGCGCGCGCGGGCGTGAAGGCGCGCTCGCCGTATTATCGGCTTTTAAGCGGCAACTGGTCGTTTGCATATTTTGAGCGGTACATTGACTGCGAGGAAGGTATCGAGGACAAGGATTATCCGATCGACGAGTGCGACGTGATTCCGGTGCCGTCGAACTGGCAGATGTACGGCTACGATATCCCGCACTATGTGAATACGAATTACCCGTATCCGGTCGACCCGCCGTATGTGCCGGCGGACAATCCGATGGGTGTGTACCTGCGCGACTTTACGCTTCCGGTCGGCTGGGACAAAAAGGACGTGTATGTGTTCTTTGAGGGTGTGAATTCGTGCTTCTATCTATACATAAACGGCAAGGAAGTCGGCTACAGCCAGGGGACGCACAACCCGTCGGAGTTCAATATCACGCGCTATCTGACCGAGGGTGTAAACCGCATTTGCGTTAAGGTGCTCAAATGGTGCGACGGCAGTTATCTGGAAGGGCAGGACTTCTACCGCCTGTCGGGCATTTTCCGTGATGTGTATCTGCTCGCACGCGAAAAGGCGCATATCCGCGACATTTTTGTGCGGACGGACTTGGACGCGGACTACAAAAATGCGGATATCTGTGTGGAAACGGACTATATTGGAGAAGCAGACGCGGACCTGTACGTGTATGCACCGAATGGAGCGCAGGTCTACAGCGCAAAAGGCATTGGCGAAAAACATAGCTTCACCATTGAAAACGCCGTGCTGTGGAACGCGGAGCAGCCGCGCCTGTACCAGTTTGTGCTCGTGTGCGGCGGCGAATATATCTGTCAGGAGATCGGCCTGCGCAAGATTGAGGTGGCGAAAAACTGCGCCCTGCTCATCAATGGCGTACCGGTGAAATTGAAGGGCGTCAACCGCCACGATACGCACCCGGAGCTGGGCCACACGACGCCGTACGACCACATGGAGCTTGACCTGAAGCAGATGAAGCGGCACAATATCAATACCATTCGCACGTCGCACTATCCGAATACGTCGGAGTTTATGCGCCTGTGCGACAAGTACGGCTTTTATGTCATTGACGAGGCGGACTTGGAGTCGCACGGGTTTGCGTTTGTGTACCCGGGCTATGGCTACAGAGAATACGACAGCGAGTATTGGGTAAGCGAAAAGCCAGAGTGGAAAGCGGCGCATGTAGACCGCGCGGTGCGGCTTGTTGAGCGCGACAAAAACCACGCCTGCGTCATCTTCTGGTCGCTGGGCAACGAGGCGAGCTACGGCTCAAACCATGACGCAATGGCGGAGTGGATTAAGTCGCGCGACAATTCCCGCCTCGTACACTACGAGCGCGCGCTCGGCGCCGGGAACCCGCCGTCCGTCGACGTGGTAAGCTCGATGTATCCGAGCTACGAGGACTTTGAAAAGGAAGGCAAAAATCGCAAAAAGGACGCGCGGCCGTACTTTATGTGCGAATACTCGCACGCAATGGGCCTCGGGCCGGGCGACTTGAAGCAGTATTGGGATTTAATCAATAAATATCCGCGCTTGATTGGCGGCTGCGTATGGGAGTGGGCCGACCATGCGGCGCAGGTGACCGACGAGGACGGCAACACATTCCACGTATACGGCGGCGCGTTTGGCGAGCATCCGCACGACTACAACTTCTGTGTCGATGGGCTGACGTTCCCGAACCGGAGCGCAAGCACGGGGCTTTTAGAGGTCAAGGCAATCTATCAGTATGTGAACATGCGCGCGCTCGATTTGGCGAACGGGAAGATAAGCGTGCGCAACAACTATGACTTTATCTCCCTGTCTGGGCTTGACTTGTACTGGACGCTGACGCGCGACGGGAAAATCGTCGACCAGGGGCGCCAGCCGCTCCCGGCAATCAAGCCGCACACGAGCGGTACAGTGAAGCTAACGTATCATGTGCCGGCGGACTGCCGTTATGGGTGCTATCTCGATTTGTCGGTACGCACGAGCGTCGATACGCTGTGGGCAAAGGCGGGGCATGAGTGCGCGTTTTGCCAGCTCCCGCTCGACGTTGCAGTGGTGAAAACGCCGTACGTCGGCATGAAGTCCGACGTATGCGTAACGGAAGAGGACGAATACATCATCATCGACGGCGACGACTTCTCGTATATTTTCAACAAGCATTACGGCTTCTTTGACAGTATCGAATACAACGGCGTCGAGATGCTCGACGACACAATGACGCTCGGCGTATGGCGTGCGCCGACGGACAACGACAGAAATATCAAAAAGCTGTGGACGCCGCAGGATAACGACGACGTTTCGACGACGTTTGAGCTTGCGTACGCGGCGACAGACGCATACGAGTCGCGTCTTGTCAGCGTGGACGGCGACAAGACCGTGATCGAGGCGGAGGTGCGCCTTGCATCGGCGGCGCGTCTGCCGGTGCTGAAGGCGACTGTGACGTATACGATTGGTGCAAACGGCAAGATTGATGTTTCGCTTATTGGCGATGTGCCGGAGGTGTTCCCGCACCTGCCGCGGCTCGGCTTTGACATTACCATGCCCGCAGGGAGCGAGAAGGTGGCCTACTTCGGCATGGGTCCGTGTGAAAACTACGTCGACATGCACCACGCGGCGCACATGGGCTACTTTGAAACGACGGTAACGGACGAATATGTAGATTATATCAAGCCGCAGGAGCACGGCAATCATACAAATGTCCACTATGCGGCGGTGTACGATATCTTAGGCCGCGGCTTGCTGTTTGAGGGTGCGGACATGTTTGAGTTTAAAGCGTCGCACTACAGTGCGGCGGAGTTGACGGAAAAGCAGCTCAATGTAGATTTGGAGGCTGACGAGCGGACGTTCGTACGCATCGACTACAAGGTCGGCGGCATTGGGTCGAACAGCTGCGGCCCGCAGTTAGCAGAAGCGTATCAGCTAAACGATAAGCACATCGAGTTTGCATTCTCGATGCGTCCGATTATCCTTGATAATGCTGACCCGATTGATGTGGTATGAGTTTAAAATTTTAGGAAGGACGCTACGAGAAACATGGCCATAGAGGAGCTTATTGATGCGCATAGCTTTTCAAGTAATAACAGAGAAGCACTGATGCGGGACGATATATGTGGGTGTTTTTACTGTATTAAAATTTTCAGTCCATACGAAATTAATGAATGGATTGAAGACTCTGCCGGGACAGCTGTTTGTCCGTATTGTGGGATCGATTCCATATTGGGTAGAAGTTCTGGGTATCCCATTAAACAAGAGTTTTTACTTGAGATGAAAGCATATTGGTTTGGTTAAATGAAAAATGCCCCGCCGGTATCCGGCGGGGCATTTTTCAACATTTGTATTTTTGAGAAAAATATGCTATAATAAAATTGTTTTATTTTTAAATAGAAGGGCGTGAAATTATTTTGCAATAATTGTTTGCTATTAATTGTAGAACTGGTTACGTCACTGTCAATGCGGCTGAAAAAGTATGGTGTTTAATGTTTGCATATGATACAACGGTAAGAGGTGAGATAATGAATAAAAAATCCCTTCTCGTTTTAGTGGTTACTTTTCTAACGGTTGCTTTTGCTGCAGTGATTGCAGCGGGACTTTTGACGGGCCATGTATTATTAAAAGCTTTTGAAAATCCTGTGATTGCCAGTTTGTCTAAATATGACAGTTGTGATCGCTATTATAGTGATGGGTTTCAGGATTATACAAATTATTGTAAATACTATTATAAAGAACAAAAGCATGTCATTGAAAATTTAGAAAAAAATCAATATTTTAAATCAGTAACAGAGAAAGATATAAAAGAATTAAAAAGTTATTTTGATAATTTTAAAAGCTGTCTTGAATATGTGGATTATAAGGACGAATATGATTTTCAAATGGACAGCATAGATACGACTGATTATTATTTAATACAAAATAAAGATACCTGTGAAAAGTATGCAGATTATCCTGACAAGTATTCTGCGTCCGATGTTTACTTTTTTGATGTGCTAACGAAAACGCTGTTTTTTATTCATACAAACATATAAAACGAATTCTTTAAGACCATAACCAACAGGAGAAAAACATGGAAAAGAAAGCACTGCATATCTTGGAATTTGATAAAATTTTAAATAAAATGGCGGAGTATACCGGAAACGACGCGGTGAAGCAACGCATTTTAGACCTGATGCCTGCGTCGTCGCTTGGCGAGGCGACGGCCATGCAGCAGCAGACGAGCGAGGCGCTGAAGCTGATTCTGCGCTACGGCGAGCCGCAGAACATGACCGTGCCGCATGTGGTGCCGTCGCTGCGGCGGTGCGTAATGGGCGCGGTACTGTCGCCGAAGGAGCTTTTAGATATTGCGCGCGTGTTAAACATTGCGCGCGGTGTGAAGCGGTATCTTGGCAGCGCCGATGCGGAGGAGTTTCCAGTTTTGGACGCAATGGAGCAGAGCCTGACGGCGGTCAAGCCGCTTGAGGAGCAGCTCTACATGTGCATCCTTTCGGAGGAGGAAATCGCCGACGGCGCGAGCGGCGAGCTGTCGTCCATCCGGCGCAAGATGCGCAATATGCAGGGCAAAATCAAGGACATGCTCGACGCGATGATCCGCTCAAGCCGGTATCAGAAGTATTTGCAGGATCCGATTGTCACCATGCGCGGCGACCGGTACGTGATTCCGGTGCGTGCGGAGTACCGCGCAGAGGTGCCGGGCGTGGTACACGATACGTCCTCGTCAGGCGCGACGCTGTTTGTCGAGCCGATGAGCGTCGTCAATGCAAACAATGAAATTCGTGACCTGCGCGCAAAGGAGCAGGCGGAGATTGAGCGGATTCTGGCCGCTCTGTCTGCGGAAGTGTCGGAGTATCAGGGCGAGATTGAGGCGGACTATGCGGCGCTGTGTGAGCTGGACTTCATCTTCTGCAAGGGCAAACTTTCCGCCGACATGGGGGCGAGCGAGCCGGTACTCAATGACAAGGGGTACGTCTATCTCAAAAAGGCACGCCACCCGCTCATTGCGCGGCGCAGCGTTGTGGCTAATGACATCTACCTTGGCGGCGACTTTGACACGCTTGTTATCACCGGCCCGAACACGGGCGGCAAGACCGTCACGCTCAAGACGCTGGGCCTGTTCTGCCTAATGGCGGCGGCGGGGCTGCATATACCGGCGAATGACAACTCGTCCGTGGCGGTGTTTGACAGCATTTGGGCCGACATTGGCGACGAGCAGAGCATTGAGCAGAGCCTGTCGACCTTTTCATCGCATATGAAAAACATTGTCAATATTGTCAACAAAGCGGGGAAAAACTCGCTCGTGCTGTTCGACGAGCTGGGCGCGGGGACAGACCCGGTCGAGGGCGCGGCGCTGGCCGTTTCAGTTCTGGAATTTTTGCGGCTTGCGGGCGCGAACACGGCGGCGACGACGCACTACAGTGAGCTGAAGCTCTATGCGCTGTCCACGCCGGGCGTGTGCAACGCCTCGTGCGAGTTTGACGTGGGGACGCTCCAGCCCACGTATAAGCTTCTGATTGGCGTGCCGGGCAAGTCGAACGCGTTTGCCATTTCGCAGCGGCTGGGGCTGGACGAGCGGATTATCGAGCGGGCGCGCTCGCTTATGAGCGAGGACAACGTGCGCTTTGAGGATTTAATCACAGATTTGCACGAGAGCAAGCGCGTCGCAGAGGATGAGGCGCAGAAGGCGCAGCGCCTGCGGCAGGAGGCGGATGCGCTCAAAGAGAAAATTGAGGAGCAGAAGCAGACGCTCGAGCAGCGGCGGCAGAAGCTGCTCGACGAGGCACGGCGTGAGGCAAAGCGCATCATTCTCGACGCGAAGGACGAAAGTGCAAGGGTCATTAAGGAACTGAACGAGCTGAAAAAGAATGTGCAGAGTGAGAATGTCAGCAAGACGATTGAGGAAGCGCGGGCGAAGCTGCGCGCGAAGGAGAGCGGCATTGACGAGAGCTTTTCCGGCGTGATACGGCCAAAAGTGCAGCAAAACGCGCCCAAATCTGTCAAGGCGGGCGACACGGTGGAGATTGTGTCGCTCGGGCAGAGCGGCGAGGTGCTCAAGCCGCAGGATGCGGACGGAAACGTGCTTGTGCAGGCGGGAGCCATGAAGATTAAGGTCAAGCTTGCCGACCTGCGTTTGGCCTCAAAAGCGAAGAAGGAGCAGCCCCAAAAGGGAAAGAAAAAGGATACGCGTTCCTTTGTTGGCTATGTATCGAAAAAGGCGGATGTCAAGACGGAAATCGACTTGCGCGGGATGACGCTCGAGGAAGCGCTTTTAGATGCAGACCGGTTTTTGGACGATGCATACATGGCGGGGCTAAATCAGGTAAGCATCATTCATGGTAAGGGTACGGGTGTGCTGCGGGCCGGGATTTCCGACATGTTGCGCCGTCACCGGCTGGTAAAGTCGTACCGGCTCGGACGTTACGGCGAGGGCGAGACAGGCGTAACAATTGTCGAACTGAAATAGAAAATGTTGGATATTAATTGTAAATATGTAACAGAATATTGCAAAAATAAGGAAAACTTTGTACCAACTCTGTAAATAAACTGTAATATTTCTTTAATCAAACTGAAAAAATAACTTGACTTTTTATACATTTTGTGCTAAAATAAACACATAAAAATGTATAGGGGTGAAGGTTGTGATTGAAAGAAACGATCTGGCGATGGTAAAGAGAAGCCTGCAAAAAAATATTGGCAGAAAGGTTCGCCTGACCTCAAAGAAGGGACGCAAGTCCGCGGTTGTGCGCCGCGGCGTGATTGAGAGCATTTACCCCAGTATTTTTACAATCCGGCTTGACGCTTTGCCGGACGACATCGGGGAAAACCGGTGTGTGTCGTACAGTTATACGGATGTACTTACGAAAGCGGTTGAAATCGCCATGTATAAATAATATGGCGGAAGCAGACATACGGTTTTTGGTTTACGAAGAGGAAAAACGGCGGTTTTGCTGCCGTTTTTTGTTTTCTATAGAGCGGTAGACGAGGTGGTAACAATGATGGTTCCGCTTGCGGACATGGTGCGGCCCAAATGTCTCGACGAGGTTGTGGGGCAGCGGCACATCCTCGGCAGGGGCAGGGTGCTGTATAATTTGATCCAGAAGAAAAACGTGCCGAATATGATTTTTTACGGGCCGAGCGGCACGGGCAAGACGACGGTCGCCAACATTATTGCAAATTCGGTTGGAAAGCGGCTTTATAAGCTGAATGCGACGACGGCATCGGTGAGCGATATCCGCGCAATCGTCGGCGAGCTGGACAGCCTGTACAATGTGGACGGCGCGCTGCTGTATCTCGATGAGATACAGAACTTTAACAAAAAGCAGCAGCAGTCGCTTTTGGAGTTTATCGAAAACGGGAAGCTGACGCTGATTGCTTCCACGACGGAAAATCCGTATTTTTATATCTATAACGCGATATTGTCGCGCTCCAACGTGTTTGAGTTTAAGCCGGTTGACCCAGCGGAGATTGAAGGTGCGCTTGCGCGCGCGGCGGGGATTTTGTCGGAGCGCATGGGCGGGATTGCAATCACGTTTGCTGATGGGGTGCTTGAATTTATTGCAAATGTGAGCGGCGGCGATGTGCGCAAGGCGCTCAATACCCTTGAAGTGTGCGTTATGTCCGCCGGCCCGGATAAAAAGGGAAATTTGCACGTGACGCTCTCCGGCGCGGAGGAAGCTGCGCAGAAAAAGGCCATGCGCTACGACCGTGACGGCGACAGCCACTATGATATCCTGAGTGCGTTTCAAAAGTCGATTCGCGGCTCTGACCCGGACGCGGCGGTCCACTACCTCGCGCGGCTGCTGTCGGCGGGGGATATGATTTCGGTGTGCAGGCGGCTGCTGGTGATTGCGTCGGAGGATATTGGTCTGGCGTACCCACAGGCGGCGGCAATTACAAAAGCGTGTGTCGACTCGGCTCAGCAGCTCGGTCTGCCGGAGGCGCGGATTCCGCTCGCACAGGCGACGCTGCTGCTCGCGACTGCGCCAAAGACAAATACGGCGATTGCGGCGATTGATGCGGCGATGCACGACCTCGAAACCATGGACGTGGGAGGTGTGCCGTCGAGTTTGCAGGATTCGCACTATAGCGGCGCAGCGAAGCTCGGCCATGGGCAGGGATACCAGTATGTGCACAATTATCCGAATAATTATGTGCCGCAGCAGTATTTGCCGGACAATATCAAAGACCGGGTCTACTATACGCCCGGCAACAATAAAAACGAACGCGCGATTGCGGCCTATTGGGACAGGATTAAGAACCCCGGCGCGGAGGAAGAATAAAAAACCGTTTGGAGTATTTCTCCAAACGGTTTTTTCTCAATATAAGTCGCCCCACGGCGAGACATAGTCGATTCCCACGCTTCCGGCGGGGACAAAGTCAGCCATTCCCTCCGGTGCGAGGGACACACCGCCGTACACATGTGTCAGGCTCGGCCATGTGGCGTAGGAACCGCCGTCGGAAATAATGAGTGTGTCGTCATATGGTTGTACTGTTTGCTTCAGCCCGGCACCTCTGCGCGGCGTTACATAGACGTTTTCCAGAACAGTCTGAGGAGGCGGGGAGGATTTCCCGTCCAGCCAAATCATATAACCGCCGTCTGCGCCGTTAAACCACTTTTCGTTAGCTGTCAGGTTGATGTTTTTTAGGATGAACGCACCATTTTGGTTATAATCCGCATTCAGAAACAATCCCTGATAATTACTGTCGCCGGTCAGGTGGTCGACGCGCAGCTCTAAAACGCCGCCCCACGGCTGGATGATGTCGGAGTGGTTGTGGCCGGCATCTGTGTCAACGGCCCCCTGTAAATTTTCAACTCGGAAGTTCTCGACCTGAACAATCGTACCCGGCGCGTTGATGGCAATGGCGTCGCCCTCGCTATCGCCGCTGCAGGTCACGAGCACGCCCTCAATGTGGACAATCCGTCCCGGTGCGCCGTCTTCAATATAGATGGCGCGATGGTCGGATGCGTCCGGGCCCGGTATTTCAATCTGTCCGCCAATCAGCACGACGTTGCGGCCGCCGCGGATGCGTACGGTTTCTCTGCGCGTCTGGTCCGGCGGCAGACGAAGGATATAGTCTTTATCATCGTCAAGTTTGGGGGAATAGCCGGTCGGGGCAAAGTCAATCACGGTTGGGTTCTCCAGCACGGGCGGCGCCCAGGAAAGCCCGGCGCGCAACGACGCTAGGGAGGTCTGCTCTGCATGGCACAAGGGCTGGCCGAGGAATAAATCTTCCCATACCATTAACTTGACTGTCGCTGTATCGGAAACAGGGGCGTCGAGCGTCAACGTCTGCATTGCCGTTTCTTTGGAAGGAACAGAAACCCGCTCGGTACAGATTGCTGTCAGAGTATTGTCCTCATAGACGGCGAGCGTAATGTCGGCAGATTGCAGTACGCCAGTCTGATTGACGAGTTCAACAGCGCCAACGATTTGTTCTTCTTGCAGGGAGAGGCGCTCCGTTGCAGACAACCCTTTTGTTTCCTCTGCATAGGTGGAGGCAGGAACCCAAATACTGCAAAGCACAGTCAACGCCAAAAGACAGGACAAAAATGTTTTCATTCCGATTTCCCCCTTAATTCATTATTTAATAGTGTTATGCGAATTATATCATGCAAGGTTTTTCCTGTCAACGACACTTGCAATTTTATCCATATAGCAGTATAATAGTTGATGTTCATTCAAATTTATGAAATCGCAAGGTGGGTTAACATGTCAAACTTTCAAGATGTGACAGCATTTTTAGACGATATTGCGTCGTGGCTGATACCGGGCGCAGATTGTATCATTTATCAGGATGGAAAACAGGTCTACCGTCATCAGACCGGCTATGCGGATGTGGAAACAAAAACGCCGATTGCACCGGGCATGTTGTTCAATATGTACTCTGCAACAAAATTATCTACCTGTACGGCGGTTATGCAGCTGCTCGAACGGGGCAAATTTTTGCTCTCCGACCCGGTGGCAGCGTACTTGCCAGAGTTTTCAGATATGGCGGTAGCATGTAAGATAGAGGGAAAAGAGGAAATCATACGCGCAAAGCGGCCTGTAACGGTTGGCCATCTCCTTTCCATGACGGCAGGGCTTGACTATGAGCTTGACACACCGGAGGTTCAAGCGGTGCGGGAGCGTACTGGCGGCACCTGCCCGACGCGGGAGGTGGTAAAGGCGATTGCAAAACGCCCGCTCTCGTTTGAACCGGGGACGCACTGGCAGTACAGCCTGTGCCACGATGTGCTCGGCGCGCTTGTGGAGGAAGTGTCCGGCCAGCGATTTGGAGCATATCTGCGCGAGCACATTTTTGAGCCTGCCGGGATGTGCCATACAGGCTTTGAGCGAAATGCAGAAATCGAGGCGAGCATGGCCTCCCAATATGAGTATGATGAAGCGGCAAAATGCTACAAAAATGTCGGAAAGAGCAATCGTTTCCGGCTGGGCAGCGAGTATGAGAGCGGCGGCGCGGGCCTGATTTCCTGTGCAGACGACTATGTTCTGCTGGTCAATGCACTCTGCAATGGCGGCGTGGCTGCAACCGGAGAGCGGATTCTGAGCCGGGCGGCAATTGATTTGATGCGCACCAACCAGTTGGACGCCGTAGCTTTACAGGACTTTGACTGGCCGCACCTTGTCGGCTATGGCTATGGGCTTGGCGTTCGTACAATGATAGACAAGGCGAAGAGCGGGTCGCTTGGGCCGGTCGGGGAATTTGGCTGGGACGGCGCAGCAGGCGTCTATATGCTAATAGACCCAGAAAACCGCCTTGCGGTCTTTTATATGCAGCATATGCTAAACGGGCAGCATCCTTATATTCATCCGCGCCTGCGCAACATTGTTTACCAATGCCTATAGGTTGTTGATAACATGCATTAAAATATTGGTCAAATTTTGCTTGACTTCGCTTATAATTCATGCTATAATGATATCCGTTGCTGAAATAATAAGCGGATATGGCGGAATTGGCAGACGCGCATGGTTCAGGTCCATGTGGGGGCAACTCCTTGCAGGTTCAAGTCCTGTTATCCGCACCATATCGAGTGTTCATAACGGATTTGAGTTATGGACACTCGATTTTTTTGTGTCAATCGGTTTCCTTGTATGTATGGAGCAGGAGTTTGTCCTGCTCTTTTGTTTTATGCAGACTTGGTAATATACTCAACCGCAACCCCTTTTCGGGTATCCGCCTTGTAATAGCTTCTGCACGCTGGAATTTCAATCATTCCAACAAACTTGTAGTGAATCACGATTCGCTAGCTTCTGTTCTTACCCACGCCTTCTGTCTCGTAAACCGTAATCTGTTCAATCAGTTCCCGCAGCAGCGGCGCTGTCAGCGTCTTCATCTCCATAAACCGCCGCACAGCACGAATGAATTGCTCTTTATTTTGCTGCATAGTTCCGATAGAATTAAGCCGTTCCCTGAATTCGGCAATTCTGCTTTTCAGTTCTAGCCGTTCCACTCCGTACTTGTGGCTAAGCTGCATGAACCACTCGTCTGTCACCTTTCCAGTTGCGTTATCCTCATACAGCTTTTCATAAAGCCTTGCTACAGTTTCATTTCTGACAATGGATTTTTGCAGTTCAGACTCTATCATCTTCTGCTCTTTGCGGACATCTTGGCTTGCTTTTTGGGCAAGCAGTTCAGCAAAGGCTTCTTCATCATCTTCCAGAAATTGCGCCATTCGCCTGAGTTCCAGCATAACTACCTGCTCGATAGCGTCCGCCCGCACATAATGCCTTGTCTCACAAGTGCCTCTTGTATCGGTCTTGTAGTTGGAACAGCTAAAATACTGAATCTCTTTATTGACGGTGTTGGTATGAAACCATAGCTTGTTACCGCAATCGGCACAATAGAGCAGATCGCAAAACATATTCTTTTGGGCGTTGTTCTTTTTCGGCGCTCGGCGTTTGGTCTTTGCGGTCAGCTTTTGCACCTGTTCAAAGGTCTCCCGGTCGATAATCGGCTCGTGAACGTTTTTGAAAATCGCCCAATTTTCTCGTGGATTTTCCAGACGGGTTTTGTTCTTAAATGACTTGGAGTAGGTCTTAAAATTAATCACATCGCCGCAGTATTCCTGATTGGATAGTATCTTTTCAATCGTCGTTTTTCCCCATTTGTATGGATTGGGCTGCGTCTTTTTACCGCCTCTGCCGAGACCTTTTTCGTGCCAATACGCCATCGGGATCAGTACCTTTCGCTCTTGCAGAATTCGGGCGATTGTTTCATTGCCCTTGCCCTCCAAACACATACGGAAAATGTCTTTTACCACCTGTGCAGCAACCGAATCAACAATCCATTTCTTTTTGTTCTCCGGTGCTTTCAAATACCCGTAGGGCGGTTGGGACAACGGCTCTCCGGCGTTGCCCCGAAGTCTATGAGAACTTCTAACCTTACGGCTGATATCTCTGGCATACATCTCATTCATCACATTTCGGAAAGGGGCAAGCTCGTTTTCTCCGTCATCACTGTCCACACAGTCGTTGATGGCGATAAAGCGGATATTGCGGTCAGGAAAGTAAGTATCGGTGTAATATCCCACTTGCAGATAATCCCTGCCAAGCCGGGACATATCTTTTACGATAACCGTACTGACATATCCCATTTCAATATCCTCCAGCAGCTTTTGGAAGTTCGGACGATTGAAATTTGTTCCCGTATATCCGTCGTCTACATAATGGTGGGGATTCCCGAAACCGTTTTCCTTTGCGTATTTGGTGAGCATGCGCTTTTGATTGGCAACGGAATTACTGTCGCCTTCTGTACCGTCATCACGGGAGAGCCGGCAATACAAGGCGGTGATTCCTATCTGTTCTTTTTTCTTTTTCGGCTGCATTTAATCCTCCTTCCCGGCAGCCGAACACACATCGTCTGCATTCATTTTAGTTGGCATGAAGTTCATCGTCAAAGGTATAAAATCACTTTTTAGGACTCTTTTAAAGCGGTCAGTAATCGAAGGACTGGTTGGTATCTTGGCGCTTTGAAAGGATGAACCGACAGTATATTTGACTCCGTTTATGACATATTCGTTTTCTTGCTGTGCAAGCCCGCATACAAATTTCATTCCGTTTCACTTTACCTTTCTTCTCGTTGCCGCTCTCTCTGCCGCTGCCATTTTTCCAGTAGCTTGAGAATGATGTTCTGCATATCTTTGCACGTATAGCTCTTGGGAAAATATTTCTGTATCTCTTCTTTTGGAAAGCGGATTTGTTCCTTTTGATTGGCTTTTTCTTCGCTCATAACGGCATAGATCACATCGGCAGTCAGCCTACCCTGCCGTGAAAATGCCCGCAGTCTCTGCGACTGTGAAAGAGAAGGTGTTGCGTCCGCATATTCGATTTCATTTAGCAAAAGTTTCTGTTCTTCATTGGTTAAGTACGACAATTCCACTGCCGGGGTGAATGCGATTTTACCTTCGTCCACCTTTTCCAGCAGTTTGGGAACAAGATAAGTCAGGCGGATATATCGGTGCAAGGTATCCTTGCCGATTCCGAAACTCTGAGCAATTACATCGTCATTTCTTATCTTTGTCGCAGGTTGCGACAAAGTCCTTTCTGATTTCTTTGCTAACTCCCATTTCATTTTGTAGGCGAACGCACGCTCACTTGGCAAAATGTTTTCCCTGTGCAGATTAGCGTCTGTCATCATGGAAATCGCCTGCTCATCGGTCAGACTACGGACGACAACGGGTACTTTTTCTATCCCAAGTTCTCTGCAAGCCTCCACTCTTCTGTGTCCGCTGATAACTTCGTGTTCACTCTCCGAAAGAGGGCGGACGATTAGCGGCTCGATTGTCCCCTGTGTTTTTATACTTTTCAAAAGCTGTTGTTTTTCTTCTCCATCCCGTAGCTTAAACGGATGATTTTGAAAGGGGACAAGGGCATGAATATCTAAATATTCAATTGCTTCTTTATCTTTCATTTTGGTTGAACCTCCCTATATTTTTCTTTTTCGGGTAGTAAGCAGTCTTACTCTCTTAGTCTTAATAGCTTCTGATTTTCGGAAGTTTAGAAATCTGAAAACCGGAAGTCAGAACCTTTTTACATAGATCAGGCTGGGCTTACCCTGACCTTGCCGTTTCCGCAGGATTAAGTCAGCACATTCAAGTTCAGAGAATAGTTTGCATATCTTCTCGTGCCCGAAATGCAGCTTTTCCTGTGCTTCTCTGACGGTAAAAAACTGGTATATCCTGTTCTGCTTATCTACCCATCCGTTCTTCACAGACAGATACATACGGTCGAGTAGCAGACCATAGAGCATTTTTGCATCGGTAGAAACCTTCTGGTATTTTTCCTCTGTAAACAAAGCCTTGGGGACTTTGTAGAACATATAGGTTTCCGCCTCGAATCGTTTGAAATATGGATTCAGCTCATCACCCCCTTTCTGTCACGGTTATGAACCATGATTTTGTATGTTCAGGTATTATGGTATTCCTTACCGCATTTTTGCTTTGAAAAAGCCTTGATTGATGCGGCTTTGTAGCCTTAAAAAGCGTGACAAAGATACCTGCTTTTCTGCCTGTCCCAAACAGCAGGATGTTTCTTCCTTAATTTCCTGTACTGGCAGAGCGAGCAGACTGTTTATACTCCTACAGTCGTAAAACAGTAAAACTCCTCAAGACTCCGTCCTGAAACCTGGCTGGGAATGTGCCGCCCGTTTCCTGCGCTGGCGTTCTGCTGCCTTGATTCGCTTTTGAATGGCGGCACAGGCTGAACAATACCGCTGATTGTTTGCCTTTGGTATGAAATATGCCTTGCAGATTTGACAACGCTTTTGATTGTTCGGCTGCACAATTTCAACAAGCAGTTTTTTGTCAACAGGAAGCATGGCATTTTTGAAATAGTTGCAGTAGATCCCATACCGGCTGATACACTGCACACAGGAATGTTCTTCTCCGTCATCCAGCAAGAGGCAGTTGCCATCCACATAATTGCAGCAAAGTTTTTTGATGAGGGCATTAATCTTCTTCGATTGTTTTGGGGTAATCTTGATAACCATCACTTTCACCTCCTCTATGATTTTTAGCTTGAGGTAAATACTGTTTTCAAGGTGCTGTGAAAAGATCCTTTCACTTGTTTCCACTGGGAAGCGCCTTTTGGAAACCCTAAACCTGAAAAAATTTATCCTTTCACCTATTAGGAATGGGAGAGGCTGTTTGACAACCCCCAACTGAAAAAATTTTATCCCTTCACTAATTCCAAGTCGCACCCCCGTTTTGGTCGGGTGTTTTTGAAAAAACATTTTGCCTTTCACTTGTTTCCTCTGGAAGAGAGTGTTTGGGGATAGTAATTCTGAAAAAGAGCAAAAAATTTGCCCGCCAATTATGGCGGGCAACATAAGCGTAAACGTTAGTTTATATCTATAAAAAATCCCCGTAGGTGAATCGGCCACCTACGGGAAAGTTGATTCTATATATTATCTTCTCTTTGAATTCGACAGTTGTTTTATGGAAATCATGATTATGCAAATTGGCTGTTGTAAAGGGCAGCATATTTCCCGTCCCTTGCCATTAGTTCATCGTGATTTCCGACTTCCTTGATATCTCCATCCTCCATATACAAAATCATATCGGCATCACGGATGGTGGAAAGCCTGTGAGCAATGACAAAGCTGGTGCGCCCTTTCATCAACTGCGCCATGGCGCGCTGGATCAAAACCTCTGTATGGGTATCTACATTACTTGTGGCTTCATCCAGAATCATAATTTCCGGATCGGAAGCGATAGCTCGGGCAATGGTGAGAAGCTGACGCTCTCCTTGTGAAATGTTTTCCGCTCCTTTAGAAAGCGCCATATCATATCCGCCGGGCAGCGTTTTGATAAAATTATGCGCACAGGCCGATTTTGCCGCAGCAACAATCTTGTTCCTGTCCATATGCTCTTCCGCATATCCCAGGTTGTCGGCAATCGTTCCCTCGAAAAGCCAGGTGTCCTGCAACACCATACCAAAGCGATCCCGCAGCTCTTCTCGGGGCATATCCTGTATATTGACGCCGTCCACCATAATAGCGCCGCCGTTAATCTCATAAAAGCGCATGAGCAGGTTGATCAGGGTGGTTTTGCCTGCGCCGGTCGGTCCCACAATTGCAACCTTCTGACCGGGCTTGACTGTCAGATTTACACCGTCCATCAGCACACGGTCAGGCGTATATCCAAACCTAACATTTTGGAATGTCACACTGCCTAAGCGGTCTTTGGGAATGATACCGTGTTCTGCGTCCGGCAATTCTTCCTCTGCGTCCAGCAAAGCGAAAATCCGGTCTCCTGCGGCTTTGGCTGCGCCGAAGCTTCCCGCCATACCAGCCAGCGAGGAAAACGGCTCGGCAAACCGGCGGGTGTACTCCAGCATAGCCTGTACATTTCCCACTGTGATAAGGCCGCCAATGGCGCTCAGGCAGCCGATAACAGCGCAAACCACATAGCCCATATCGTTGACCAAGGTGGTAATCGGGCTGACTGCTCCCGCGGTTGTTTCCGCCTTATAGGAACTATGTTTCAATTCTTCGTTCAAAGCAGAAAAACGCCGCTTTGCTCTGTCCTGATAACTAAAGGACTGGACGACCTGCTGTCCGTTGTACATTTCCTCAATGTATCCGTTGAGCTGACCCAACAACTGCTGCTGTTTTTCATAATGTCTGCCGCCGGATTTCATCACACCCGCCGCACTGAGCAGCGACAGCGGCACCATGATGATTGGAATGATAGTCAGTTTCGGGCTGATTGCCAGCATCATCAAAAGGATGCCGATTGCGGTGATCACCTGCGTAACAATGGAGGTCAGGCTTTGGCTGACGGTATTATTGATGGTATCGACATCGTTGGTAATCACACTGAGAATATCGCCGTGGGTATGTGTGTCGTAGTAATTCAATTTCAATCTGTGCATTTTCCCGTCAATGTCGCTTCGGATTTCGCGCATGACATTGGCAGTGACCTTCGCCATGTGAAATCCCTGCAAAAACGAAAAGAACTGGGAAATCAGATATAGGCATACCAGCGCCGCCAGCAGCCAGAGAATGGTCTCCCAATAAAACACACCGTCCCGGATGCTGTCAAACAGGGTCGTTGTGACCTTGCCGATCACAAACGGGGCCATCACGGTGAAAATGGTGCTGACAGAAGCGAACAGCAGGACAAAAAACAACCGCAGCCTATGACCTTTCAAATACCCCAGCAGCCGTTTGAAAGTATGGGTTTTCATGTCAGATGGCCTCCTTTCCCAATTGGATTTCTGCAATTTCACGATAGAGCGGGCAGTTTTTCAAAAGCTCTTGATGCGTTCCCTGACCGACGATCATTCCATCGTCAACGACTAAAATGCGGTCGGCGTCTAAAATCGTGCTGACCCGCTGCGCCACCATAATAATGGTGGCGTCTCCCATGGACGCTTTCAAATTTTTGCGGAGTGTTTGGTCGGTTTTCATATCCAAAGCGGAAAAGCTGTCGTCAAACACATAGATTTCGGGCTGTTTCATAATCGCTCTTGCAATCGCCATCCGCTGGCGCTGCCCGCCGGAAAGGTTTGTCCCCCCTTGGGCGATCCGGTCATGATACCCATTTCCCTTTTTCAGGATAAATTCCTCGGCGCACGCAACTTTCGCCGCCGCCTGCCAATCCTGCTGCGTGCCATCTTCTTTTCCGAAATTGAGGTTGGAGGCGATATCGCCGGAAAACAAAACATTTTTCTGAGGAACATAGCCAATCAGGGAGCGTAGGTCGTCCACGGCATATTCCTTGGCATTTACGCCGTCAATCAAAACCTCTCCGAACAGGGGATCGTATAGGCGAGGAATCAGCTTTAAAATACTGGATTTGCCCCGTCCCGTTCCGCCGATAATGGCGGTGATTTCTCCGGGATGCGCTTCAAAGCTGATATCTTTTAAAATCGGCTCCGGCGCTCCGGGGTAAGCAAAGGTCACATGACGAAATTCTACCGTAGAACGGAGAGGGCGCTCCTGCAAGGAAAACGAGCCGTCCCGAATCGTGGTTTCTGTCTCCAGCACTTCCGCAATGCGCCCTGCGCAGGCATATGCCGTGGGGAACATCATGACGACAAGGGCCAGCATCATCACCGACATCAGCACCATGCTGATATACTGGCTGTTCGCAACCAGAGAGCCGACCTCCATGGCGCCTGTTTCGACATAATGGGCGCCAAGCCCTAAAACCGCCGCCGTGGTCACGCCGAAAATCACATTGATGAGCGGCAGCAAAAGGCTGGTGATCCGGCCGGACAGCATGGCTGTTGCTGCATAATCAGTATTTGCCTCGCCGAAACGGCGGCTTTCCGCCTGCTGTTTATTGAAAGCGCGGATGACCCGGACCCCCTCCAGCGATTCCAGGAACAGTTGGTTGAGGCGGTCCAGCTTTTGACGGAGTTTTACAGAATAACGGGAAGCGAACAGGATGACAATGCCGCAACTTATCAATAACACCGGAATCGCAACCGTAAGGACAGAGCTGACCTGTCCGCCGGTAGCAGCGGAGAAAATCAAACCAGCTATCGCCATCATCGGTGCAAGAATGCCGATCCTCAAAAGCATGGTAAGAAAATTTTGAACATTTGTAATATCCGATGTGCTTCGTGTGACAAGACTAGCTGTACCAAACTTATCCAGTTCGGCGGCTGAAAAGCTCTGAACCTTTTCAAAAACCTGTCCGCGAAGCGTTTCGGAAAAGTCTGTGGAAATGCGGGAAGCGATTTTCACAGACAAAAAATTGACGATACATGCCAGCAGTGTAACACCCGCCATGACAGCGGCAAGGATCAAAACAGTGCTGCGTGAAGAATCGGCCACCCCGCTGTTGATCATTTGGGCGAGCAGTGAGGGCAGCATCATTTCTGCAACCGCTGCAAACAAAACCAGTACGGAAAGCAGCCAAATTTGTTTCCCTTTTAATTTCACTCTTGAAAAAATGGCTCTCATAAAAAATACCCCTTCCTCATATTACCGGTCTGATTCCGGCCAGCCGGAACATCGGCTTCCCCAAAGCGTACTGCTGCAAGCCCATGTATTCCTGCACAGACACTGTACCGCCAAAGTTTAAAACCTCCATATTTCCGCTGCGCCCGGTGATATAAATATTCGAGGAGGTAAAGCCGTTTTTGAAATAAAATTTTCTGCGGGCAATCCGCTGGTCTTTGTTTTCGGCGGTATCATCCAGCCGCTCAATCAGCAAAACGATTTTTTGATCGGGAAAACGCCTGCATATCTCCTGTAGGATTTTACTGCCGGTCCCGCGGCTGCGGATTTTTGAAGAAACGGCCAGATAATCCACCATCACCATGTTTTTGTAGGGGATCGCCATCACAAAGCCCTGCAATATTTCATTCTCCATTGCTGTCAACAGCAGCGCCTTTCCCTTGTTTACAGAACGCCGAACCGCAAAAAAAGGTTTTCGCTCCGCCTTTGGAAAAGCCTCCATGTAGACCTCTCTGATCTCGTTCCATGGTTTTTGCTCCATATTTAAAATATCCATCTTCATACGCCGCCCTTGCAATTTTCTTCACTATTTGGTATTATAAACGATACGGTAACTGTAATGTCAAGGGGGTTTACGATGACAAAGAAAAAATATTTATATACCACGGGGCAATTTGCCAGGCTCAACGGCGTCAACAAGCGCACGCTGCATTATTACGATGAGATCGGGCTGTTTTCTCCCGAAATCAAAGGGGAAAACGGCTACCGCTACTACACCTGTTTTCAGACAGTACAGCTGGAGCTGATTCTGATTCTGAGAAAGATCGGCTTATCCATTGAAGAGATCGTCCGTTACCAGCAAAGGCCGTCGGGCGCTTTCTTCGCGGAGCTGATCGAAGAGAGAAAAGCACTGATTGATAAATCCATTCGGGAACTCCTGAACACCAAAGCTTTTTTGGAACAAAAATCCAAGAAGCTTTCCCTGAGTCTTACAGCTAAAGAGGGAGAGATCGAAACAGTCACACTCCCCGAACAGCGCATTTTGCTCAGTGCTCCAATTACAGGCGCTTATGATGACGGGGACTTTGCAGTTGCGGGAGATTTTTCTCTGCGGCTGAAATCTATATTCGGTCTATATGATAATTTTGGCAGCCGGATTCTCACAGAAAAAATCTTAGCCGGCAACTATCATGATTACGACTGTTTTTATGCCTATGGCAGAGAGGATATAGAAATTTACGATGCTGTGCGTCCTGCCGGCATGTATTTGCGGGCTTTTTGTCTGGGAGGGTGGAAAAAGCTGGAGAAGGTTTACCAAAACATCTGTACTTTTGCAGAGGAAAACCAAATGGAATTGGTGGGATATTCCTACGAGGAGGGCCTGAACGAAATGTCCCTGCAAAGCCGTGACGACTATATTACTATGATCACAGTCGGCACCAAAAAAACGAATAATAGCAGATAATAAAAAATGCTTATATTTTAGAAGTATGGGTTTTAGGGAAGTTACCTAGCGAGTTTTACTGTTTTGGACAACCCTGTCCATAAACAGTCCGCTCGCTAAGTTAATGCAGAAAAACCGGAGAAAGCAGCTTGCTCTCTCCGGTTTGTTCTATTTTACCCTGATTTTTTTCAGTTTCGCATTTGAAAACTTGATGATTAAATCGTCAACAGCGTCGGTGTAGCGTCCTTCCTCACGCAGTTTATTCCGAAACCAAACGAGATTTTCAATGACAAATCTTCGTTCACTACCCGAAAGATAGAGATGATAATTTTGCTCTTTCATACAAAAATCACCTCTGCGTAAACAATTTCTGCGGCTCGGCTGCGAATGTTATTCATCTTCTGCACCCACTCCATAGGGGTATTAGCTTTCATCTTTTCCGTTACATCTTCCTTTTCGGCAAGTGATTTTACAAGGGTTTGAAACATACTCTCTGCCTGACTGTCTACCTCTGCTAAGTGCTCGGTTAGTGTTCCGGCAGTCAGCAGATTATAGTAAAGAATACGATGATTTTGTCTCAAATACCGCCGATACCGTTGTCCCCACACACCGATAAACTGTTCTTCTTCGGACAGTAATTTTAAACTTGGAAGTTCACAGTCTCCTTGTCTTTGATATGTTCCGCCTGCTGTTTCATAAATGTTTTTCATTGGTTTCCCTCCTGTGCCTTTTATGCTGTCTTCATTTTAAGAGGAAACTGACTAATTTACCAATGTGCCGATTGCAGACAATGTGTGTTCTCGCCGGTGTTTCAGTGTGTTTTCATCAAATCCGTTATGAACAATCGCACCAAGTCGGAATGGACTTTGTTCCATTCCGACTTTTTATTAAAAAAATTGGTGATTTGCGCCCGCATTCCTCCTTTTTCGCAAAAGGTCACGTCTGCGTCGTCTTCGGTTCGCTATCAACCTTTTGTGGGACTGTACCTGCGGCGCAAATATCTATATTGTTCGACTTTCCCAAAAAGGATTGTCAACAAAATTGGTAATCCTTTTTCAAATTTGTCTGAAAGCTGGCAGACCGCCATTTTTCGTAAGATTTTTTAAAAGGACAGGGGTGGTGAAATTGGGCGTTCGACTTTTAAAATATTCCTATCGGTTTGCAGAACAAATCTTTAACAGCAAACTAGAATTAAAAAATGAGTTAGAAAATATTGTTGACTCAGCATGCAGGGATCTATCTGTCCTTACTCGGCCGAATTTTAATAAACTTTTAGAAAACGAATTCATTTTACGTCATTGGAAAAGTCAATCTCCGATTTTTCCCGATGATATCCATGCATATGCTAAATTGGATTTTTTTAAAGACAGAATTGGAGTTGAAGTTCAGTTTGGACATTCGTCTTTTATAGGGATAGACCTTTTAAAGTTCCAGATTGCTTCATATTCCAATTTGGATAATATTGATTTCGGCGTATATATTTGTACGACCAAAAAAATGCAAAAATACTTAACAAAAAAATATGGACATAAATGGGATGGATCGTTAACATTTGAAAAAGTTATCAATTATTTACCGCATGTCAAGAGTGCAATTCAGGTGCCGATTTACGTTATTGGCATTGACATTTAAAGGAAATATGACATATTTTAAAAACATCGCAGACAGGCATGCTCGCGATGTTTTTTGATATAAAAATATTTAGACTTTTTATAAAAATAACGCGACGGACGCAGATAGCGCCCGTCACTGATTCATGTACTAAGATAAAATTTCATCAATCCTCTGTTTTTTATCCTGGGAAAGCATGCCGTTTTCCGCGGCAAATGCCGCTGTCAGTCGCCCCATATGACGGTACAACTCCGCATATTCCGGCATTCGCTTTTCCAGACATGCTATGTGTTTTTGAATTGTTTCACAATCCCCGCGGGAGAATGGGCCGGTCAGCGCCTTTGCTGTTCCATTTTGACGCAGATTTTCGAGCACCTGTGCCAAAAGCGGCAGCATCAGCGCATCCGCATCTGCGTCTGAAAAACCAATCCGGTTATAGATTTGCTTCGCCGTGTCGACCAGCGGCAGGAAAAAGTTTGCACAAAAGCACGAGGCAGCGTGATAGAGGAGTTTGTCTTCCTTTTTGATTGGCACGGCGGTAAGG
This sequence comes from uncultured Eubacteriales bacterium, assembly GCA_902492065.1. Taxonomy (GTDB): domain Bacteria; phylum Bacillota; class Clostridia; order UBA1381; family UMGS1253; genus Aphodoplasma. The sequence continues at coordinate 149,508 of CABUKE010000001.1, forward strand.
CGCGTAAGCTTAATAAATTCATGTATAACTGGCAGGCCCGGCCCGTCTCCTTGCAGGGTGCAGAGCACGTTTGAAAAGTCGACATAGCCTCCGGTCAGCGAGGTCATAGTGTGCAGCGAGAAAATTCCCCGGCTTTCCGATAAGGGGAGCAGCACGTCGGATGACAGCGACCCGCTCATGTGGCAAAATATACAGTCGGAGAAATCTACCCCGCTATGTGCGATATCCTCTGCCGCCGGTAGAATTGCATCGTCCTGGACAGTGAGAAAAACGATATCACATGTGCGCAGAAATGGCCCGAGCGTTTTTGTATTGACCTTCCTTTGCGTAAAATTTAGATATAGGTCCGCTTTTGTCAGCGTACCGACGCTGCTAACCGGACACGTTTGCAAATAACCGGAAAACGAAGCACACATCCTTCCGCTGCCAATAAAGCCGATTTGCATTTTGACCGCCTCCTTTTCCTTAGTATACTGCAGAACAGGAGAAAAAATCAAGTCGAACGGCGCGGCGCGAAGCAGTTGACAGATGTGGGTGAACGTGGTAAAATGCAGATAGGGGGCAGGAGCGTATCCTACCCTTCTTTTTAAAAGAAAGAGGTGGTTTGTTTGCAGAAGAGGAACAGATGGAAGCTCGGGGCGCTTGTGCTTATTTTTGCAATGGCGTTGCAGGCAGTGCCGGCTTTTGCGTTTGATATTAATTCTTTCAGCGGAATTGGGACCGACTATGCGTCATGGGATAAGGAAGCACCACCGTCAGCGGTGATGCCGACGCCGGAACCGACTCCCACACCCACTCCAACCCCAACGCCAACTCCGACTCCGCAGCAGCCGACGAAGTTTCGCGAGGTGGAGATTGCGCGCGCTACGACGACCTACGGTACGTATGCGTCGCAGGCAAACCGTAACAGCAATATGGCGCTTGCGGCGAAGGCAATCGACTATACTGTTATTCCGAACGGGGGCGATTTTTCCTTCAACAAGGTAGTCGGTCCGCGTACGGCGGAGCGCGGCTACAAGGAAGCGACGATTTTTGTCGGGGATGAAAAAGAACAGGGGCTTGGCGGCGGTATCTGCCAGATTTCTTCCACGGTTTATATGGCCGCGAAAAAGGCACGGCTGAAAATTTTGGAGCGGTACCCACACTCGCTGCCTGTTACATACTGTTCGCGTGAGGACGAAGCGACCGTAGCTTGGGGCGTGCTTGACTTCCGGTTCCGCAACAATACCGGTGATCCAATCCGGCTGGAAGCTGCTTGCAGTGGCGGTGTGGTGAAGATTGTGATTTATCAGCGTGTGCCGGTGTATGATTAACGGGGATAAAAAATCTGGTGTTGATAAAAACGAAACGATGCTGTAGATTGGCCTTTGCCTGTCCAAAAGATAGGCGAGGGCCTTTTTTATTTTTATTACAAATACCACTTGGCACATAATACTATGTAATATATAATATAATCCATAAGGAGGTGATACCGTGGATACGCAGATTAAAAAGGGGTTGCTGGAGGTCTGCGTCCTGACTGTGCTGCGGGAAAAGGATTCCTATGGGTATCAGATTATCCGGGATGTTTCGTCTTGTATTGCAATCTCGGAATCGACGCTGTATCCAATCTTGAAACGGTTGGAGGGGAGCGGCTGCCTGACGACGTATTCGGTGGAACATCAGGGCAGGCTGCGCAAGTATTATCGGATTACACAACAGGGAATGGATAAGATTACGGCATTTTTGCAGGAATGGGAAGAAGTCATGCAGGTGTACCAATTTATTAAGGAGGGATCAATATGAAAAAAGATGAATTTCTTCAAACATTGTGTTCACTTTTACAGCCGCTCCCGGCAGATGAGCGGGACAGGGTTCTGGCCTTTTATGAGGAAATGATTTCTGACCGGATGGAGGACGGACAGTCCGAGGGGGGGCCGTTTTGCAGCTTGGCGGCGCGGAGGAGCTGGCGGACAGCATTTTGCAGGAACTTCCGAAAGAGAAAGGCTCAGGCGAGGATGAAAATGCGGAGGATAAACTATATGAAACCGGAGCTGGGGATATAAAGCAGATCAGCCTGCATCTTCGTAACCTTCCGGTCCGGCTCTGCCCGAGCGAGGATGAGCGGCTTCGCTTTCACTACTACGAAAATGACAAAGTACAATTCCAGATTTGGGAAAAGTACGGTGTCCTGCACATCGAACAAAACCAGCCGTGTGGATTTTGGCGGCTGCTGCCGTGGCAGGCGCGTACTGTTACGCTTGCGGTCCCAAAAACATTTTCAGGAGAAATAGAGCTGCAAGATACAAACGGCAAGGTAACGGCGGAGGAAATCTGCCTTGCGGGCAAGCTTGTGTGCCACACGACGAATGCCTCTGTCGTACTTCGGGAGATTAAAGCGTCTTCGGCGGATATTTCTACGGTCAATGGAAGGGCCGAGCTGAGCGGACTGAAGCTGTCAGGCACGCTGGACTGCCATATGGCAAACAGCAAAATAAACATTTTGGAAGTTTCTGCCGCGCAGATTGATGTGGCGACGAAAAACGGAAAAATTATATTAAACGACGTTGTGTCTGCCGGCTGTTTGAAGGTAAACAACATGAACAGCAAGATCGAGTTCGAACGCATTTCCGGAACGGATATCGACCTGAAAACGGTAAACGGCACAATTGCGGGAAGTGTGCGTGGCCGGGCGGAGGAGTACAGCGTCACCGCAAAGACGGTAAACGGAACGTGCAGCATCCCAAGCGGCAGTAATGAAAAAGCCTCAAAAAGCCTGACGGCAAAGACGGTAAACGGCAGCATTGTACTGTCCTTTACAGACACGGACGCATAAACCGAAAATCCCCCTCTTTCTTGGCATAAACCATTCTGTTTTTGAATACACATTAGTAAAACAAAAAAAGACAATCAAAAGCAGGAGAGGGGAAGCACGGCATGGGGGATTACAAGGATAACAATATTGTCACAGTCGCAGGGGTAGTGGAGGAAACGCCCGTATTCAACCACGAAGTATATAAGGAAAAGTTTTATATCTTTCCGCTTCGGGTCAAACGTTTGAGCGAGGTGGACGACCATATCAAGGTAATTCTGTCGGAGCGTCTGTTTGGAAGTGACTTTGATGTGCGGGCGGGTGACTTCGTTGTGGTAAACGGGCAGTTCCGTTCTTATAATAACTACAGTGGGGAGGGGAGCCGCCTTGTCCTGACCGTGTTTGCAAAAGATATCCGCACGGCAGGCCCGGAAGAGCTGGATAATCCGAACCAGATTTTCTTAGACGGTTTTGTATGCAAACCGCCAGTCTACCGTGTGACCCCGTTCGGACGGGAAATTTCGGACATTCTGCTTGCGGTTAACCGTTCATACAACAAGTCTGACTATATACCTGCCATTGCATGGGGACGGAACGCAAAGTTCTGCCGTGACATCGGCGTGGGCGCGCGAGTGCGGATATGGGGACGAATCCAGTCGCGTGAGTATCAAAAGAAACTCGACGAGGAAACAACTGTGACAAAGACGGCATACGAGGTGTCGATTGGAAAGATGGAGCTTGTGCTTGACGAAGAATAAGTATATACATATCAGAGGCCGGGAAATATTCCCGGCCTTCCTTTTTATAGATTAAAAAAGGATTGCAAAGCCGCCGCCTTCCGGCTATAATAAAACTAAGGACACAAAAGAGCGGAGGGACAGACATGAAACGGGGCTGGAAGGTTACGCTGTGGGTTGCGGCGGCCGGGCTTGCACTCGCGGCAGCCGGGGCTGCATCGGTTTGGGGAATTGACTGCTATGTTGAGCAAACGGGAAAGCAGATGCTTGCAACGCTGGAAACTGCGCCGGAGAGCGATGCAATTCTCGTGTTGGGCGCATATGTCCAGCCGGACGGGCAGGTGTCGGAAATGCTGCGCGACCGGCTCGAGATGGGATATGCACTTTATGCGGCGGGAAAAGCGCCAAAAATTATTGTGAGCGGCGACCACGGAACGGTGGAGTATGACGAAGTAAACGCCATGCGGGCGTACTTGCAGGAAAAGGGTGTCCCGCGTGAGGATATTTTCATGGACCATGCCGGGTTTGACACGTACGACTCGCTCTGCCGGGCAAAAGAGGTGTTTCTCGCGCAGAAGGTGATCGTTGTGTCGCAGGAGTACCACGTCCTGCGCGCGCTCTACATTGCAAAAAATATCGGCCTTGAGGCAGCGGGCGTGGGGGCGGATACGTACGTTTACGGCGGTATGGAGTACTATCGTATGCGCGAGTATCCGGCACGGGTCAAAGCGTTTTTGCAGGCGCAGGTATTTCGGCCGGAACCGAAATATCTAGGCGAGCCGATTCCCGTCTGGGGCGATGGAATTGTGACGGGCGACGGTAAGGAGTAAACGTGCACAAAGAAAGAAAATAAAATTATGCAAACAGCCACTGGAAGGGTGCAATTTATTTACATAAAATTGTAATAAATTATCTGGTTTTCCAACGGCTGTTTTTTGTTTCAAAAAAGGATTGCAACCTTGCCGCGGGCTCGATACAATATAAGAAAGTATTTTTTTGAAGAAAAAATAGGGGGGAGATGTATGAGAAAAAGGAAAGAGATTGCTGTTGTGCTGGTGTTGAGTATGCTGGCGTATCTGCTGGCGGGCTTTGGAAGCGCTGCCGTCTTTGCGGAAACCATGTTTGCCGCAGAAACGCCGTTTGAGGCAGAGGCCGGTACGTTGTCCGGCAAGATGGAAAAGACGAAGGACGCCGCCGCAAGCGGAGGGTATTTTATTTCTGTGGCGGAGGGGGAGCGTGTCGACGAACCGGGCACCATGCAGCCGGAGGCGAGCTACACCTTCACCGTTCCGGCGGACGGGGAGTATGAGTTTTGGACGAAAAGCCATATGAAGGACGACGGCGCGGACTCGTTTTGGGCGCGCTTTGATGAGGAAGCCTATGTGTATTGCGGCGGAAAAGTGTCGAACGGTTATACATGGAAGTCGCATTTTACCCAACAACTTGCAAAGGGGACGCACACACTTGACCTCGTACATAGAGAAAATAACACAAAGTTCGATATGATTTGCATTACAACAGACCCGGACAAGTCGATTGGCGCAGAGGCCGGTGCAACGTCTGCTCCGGAGGCGACACCGACTGCGCCGGCGGGACTGGCTGATGCACAGCTCGTCGAAATCGGTGAAACTGGGTCCGCACTGTTCGAGGCGGAGGACATGACGATAAATGAGGAGCTTGCCTCTGTGGGTGACAATGCCGCTGCCTCTGGCAAACGTGCCGTGACCTTTATCAAAGACGCCAAGGAGCAAATGGAGGCGGAGCTGCCCGGAGCGATTAGCTTTCGGTTGAAGGCGGCGCGCGGTTCGTATAAAATATGGATGCGGTATGCTGCGGCTACAGATGGGAACGATTCGGCGTATAAATCGCTCAATGGGGCTGAATACTCCAGCCAGCCGTTCTCAGTAACGGGAAGTAAAGAAACTTTTGCCTGGACATTGGTTGGGAGTGTGAAATTTGTGGGAGAAGAAGAACAGACCGTCCGTCTCCGTCCGAGAGAGAGCGGCGGCATCATTGACCAGTTTGTTGTAACAAAGTCGGCGACCTATGTACCGGAAGGCCTTTTGAGCGAGGCGCCGGAGGTTGGCGCGGAAACGGTGCAGCCACTTCCTTCTGACGCATATCCTGCGCCGACGATTACCCCGCCGCCGGAGCACCCGCGTCTGCTGTTCCGCGCGTCGGATATCCCGACGATAAAGGAAAATATGGAAAAGGCACAGAGTGAAAATGCAATTGCGAAATGGCAGGGGTTTTTGAGCCAGGAAACGGACGGTATGCTCGAGGCGCCGAAGGATACGTCCTCCGGCAATTACAATACTTCTGTACTTGCCATTATTGAATCGAAGGCGTTCGACTACGCCATCAACGGGAACCGGGAGAACGGCCAAAAGGCGGTGGACGCGATCCTGAATGTATTGGAAACCAGCGTATTTGCGCCCGGCGCACAGGATGTGACGCGGCCGATGGGCCATACGATTTTTACTGCTTCCGAAGTGTATGATTGGTGCTACGACCTGCTGACAGACGAACAAAAGAAGCATATTGTAATCCTGTGCGAGGAAATTGCCCATCAAATGGAGATTGGGTGGCCGCCGAATAAGCAGGGCGCTGTGGTTGGGCACGGCGGCGAAACACAGCTCCAGCGCGACCTGCTCTCTTTTGGTGTTGCGACGTATGACGAATACCCGGACATTTACAACTACATTGCCGGCCGGTATCTGAGTGAGTATTTAGAGCCGCGCAACTACTGGTACCAGTCGCACAGCTATCATCAGGGCTACAGCTACAATAACTGTCGCTATAACTCGGATTTGTGGGGGCAATGGATTATTTACCGAATGAGCGGGGAGAAAATCTTCACCGACGACGCGCGCTATCCCATGTATTATACCGAGTATGCACGCCGTCCGGACGGTGCGGTGTTTGCCGAGGGAGACATGGACCCGGACCGCATCGGTGTAGAGCCGACGTATTTTACAAATTTGCAGCCGTTGTTTTTTGCGGCGGGGTTCTACAGTGATCCGTATTTAAAATACCAGACGGCCATTCAGTCGGGCGGTTACAACAGCTTTAACTATTCGTTCACAACGCTGACGCCGGTACAGTTTTTGCTCTTTAACGACCCGGATACGGATGTAAGGCCGTTTTCTGAGCTGCCGAATACGGCGTATTTCGGCTCGCCGAATGGAACCATGATTGCGCGCACCGGCTGGGAGATGGGGATTGAATCGCCGGTGGCTATGGCGTATATGCGCATTGGCGAGCGTTGGGCCGCCAACCATCACCACCTTGACGCCGGTACGTTCCAGCTTTATTATAAGGGAATGCTGGCGTTTAATCCGGGTAGGTACGACGCTTATGGTACAGAGCACGACTACAATTTCAATAAGGAAACGATTTCTCACAATGGGCTTTTGATTTATGACCCGAACGAAACTATGCCAAACAACGTGGTCAACTCCGGCGGGCAGAAGCGGCTCAATGCCGGCGAGCCGGCGACGTTTGACGTTTGGATGGACGACGATAAGTACAAGATGGGAGAAGTACTGGGCCAGGAGGCTGGGCCTGACGCGATGCGGCCGGAATACAGCTATATTTCCGGCGACATTGCAGACGCGTATTCGGATAAGGTGAGCGAGGTAAGGCGCTCCATGGCATTCTTTGACAATGACAATGCCGATATTCCAGCTCTGTTCTTTGTTATGGATAAGGTCACAAGTACGGATAAATCATTTAAAAAGACGTTTCTGCTCCATTCGATGCAGGAGCCGGAGGTAAACGGTAATACCACGACGATAAAACGCGATACGGACGGTTATAACGGAAAGCTGGTGAACCAGACGCTTTATCCGCAGGATGCAAAGATTGAAAAGGTTGGCGGCCCGGGCAAGCAATGGCTGGTGAACGGGAAAAATTATGTCCCGAACGGCGCGGACGAACAGTCGACCGACCTTGGCTGGGGACGGGTTGAGATTTCACCCGCCGCGGAAAACGAAACGGACTACTTCCTGAACGCGATGTACATGACGGATGCGGATAAGACGGTGGAAGCGCAGGCGGAGCTGATTGAAACCGACCTGCTCCTCGGTGCGAAGCTCGACGGTACGGTTGCGCTCTTTGTCAAGGATAAGGCTCGCGCGCAGTCAGACTTGACTTTTGCAATCCCGGGCGACGGCGAATACCGAATTTTAGTAGCCGGCATTGCGGCGGGCGGCTGGAGCATAAGCAAAGACGGCGTGCCGCTGGATATGAAGATTGCAACCGAAGAAGGCGGCGTGATTTATTTGAACGGTGGAGCCGGCAGCTATACGCTTTCCTACACAGACCCGTCTGCGCAGCGTGAGCCGCGGGAGCTGGTGATTCCGGAGCACGAGGGAATCACGGTAAAAATTGACAGCAAGTACATGTATACCGATGTTGCGCCGGTGCTGCAAAACGACCGTACCATGGTACCTATGCGCGCTATTTTTGAAAATCTCGGCGCGGAAATTGCCTGGGATGAGGCGACAGAAACCGTGACCGGCATAAAGGACGATGTAACAGTAACGCTCAAAATCGGCGACCCGGCCGCCTATGTAAATGGGCGCGAGGTTACGCTCGATACGCCGGCTATCCTGCACGATGACCGGACGTTGGTCCCGATCCGATTTGTGTCTGAGGCGCTCGGCGCAAAAGTTGACTGGGAGGAGGCGTCCAGAACGGTATTCATCACACCGGCAAAGGAGTACAAACCGCTTAGTCCCTATGCCGTCCAAATCATAGACTGCGAATGGAGCTCGGACAACGGCGAGTTCCAGAACGGCTATAAAGCGTATGACGGGGATGCAGAAACGCGCTGGGCCGCAGAGGGCGTTGGCGAATGGATTATCTTTGAGCTCAAGGAGGAGGCGGATATTGCATCCTATTATACACAGTTTTATAATGGAGCGAGCCGGATTTATTCCTATGACTTGTATGCGTCCACGGACGGCGTAAACTACACGCTGTTTTTGAGTACACAGACAAAGGGCGAGGGCGACGTCGAGGAGATTAAGCTTGACAAACCCGTACGCGCAAAATATATTAAGATGGTCGGAAAAGCAAATACAGTGAATGGGTGGAACTCGCTCCATGAGATAGAATTCCGAACGCAATAGGGCTGTACAATATAGCTGATTTTATCGCTGGGACAAGATTGCCCCCGCCTGCCAAACAGATACGACAGCAGGCGGGGGTGCTTTTGGAGAAAAAAACCAATAAAATAAAAATTGCGTAAAAATACATCTTGACACCTACCTAAAAAAAGTTTACAATAGAATGTGTATGATTGAAGGTTTATGCGTGGTTTTGCATGAATTTGCACTGGATTTGCTGCGCAATACGGTCATACCTTTGGAGAAGCAGAAGAATTTTGAGTGGCGAATGGGTTGCTCTTGCATGAAATTAGCTGATTTTGTTGATGTTTTTAGAATTGATTCATACGGAAACGTTAGTTGCTTATGTTCGAGGTAGGGGTTTTGAGGATAAGGGCAGGTCTATCATTTATGTATGGAAAAATTTGTGAAGAAGTCTGTTAAAAGAATACAGGAGAACAGCCACAGCACGCCGCTCCAATTAAGATGAGGAGGTGTGTGGCTATAGGCATGGAAGTATGGATTACTATAGCAATATCCGCAGTCGTTGCGGTTGCAATAGCCGTTATTGTGTATATAATGGCAAGCAAAGCAGGATATGAAAAACGCAGGAAAGAAGCGGAGGCCGCAATTGGCGGTGCGGAGAACGAAGCAAAACGAATTGTAGAAGACTCGAAAAAGGCAGCGGAGAGCAAAAAAAGAGAAATTTTGCTCGAAGCAAAGGAAGAAACACACAAACTGCGGCTGGAGTTTGACAAAGAGGTAAAAGAGCGCCGCTCGGAAATCTCGCGTCAGGAACGCCGTATTCAGCAGAAAGAGGAGAACCTCGACAAAAAGACGGACGCTATTGAGGCGAAGGATGAAAAGCTTACCAAAAAAATGAAAGACCTTGAGGCAAAGGAAGAAGAAATTGCAAAGCTCAAGGAACAGGAGATTGAAACGCTTGAGAAGCTGTCTGGTTTGACGGCTGAGGAAGCGAAGCAGTATCTGCTCAAGGATTTGGAGAGCCAGATCCGCCATGAGGCGGCAATGCTTGTAAAAGAGGTCGAGCAGCAGACGAAAGACGAGGCGGAAAAGCGTGCGAAAAATATTGTCGCTTCCGCAATCCAGCGTGTTGCAGCAGACCATGCGGCGGAAACAACCGTGTCGGTTGTACCGCTGCCGAATGATGAGATGAAAGGCCGTATTATTGGCCGGGAAGGGCGCAATATCCGGACGCTGGAAACGCTGACCGGAATTGATTTGATTATTGACGATACGCCGGAGGCGGTTGTTGTGTCGGGCTTTGACCCGATTCGGCGCGAGATTGCGCGTCTTGCGCTTGAAAAGCTCATTGCAGACGGGCGTATCCACCCGGCGCGTATTGAGGAAACGGTTGAAAAGGCAAAGCGCGAAGTAGAGAGCGATATCAAGCAGGAGGGCGAACGTGCGACGTTTGAAACGGGCGTACATGGGCTTCATCCTGAAATTATTAAGTTACTGGGCCGGCTCAAATTCCGTACCAGCTACGGGCAGAATGTGCTTAAGCACTCGATTGAGGTGTCGCATCTTGCGGGCGTCATGGCTGGGGAGCTCGGCGTTGACATTGCGCTGGCAAAGCGCGCGGGCCTGCTCCACGACATTGGCAAGGCGGTCGACCATGAGATGGAAGGCTCCCATGTTACGATTGGGGCAGACATTGCAAAGAAATACAAGGAAAACAACGACGTTGTGCATGCAATTATGGCGCACCACGGCGATGTAGAAGCGCAGACGGTTGTTGCGGCAATTGTGCAGGCGTGCGACGCAATTTCGGCGGCGCGGCCGGGTGCACGGCGTGAGAATCTCGAAACTTATATCAAGCGGTTGGAGAAGCTTGAGGAAATTGCAAACTCCTTTGAAGGGGTAGAAAAATCGTTTGCAATCCAGGCGGGCCGCGAGATTCGCATTATGGTAAAACCGGAGGATGTCAAGGACGAGGGCGTTGTTCTGTTGGCACGTGATATTGTGAAGCGCGTTGAGGACGAGCTGGAGTATCCGGGACAGATTAAGATTAATGTTATCCGGGAAATGCGTGCAATCGACTACGCAAAATAAACAGAAATTATGAGGCTTTGCACCGTATGGCGCAAAGCCCTCATTATATTAAGCAGGTATCGGTGTGGACGAAAAATCTGAACAGAAAGGAATTGTAAGAAGGATAGATCTATGAAACTTTTATTTGTAGGCGACATTGTGGGCGCGTGCGGGCGCGAGGCGTTTTACCGCCACTTACCCGTTCTGCGGCAGGAGCACGCGCTTGACATGGTGGTTGTAAACGGGGAGAATGCGGCGCACGGCAGAGGGCTGACGCTTAATATCAGCGAGGAGTTTTTCGAGGCCGGTGTCGACGTTATTACAATGGGGAACCACGTATGGGACAATAAAGATATATTTCAAATATTGGATTACAATCCGCGCGTCATCCGCCCGGCGAATTTGCCAGCGGGCAATCCCGGCCGCGGCAGCGTCGTCTGCGAGGTGGGCGGCGTCCGGGTGGGCGTGTTGAACCTGCTGGGGCAGGTGTTCATGGATCCGTGCGACAGCCCTTTTGCGGCGGCGGAGCGCGAGCTTGAAGCGCTGAGAAAGCAGACGGACGTGATTCTCGTCGACTTGCACGCGGAGGCGACGAGTGAGAAGATGGCGATGGGGTGGTTCCTGGACGGACGTGTTAGCGCGGTCGTCGGGACGCACACGCATATCCAGACGGCGGATGAAAAGGTGTTGCCGAAGGGGACCGCGTATATTTCCGACGTTGGGATGACGGGGGCATATTATTCGGTACTGGGCACGGACCGGAAGATAGTCGTCGACCGGTTTGTGACGCGGCTCCCGCAGAAGTTCGCCCTTGCCGACGGCGCGGCGCAGCTTAACGCCGTCGTGCTGGACATAGACGAAACGACCGGAAAGAGCAGAAGCATTCTGCGCATCGCCATTGCAGAGAATTAGGGAGGAAATGTGATGTATGAGAAAACTTATACCGTCCGCTACAGCGAAGTGACCGACAGGGCGGTTTCGTCGCTGTCTGCGCTGGTATCCTACTTCCAGGATACGACCATGTTCCACTCCGATACGGTGGGGCAGGGTATCCATGATTTGATGGAACAGCAGATGGCGTGGCTTCTGGCGAGTTGGCGGATTCAGATTCACCGCTATCCGCGCTATGCGGAGACGGTCACGGCCCGGACGTGGGCGACGAAGTTTGCGGGCGTGTACGGCTACCGGGACTTCTCTCTGACAGACGAGCAGGGGAACACCATTGCGGTGGCAAGCTCGATTTGGATTCAGTATGACGCGGGTGCGAAGAAAATGAAGCGCGTGACACAGGAGATTGCGGACGTATACGGCGCGGAGGGGAACTTTGTGTTCCCGGACGGGGATGAAGGACGAATCCGCGCCCCGAAGGAATATACTGACGTCGGCTCTGTGGTGGTGAAGCGGCGCGACCTTGACACGAACAATCACGTCAATAATATTCACTATATTGACTATGCGCTTGATGCGCTTCCGGCCGATTTGCTGGTGCGGGAGCTGCGTATCAGCTACAAAAAGGCAGCAGTCCTGGGCGATACGATTTACATTGGACTGCATACGGAGGGCGATACGCATACCTGCGTCCTGCATGACGGGGCAGGCGGCATCTTTGCGGTGCTGCAATTTAATTAGGTGACAGTATGGAACAGATTCGAAAAAATTATTACGGCAGTTTATGCACGGAGTTATACGAGATTTTGCATAAAGAAGCTCCGGCGGACGAGCTGAGGTTCTATTTTTCCTATGCGGAAAAAGGAATGAAAATCTTAGAGCCGTTATGTGGAAGCGGACGCTTTTTGGTTCCATTTCTAAAAGAAGGATATGATATCTGCGGAATGGACTTGTCTGGGGAAATGCTTGAGAAGCTGAAGCAAAAGGCCCCGGACGCCCGCGTGATTCATGCCGACCTCATGGAGTATGCCACGCCAGAGAAATTCGATTATATCTTTATTCCTTCCGGTTCTTTGTCGTTATTTACGGATATTTCGGTTTTAAAAAATATTTTGCGTAAAATAAGAGGCTTACTCAAGCAGGGTGGGAAATTTGTATTTGCAGTCGATACGGTTGCAAGCAGATGCCCGGACCATGCCGACTACAAAACCGCGGTTTCCGTTCGGACGAGAGAAGGCTTTGATTTGGTTTTAAAAAGCAAGGATTTCTACGACGAAGCGAGCCGCACACAATTTTCACCGGCGATTTATGCACTCTATGATGGAACGAACCTACTGCAAAGTGAGGAGATGGATTTCCAGACGCATCTTTATGAGCTTGGCGAGATGGAGCAGTATCTGCAAGAGACGGGATGGACCCAGATTGTCGCCTATTCCTCGTTTGACAAGCAGATTGCGGCCGATTATCAAAGTGAAATGTTGTTATATGAATGTAGCTACTAAGCAAAGCAAGGAATCAAAAAACGGCGTTGTGGCTTTTGCCATAACGCCGTTTTTCTATTCTAATTTCAGTTTAGCTTACCGTTTTGTACGGTATAGCTTCCTGCCTTTACTTCAAACGTCTGCCCTTCAACAAGAATCGTTGCCGTCGTCCCCTGCGGCACGGTGAAGCGGTAGCATACGCTGCCGTCCTCCCGCTTCCAGCCGGAGGACAATGTGCCATACGCTGTTTCCAGAGTGGCTTGTGCTGCATCGAGCCGTGCATCCGCAACAGGACGCAGAATGCTGTGCCGGTAGCCGGGCGCGTTTTCATCCGGGTTAATGCCGCACATTACGCCATAGAGCCAGTCGCCGACCGCGCCGTATGCATAGTGGTTGAACGAATTCATGTCCGCGCTCCACATGCTGCCGTCAGTTTTAATTCCGTCCCAATGCTCCCACATGGTCGTTGCGCCCTTGTTCACGCTGTAGAGCCAGGAGGGATAGTCCTCCTGCAAAAGAACCGTATAGGCCAGGTCTGCGCGCCCGTTGTCCGACAGGACGTGCAGCAGGTACGGCGTGCCGACAAAGCCCGTTGTCAGGTGGTTGCCGCTCTGCTCGAGCAGGCGGACGAGACCGCGCATGGTTTCCTCTTTGTTGTCGGTCAGGTCAAAGTACAGGGCAAGGACATGCGCCGTCTGTGTATTGCATACGGGCTTGCCGCCTTTTATATATTCTGTGCGGAAGTTGCGCACGATGCTGTCATAGAGCGTTTCATATTCCGACATATCCCTGCCGAGCGCCTTTCCCATTTTAATGAGCAGCGAGGTGGAATACGCATAAAAGGCTGAGGCGATGTAGGATTCGTCTGTGGCGCCTTTGTAGCTGTCCTCCTCCGCGTCAAGGCCGAGCCAGTCGCCGAAGTGTTCGCCGCTTTGCCACAGGTGCTTGCCGCTCTGTTCCTGCGCGCGGATATACTCGACCCAAGCTTTTGCGCTGTCGAATTGGTCGGAGAGAACCTCCTTGTCGCCATAGGTCAGATAAATCTGCCACGGGCAGATAGTCGCCGCGTCGCCCCATGCCGCGCTGCCGTAGTCCCCCGGCCGAAGCATCGTAGGAATGACATGGCCGACTGCGCCGTCTGCGCGCTGGTCCGCCGCCAGGTCGTGGAGCCACTTTTTAAAGAATTTGCGCACATCAAAATTATACGCCCCTGCACGCACAAACACCTGTGCATCCCCTGTCCAGCCAAGCCGCTCGTCGCGCTGGGGACAGTCGGTCGGAACGTCGACATAGTTGCTCATCTGTCCCCAAATAATATTTGAGTAGAGCTGGTTGAGCTTCGGGTTGGAGCACTCGAAATGTCCGGTCCGCTTCATGTCGGAGCAGAGAACGACTGCCTCGAAGTTTTCCAGCTTTATCTCGCCAGGATATTCGTCTATACAGATATACCGGAAGCCCTGGAACGTAAAGTGCGGCTTATAACACTGCTGTGTGCCGTCGCAGATGAAGGTGATCTGCTGCTTTGCTTTGCGCAGATTTTCGGTATAGAAGTTCCCATCCTTATCGAGCACCTCCGCATGGCGGAGCACGACGCGGTCGCCGCTGTTTCCCTTGACGCTGAAGCGCACGTAGCCGGTCAGGTTCTGGCCAAAGTCAATCACGGCTTCGCCCGCCGGCGTCGTGATAAGCTCGCGTGCTTTTACAGTCTTGACCTCGCGGACGATTTCACCCTCCTGGGCAATCAGCATATCCTTCCCATAATCAGCCACTACTGCAGGCACGAAGCTGCGCTCCGTTTTCCGGCTGTCGTACACCTCGCCGGCATAGAGCTCACTTTCCAAAATCTCACACGCGCTGTACTCCCATGTGCCGTCCGAGCAGATTTCCTCCGTACTGCCGTCGGCATAGGAGAGCACGAGCGCGCAGAGCAGAGCGGGCTGCTCGGCAAAGAGCTTCTCCCTCTTTTCCCATGTCAGCGGGCCGCAGCACCAGCCATCGCCCAACGCGACAGTCAGCGTATTGTCCGCCTCCAGCAGCTTGGTCACATCATAGCATTGGTATTGCAGACGCTTTTTGTAGGAGGTCCAGCCGGGCGCAAGTATGAAATCCCCGACCCGTGTTCCGTTCAGCTTAGCTTCGTACAGGCCCAGCGCCGTTATGTACAGCGTTGCGGACGAAAGAGCGCCCCGGAGCGGGAAAACACGCCGGAACAGCGGCACGCCTGTAAAGCTTTTTTCTGTTGTAATCCAGTTTGCCTGTTGCAGCATCGTTTCACAGCCTTTCTTCTATTTTACTTCGCCCATGTTATCATATGCGTACAGAAAAACCAATGGGCGATTTTTCCCTTTTTCTGCAAAATAGTAGACAAATTTGCCCTGCTTATCAGTAACCGCGCGTCCCTTCGAGCGACTCGTCGTTGGCTATCCAGTCCTCGACCAGAATCGCCCGGTAAGTATCCGGCGTATCGCGCACAACCACCTTGGTAATTCCGGCGTTTATAATAAGCCGCTTGCACATGGCACAGCAGTTTGTCCCCGGCACAAGCGCATCCGTCTGCGGGTCAATGCAAGCGATGTAGAGCGTCGCGCCAATCATGTCACGCCGCGCTGCGCTGATGATGGCGTTGGCCTCTGCGTGGACACTGCGGCACATCTCGTACCGCTCGCCGCGCGGAATCCCGAGCCGGTCCCGCGTGCAGGATCCAACGTCGCTGCAGTTTTTCCGCCCGCGCGGCGCGCCCGCATATCCGGTGGAAATAATTTCGTCGTTGCTTACAATAATACTGCCGTATTTACGCCGAAGACATGTCCCGCGTAGAGCAACTGTCTGCGCTATGTCGAGATAGTAATTCGTTTTGTCGCGCCTTACCAAAATAAATCCCTCCTGCAATTTTGTTTTCTGTTTCCAAATCCTTTACGTCTATCATAGCACGCAGCGGCGTGCTTTGCAAGAGCAAAAACGGCAAAGAAACAGGGCGTATCCAGCGGGTACGCCCCAGCATCACTTTTTATACTTCATCTTTTCCTGCCAGGTCCATATCTTTTCAAACAGCCACAGCAATAGGATAATAAATGCTGCGCTCGCCATGTACAAAACCGACAGCTTAATGGCGGCGGCAAAGTCAATCAGTTCATAGGCGCGAATAGGGTACATGTAGTAGCTGACCGCGCTGACATCGAGCGGAACAAGGCACAGGGCCACGGCTGTGTAGGCCGCCGCAATGACGGCCTGCATCAGCTTGCCAATAAAGTACCGCTTTGCGCTCAGGTCAGTCTTTGCTACAATGCCTATGACCTGAAAGTGGACGCTCAGCCCGGCGAAGCCGATAATGGCGGAGGTTAGAATCAGCTGCACGTCAAGGGAGAGCGCGCTGTGGCTGGCGTTGTATACGCCGGTGGAGATTTCCAGCGCACCGCTCGCCAACACAGCCCCAATCCCGCTTCCGAACGCACCGGACAGCGACGCAATGATTACGGCAAACAGGACCGTAAAGCCGCACACGAGGAGCATGTTGTTCACCGCGCCTACAACCGCATCTTTTAATATCGCGCCGAGCGGTTTTGCGTGGATGACGCTTTGCGTCTGCGCGGTATGCGCACCGTCTTTTTTTCGTCCGAAGCAGCCGAGGATAATCCCGACGCTGACGGCGGAAAGCAGATGAATCACATAGAGCATGACGCCGATTGTTTCGTTAAAATACATGGCCGCGCCGACCGCGCCGATGATAAACAGCGGGCCGGAGTTGTTACAGAAGGCGAGCAGCTTCTCCGCTTCGCTCTTTTTGAGCGCGCCCTCCCGGTACAAGTCGCACACGCACGACGCGCCGAGCGGGTATCCGCTTAATACGCCTAAAATAAAGCAGAGCGCGCCGCTGCCGCTCACGCCGAAGAGCGGGCGCATGAGCGGCGTCATGGGCTTTGTCAGCAGCCGTGCAAAGCCGAGCTGGATCAGCAGAGAGGAAAACACAAAGAAGGGGAACAGGCTCGGGATCAGCGCGTTGGCGCAGAGGGCGAGCGCGTTTTTCGCCGCCTCAATCGACCGGGACGGGAACAGAAGCAGCGCGGCGACAAAGTATAGCACCGCCATAATGCATAAAGCCTGCCCCAGTCTTGCCCGTCCGCCGCGGCGTAGGTAATCTCGTTTTTCTTTCAAACCAATCTCCCCCATTCCTGTCAAACATACGCACACTAAATATATATGACATGAACCGGCGCGCTATTGCATAAAATTGTTACAAGCCAAAAAAATGAGAGGGGAACCGGGCTTGAAAAAAAAGAAAAAGGAAATGCGCATCAAGGAAACCGAATATACAAAGTCGCGCGCCGAGCGGATTGCAGAGGCGCTCGACCTGCCAAAAGATATTGTGCTCAACCTGCCGAAGCTGATCTTTACCGGCAACCGGGAGCTGTTCATTGAAAACTATCAGGGCATTGTCGAGTACAGCGACACAGTCATCCGGCTCAACACGAGCGACTGTCTGCTGAAGGTGACAGGGCGCGGCCTCGGCATCAAAAACATTGCGACAGAGGAAATCACCCTCTGCGGCGACATCAAAAGCCTGGAATTCAGTTAAGGAGCGTATGCTATGCTAATTCGGATTTTATACTTTCTGCGCGGGTATGTACAAGTTATTGTCAAGAGCCACTTTATCGAGCGGTTTATCAACATTTGTATCCGCCGCGACATCTATCTGTGGGATATCCGCCGGCGCGGCGCGTCGGAGGCGGATATGAAGATGAGCATGCGCTCGTTTCATAAGCTGCGTCCTATTGCAAAAAAGACGCGCTCCCGCGTGCATATCAAGCGCAAATACGGACTGCCAATGGTTCTGCACCGGTATAAGAAACGGTATTTTTTCTTTGCCGGGCTTGCGTTGGCAGTCTGCTTTGTCCTTGTCATGTCGCAGTTTGTCTGGTCAATCGAAGTTGTGGGCAACGAGCAGGTAAGCTCACAGGAGATTTTGCAGGTGCTCGACGGGCTTGGGCTTCACCGCGGCGCATACCGCGGCGCGCTCGATGTGCGGGATTTAAAAAACAATGCGCTCTTAGAGCTCGACCAGCTCAGTTGGCTCTGGGTCGATATCAAGGGAAGCCGCGCCACGGTCAACGTCAGCGAGAAAAAGGCCGCGCCGGAGATTCTTGACGAGAGCACGCCGTGCGATATTGTCGCCTCTAAAGCGGGCGTAATCAAAAACTTTAACGCCACGGCGGGCAAAAGTGCCGTCGAGGTGGGGCAGACCGTGCTTGAGGGCGAGCTTTTAATCAGTGGAATCGTGACGAGCGATCTGATGCCGGAGACTACCCCAGCGCGCTATACACACGCAGCGGGAGAGGTGTACGCGCGTACATGGTACGAGCAGTCGGCCGAGCGTCCGCTCACCAAAGAAATCCGCACGCCGACCGGACGCACGGCGAGCAAACACACCCTGCTTGCCTTTGGCGGAGCCTTGCCGCTTCACTTCAATGCGGACAGTCCCTACGAAAACTATGATACTGTGGAAACGACGCACGACCTCGTCCTGTTCGGCTTTTATACCGGCCTGTCATGGAAAACGCGCACTTATACCGAGGTGACGCTCTCCTATGAGCCGCTCACACCCGAGCAGGCCATGGAGATGGCGAGGCCGGAGCTTGAGGCCGCAATCGCGTCGCAGGTTGGGGAGGGCGCTGTCGTCGCCGCAAGCGACCTGCGCTATACGCCAATCGACGAATCCAATATCCTCATTACGCTGACGATGGAGTATACGGAACAAATCGGCGTACAGAAGCCGATTGACACAATTCTGCAAACACAGCCGCCCGTGCAGGAGGAGAGCGGCACGCAATAGGCTTTCTGCAAGAAAACAGTTGATACTTTTTCCAAATTGGAGTATAATAGAGTCGAGTCACCTCAGGCTGTATGCTGTTTTCAGCCGGAAGGGTACAAAAGAACGGAAGTGAACTATTTGATTGAACGGATTTATACGCTTGACGCGGGGACGGACATTGCGGCCCTGTTTGGCAGTTTTGACGCCAATATCAAGCTGATTGAAAAGGAATTGAACGTAAAAATCCTCAACCGTGACTGTGACATCAAGCTGCTGGGCGAGGAAGAAAACGTCAGTAAGGCGATTAAGGTTTTGGAGAATCTGACGGCGCTTCTGCAAAAGGGGGAAACGCTCGGCGAGCAGAACGTGCTCTATACGATTTCCATGGTGGAGGACGGGCTGGAGCAGAGCCTTGGCAGCCTCGGCGCGGATGTGGTCTGCATCACGGCAAAGGGCAAGCCGGTCAAGAGCAAAACGCTTGGGCAGAAAAAGTACATTAGCGCCATTGAGAAAAACACCATCACGTTTGGCATCGGACCGGCCGGTACGGGCAAGACGTACCTTGCCGTGGCGGCGGCGGTGACGGCGTTCCGCAACAAGGACGTGAGCCGCATTATTCTGACGCGGCCTGCCGTGGAGGCGGGGGAGAAGCTCGGGTTTCTGCCCGGCGATTTGCAGATGAAGGTTGACCCGTACCTGCGCCCGCTCTACGACGCGATGTACGACATGCTTGGCGCGGAGAGCTATCAGAAATATCTCGAGCGCGGGATGATAGAGGTTGCGCCGCTCGCGTACATGCGCGGACGTACGCTCGACGATGCGTTCATCATTTTGGATGAGGCGCAAAATACCACGCCGGAGCAGATGAAGATGTTTTTGACGCGCATTGGCTTTGGCTCGCGCGCGATTGTGACGGGCGATATCACGCAGATTGACTTGCCGGATGGGAAAAAGTCCGGTCTCAAAGAGGCGGCAAAAATCCTCAAGGGCATTGAGGGAATTGACTTTTGCTACCTGTCGGAAAAGGACGTTGTCCGCCACCCGCTCGTACAGAAGATCATCAAGGCGTACGACCGGGCGGAGCAGGAGAAGTTGCGCCGCGCGGCCCGGGACAAGGGCCACGGCGATACGAAACGATAAGGACGGTTAATTATGGCACAAGCAGAGGTCATCATTGAAAACGAACAGTCTGTATGCGACTTTACGCCGGAGATGGAAACGGCAATCCGGCAGGTCGTGGATACGGTGTTAGAGCAGGAGGGCTTCGCGTCAGCATGCGAGGTATCGGTTTTGATTGTGGACGATGCGGCGATTCAGGCGCTCAACAAAGAGCACCGCGGCAAGGATGCGGCAACGGATGTGCTCTCCTTCCCCATGCTGGAGTTTGACGCCGAGGGGCGGATTGTCAGCGGGGACGAGGCGTTCGGCGGCGCGCTCCTGCTCGGCGACATTGTCATCAGCCTGCCGCACGCCTATGCGCAGGCGGAGGAATACGGGCACAGCCCCCTGCGCGAGGTGGGCTTTCTCTGCGCGCACAGTATGCTCCACCTGCTCGGCTACGACCATGAGCAGGGCGAGGCGGAGCGTATGGTTATGCGTGAAAAGGAGGAGAAGGCGCTCGCCGCGCTGGGCTTGGTACGATAGAGAAAAGGGCGTGATGAGGTGAAAAAGGGGGCGGGAAGCCTGCTTGACAGCTTCCGCTATGCGTTTCGCGGGCTGCGCTATGCGGTGAGGACGCAGCGCAATATGCGCATCCATATCAGCATGGCGGCCTTAGTGAGCTTGTTCGGGCTTTTCTACCAGCTTGCGCCGGTGGAATGGATTGCCCTGTATATGACGATTACGTTTGTCATTGTGTGCGAAATGCTCAACACAGCAATTGAAAACTGTGTCGACACGGCCACGGAGGAATATAGCAAATACGCGGAGATTGCCAAGGATGTGGCGGCGGGCGCGGTTGTCGTTGCCGCGCTTTTGGCGGTCATTGTCGCGGCGTTTTTGTTCCTCGACCCGGCGCGGCTGGGGCCTGCGTTTGGGCGGCTGCTGTCCAGTCCGGTCTATGCGGGCGGGGCCGTCGTGCTGACGCTTTTGCTGCTGTGGTGGATCAGCCGTGCAAAACAAGGGGAAAGAAACCAAAAAGAAGAAGACAAGGAGTAGAATAACACGTGAAAAATCAGAATTTCAAGTCTGGATTTGTGTCCATTATCGGGCGGCCGAACGTGGGCAAATCCACGCTTTTAAACGCGCTCGTCGGGGAAAAGATTGCAATCATCTCCGACAAGCCGCAGACTACGCGCAACAAGATTCTGGCAATCCGCAACACGGATGACGCACAGATTATTTTTACGGACACGCCGGGGATTCACAAGCCGAAAAACAAGCTCGGCGAATATATGGTAAAAGTCGCAAACGAGTCCGTGGGCGAGATGGACGCGGTGCTGTTTGTTGTGGATGCGACCAATAAAACGACGGAGCCGGAGCGCAAAATTGCGCAGAATTTGCGCGCGCTGCGCGTACCTGTCATTCTTGTAATCAACAAGGTCGACCTTGCGCGCAAGGAGTCGCTTCTGCCCATGATTGCGGATTTCAGCAGCCTGCATGACTTTGAGGCGATTGTGCCGGTCAGTGCGCTGAAAAACGACGGTGTGGACCGCCTGCTTAACGAGATTATGCAGAATATCCCGCAGGGGCCGGCGTTCTTCCCGGACGATATGATTACCGACCAGCCGGAAAAGCAAATTGCGGCGGAAATTATCCGCGAAAAGCTTTTGTGGCTGCTCGACAAAGAGGTGCCTCACGGCATTGCCATTGAAATCCTGCAAATGAAGGAGCAGGACAAGCTCACCTCCATCCAGGCAAATATCTACTGCGAAAAAGCGTCGCACAAGGGAATCATTATCGGAAAAAACGGCGCGGTTTTGAAGAAGGTTGGCACCATGGCGCGCATCGACATCCAGAAGATGCTTGGGAAAAAGGTGTATCTGGAGCTTTGGGTCAAGGTCAAGAGCGATTGGCGTAACAATAACTATCTGATTCGCAACTTTGGCTATGAATAAAAATTTTTTTGCAGAACAAACCGCGCCGGACAAGGCTTTTGCCGCATTTATGTAAAAAAAGGCTGCAATTTCCTTGACTAATCTAGAGCAAATTTGCCCATGCTATAAGCAGAAAACAATTTTTGTGACAGGGGGCAGATTTTATGTTTGGCGAGTATATGTGGCAAAGATTTTGTTTTACCGGCGATGTGGAGGATTATTTGGTATTTAAGGAAATGGAGCTTGAGGAAGAGGGGTTTTTGGAGCAGGACGCGCCCGCCCGGCTCGTGCTGGCGTAGCGCATCGGAATACAGGGAAAGGGCCGCGTATGCGGCCTTTTTTGCAGATGGGGGAGTGTGCGTGGAAAAACTTGTGACAAACGGGCTTGTTATCCGGCAGGTCAACTATGGCGAGGCGGACCGCATTTTACATATTTTCACCGAGGAGCTGGGAATCATCAGCGCGCTTGCAAAGGGTGCGCGCAAGTATAAGTCCCATCAGGGCAGCGCGGCACAGTTGCTCTGTTACGGGCAGTTTACGCTTGCACCCGGCAGAGGGATGTACCGGATGCAGGGCGCATCCGTGCTGGAAAGCTTTTTTGCACTGTCCCAGGACATTGAGAAGCTGGCACTGTGTACGTATTTGTTTGACGTGACAGCGGCGCTGGTGCAGGAGCAGATGAGCGACCGGGCGGCGCTATCTTTGCTTTTGAACACGCTCTATATTTTAGCCAATAAAGACCGTCCGCTTGCGCTCATCAAGGCGGTATATGAGCTCCGTCTGCTGTTGCTGGAGGGTTTTGGGGCGAATTGCGGCATATGCAGCAAATGCGGGAAGCAGGAGGAGCTGTCGTATTTCTCCAACAGCGCAGGCGGCGTTGTCTGCCAAAGCTGCGCCACGCCCGGGGATATCCCGCTTTCTGCGGCGGCGCTGGCCGCCCTGCGGTATATTTTAGATGAGCCGCTGGAGCGGATATTTTCATTCTCTTTGCCGGAGGCAGAGCTGCAAGCACTCGGCAAAGTCAGCGAAAAATATTTGCTGTATCATATCGAGCGCAGTTTCCCCTCTCTGGATTACTATAAGCAAATTACGAATCAGGCGTAAGCCTGATTTTTTTTGAGAAAAAGTAAAAAAATACTTTACTTTTTTAGCGAAATGAAGTATAATAACACTTGTTTGTTGCGGCGTATTGCCGCGCAGGGGTTACAAGTACATAGTTTAAGGAGATGTAGAAAATGAAGAAGTTATTAGCGGTTATGTTGGCCAGCGTACTGGCGGTATGCTTTGTGCTGAGCGGCTGCGGCGGAGAAACGGCAGACCCGGCAAACACACAGGCAGATGCGGACCAGTCGCTGCAGAAGGTGCTCGATAAAAATGAGCTCGTGGTTGGGCTGGACATTGCGTTCCCGCCGATGGGGTTCCAAGACGAAAATAATGAGATTGTCGGCTTTGACATTGACCTTGCAAAAGAAGTGGGCAAGGTGCTGGGCGTAAATGTACAGCTCAAGCCGATCGACTGGAAGTCGAAGGAGATGGAGCTTAAGAGCGGCAAGGTTGACCTGCTCTGGAACGGGTATACGATTACGGACGAGAGAAAGAAGGAAGTTCTTTTCAGCGACCCGTATCTGGCAAATAAGCAGATTATCATTGTAAAAGCGGATTCGCCAATCCAGGCGAAGGCGGACATCACGTCCGGCAAGGTTGGGCTTCAGACGGGTTCCACAGCAGAGGACGCTATCCAGGCAGACCCGATTTATGAGCAAATAAAAGGGAATTTGATGATGTATGACGACAACAACACGGCAATGATGGACCTCGACGCTGGGCGCGTGGAGTCGGTCGTTGTGGATGAAGTTGTCGGCAAGTATTATCTGTCCAAGCACGAGGGCCAGTACCGGATTCTGGACGAGGACTTTGGCGACGAGCAGTACGGTATCGGCTTCCGCATGGAGGACAAGGCGCTGCGCGACGCGGTGCAGGAGGCGCTCGATACGATTAAGACAAACGGCGTGGGCGACGAAATCAGCGAAAAATGGTTCGGCGAGCCTGGCTTGATGCTGTAAGGCAGGAGTAAGCTGGAGGGAAGGGCGCACCTCGCGCCCTTTTTTCCGCTTTTGCGTACGATTCGGTATCAATTTGTTAAGGAAGGGATTACTATGGAACAAGTTGCCGCGGCATGGGATTACTTTTGGCGCGTATCGGTCAATATCAGCGACGGTCTCGGCGTGACGCTCGGGCTTTTTGCGCTTACGCTTTTGTTCTCCATTCCGCTCGGACTTATCATTTCGCTCGGCGCAATCAGCCGGTTTAAGCCGCTTGCATGGCTGGTGAAGTTTTACATATGGCTGCTGCGCGGTACACCGTTGCTTTTGCAGCTTTTGTTTGTGTATTTTGGACTGCCGCTTCTGTTTGGGCTTAACATTGACAACTTTGCT
Source organism: uncultured Eubacteriales bacterium (assembly GCA_902492065.1). Classification (GTDB taxonomy): domain Bacteria; phylum Bacillota; class Clostridia; order UBA1381; family UMGS1253; genus Aphodoplasma. Next base: position 173,847 of record CABUKE010000001.1, read on the forward strand.
GCCGCTGTTATTGCGTTTGTACTTAATTATGCGGCGTATTTTGCTGAGATTTTTCGTGCGGGTATCCAGTCGATTGACAAGGGTCAGTTCGAGGCGGCGAAGGCGCTCGGTTTGTCGAGCGGCCAGACTATGTGGCGCGTCGTGATTCCGCAGACAATCAGCCGGATTCTGCCCCCGGTGGGGAACGAGTCGATTACGCTGGTCAAGGATACCTCGCTGGTGTCAATTATCGCGCTGTCGGATATTATGCATCAGACGCGCACGATTGTCATGCGGGAGGCGAGTGTTGCGGCGTTTGTCGTTGCGGCGGTGTTCTATTTGATTATGACATTTGTTTTGACAAGACTGTTTGATTATTTGGAGAAGCGGTTTTCCAAAAGCGAACGGTTTGAAAATTAAATAGGCGTTTGCCTGTTTTTTTATTGGTGACAGATCAAACAGGAATTGAAAATTTTCCCTTGCTGTGATACAATAGAACCAAGTTATGAAAAAGAGGAGAGGAACATGGAAACGGTTAAATTTGAACGGGAAATTGCAGTGCGGAAGGACGTTGACGTATTTGTGGCCGGCGGCGGTCCGGCTGGCGTTGCCGCGGCTGTCACAGCGGCACGGCTGGGCGCGCGCGTCTTTCTGACCGAGCGGGGACAGTGCTTCGGCGGCGCAGCAGCGCTGACGCTCGTTCCGGCGTTTATGCGCTTTTCCGACGGGGAAAACTTTGTGAGCGGCGGCATCGGGCGCGAGATATTTGACGTGCTGTATGGGAAGGATACGTCCTATACGGAAAAGGAATATTCGATCGACATTGAGGCGCTCAAGCGCATTTACGACAATATGATGGAGGGAAGTGGCGCGGACTTTCTGTTCTCCTCCGAGGTAATTGGGATTGAGTGCAGCGCGGACGGCGCAATCGAGTACGCGGTCGTAAAGGGGAAGGAGTCGCTCTATGCCGTGCGGGCAAAGGTGTTTATCGACACGACGGGCGACGGCACGCTCGCGGTGTGGAACGGTGCGCCATACGAAAAAGGCGACGGCGAAGGAGCCATGATGCCCGGCACACTGTGTACCATCTGGAACAACATTGACTGGAGCCGCGCGGTGGTCGAGCTTGGGCGCGACCCGGACAACCGCTGTCTGCCGCAGGCGTTCGAGGACGGCGTCTTTACCGTCAAGGACCCGGGCCTGCCCGGCATGTGGCGCTTCCGCGGCGATTTGGGCGGCGGCAACATCGGCCATGTGTTTGGCGTGGACGGCACGGACGAGGCGTCACTCACAAAGGGTGTGATTGACGCGCGCCGCAGGATGCCGGAGTACGAATACTACTACCGTCACTACCTCGAAGGGTACGAAAACGCGCGGATCGTCGTGTCCGGGAGCGAGCTTGGTATCCGGGAAAGCCGCCGCATTCTGGGCGAGCGCGTGCTTACGGTGGAGTCGTACTTTTCGCACGAGGTGTTCGACGACGAAATTGGACGCTACTGCTACCCCATTGACCTGCACGCTTCCGCCATTGGGAAGAAGGAAAAGCTCGACGGTATCTACGAGCAGGATTACGAAAAGGGCCAGAGCTATGGAATCCCATACGGGTGTCTGCTTCCGAAAAACACGAAAAACCTGCTTGTCGCGGGACGGACAATCAGCGCCGACCGGGAGATGATGGGCTCGGCGCGCGTCATGCCGTGCTGTTATATCACGGGCATGGCGGCGGGGGCCGCGGCGGCGCTGGCCACTGCGCAGGGCTGCACCGTGCGTGGCGTGGACGTGAAACAATTGCAGAAAACGCTCAAGTCGATGGGCGCGTTTCTTCCGAACTGCAAATAAAAAAGACGGGCTACTGCCCGTCTTTTTCTGTATCCGGCAACGGCATCCGCCTGCCGGATAATCCTAATATATCATCGGCCAATACGTGATAGAATTTGCATAATGTAATTAAGTGTTCAGTAGGGAGCCGACATTGGCTGCATTCATATCTGGAATACGTGATTTGTGATATGTGGAGCAGCTTGGCTATGGTTTTCTGCGAGAGGTCACGCCCTGATGTTTTCTTGATATGTCATAATTATACCTCCTCTGCTACAAGTATAAAATATTTTGCAGAAAGAGGTAAGATTTTATCTCAAATTGAGATATTTTTTATTTTTAGTGGGTATATAATTAACAAGGGGGGTGTTAATAGTGAAAGCAAATAGAAAAGTATTGTTGTCCATCGGTTTTCTATCATTTTTATTCCTTTTTTGCAGTTGCAATCATTCAGATGATACTATCTATTCAATTTCTGATGCAAAATCAATATCAAGCCTTTTGGGAGTTGAAAAGCAAGAATTTTTTGAGAAATTAAAGCTGGACATGGAGCAGGATACTAAACCGTATGCCTATCCGCAAGAAACAGTATCCGATGGCTGGGAGACGTACCGTTTTAACCAGCCGATTACATTTGAGAATAGGGAGTCTATGGTTGAAGTAAACTTTCAGAATGGACTATGCTGCCGAATAAGTTTCCTTTTTACAAACACAGAAGCGAATGGAGTTGGGGAAGGAAATGCGTATGTTGCGTACAACTTTACAAAGGAATTGCGTGAGGATTTTGGAGCGTTATACGGAGAAACTGATACTTACCCCGGATTGAGCGATAAGTTTGACAGTCTGACAAATTATGAACAGGCAATGCAAAAACCGGGAAAGTATCACGAAGAATGGGAAGTAAAAAAAAATGCTGCAATTGCAAAACAGATTTTTGGGGAAAGACTGGCAAACCAATGGGAAAATCGGATTTTTCTTGTGTTGAGCTATGAAAATATTTATCAACCAAATGAAAACATGGAAGCAGGTTTTGTAAGAATCAGTTATACCCCGCCCACGCACGGCGAAACAAAAAAATAAAAGCAAAGTCTTAGAGAGGAGTGTTTCCAGTGTTTTAGTTTTCCTTAATTTTAGTATGAATTTCATATTTTATAAATCGAATGGGGGGATAATATAAATGAAAAGAAGATTAGTACAAATCAGTCTGGCTCTGTGTCTGTCTTTTGCATTGTTGGTTACGGTCACACCCGTTTTTGCAGCATCATCCGAAGCTGCTGTACTACAGGATATCGAGTCTGTAAAGAATATGGTGCGACAACTTAATAACCTTTCGGTAAGTGAAATTAATAGTGCGAAGATTATTGATGCAGTTCAAACTACGAAAACAACAAATAATAATAGTGATGTATTACCTATCAAAATGTTAAAAGTTACAAATCAAACAAAGGGTATGGATACTTATTATATTCCGTTAGTGGAAGATCAAAACGGAAATATGGTAAACGCTTTTACGCTTGCGGCAAATGGTGAGATTACAGAGGATATTCACTGGACGGATATACCGTCCATTACAGTCAATGTGTCCGTCAGTCACAAAGAAGCATCTTTCCATCTTGAAGGGCTTGGAGTTTTATATAATCCAAAGTCGATCTATGTATCTTGGGTAGGTACGGATTATTCCAAATTAGTGACATTGCTGGATGGTACAATGGAATGTATTGGTGATATGTATTCTATTTCCAGCCGTCAATTGATTACGCGCGACAGGCGTTGCTTTTTCAGAGTATATAAATCTTATCCAACTGAGGGACAAGCCTATGGAGATTGGGGTGCAGGGCTAAATGATGATTATGCACTTTATTTTTCTCCGGCTTGGCACGCAGGCCAGGGAGCTGATGCTACAGTTCACGCAACTATATTACATAACGGGGTATCAAACACATATGGCTATACATGGCAATTATTTGGAACAAAATCCCCTTAAAAACAAAAAACTGTACCCGGAAGTATAGATTTTTTATTATTTTTTTGTAATATCTGTCAGATTCCCATTTAGCCGGTTTTTCGTCGATATGGTACCAGATTCTTTTGCCGCCATATCCCGCCTAACACAAAAGGGCCTTTGCAGGCCCTTTCTAATTTATGTTAAATTTTATACGCGAACTGTCCAATTCAGCACATCTTCCGCCTTACCCGACTGAATCGCCGTGATGGAGTCGTAGAGCTTGTGCGAGAACGGGCCGATTTTGCCGTTGTTGATGGTGATGATCTTTCCGTCGTAGTTGAGCTCGCCGACCGGAGAGATGACCGCCGCCGTTCCGGTGCCGAATACTTCCTTGAGCTCGCCCTTTTCGTTTGCTTCAAATACTTCCTGGATGGAGATTTTGCGCTCCTCCACCTTGTAGCCCCAGTGACGGAGCAGCTCAACCGACGAGTCGCGCGTGATACCGGCGAGGATGGAGCCGTTCAGCTCCGGTGTAACGATGGTATCGCCGATTACGAAAAATACATTCATCGTGCCGACTTCCTCGATATACTTTTTCTCAAGTCCATCGAGCCAGAGCACCTGCGTGTAGCCCTTCTCCTTCGCTTCCATCTGCGCCTTGAGGCTCGCCGCATAGTTTGCCGGCGTCTTTGCAAAGCCGACGCCGCCCTTTACTGCGCGGACATAGTGCGGCTCTACGTAAATCTTAACCGGGTTCAGCCCCTCCGGATAGTATGCGCCGACCGGAGAGAGGATGACAATGAACTGGTACGACTTAGCCGGGTGTACGCCGAGCGCAACCTCCGTCGCAATAATGAACGGGCGGATGTAGAGCGACGTGCCCTCCGCGGTCGGAATCCAGTCCTCGTCCACCTTGACAAGCTGCTTAATCGCCTCCACACAGAAATCGGTGTCAATCTGCGGAATGCAGAGCCGGTCGTTGGAGATGTTGACACGCTCCATGTTCTTTTTCGGACGGAACAGAAGCGTTTCGCCGTTGGGGCCCTTGTACGCTTTCATTCCTTCAAAAATACCCTGCCCATAGTGGAGCATCATGCACGCCGGGTCGAGTACGAGCGGCGCGTACGGTACAATACGCGCGTCGTGCCAGCCCTGTCCCTCGTCGTAGTCCATGATGAACATGTGGTCGGTGAAGTATTTGCCGAAGCCGAGGCTGTTCTGGTCCGGCTTTGCCTTCGGCGTCGTCGTTCTGGTGATGGAAATATCCATGTTTCTCATATCCTTTCAAAAAGAATCTTTAAAATAACAAAAACTACTATTTCTAATTATTATACCGAAAAAAGATTGTTTTGTAAAGAATTTCCCGCGTAAAAACAGAGACTGTGCAAAAACAGCCCGCCGCATAGCCGTAAATATGTATTTTGCGGCGCGGAATTGACAGCTTGCCCGCAATGCGGTACACTATAAGAAAAAAGAACTGAAAGGATGAGGCGTATGCAAAACTTTGAATATTATACTCCGACGCGGATGCTGTTTGGCCGTGACACACAGCAGAAGGCGGGCGAAGTCATCAAGGAATATGGGTACAAAAAGGTGCTTCTGCACTATGGCGGAGGCAGCATTAAGAAAAACGGGATTTACGATACGGTCACCGCATCGCTGCGCGAAAACGGAATCGACTTTATAGAGCTTGGCGGCGTAGAACCGAACCCGAAGCTGCCGCTCGTGCGCAAGGGCGCGCAGCTCTGCAAAGACGAAGGCGTTGAGCTGGTGCTTGCGGTGGGCGGCGGCAGCGTAATGGACTCGGCAAAGGAAATCGCCATTGGTGCGCTTGACGACGGCGACCAGTGGGATTTTTCCATAAAAAAACGTGAGCCGCAGAAAGCGCTGCCTGTTGGTGTAATTGTCACGCTCGCCGCCTCCGGAAGCGAGATGAGCGCTTCCGCTGTTATCACGAATGAAGAAGAGCAGCTCAAGCGCGGTTATAACTCGCCGCTGCACCGCCCGCTGTTCGCCCTGTGCAACCCAGAGCTGACGTTTACGGTAAACAAGTACCAGACCGGGTGCGGAATCGTCGATATCTGTATGCATACGCTGGAGCGCTACTTCTCCGCGTCGCCGGCCGCGCCCCTGACCGACAGGTTCGCGCTTGCTCTTGTCCGGTCCACCGTAGAGGCGGGGGCCGTTGCGATAGAAAACCCGTGCGACTACGATGCGCGTGCGACGCTGATGTGGGCTTCGTCGCTTTCTCATTGCGACTTGACGGGTGCGGGCCGCGACATCTTTATGCCATGCCACCAGATCGAGCACGAGCTGAGCGGCATGTACGACCACGTTGCACACGGCGCAGGGCTGGCGGTGATTTTCCCCGCGTGGGCCAAGTACCTCTACAAAGCTGCGCCGGAGCGGTTCGCACAGTATGCAAAAGAAGTGTTTGATGTGCCTTATGACGGGACGAACGCCGAGGCCGCTGCGCTCGAGGGGATTGCCCGGACGGAGAACTATTTTAGGCAGATCTGTATGCCGGTCCGCCTCAGCGAGCTGGAGGTCGGTACGGAGGGCTTTGCCGAGATGGCAGATAAGTGTACCTTCCACGGCGGGCGTATTCTGCCGTGCTACAAAGAGCTTGGCAAGCAGGAAATCATGGAAATATTTGGGCTTTGTAAATAAGCCGCAGAAGCTAAAGGGGAGGGCATTTTGCCCTCCTTTTAGCTTTTCTGCGCTCGATGCGCTTTACAAAATTCGTAAAAATCGAGGTATTCTTCCTCGAACATGGAGTCCTTTAAAAATACAAAATTAAACTCCCGCATGGTTTTTTCTTTTGCGTAGTATATCTGCGCCAGCTCGCCATGCGCCAGCTCGTCTATGACTGCTTCACGGTAAAGAAACGAAATCCCGACATCGGCGGCAACCAGCTTTTTGATTGCACCGATACTGCCGATTTCGAGCATATCGGCAAAGACATGCGGTTCCAGGTTTTGTTCTCCCAGAATCCGGGCGAAAATCTCCCGGCTGGCTGCGTAATGTGGAGCCGCTGTGCCGTTTTGGTATAGCTGCCCGTTTCACAGAGCGTTAAAAACGTGTTGACACGGAAATCAAGCATGGAATCACCTGTCGGTATAAAATATTATTGATAAGGAATTCAATATAAAAATATTTTATATCAAATACAGATGTAATGCAAGTCCGCGCAGACGTTTACTTATTCTTTTTCTGCCGTACGTCCGCTTTGGTGTGCAGGTAGGACGGCCGCCGCACGGAGAGATACGGATTTGTGAAAATGCCTTTGAGTGCGTCGCGCAGGCGGAACGGCGCGTACGGCGCCAGATACGGCGTTTTGAGCGAGGTATCTGACACCAGTGTGAGAAACAGCAAAAACAGTCCGCTCATCAGCCCAAACATACCAAAGACGCCGGTCAGAATAATCAGCACAAATTTGAGCATCCGTACTGCATTCGTGATGTTATAGTCGGGTGCAATATACGACGTCATCAGCGAGAGTGCCACAATGACGAGGATGATGGGGCTGAAGATGCCCGCTTCCACGGCGGCCTGCCCGATGACAATACCGCCGACGATGCCGATTGCGGAACCGATATGCTGTGGAATGCGGGTCAGCGCCTCACGCAGGACCTCGACAAGAAGTTCCATCAATATGACCTCCGCCACAACGGAGAACGGCACGCCTGCGCGTCCGGAGGCCAATACCATGGAATATGTGGTTGGCAGCGCGCCGGCGTGGAAGGCGACAAAGGCAATGTAAAACGAAGAAATCGTCGCGGAGATAAAGAGCGACACAATGCGGAGAAGCTTGGAAAAGATTGCAAAGTACATGTTGTCGCATTCGTCGTCGCCCGACCATAAAAACTCGATCATCAGCTTCGGCAGAATCAGGGCGACGCCGCTTCCGTCGAGCAGGAGGACGATTTTCCCCTCCAGCATGGCGCCGCAGGCCACGTCGGACCGCTGCTCCAGCCCCACCTGTGGGAATAGGCCATACTTTTTGTCGTTTAAAAACCATTGCAGCTTTGCTGACTCTAATACGCCGTCAATGTCGATTTTTTCAATCCGCTTGCGGATTGTATTGACATATTTTTCGTTTGCAATGTCGCCGATATAGGCCATCAGGAGCGATGTTTTTGTGCGTCGGCCAACCGTAAAGGTCTCCAGCTTCAGCGACGGATCCTTAATTCTGTAGCGTATAAGAGACAAATTCCCGTCCAGATTTTCGGTGAAGGAATCCTTCGCGCCCCAAATCGAGTAGTTGAGCTCGGACGATTCGGGCGACTTTTTTTCCACTTTTTTCAGATTGATGTTGACGGCTTGCCCATCGCCGGGGAAAAGCGCAAAGGTCATGCCGTTGAGCACCTGTTCCAGAATTTCGTTTTCTTCTACACCGGCCAGTTTACAGTCCTCGACTGTCATGACATTATCCATGGCGAACTGCGCAGAGAGTGTACCGCCCTTTTCGCGCCAATACTTCCGGATGGGTTTGATGACGTTTAGCGTCAGCATTTCTACATTGGTAAGCTGCTTGACATAAAGGATATAGACCTCGCCGTACTCGCTTTTCAGGACGCGCTTTATAATATTCTGTTCCTTTTCGACCCGGTCGCAGAAGGCTTTTACATTCTGAATCGGCATAGCCTCACCTCCACAGTTCTTCATTGGTTAAATTGTTTTCAAACGCGCTGGCCTGTACATCGACTGCATACTGCATGTTCCGAATCTTATCCGGCCAGTCAATGGTATAAAATTTGGCGCGGTGTTTTGTCTGATAAACTTTATAAAAGCCGAGAAAGTCACAGCCGTAGCTCTTAGACAGTGCCAGAAGCGTTTCCGCGCTCTGCGCAATCTGCTGCGTCATAGCGGCCTTGACCGTTTCGGTTTCCTGCTGGCTCAGACCCGCGCTTCCAAGGTCGGACACCTCCATATCAAACGTAAAGGAAGCGGCGACGCTGAGCTGGCCCTCTGCGCTTTCCTCCACATGAATCGTCTTTTGCGTCATCTCCGCTTCCACGGTGACGGTGCGCCCGCCTGCGTCGGCGTAGTAGCGGCCTTTGGCGTGCGGGCTCAAAAAGAAGCCGAGTGGGGAAATCTGCTCCGCGTTGAGGAAGCCGATTTTCTTTTCGCCGGAAAAGATGCTATAACCATTGATTCGCATGATTTCGTCCTCAATTGCGATATTTGGTACAGCAAATCCGACCTGCTGTTCCGCCAGAGCGGCGAGTACGTCGCCGAGCGTGCAGCGTGGGGCGAGAGCCTCACTCTCCAGCGTACGCATAATACTCTCTGCGGAGAACCCGCCCGAAAAGTCGTTGACTGCCTTGTATTTTACGATTTCCTGCGGCTCGCTCTCCGAGGTGAAAACATCCACGCTCATGCGCTGTTCCGGCGTACCGCGGATATAGCGGGCAAATTCGCCGATACCGCCCTCGGCGTAACTGTCGCCGATTACAATGGCGCGCATACCACCGTAGAAGAGCTTGTGGTCCGCGCTGCGCTGAAGCGCGGACACGGCGTCATGCAGGTTTTCCCCCTCCGCGCTGAGCATGTTGACCGGGTCGGAGGCAATGGAGTCGGAGAAGCTGCGCACGTTTGCCACGCCGCCGCCGACCTGTACCTGGTCGCCGCGCTGATAGACAAAGTGCGAGGTTAATATGTCCATGTTTTCGATCTCTGTGTAGCCGGCGCAGCCGCCAAGCAGAAAGGACATGGCAACGGCTGCGCATAGCAGGAGCCTACTTTTTTTCATGTCTGCGCACCCCCGAAAGAATCAGTAGAATAAGCGGTATGACATACAGCGCGACAAGCCCAAATGTCAGACAGGCTGTATTGGCGGCGGAGAGCGCCGCGCTGAAATCCGCCGGCAGCAGTGCAATCACAAATAGTAGCACACAGAGCGCCGCGCCGCTGAGCCGGCGTGCTGTGCCGTTTGTAAACCGCTTTACAAATGAAAACGGGATATAACACGTACAGCATAGGGCCGAAAGAATCAGCAGTGTCCAAGTGACGATAAAGATAACATCCGCCCGTTGGATAAACGTGGAACGTGAAATGTCAAATGTCTTCATTGCCAGCGCCATCGCGTCTTTATACAGGGCCGTCTGCGGTACGCCCAGCACCGAGATGCACGCCGCACAGACGAGCGCAAGAAGCAACGCGGCACCGAGTACGCCCAGAATCACAATCAGCATACTTCCCCGGTTGTGCTTCCCCTGCGGCAGAATGGCGAGCGCGCCGATACAGAAGAAAAAGCCAAACACCCGGCCCGCCGCGTTGGGCAGCCCGGCGCGCAATACCTCCGGTTCGATAAGCGGGAGCAGGTTGTCTACATTGCCAAACACGACCATCAGGACCCGCATGGCCAAAACGGCAAGCACACAGAGCGCGCCGACAAAGCTTACCAGCCGAATCAGGCTGGTGAAATCCTTTGATATGGCATAGGCGCAGATAAGCACAAGAAAGGCTGAAATCAGCCTGTAATCCGTATGGGGCAGAATCCATGTTACGACCACATGGGAAAAATAGGAGACCAGCAAGCCGGCAAATATGAGGAAAAACAGCGCGTAGACGCCGGAGAGCAGGTTCCCTGCCACTTTTCCTGCTACCTTTGGCGCATATTCCATGAGCGTCTCACCGGGATAGCGTTTTGCCAGCGCACAAAGCATGAGCGCAGCGGGCAGAATCAGCAGAGCCGCAGCAAGGACGGCGGCCCATGCCCCGGTGGAAAGGTAGCGTACGGCTGTATTGGCAACCGAAAAGACGCCGAACCCAAGCACGGGCACAAGGCACAAAAAAAAGATTTGCCGGTTTTTTACAAGTGTTTTCATAAATCCTCCACCCCATACAAAAGATAGGTATATTGTATCCGGATTTATAAAAGTTATTCTGTGACCGCGTCTGCAGCAAAAGAAAAAGGCAGGCGATTCGCCTGCCTTTTTGTAATTTCAAAAAACGTGTAGTTTACTCCTGTAAATAAGTGAAAAGCATCTGCGCCGAGTTTTTTGCTGCCATGGCACAAAATTCGCCGTAGTCCATATGGGAGCTGCCGTCCGCCTTGTCGGAGATGGCACGCACAATGCCGAAGTCCACCCCGTTCATACAGCAAACCTGTCCAATGCTGCCGCCCTCCATTTCGCAGGCGATTGCGCCAAACTGTTTGGTTAAAAATGCCTTCCGCTCTGCGCTGGCAACAAAGGTGTCGCTCGTCGCGATGGTTCCGCGCGTGCACGAAAGCCCAAGTTCTGTGCCCGCATCCATAAGCCGCTGCGCAACGCGCGGGCTGCACGGGATATCGACTACGTTCAGCGACGGGACAAGGCCCGCGGGTTCGCCGAGCGCCGTCGTGTCAATGTCGCCCTGCACCACAAAGTCTGCAATGGCAACGCTGCCGATGTCGAGCGCGTTCGACAGCGAGCCGGCTACGCCGGTGTTAATTAGAACTTCCGGTTTGTACTCTAAAATCATGGTTTGCGCGCAGACTGCCGCGTTGACCTTGCCTACGCCGCACCGGGCGACGACAGCCTTCTTGCCGCAAAGTTTGCCCTGCAGGTAGCGGATGCCGCTGATGACGCGTTCCTGCGCGTTTTCCATCGCCTGCTTGAGCAAATCTACCTCAATGTCCATTGCGCCGATGATCCCGATCATGTGTATGTCCCCCTGTCGTTTAATAGTTGAGGTTCTGCGCGTTCACGGTGTCTAAAACTTCTAAATAGCGCGCGCACTCGTCCTTTGCCTTTTGCAAATTCAACGTCCTGTAGTTTCCGCACTCCACGCTCGAGTTGCCGAACACCTCGCCCTCGTGCGCGAGCACGTCCCGGCACGCGGTTTTGAGTGCTTCGAGCACGCTTGCATGGTCCGCGTTACGGACGAGCAGGTAAAACCCCGTTTGGCACCCCATGGGGCCAAAGTAGATGATGTCGTCTTTCAGGCGCGAGTTGCGCAGATAGGTGGCGAGCATATGCTCGCACGAATGCATGGTCGAATGGTCCATCAAATCGTCTGTGTTCGGCCTGCGGGTCCGCAGGTCATAGGTCGTGATGTCGCCATCCACGCGGGAGATGTAAAGCCCCGGCATAAGCGTTTCGTGATTAACGGTAAAGCTTGCGATTTTTTCCATAATAGAACGCCTGCACTTTCTTTTGTAAATTAATTATCTCCTATTTTACCAGATTTGCCGCGTGGTGTCCAGCCCCTGCACCGGATTTGGCAATTCGGACAATTTTCCGACAAAAAAGATTGCCCACAAGGAAAAAACAGTTGTATCCACGCTTTTCCTGTAGTATAATATTTTAGGATACGCGAAAAATCGGCGTTGAATCGGAGAACAGGACAGGGCGTATCCGGCCCTTTGGCAAATATAAGGGCGATATACACAAACAGGAGGTTTTTACTTTGGGAAGATTATTTGGAACAGACGGCGTGCGCGGCATTGCCAATAAAGAACTGACGGCGGATTTGGCGTTTGACTTGGGCCGCGCCGGCGCAATCGTATTGACACAGGAGCTTTCGCACAAGCCGAAGATTTTGGTCGGCAAGGACACGCGCCTTTCCGGCGATATGCTGGAGTGTGCGCTGGCGGCAGGTATCTGCTCGACGGGAGCGGAGGTTGTGCTGTTAGGCGTGATCCCTACGCCGGCGGTCGCCTATCTGGTGCGCGAGTACGGCGCGGACGCAGGCGTTGTGATTTCTGCGTCGCACAATCCGTTTGAGTACAATGGAATCAAGTTTTTCAACGGAGAGGGCTACAAGCTTAGCGACAGTGTAGAGGAAAAGATTGAAGAGCTGATTCTTGACACGGACGGCTGGGGCATGGAGCTGCCGGTCGGCGGCGGAATCGGCCATGTTACGCGTGCCGAGCATGCAGCCGACGACTATATTCAATTTGCAACCGGGGCAATCGACTGTACGCTCGACGGCCTGCGCCTGCTGGTGGATTGCTCGAATGGGGCAAACTCCGCCATCGCGCCGCGCGCATTCTCACAGCTTGGCGCATATGTCGAATGCCTGAGCGTGGAGCCCGACGGCGTAAATATCAACAAGGACTGCGGCTCGACGCACATTGACCGGCTCGAACAGCAAATCAAAAACGGCGGCAGCTTCAGCGCCGGGATTGCGTTCGACGGCGACGCGGACCGGATGCTCGCGGTGGACGAAACGGGCAAGCGCCTGACCGGGGATGAGATTATGCTCATTGTCGGAAAATATTTGAAAGAAACCGGCAGACTGGCAAAGGATACAATTACGGCTACCGTCATGAGCAACCTCGGGTTCTTCCTTGCGGCGGAAAAGCTGGGGATTAAGACGGCGCAGACGGCGGTCGGTGACCGGTACGTGCTGGAGGAAATGCTTAAGAGCGGGTACGTGCTTGGCGGCGAGGAGTCGGGCCACATTATCTTCCTCGACCACAACTCGACCGGGGACGGCCTTCTGTCCGCGCTGCTGCTGCTCGAAGTGATGCAGAAAACGGGCAAGCCGCTTTCCGAGCTGCGCAAGATTGTGACGATCCTGCCGCAGGTGTTGGTCAATGCGCGGGTGAAAAACGAAAACAAACCGCAGCTGAAAGAGAATGAGAAAATTTTGGGAGAGATTGCCGCACTGGAGGCGGAGCTCGCCGGGAACGGGCGCGTGCTCATCCGCCCGTCCGGCACGGAGCCGGTGGTGCGCGTCATGCTGGAGGGCAGCGATACCGACTACCTGACGGCAAAAGCGCGGGCGCTTGCAACTCTCATTGAGGAGCTGCTTGGCTGAACAGGCGCGGGAAAAATGCATTCGGGTCGAACAGAAACGGTTCGCATTTGCCCCATAGGAGAGAAGCCCGGATAATAAATACCGCAAGATAGAGTACAATCACGGAAAGGCACAAAATCCAGAACGATTTTGTCGCCTTTTTCCGCTTTATGAGAAAAAACCAGATCAGGTACAGCAAATACGCGTCCGCGAGCAGGAACAGCGGATGCATGAAAAATGCCTCGGAAAAATGCCCGGTAAAAAACAGCAGATTGGCCCGTGTGAGGCCGCACCCCGGGCATGGCAGGCCAAACAGCGTCTTAAACACACACATGGGAACGCCTCCGGAGTTTAGGATGATTTGTTACCAGTATACCACAGGGGCGGGAAAAGCACAACAAAAACAAAATGGGAAAGCGGGGAGAAGCATGGAGCTAAGTAAAATGATTGACCACACCCTTCTAAAGCCGGACGCAACGCAGGAGGACGTTCGCCGTATCTGCGCGGAGGCAAAAACGCATGGCTTTGCCTCCGTGTGCGTCAATTCGTGTTATGCCGCGCTCGTTCGCGGGGAGCTTCACGGCAGCGGCGTAAGAACCTGCTGCGTCGTGGGCTTCCCACTCGGCGCAATGTCCACGGCGGCAAAGGCATTTGAAGCGGAGCAGGCGTGTGCGGACGGCGCGCAGGAGATTGACATGGTGTTGAATGTCGGCGCGCTCAAGGCGGGGGACGACGAATATGTGCTGCGCGACATCGGCGCCGTTGTGGCGGCGGCACGCGGCGCAATTGTTAAGGTCATTCTGGAAACGTGCCTGCTGCATGACGACGAAATCGTGCGCGCGTGCAGGCTTGCAGTCCAAGCGGGCGCATCATTTGTCAAAACGTCGACCGGCTTTGGCAGCGGCGGCGCGACGGTGCATGACGTTGCGCTCATGCGGCAGACCGTCGGCCCGGACATCGGCGTGAAGGCATCGGGCGGTATCCGCACCTGCGCCGACGCGGTAAAGATGATTGGGGCTGGGGCAAACCGCATCGGCACGAGCGCGGGCGTAACAATTTGCCGGGAGGAAAAGTAACGTGCAGAAGGCATATTTTAATTGGAGCAGCGGAAAGGATTCGGCCTTGGCGCTGTATCGCGCGCTGCATTCCGGCCGATATTCGGTTGAGGCCCTGCTCTCCGTTGTGAAGGCGGACTGCGGGCGAATTGCCATGCACGAAATCGGCGTAGATTTGCTCAGGAGGCAGGCGCAGAGCATAGGGATTCCGCTGACCATTGTCCGATTTGACCCGAACGCGTCGGAGAGTTATGGAACCGCCATGCGGGAGCAGATGAAACGGTTTGCCAGTCAAAACATTACGACTGCGCTGTTCGGCGATTTATATTTCGAGCAGCTCCGCAAGAGCAGGGAGCAAAAGTGTGCGGAAGCGGGAATACGGGCTGGATTTCCGCTTTGGGGCATTCCGCAGGAGGAGATTATGCGCGAGTTTCTCCGCCTCGGCTTCAAAGCGGTTGTCACCTGTGTGGACGGTTCAGTTTTGCCGGACGAGTGGGTTGGAAGGGAAATTGACGAAGCATTTTTACAGGCGTATCCGCCCGGCGCGAACCTGTGCGGGGAGAATGGGGAATACCACTCCTTTGTCTACGACGGCCCGATTTTTGAGCGTCCGGTTGCGTTTGTGCAGAAAGGGAAATATTATATGGATTTTTTGGATGCAGATACGGGCCGGAGCCACCGGTACTGGTATCTTAAGCTGGAATAAAAAACGCTGACCCGTGCAGGTCAGCGTTTTTTAAAATATTCGAGCAGGTTGGACGCGCCGCTGATGAGCCAGAAAACCGCGATAATGCAAAGCGTGGTTTTCCACGCCGGGCCAAGCTCAGAAACAAACAGAAACGTATACAGGGCAAACAGGCTTGCTGCCATGCAAAAGATCGTGACCGCGGCCTTTATTTTTGTACGTTTGTCCACAGGCGGCCTCCTTTCCGTGATATTTTATATGTCATTATTATAACAGATGTACCGCGCCGGCGCAACTGTGCCGGATGGGTGTTGCAATTTTCTGCCGTTTATGCTATAATTACATGATAAATTGGAATTGGTATCGTTTGAAGCGGATAAAACGGTGTAAAATACTATTTGGGGTGATTTGGCTTGATAAAAAGCATGACAGGCTATGGGCGCACAGAGGGAATTTTTGGAACAAAAAAGGTACTGGCGGAAATCCGCTCGGTCAACCACAGATTTGCAGACTATAACATTAAGGTGCCACGGCACTACGGCTTTTTGGAGGATAAGGTGCGCGCTTACGTGTCCGGCTATATCAGCCGGGGCAAGGTCGATGTATACATCAGCGTAGAGAGCTACGGCGACAGCGACAAGCAAGTGACGCTCAACAGCGCGCTGGCGGAGAGCTATCTCGACGCGCTCCGCCGCCTGCGGGACGAATTTTCGCTCCAGGATGACATCAGCGTGTCTACGGTGGCGCGCTTTAGTGACATTTTCCTTTCTGAACGGAAGGAAGAGGACGCGGAAGAGATATGGCAGACGGTATTGCTTGCGCTTGCGCCGGCGGTCGAGCAGTTTGTGCAGATGCGGGCGCGCGAGGGCGAGCGGATGCTGGCCGACCTCAAAAGCCGGGCGGACGCCATGCTTGCCATGGTCGGGGAGGTGGAACGCCGCTCGCCCGAGCGGGTGGCGGAATACCGGCAGCGGCTCTACGACAAGCTGATGGAGGTGCTGGGTACGAGCGGCATCGACGAGGCGCGCATTTTGACCGAGGCGGCGCTCTATGCCGACAAGGTTGCGGTGGACGAAGAAACGGTTCGCCTGCGCAGCCACTTTACCGAGATGGAACGGATTTTGTCATCCGGGGAACCTGCTGGGCGCAAGCTCGACTTTCTGATTCAGGAAATCAACCGGGAAATCAATACGATTGGTTCTAAAGCGAACGACATTGAAACGGCGAAGCTGGTGGTAGACCTGAAGGCGGAGCTTGAAAAAATGCGTGAGCAGGTACAGAACATCGAATAAACAGGCATTCGGGAAAATACAAAGGAGGAAGAGCGTTGAAGCTGATTAACATAGGATTCGGCAACATCGTAGCGGCAAACCGTGTCATTGCGATTGTCAGCCCGGAGTCTGCGCCAATCAAGCGGATGATCCAGGAGGCGCGCGACAAGGGGATTCTGATTGACGCGACGTTTGGGCGCAGGACACGCGCCGTCGTCGTGACAGACAGCGAACATATCATTTTATCGGCATTGCAGCCCGAGACGGTGGCGAATCGCCTGGGCGGTACGGGCGCAGCCGCGCCGTTGCCGGAGGAGGATGAAGATGCAGAATAAACGCGGACTGTTGCTTGTCGTATCCGGGCCGAGCGGCGCGGGCAAGGGCACGGTGTGCAAGCGTCTTGTGGAAAAGCGCAGCGACGTATTTCTGTCCGTGTCCGCCACGACGCGCGCACCGCGCGAGGGCGAAGTGGACAGCAAGCACTACTACTTTATCAGCGAGGAAGAATTCACCGAGCGCATCCGCACGGGCGGCATGCTCGAACATGCGGTGTTCTGCGGCAACTATTACGGCACGCCGAAGCAGGCCGTCGACGACATGCTTGCGGCGGGGAAGAATGTCATTCTCGAAATCGAGGTGCAGGGCGCGATGAAGGTGCGCAGCCAGTACCCGGAGGGCGTGTATATCTTTGTTTTGCCGCCGTCCATGCAGGAGCTGCGCAGTCGGCTCATCGGGCGCGGCACAGAGGCGATTGAGGTCGTGGAAGAACGGCTCAGTACGGCTGCATGGGAGTTTACGCATATTCAGAAATACAACTATATTTTATTAAACGACGATGTAGAAAAGGCCGTTAGCAGGCTCGAGGCGATTATTGACGCGGAGCACTGCCGGACGGAAAGAAATCTAAAATTTATTGAAGAGGTGTGTCAATCATGATTTATCCCCCAATCAGCGATTTGGTAGAAAAGACAAAGACGCGGTATTCGCTGGCGATTTTGACCGCGCGGCGTGCGCGCCAGCTCGGCGCGGACGAAAGCGGCGAGTTTGCCGGCAAGTTCGACGAGGCAATTTTAGAGGCAATTGACGAAATCAACGCGGGAAAGGTAACGGCAAGGCCGAAGAATTACTACCTTGACCACATTGTTTCCCCGGAGCAGGAGGCCATTGAAAAGATGGAGAAGGCTCTGGAAGAGGAGCACAGCGCAGCGGCAGAGTAAGCCGCAGAAACGGTTAGCCGGAAGGAGGCGGGCAGAATGCTGAAAGGAAAATGCGTCGTAGTCGGCGTGTGCGGCGGAATTGCGGCATATAAGGCCGCGGCAGTTGTCAGCGGGCTTGTCAAACTAGGTGCAGAGGTACATGTTATCATGACGCAGGCCGCGCAGGAGTTTGTCGGCAAGCTCACGTTCCAGACGCTGTCGCAGAACCTTGTGACGGATGAAATGTTTGCCGAGCCGAAGAAGTGGGACGTCGAGCACGTCGAGCTGGCGCAGAAGGCAGATTTGTTTTTGGTCGCGCCCGCGTCGGCAAACACCATCGCCAAAATGGCAAACGGCATAGCCGACAACATGCTGACGTGCGTGTATCTGGCGACGCAGGCGCCCGTTTTGATTGCGCCCGCAATGAACAAAAATATGTACGCGCACCCTGCAACGGTGGAAAACCTGCAAAAGCTTGCGGCGCGTGGGTGCAGATTCGTCGAGCCGGGCGAGGGGTTTCTCGCCTGCGGCGTGACGGGGAAGGGGCGTCTTTCCGAGCCGGAGGAGATTATTGAGGCGGTCGTGGACGAGATTGCGTATGAAAAGGATTTGCGCGGGCTGAAGGTTTTGGTGAGCGCGGGCGCGACGCAGGAGCCGCTCGACCCAGTGCGCTTTTTGACGAACCATTCGTCCGGCAAGATGGGCTACGCTGTCGCGCGCGCGGCAAAGCGGCGCGGTGCAGACGTCGTGTTGGTAAGCGGGAAAACGGCGCTCGCTCCGGTGCGCGGCGTAAAAATGTTGCAGGTCGGCAGCGCGCAGGAGATGCACGACGCAATCCTGTCGCAGAGCGCAAACTGCGATATCGTCGTCAAAGCGGCGGCGGTGGCGGACTATACGCCCGCGCAGACGGCGGACCAAAAAATTAAAAAAGAGGACGGCGCGCTTACCCTGACGCTCCGGCGTACGCCGGACATCCTGTCCGAGCTGGGACGGGAAAAGCCGGCGGGGCAGGTGCTGGTCGGCTTCTGCATGGAAACGCAGGATTTGCTTTTGCATGCAAAGGAGAAGCTTAAAAGGAAAAACTGCGATTTGATTGTCGCAAACAACCTCTTTACCGAGGGCGCGGGCTTTGGCGTGGATACGAACACGGTGACGATCCTTTCCGCGGACGGCGCGGCGGCAGAGCCGGGCAACATGCCGAAGGAGGAGCTCGCGCATGTGATTTTGGACATGGCAAAGGAAAAATACGACGGAAAGAACGGGCTGTAGGCCCGTTTGTATTAAACGGAGGCGCGATACGTGATTGCCGGTGTGATTGTTTCAAAAACCGCAAGGCAGGTCGATCGAGTGTTCGACTATGAAATCCCGGACGAGCTGCGTGCAAGCGTGCATGTCGGGAGCCGCGTCGCCGTGCCGTTCGGCGCCGGGGGCAGGCTGTGCGAAGCATATGTGCTTGAGCTGAAAACACACTCGGAGGCGCAGGGCCTTAAGGCTGTGGCGCGCCTCTCCGGCGGGGAGGATGCGTTTGACGAAAAGGGCGCGGAACTGATTGCGTGGCTGCGGGAAAAGACACTGTGCAGCTACCTGGACGCGGCGCGCCTTTTGATACCAACAGGGACGGGCGTGCAGTATACGGTGTATGTCCGCCTAACCGATATGGGCAAGGAACAGCGGGACGCAGCCTTAAAACGCTCGCCTGTGAAGCAAAAGATTGCCGCCGCACTGGAAGATGCGGGCGGCGAACTGGAACTGGAAGAGCTTCTGTCCCGGCTTAAACAGGACGTGCGCGCGCATGTCCGTGCGCTGCAGCAGATGGGGATAGCCATAATAGAACAGCGCGACAGCGTACACGTCCGCGCGCGGACGATGCGGTTTGTGTCGCTCGCCATCCCCGAAAGCGATGCGGCGGAAGCGGCCGAGTCGCTGCAAAAGCGCGCGCCGAAGCAGGCGCGTATCCTTGACTTACTGTGCGCGAACGAATGTATCGCCCTGTCTGACCTGGTGCAGCTTTCCGGCGCAGGACACGGCGCGGTGCGCGCGCTCGAGCAGAAGGGGCTGGTCGAGGTCTTTGAGCGGGAGGTGGGGCGCAGCCCCATGGACGGGAAGGCGACTGAGACAGAAGCGTTTTTATCCCTGACCGACGAGCAGGAGGCCGCCTATCAGACGCTTGCGGCTTCAATGGAGGCCGGAAAGCCGGAGACCTTCCTACTCCACGGCGTGACGGGTTCTGGCAAGACGGAGGTGTATATGCACCTCATTGCGCGGGCGGTGTCACTGGGCAAAACGGCGATTGTGCTCGTGCCGGAGATTTCGCTCACTCCCATGATGACCAAACGGTTTTTGGCGCGCTTTGGCGGGCGCGTGGCGATTCTGCACAGTGCGCTTTCGCTCGGGGAGCGGTACGACGAGTGGCGGCGTATCAAAAGTGGGGCCGTCGACGTGGTCGTCGGAGCGCGCAGCGCGGTGTTTGCCCCGCTGAATAATATTGGCGCTATTATTGTGGACGAGGAGCACGAGGCAACGTACAAGTCGGAGTTGTCGCCCCGCTACCATGCGCGCGACGTAGCGATGTTCCGTGCGTTCCAGCACGGCGCGGTGACGGTGCTTGCGTCGGCGACACCCTCGGTCGAGAGCTATTATATGGCACAGTCCGGGCGCTACCGGCTGCTTGAGCTGCATGCGCGCGCGGGCGCGGTGCGGATGCCGGAGGTGTATGTCGTCGACATGCGCCAAGAGCTGGAAAACGGCAACCGTTCCATGTTTTCCGACCTGCTTGCGCGCGAACTGCTCTACAACCTCGAGCACGGCGAGCAGAGCATTTTGTTTTTGAACCGGCGCGGATTTTCGACATTTGTGTCGTGTCGGAGCTGCGGATTTGTGGCAAAGTGTCCGCACTGTAACATATCGCTGACGTATCACAGGGCGACGGACAAATTGACATGCCACTACTGCGGTTATACGCACGATAATTACAAGACGTGTCCGGAGTGCGGCAGCCCGTACATCAAATATTTCGGCGCAGGAACGCAGAAGCTGGAAGAAGAACTGCAAAAACGCTTCGAGGGCGTCAAAACGGTGCGGATGGACATGGACACCACGGCGACGAAGCATGCGCATGAGACGCTGCTCGGCAGGTTTGAGCGCGGCGAGGCGGATGTGCTGGTCGGGACGCAGATGGTGGCAAAAGGGCTCGACTTCCACTCGGTCACGCTGGTGGGCGTGGTGGCGGCGGATACGTCGCTCTATATCGACGATTATAAAAGCGCGGAGCGGACGTTTGGCCTGATTACGCAGGTATGCGGACGTGCCGGGCGCGGCGCGCTGGAAGGGCGTGCCGTTGTGCAGACGTATACGCCGGAGCACAGCGCGATCGTCCATGCGCAGAAGCACGACTACGTAGGCTTCTACCGCGACGAGATCAAGCTGCGCCACGCTATGTGGTACCCGCCGTTTTGTGAGATTGTATCCATATTGGTCACGGGTGCGGACGAGGCGGTTACGGCGGCGAAGGCGGCCGGCATCGCGCGCTATGTGGGCGCGCGGCTGAAGGCGGAGGTCCCGGACAGGACGCTTCTGCTTGGTCCGGCGGCGGCCGGCGTTTCCAAAATAAAAGACAAATACAGGTACCGTATCCTCATAAAATGTGAATGTGCGGACCGTTTCAATGACATATTATTCGATGTGATAGAGAATGCCGGAAAAGGGAAAAACAAAAAGCTGATTCGCGTCAGCGTGGATAAAAACCCCGGCAGCTTTGTATAAATGAGATAGGAGAGTGAGATAGATGGCAATACGGTTTATCCGGGAGGAAGGCGACGAAATTCTGCGGAAAAAGAGCCGCGAGGTCACGGAGTTTGACGAGCGGCTGCACACACTGCTCGACGATATGTTTGAAACCATGTACAGCGCGGAGGGCGTTGGACTTGCAGGCGTGCAGGTCGGCGTGCTCAAGCGCGTAGTCGTCATCGACACGCGCGGCGAAAACGAAAAGCTTGAGCTGATCAACCCTGTGATTGTAAAGAAGGAGGGCGAACGAAAAATCCTGGAGGGATGCCTGAGCGTACCGGGCGTGCGCGGCTATGTGTTGCGCCCTGAAAAGGTGACGGTACGGGCAAAAGACCGCTTTGGCACAGAGCACGAATACACGGGCGAGGGGCTTTTGGCGCAGGCGTTCTGTCACGAGATTGAACATCTCGACGGCGGGCTATTTATTGATAAAGTGGTTGAGTTCATTGAGGACGACGAGTAGGAGCGGCTTTGCTCACAGAAGGGAGGAGCGGCATGAGAATACTGTTTATGGGTACGCCGGATTTTGCGGCGGGATGTTTGGAGGCGCTTGTCGCGGCGGGACGCGAGGTTGTAGCGGCGGTGAGCCAGCCCGACCGCCCGAAGGGACGCGGCCATAAGGTGCAGATGACACCGGTGCATGCGTGTGCGCAGGCGCACGGCATTTCGGTCTACCAGCCACAGGCGATTAAAAACGGCGAACTCGATGATGTGCTTGCGCAAACTAAGCCCGATGTGATTGTCGTGGTAGCTTATGGGAAAATTTTGCCAAAAGAAGTGCTCGACTATCCAAAATACGGCTGTATCAACGTCCATGCCTCTCTGCTGCCACGGTACCGCGGCGCTGCGCCGATTCAGTGGTGCATCATCAACGGCGAGCGGGAAACCGGCATTACGACCATGTACATGGAGCAGGGACTCGACACGGGCGATATGATTTTGAAGCGGCCGCTCGCGCTTAGTGAGGACGAAACGGCGGGCACGCTGCACGACAAGCTGATGCGCCTCGGCGCGCAGACGCTTCTGGAAACATTGGAGCAAATCGAGCGGGGGTGTGCGCCGCGGGAAAAGCAGGACGACAGTCTGAGCTGTTATGCGCCGCTGATCCAAAAGGAAACGGCGCAGATCGACTGGAGCAAAAGCGCTCAGCAGGTGCGGAACCTGATTCGCGGTATGAGCCCGTCCCCGCTTGCATATACTACGTACAAGGGCGCGCGGATGAAAATTGGACAGGCTGCAATAGCGGGCGGCGCGTCGGCTACGGAGCCGGGAACAGTCCTGCGTGCGGACAAAGACGGGCTGTTGGTGCAGTGCGGCGACGGCGCGCTTTTGGCACAGACCGTGCAGTTTGAAGGAAAGAAGCTGATGCCTGTTTGTGATTACCTTGCGGGCCATACAATTGAAACAGGCGTTGTTTTGGGCAGGGAGGAGTAATATGCCGTTATACTATCCGTTTTTTGACAATACGTATCTTGTTTTTGTGCTGATTCCGCTTTTGATTTCCATTTGGGCAAGTATGCGGGTCAACACGACGTTTAAAAAATATTCCCAGTACAGCAATTCAAGAAATCTGTCGGCGGCGGAGATCACGCGCATGATTCTTGACCGCAACGGGCAGCAGGATGTGCGCGTGGAGCGTGTGGGCGGCAACCTGACCGACCACTACGACCCGCGCAGCAACACGATTCGCCTGTCGGAGAGCGTGTACGACTCGACGTCGTGCGCGGCGATCGGCGTTGCGGCGCATGAGGCGGGCCATGCAGCCCAGCACGCAAAGGGCTACGTCCCAATCAAAATCCGCAATGCGCTCGTTCCGGTGGCGAACGTCGCCTCTTATATTGCCATACCGCTTGTCCTGCTCGGGTTTATCATGGAGCTGGGCGGGCTGGTTGATATTGCAATCATCCTCTACGGCGCAGTCGTGCTGTTTTCGCTTATCACATTGCCGGTCGAGTTCAACGCCAGCCGGCGTGCCATCGTTACGCTGGACGAATACGGGATTTTGAGCCAGGAGGAGAATGCGGCGGCGAAAAAGGTGCTGCAGGCGGCGGCCATGACGTACGTTGCGTCCACGCTGGTTGCACTTGGAAGCTTTTTGCGGATATTGGTGTTGTTTGGGAGAAGGCGGGACTAGCCGATGGGGCAGAACAATGGCGGCGCGCGGGTTTGCGCGCTCAAAACGCTTTATAAAATTGAATATGAGGGCGCATTTTCCAACATTGCGCTCAAGGAAACGCTGCACGGCAGTACGCTGAGCATGCCGGACAGGGGGCTTGTCACAACGCTTGTGTATGGTTGTGTGCGCTACCGGCGGTATCTCGACTATGTGATTGCGCAGTTTTCGAGCGTAAAGCTCAAAAAGCTGTCGCCGTATGTGCTTCTGATTCTGCGGCTGGGCATATATCAAATCATGAAGCTTGACCGCGTGCCGGACCGTGCGGCGGTCGATGAAAGCGTCAAGCTGGCGGCAAAATATGCCTACCGCGCAAAAGGCTTTGTCAACGCACTTCTGCGTAAGGCTGCCGCGCAAAAAGAGCATATCCGCCTGCCGGAAAAAACGACGGAGCGGCTTGGGGTTGCGTATTCCTATCCGGACGAAATTGTGTCAATGTGGCTTTGCGCCTATGGGGAGGAATTTACGGAGCAGCTGCTCGCGGCTGGGAACGAGAGTGCACCCGCAACCGTGCGGGTCAATACGCTCAAGACGGACTGCGCGGCGCTAATGGAACGTCTGCGCGGCGAGGGTGCCGAGGCGCAGGGAACGTGCATAGAAGATATGCTGTCCTTTACCGGCGCGGAGGTTGCCGCGCTGGACAGCTACCGCGAGGGGCTGTTTATCCCGCAGGGAATTGGCTCCTATCTGGCGGGTGCGGCTTTAAATCCGAATCCGGGCGATACGGCGCTCGACCTGTGCGCCGCGCCGGGCGGCAAGACCACGCACCTGGCGCAGCTGATGCAGAACCGGGGTAAGGTGTACGCCTTTGACATCCATGCGCACAAACTGAAGCTGATTGAGCAGAATGCGGCCCGGATGGGTATCAATATAATCGAAACGGCGTGCGCGGACGCGTCCGTGCCGATGGAGCGGTTTTTCGGCTGCGCGGACGCGGTGTTGGCGGACGTGCCATGCAGCGGGCTTGGTATCATCCGCAAAAAGCCGGACATTAAGTGGAGCTTTGATGCAGACGAGCAGTGCGCGCTTGCAGAGCTGCAATACAAGATTCTGTCGGCGGCCGCGCAGTACGTCAAGCTGGGCGGGACGCTTGTCTACAGTACATGCACCATTGCAAAGGCAGAAAACCAGGACGTGGTGGAGCGGTTTTTGCGCGAGAATGCGGCGTTTGCGCCCGACAGTCTGGAGCCATATTTGCCAAAAGAGCTGCAAAAGCCGACGGCAAAGGAAGGGTATATCCAGTTTTTCCCGAACACGGACGGGATCGACGGTTTTTTTCTATGCAGGATGAAACGGAAGGGCTGAGAACGAACATGGAGCATACGGCGGGCAAGCCGGATTTGAGAAGTTTTACATATGAAGAATTAGAAGCGTTTTTGATTGAAATGGGGGAAAAGCGCTTCCGCGCCGGGCAGGTGTTTGCCTGGCTGAGCAAGGGCGCGCAGTCGTTTGACGAGATGACGAACCTATCAAAGCCGCTGCGCGAAAAGCTGGCGCAGGCGTCTATGCTGAGCCGGGCGCACATTGCGGAAAAATATGTGTCAAAGATAGATGGCACGGTAAAATACCTGATTGAGTTTGACGACGGGGAGTGTGTCGAAACGGTGGTCATGCGCTACCATCACGGCGTCACGGTGTGTATTTCCTCGCAGGTCGGCTGCGCCATGGGATGCGGGTTCTGCGCCTCCACAATAGGCGGAAAAAAGCGCGACCTGTTGGCAGGAGAGATATTATTGCAGGTGATTCTTGCGCAAGACGACATCGGGGAACGGATTTCCAACATTGTCATGATGGGCATCGGTGAGCCGCTCGACAATTTTGAGAATGTGCGCCGCTTTTTGACAAACGTCAACGATGCGCGGGGATTAAATATTGGGTATCGGCACATCTCGCTTTCGACGTGCGGGCTGGTCGACGGGATCGACCGGCTGGCGCAGATGGATATTCCGATTACACTGTCTATCTCGCTCCATGCGCCGAACGACGAAATCCGGAGCAGGACCATGCCGGTCAACCGGCGCTACCCAATCCGCGAGCTTTTGGCGGCGTGCCGGCGGTATCAGGCTGTGACGACGCGGCGTATCTCGTTTGAGTACGCCATGATTGACGGCGTCAATGACAGCGCTGCGGACGCGGCGGAGCTTGCGCGGCTTTTAAAGGGGATTTTGTGCCACGTGAACCTGATTCCGGTCAATACAGTGGCGGAACGCAGCTACAGGCGGAGCGGTACGGCGGCGCTGAAACGGTTTATCTCCGTATTGGAGGAAGCGGGTATCCCGGCTACGGTGCGGCGCACGCTTGGGGCGGATATTTCGGCTTCCTGTGGACAACTGCGCCAAAAACGGTTATAATAGAGATAGGAGACGGACAATACCAGCCCTGCGGGGCAGATGGGAGGAAGTGCCGTTGATATATGTAAGCAAAAGCGACGTGGGGCGGCTGCGGGAGGAAAACCAGGACAGCTGCGACGCGTTTTGTATAGGGAATACGCTCTTTGGCGTCGTTGCGGACGGCATGGGCGGATATAAGGGCGGCAGCATTGCAAGTGGCATTGCCATAGAGAGCGTGCGCCGTCTGGTTGAGGCCGAATATACCGAGGCGATGAGCGAGAGCGCGTTGCTTTCCCTATTGCAGTCGTGTTTTGTTCTGGCGAACAGCGACATCCTGCAAAGGTCCATAAAAGAAGCGGAATTGAGCGGGATGGGGACGACGATGGTTCTGTCTGCTTTGCGGCCGGGCCGGGCGCTGTTTTTAAACGTCGGCGACAGCCGCGCGTACCATATTGTCGATGGACAGGCACAGCAAATCACAAAGGACCAGTCCTATGTCCAGCATTTGGTCGACATTGGCGAAATCACGCCAGAGGAGGCACGCAGCCACCCGCAGAAGAATATCATTATGCAGGCGGTCGGCGTTTCGACAATCGTTACGCCGGATGTGTACACGCTCGACTATCGCGGGGAGCCGGTTCTGCTTTGTTCAGACGGACTGTCCAACATGGTATGCGATGGTGCAATCGCGGCGGCGGTCGAGCAGAATGGAGCAGACACAGCGGCAGCAGGCCGTCTGGTCGATATGGCAAACGATGCGGGCGGGACGGACAATATCTCTGTTGTGCTGATGCAGAACAATAACGGAAATGCAGGTGATGAGCATGAGTGAATTTATTGGAGCAGGCACGCTGCTGGGCGGCCGATATGAAATCATCGAGAAAATTGGAGAAGGCGGGATGGCGGAAGTGTACAAGGCGCGCTGCCGCCTGCTTAACCGCTATGTGGCGATTAAAGCGCTCAGGCCGGAGTATGCCGGCGACCGCGAATTCATGAAGCGGTTTGAGGTGGAAGCACAGGCTGCGGCAAGCCTGTCGCACCCGAACATTGTGTCGGTCTATGACGTTGGATATGACGCAGGGCGGCACTATATCGTCATGGAGCTTGTAGAAGGAATTACGCTCAAAGAGTATATTGCTAAGAAAGGGGCGCTCCCGTGGCGGGAAGCGGCTGGGTTTGCGGCGCAGATATGTTCTGCGCTTGAATGCGCGCATCGGCGCGGCATTATCCACCGCGACATCAAACCGCATAATATCATCATCACGCCCGAGGGTGTGGCGAAGGTGACGGACTTTGGCATTGCGCGGGCGGCAAGCTCGTCAACGATGGTCGCGGGCGGCGCAGTTATGGGCTCGGCCCACTACCTGTCGCCGGAGCAGGCGCGCGGCGGCTATATGGACGAAAAGTCAGATATCTATTCCGCAGGCGTGACGCTCTACGAGATGCTGACCGGTCGCGTGCCGTATGAGGCGGAAAGCCCCGTGTCCGTGGCGATGATGCACGTGTCGGGCAATGCAGTCCAGCCCCGAATCATCAACCCGGACATTCCGGAGGATATGGAACGGATTGTGATGAAAGCGATGAGTAAGGAGCAGAGCGCCCGCTACCAGAGTGCGGAGGCGATGCTTTCCGATATCAATGCGGTGCTGTCAAACCGCGCTATTTCACCCGCGCCCGAGCCGACGCAGGTGATGGAAGAGCACGTACGTGCTGGGGCGCGGCGCCGGGGGGCGGCAGACAATGCGCATAATGCAAAAAGTGGGAGCAAAAAAGGCAAAAAGGAAAAAACACCGCTGACCAAGAGTGAAAAGCGGATGGTCTGGCTCGCGGTTGCGGCGGCGGTTGTGCTGATCGGGATTGTCGGCGTGGTGTGTCTGTCGTGGTTCGGTGTGCTTGGCACGAGCCAGTGGGACGAAACAAAGGTACCGAACATCGAGGGCAAAACGGTTGAAGAAGCTACACAGCTCTTAAAGGACGCGAAGCTTGAGCTTGAGATTGACGAGGAGATTGCGTCCGCACAGTATGAAAAGGATACGATTATCTCCCAGGAGCCGGCCGCAGGGCGCAGCGTAAAAAAGGGTGTTAAGGTGCGCGTCAAGGTAAGCACGGGCGCGGGTGAGAACCTGACGATTCCGAATGTTGTCAATTATGAAAAGGACAATGCAAAGAGTACGCTCGAAAAGGCAGGGTTCCTGGTCGTATTCACGGAAGAGAAAAGCGACACCGTCCCGGAGGGGACGGTTATCCGCCAGTCCCCGTCCGCTGGTGCAGAAGCAAAGGAAGGCGATACGGTACGGCTGTATATCAGCGTGAAGGACACGGAGGAAAAGGTGCCGGTGCCAAACGTGATTGGCAAATCGCTCGCGCAGGCGAAAAACGACATCGAGGCAGCGGGCCTTGTCGTTGGGAATGTTGCAGAGGAAGAGTCCGACCAGGCGGTTGGAACAGTTATCCGTCAAAGCCCGTCGGGCGGCAGTGCGGATAAGAAGAGCGCAGTCGCACTTACGGTAAGCAAGGGCGTGGTGTCGACTCCAACCCCGACCCCAACGCCGGCCACGCCGTCCCCGACTCCATCTACGCCGACTCCGCCGCCGGAGAACGTAAAAGTAATTAGCCTGCCTGTGCCGCAGGACAAAGATACAACGCGGATCCGCGTTGTGGCTAACGGCACAACAATTCATGACCAGATTCACCACAAAAGCGAGGTCAACTTCGACTTGCGCATTGCGCTCGCCAGCAGCACGGCGACGCTGGAAATCTACCATGACGGCGTTTTGGTCGGCACGCAGACGGTAACGTTGTAACGGGCAGGGGGGCTTATTCTGACTGGAGTTATCATAAAAGGAATCGGCGGTTTCTACTATGTCAAAACCGCCGATGGAGTTGTGGAGTGTAAAGCGCGGGGACGCTTCCGTAAGGAGGGTCTTACGCCAATGGTCGGCGACAGCGTCCAGCTCAGTGTGAAAAATGGTAAGGGAAGTATCGACGAAATCCTGCCGCGTTCGGCTATGCTGGTTCGCCCTGCGGTTGCGAATATTACTCAGCTCGTGGTCGTGGCGGCGCTCCGCTCGCCGGAGCCGCACGCCGCGCTGATTGACCATTTTCTGATTCTCGGCGCGTACAGCGGGATTGAAACGGTATTGTGTTTTAACAAAGCCGACCTGCCGCACACGCAGGAGCTGGTCGATGTATATGAAAAAGCCGGATACCGCGTTGTGCTGACGAGTGTGGAAACGGGCGAGGGGATCAATGAGCTGAAGTCGCTTTTGCAGGGGAAGATTACTGCCTTTGCCGGGAATTCCGGTGTGGGAAAGTCAAGCCTGTTAAACGCGCTCGGTGCGCCGCATGGGCTGGAGACCGGCGCAGTAAGCGAGAAAATCCACCGCGGACGGCATACGACGCGCCATGTCGAGCTGATTGAGCTGGACGGCGGCGCGCTTGTGCTCGATACGCCCGGGTTTTCGAGCTTTGAGATGCCTGCTGTGAAGGCAGAGGAGCTGCAAAACTACTTTATTGAGTTTGCACCCTATATCGGTCAATGCCGATTCCGCGGCTGCGCGCATATCAGCGAGCCGGGCTGCGCGGTTCTTGATGCCGTGCAGGAGGGGGGGATTTCCAAAATGCGGCATAACAGTTACAGAGAGCTTTATGAAGAGCTGAAAAAGAGAAAAGACTGGGAAACATAAACAAAGGAAAAAGCGGGAGAAGGGACGGCACAAAATGATAAAAATTGCACCATCCATCCTGTCGGCTGATTTTTCACGGCTGGGGGAGCAGATTGACGCGGCAGCGTGCGGCGGCGCGCCGTATTTACATATTGATGTGATGGACGGCATGTTCGTGCCGAACATTACGCTTGGGCCGGTCGTCATAAAGAGCATCCGGAAAACGAGTAATCTTGTCTTTGACGTACATCTGATGATTGAGCAGCCAGAGCGCTATATTGAGGCGTTTGCAGAGGCCGGAGCGGATATTATCACCGTTCATAGTGAGGCGACGGGCGACCTTGCAGGATGTCTGCGCCAGATTAAGGCGTGCGGCAAACGCGCAGGCGTATCAATCAAGCCGGCCACGCCGGTCAGTGATATTGCGCACATAGCCAGCGAGGTGGATATGGTGCTAGTCATGTCAGTGGAGCCGGGCTTCGGCGGCCAGGGGTACCTGCCGCAGGCGGACGCGAAGCTGCAAGAGCTTCGCGGCATGATGCGGCCGGAGGCGGACTTGTCGGTTGACGGCGGCGTAAAGCTGGACAATCTGGCGCATGTGATTGAAATGGGGGCGAACACGGTCGTTGCAGGAAGCGCCATCTTTGGGGCGGAGGACGTTTGCGCACAGACGGCGGCGTTCGTCGCGCGTGCAAGAGAGGCGGAGGAGGCGTTGGTATGCGGGCGGTAATTCTGTGTGGCGGAGAAATTGCAGAATATGACCGCGTTCGGAGCAGGATTGCAGAGGATGACATGATAATCTGCGCCGATTCCGGCTATCGCCATGCAAAGAAAATGGGGCTGCGCCCGGCGGTTGTGCTGGGGGATTTTGACTCCTATGCACGGACAGACGTAGAGTGTGATCATGTGTTGACCTATCCGGCAAAGAAGGACTATACAGACAGCGAGATTGCAGTCCGGTATGCGCTGGAGCATGGCTGCGACACCATTTTGCTGCTCGGCGCAACAGGGGGACGAATCGACCACACGCTGGGCAACCTTTCTCTGCTGGATTATATATTGCAGTGGGGCGCGTCGGGGGAGCTGTACGATGGCGTTTCGTCAGTTTGGATGGCGCAGGGGACGATTACTGTTTCAGGACAGGCGGGCGACCTGCTCTCGGTCATTCCCTTTGCCGAGGCGGGCGACCTGACGACGCACGGGCTTGCGTACCCACTGCGGCACCAGGCACTTGCCGGTGCAAGCACGGGGATCAGCAATGTCTTTGAAACAGATTGTGTCCAGCTTGAAATTGGGAGCGGAAAGGCAATTGTGGTACATACGCCGCAGGGGTTGGACAAAATGAACTGATTATATAATCAAATTTAAAGAATTTTGGTCGCGGGAGGGCATGAAACTGCCTTCTTTTTTTTGTGCCAAAAAATGCCTGAAAACGGCGAAAAATCGGGCTTGCATCAAAGTTGCACAGTCAGGTGGGCAGAAAATTGTGTACTATTACAGAAATGTCATATAAATTTAAAATTTGTGAGAAGAAATTTTAAAAAAGGTATTGAAAAACCTATGGAAATCGTGTAAAATTTCACTTGTAAGGGTTAAAAGTGTTATAAAGTGGTTGCAAGTGGTTAAAAAGTGTGTTAAAATACTGTTACAACCCCTCCTGAAGTGAGGTGAAAGGCTTGTTCATCGGCGAGTACAGTCACAATATTGACGCGAAAGGGCGCATGATTCTGCCGGCCAAGTTCCGCAAGGGCGACTTGGGCGAGATTTTCTATGTTACAAAAGGGACGGAAAAGTGCCTGTTCGTGTACTCGCGTGAGGAATGGGCGAAGTTTGAGGAGAAGCTTGCCAGCCTCCCTATTACGACGAACCCGCAGGCGGGCGCGTTCATGCGGTTTTTTCTGTCGGGAGCGGCGGAGTGTGAGGTGGACAAGCTGGGGCGGATCAATATTCCGGCGCACCTGCGCGAATATGCGCATCTAGAAAAGGACGTCAAGGTGCTCGGCGTTCGGAGCCGGATTGAGATTTGGGATTCTGCGGCATGGAGCGAATATTGTGAAAAGGAGATTACGCTTGACCACGTGATTTCCAGCATGGGTTCCATCGGCATGGACTTTTAGGCGGTGGTGCAGATGGAGTTTCATCATATTCCTGTTATGCTGGAGGAATGTATTACGTATTTGCATATCCGTCCAGACGGAACCTATGTGGACGGGACGCTGGGCGGTGCAGGTCACAGCAGTGCAATCGCAGCGAAGCTTGGATCCGGCGGGCGTCTGATTGGAATTGACCAGGACGCGGAAGCGGTTCAGGCTGCGGGGGGACGGCTTGCCCCCTTTGGAGCACAGGTGACAATTGTTCAGGATAATTTTAAACAGATAGATTCCATTTTAGATAATTTAGGTATTGAAAAAATCGACGGCGCGCTGCTCGATCTGGGCGTATCTTCGCACCAGCTCGACGAGGCGGAGCGGGGCTTCAGCTATATGGCGGATGCGCCGCTTGACATGCGGATGAACCAGAGCGCGGCAATAAGCGCCTACGATGTGGTAAACGGCTATTCCGAGCAGCAGCTCGCTGATATTATTTTCCGCTATGGAGAAGAAAGATGGGCCAAGCGGATTGCGCAGTTCATTACAGAACGGCGCAGACAAAAACCGCTTGAAACGACAATGGAGCTTGTCGCGGCAATCCGCGCGGCAATTCCAAAGGGGGCGCGGCTTGAGGGCGGCAACCCGGCGAAGCGCACGTTCCAGGCAATCCGCATTGAGGTCAATGGGGAGCTTGCGATTCTGCGCGGCGCAATTGATGCGTTTGCCGACAGGCTAAAGCCGGGCGGACGACTCGCGGTTATTACGTTCCATTCGCTGGAGGACCGGATTGTGAAGGAAGCATTTTTGGAGTTAGCACGGGGGTGTGTTTGTCCAAAGGAGTTTCCGGTCTGCGTCTGCGGCAGGAAGCCACAGGCGAAGATACTGACGAAAAAACCGGTGACGGCGTCAGCGGAGGAGTTGCAGCATAACTCGCGTGCAAAGAGCGCAAAGCTGCGCGTGATAGAAAAGTTATAGCAAGAAACGTCTGGGATAAAACTTGGTAGGGGGTAGAGACAGTGCGTACAAATGGGAATCTTGCGCTGAAGCCGACGTATGAAGCGGTGCAGACAAGGGAGAACCGGAAGGTTGTAAAAAAGCAGGCAAAGCCGAAGTCAAAGGCAAAGACACTCAACATTGCGGTCGCGGTATTTTATATCGTCGTCATTTTTGCCATTGCATTCTGCCTGATCAGCCGCGAGGTGAGCCTGTACGAAAAGAGCAGTGAGATTAACCGGCTCGAAAATAAGCTTGAGGATGCGCAGACCGATACCAAGCAGGCACAAATTGCGGCGGAGAGCGCAGTTGACCTCAAGAAGATTGAGGAAGCGGCGACGACCAAATACGGTATGAGCCGCCCGGAACAGAACCAGACGGCATACATCAATATCCAACAGGACGACTATGTAGAGAAGGCCGCGGAAAAGGACGCAGGGCTTGCGCTGCAGCAGAGTATACAGAGCGGGCTTAAAAATCTTTTTGGCATATTTGGCGTACAGTGAGCTTATACATGATAGTAGCAAATCAATCTGTGGATAAAGAGCAACTTTATGAAAGTGAGGCTTGAGAGCGATTTGGCAAAAGCAAATCTCTTTTGCCTCACTTTTTCTTTTTTGTCAGCGAAGGCACGGAGCGGCGCGGTCCGCGGTAATGGAGGGATGGAATTGGAAGCTCCGAAACGAAAGGTAAAAAAACGAATCTTATACTTCATGTTGGCCTTTTGCGTGGCGTTTGTGGCGCTGGCCGGGCGCGTGGCGTGGCTGCAAACGGTCGACGGCGACTTTCTGAAAAAGGCGGCGACCCAGCAGCAGACGCGCGACAAGGTAATCACAAGCAAACGCGGCACGATTTACGACCGGAATTATAAAGAGCTTGCGGTGAGCGCGTCGGTGGAGATGGTAACCGTTTCGCCCAATGAGATTAAAAAGGCGGAGGCATGTGACATTGTAGCGCGGAAGCTCGCGGAGATTCTCTCGCTCAGTTACGATGATGTATATGCAAAGGTCACAAAAAACTCTGCCTATGAGATTATCAAACGAAAGGTAGAGCCGGAGCAGACGGATCAGATTCGCGCGCTGAAGGCTGCGGACGAAACGAAGGACGCCTTTGCCGGCGTTGGACTGGAAGAGGATACGAAGCGGTACTATCCGAACGGGAGCTTTGCCTCGAATGTGCTGGGCTTCACCGGAACGGATAATCAGGGCCTCTACGGGATTGAAATGCAGTATGACGATGAGCTGTCCGGCGTATCTGGACGCGTCATCTCGGTCAAAAACGCAGTCGGCGTTGACATGCCGTATAAATATGAGGAGAAGTACGACTCGCAGGATGGGCTTAACGTCGTTCTAACAATTGACGAAACGATTCAGCATTTTGCGGAGAAGCATCTGGAGCAGGCGTACGAGGAGAACAAGCCGACCAAGGGCGCGTTCGCGCTGGTCGTTGCGCCAAAGACGGGCGAGGTGCTCGCCATGGCGACGGAGCCGGACTTTGACCCGAATAATCCGTATGAGATTACGAATCAGGAAACGCTCGATGCAATTGCCGCGCTCCCGGAGGAGGAGCAGAGCAACGCAAAGAGTCAGGCGCTCATGGAGCTGTGGAAAAACAAAGCCGTTACGGACACATACGAACCGGGGTCGGTATTTAAGATTTTGACGTACGCCATGGCGCTGGAGGAAGGCGTTGTAGACTTGGACGACACCTTTACCTGTACGGGCGCGACAAAGGTTGGTCCGCACACCATCCATTGCTGGAAGACGGCGGGGCATGGGCACGAAACGCTCAAGGAAGGGTTGCAAAACTCGTGCAATCCGGTCTTGATGGAGCTGGGACGCCGGCTTGGGGTTGAAACATTTTGCAAGTATTTCCGCCTATTTGGCATGGACCAAAAGACAGGCTTTGACATCGTGGGCGAGAGCCAGGGCGTATTTTTCAAAGAGAGCAATATGCACGAGGTCGAGCTTGCGACCTCCTCCTTTGGACAGGGGTTCCAGGTAACGCCCTTGCAGCTTGCTGCGGCAATTTCCGGCATTGTGAATGGCGGGAATCTGATTCGGCCGCACATTGTAAAAGAACTGACAGACGAAAACGGTACTGTTGTGGAAAGCTTTGAGCCGGAAGTGGAACGGCGGATTGTGTCCGAAGAAACATCGGCAATTATGCGCGATTTCATTGAAAACGTCGTAACAAACGGAACCGGTAAGGGCGCAAAAATCGAGGGCTACCGCATCGGCGGCAAGACGGGTACATCTGAGAAACAGCCGCGCGGCAACGGCAAATACGTTGCTTCCTTTATCGGCATAGCGCCAATGGACGACCCGGAGATTTTGTGCATTGTCGCAATCGATGAGCCGACGGGCAGTATGTACCAGGGCAGCCAGATTGCCGCGCCGGTTGTACGTAACATCTTGGAAGATACGCTTCGCTATATGGGAATCGAGAAACAGCTGGAAGGCGACGAGCTGGTTGCCATGCAGTCGAATGTTCCGGAGGTGCGCGGCCTCGCGCTTTCCGATGCAAAGAACCAACTGACAAACGAGGGCTTTGCTGTAAAAGTGGTAGGCGAGAGCGACACCGTGCAGCAGCAGCTTCCCAAACCGGGTGCAAGCCTTTCAAAAGGGTCAACAGTAATCCTGTACACCGATACGACAGAGGTTGCAAAGGTGACAGTGCCGGACGTAACGGGCATGAGTCTGTCACAGGCAACGCAGGCCA
Source organism: uncultured Eubacteriales bacterium (assembly GCA_902492065.1). Taxonomy (GTDB): domain Bacteria; phylum Bacillota; class Clostridia; order UBA1381; family UMGS1253; genus Aphodoplasma. Next base: position 209,286 of record CABUKE010000001.1, read on the forward strand.
TTGAGTCGGCAGGGTTGAATATCGAGGTTCTGGGCGGCGCGGACGATTCCGGCAAATCACCGGCCAGCAAGCAGGACCCGCCGGCAGGGTCGGAGGTCAATCCCGCTACGACGGTGCGGGTAGAGTTTATCTATATGGACGGCGACTAATCCATAGACAGGAGTGAAATGCCATGCAATTACGGGAACTGATGAAGGATTTGCGTGTAATCGGAAACGAGCGGGCGCTCGATCTGGAAGTAAGTGGGATTGCGTATGATTCCCGTGCGGTACAGCCGGGAGATGTGTTCGTCTGCATCAAGGGGTTCCAGACCGACGGACACAAATACGCTTCTGCGGCTGTGGCGAACGGCGCGGTGGCGATTATTGCGTGCGATACGCTCAACATGTCGGGTGTACCCGTGTTTTACACGCAGGATACGCGATTTGCGCTGGCACAGATGTCGAAGGCATTTTTCGGCGATCCGCTCAGCGGGATTCGTTTGGTCGGCATAACGGGCACAAATGGGAAGACGACGGTGACCTATCTGGTCAAATCCATTTTAGAGGCGGCGGGCAAAAAGGTCGGTTTGATTGGCACAAATCAGAACATGATTGGCGACACCGTCATTCCGACCGAGCGTACTACGCCGGAGTCGTTTGAGCTTTACAGGATATTTCGCCAGATGGCAGACGCGGGCGCGCAGTACATTGTCATGGAGGTGTCGAGCCATGCGCTTGAGCTGCATCGCGTGGGCGGCTGCTCGTTCACGGTGGCGGCGTTTACCAATCTGACGCAGGACCATCTCGACTTTCACGGGACGATGGAGCATTACTACGAAGCAAAGCGCAAGCTGTTTGATATGTGCGAAAATGCGGTTATTAACATAGACGATGACTACGGCGCACGGCTTGCAGGGGAATGCACATGCCCTGCTCTGGCCTATGGTACGGATAAAGACGCGGCGCTGAAAGCGTCGGATATTGCCGTAACAGCAAAGGGCGTGACCTATGGCCTCGAATATGAGGGGCAGATGTATAGCGCACATTTGGGGATTCCGGGCAAGTTTTCCGTTTACAATTCGCTTGCGGCGCTGGGCTGCGTACTGTCGCTCGGGTTCGAGGCGGAGTTTTGCCTTGACGCGCTCGGCAAGGCGCACGGTGTGAAGGGCCGCGCCGAGGTCGTTCCTACGGATACGGATTATACGGTTTTGATTGACTACGCACACACACCCGACGGGCTTAAAAATATTATTTCTACGGTAAATGCGTTTAAAACGCACCACGTCGTCACGCTGTTCGGCTGCGGCGGGGACCGTGACCGGACCAAACGTCCCAAGATGGGATTGGCGGCTGGAAAGCTGTCCGACTTTTTGATTGTTACGTCGGACAATCCGCGCAGCGAGGACCCGGGTAAAATTATCGACGACATCATGCCGGGCGTGCTTGAGTCGGGCTGTCCATACGTACGTATTGAGAACCGCCGCGAGGCAATCGCCTATGCACTTACCCATGCGGAGGCGGGCGACATCATCATTTTGGCGGGGAAAGGGCACGAAACGTACCAGATTTTGAAAAACGGCACGATTCATTTTGACGAACGCGAGATTGTGCATGAATTGCTGAAGGAACAGGAGAAAGAGCATGGAGAAGCTTAGCATCAGGGAAGTCGCGGCGGCGTGCGACGGCACGCTTTTATGGGGCGACGAGAATACAGTCGTAGAGGGCGTCACAACAGACAGCCGCAAAAGCGGGGAGAACCTGCTTTTTATCCCGCTTGCGGGGCCGACCTTTGACGGGCACGCGTTTATCCGCGCAGCGTTTGACACCGGTGCGGTGGCGGCGCTGACGCATAAGAACGTTGAGCCGTTCTGCGACGGTGCGCTGATTCGTGTAAAGGACACGAAACAGGCGCTCGCCGACCTTGCGCACTATTATTTACAAAAATTTGATATCCCCGTCGTAGCGGTCACCGGCTCGGTGGGAAAAACGACGACAAAGGACATGGTCGCGGCGGCTTTGGGAGAGAAGTATCGCGTATTAAAGACCCAGGGCAACTTTAACAATGACATTGGCCTGCCGCTGACGGTATTTGAAATCGAGCGAACGCATGAAATTGCGGTTTTGGAAATGGGGATGAACCATTTTGGAGAGATTCGCCATCTGGCCTCGGTTGCGCGCCCGGACTGTGCGCTTATCACCAACATTGGGATGGCGCATATCGAGAACCTCGGCTCGCAGGAGGGGATTTTGCAGGCCAAGCTTGAGGTTACATCTTATTTTGATAAAAGCAACACGCTGTTTTTAAACGGCGACGACGCCATGCTGTCCACCGTGGAGGCGGCGGAGTACCCCGTTGTCCGGTTTGGAACCGGGGTAGGGTGCGCCTACCGCGCGGAAAACATCGCTTTGGATGCAGACAGCATAGACTTTGACGTGGTGTATGACGGCGGCAGGCAGCATATCGCGGTGAGTCTGCCGGGTATGCACAACGTGTACAACGCGCTTGCTGCGTTTGCAATTGCCAAGCATTATGGCGTTCCCGACGCGGCGATTGCCGCGGGGCTAAGCGCCTTTACACCGTCAAAAATGCGCATGGACATCCGACGCTTTGGCGGTATTACGCTGATTAACGACTGCTATAACGCTTCGCCGGACTCAGTGCGCGCCGCGCTTGCGGTGCTGGCGGGGACGGATGCGAAGCGCCGCGTCGCCATTTTGGGCGATATTTTGGAAATGGGAAGCTTTGGCCCTGCGGCGCATGAGGCACTAGGCGAGGATGCAGCGAAGATGGTGGACGTTTTGCTGACAACGGGGACGGATGCGGCACATCTGCACAGCGGAGCCCTTGCCGCCGGTATGCAAGGGGAAAATGCGCAGCATTTTGCAAATAACAAAGAGATTATTGCCGCGCTCGGTGACATTCTGCGGGAGGGGGACGCCGTTCTGGTAAAGGCATCGCGCGGAATGCAGTTTGAGCAGATTGCCTTGGGGATTGAGAAATTGTTTTTGGATACAAAAAACAAGTAACATGCGGAGGTTTGGAGAATGGGGGAAATGATACAGCAGTTTGCGCCATACCTGATTACGTTCGGGATTGCGCTGGTGGTGAGCCTGCTGATTGGTCCGGTTTTGATCCCGCTTTTGCACCGGCTCAAGTTCGGGCAGGAGATTCGGGAAGAGGGGCCAAGCTGGCACAAGAAAAAGTCGGGCACGCCGACGATGGGCGGCATTATATTCATTGTTGGGGCCTGCGTAGCAACACTGATCATGACGCGGGAAACGACGGCTGTGGCGGCGCTGCTGTGTGCGGTCGGCTTTGGGCTGATTGGCTTTTTAGACGACTTTATCAAAGTCGTTTTAAAGCGCAATCTCGGCCTGACGGCGCTCCAGAAGCTGGCGCTGCAAATTGCGCTTTCGGTTGCGTTTGTCGTGACGCTCAATGCGCTCGGGCTTTTGCATACAGACATTGTTTTGCCGTTTGTCAAAGGGACGCTTGACCTCGGCTGGTTTTATATCGTGTTTGCCGTGTTCATCATGGTCGGGTTTGTCAATGCGGTGAACCTGACGGACGGGCTCGACGGTCTCGCGACGAGCGTGACGGCGGTCGTATCGCTGTTTTTTGCGGCTGTCGCGCTTCTGTGCGGCAATGGCAGCCTGGCGGCGTTCCTTATTGCGCTGACGGGCGGGTGTATCGGCTTTCTGGCATTTAACCACTACCCGGCCAAGGTGTTCATGGGCGATACAGGATCGCTGTTTTTGGGCGGGGCGATATCCGCCGCGGCGCTGGTGCTCAAAATGCCCCTGCTTTTGGTCATTGTTGGCATTATTTATGTCGTGGAGGCACTTTCCGTTATTTTGCAGGTGTTGTCGTTTAAGCTGACCGGGAAGCGGATATTCAAAATGAGTCCAATTCACCACCACTTTGAGATGTGTGGATGGAGAGAGGTCAAAATCGTTTCGGTGTTCTGCGCTGTGACGGTTGTTTTTTGCGTAATCGGCTATTTTGCCGCCGCGCCGTTTTTGGCTCTTTGAGCCGCTGTGCGGCATGGAGTTGATACTTTGATACTTTGCAGAAATCGTGTACGATAGAATTCGCGCAGGAGGGAAACATATGGCACAGGTTCGGAAAACCGGCCGGGGAAGAACGCCGGCACGCCCAAAGCCGACAGGTAGACGGGCGGCGGCCCCGCGGACGGTAAAACAAAAACCTCCGATAAAAAAACAGACACAGCAGGTGAATGCTGCACGGACACAGCAACGCAAACCGCGGGGAAAGTGGGGGCTGCGCTGGACAAAGCCGTCCGTGCGCGGGCTTGACCGCATGCTCCTGCTCGACATCATCATTCTGGTTGTGTTCGGCCTGATTATGGTATTTTCAGCGAGTGCGCCGGCGGCAAGCGCATACCAGAACAATCCGTATTACTACATTATCCGGCAGGCAATCTTTGCGGCGTTGGGGATTGCTGCCATGTGGGTTCTTTCGTACTTTGACTACCATAATTTTGAAAAATTTGCGTTTTTGATTTTGGTTGGAAGTTTTCTTTTGCTGTTTGCGGTTTATATTCCAGGCATCGGCGAGGTGCGCAACAACGCGCGGCGGTGGATTAATATTGGAATCAGCACCCTGCAGCCTTCTGAGGTTGTTAAGGTCGCAATTATTATCTATTTTGCGTACAGCCTGTCTATTATAAAAGACAAAATCAAAAAGTTTCGAACCGGCCTTTTGCGCTATCTCATCATACTTGGCCTATTTGCGGTTGTTCTGCTCAAAGAGCCGCACCTGAGCGCAACGCTTGTCATTGTTGCCGTTGGTTGCGTCATGCTGCTCGTCGCAGGGGCGCGGTTTTCGCACTTTGCTGCTATGGGGGCCTGCGCGCTGCCCGTGCTGGCGTTTATGATTTATCAGCAGCCGTACCAGCTTGAGCGTATTACAACATTTTTGAATCCTTTTGCCGACGTTTCGGATACGGGCTTTCAGGTTGTCAACTCGCTTTATGCAATCGGCTCGGGCGGTATTTTCGGCCTCGGGCTTGGCATGAGCCGACAGAAGTTCCTCTACCTGCCGGAGCCGCAGAACGACTTTATCTTTGCCATTGTCTGTGAGGAGCTGGGCTGGGTCGGTGCGGCGCTTGTGCTCGTTCTGTTTGGAATTTTGATTTGGAAGGGGTACCGGATCGCACAGGAGGCGCCCGATATGTTCGGCACGCTTTTGGCAACGGGAATTACGACCCTTGTGGCAATCCAGGTTGCGGTCAACGTCGCGGTTGTAACGTCGTCCGTGCCGGTAACTGGTATGGCGCTCCCGTTTTTCAGCTACGGCGGCACATCGCTGATGATCTTGCTGGGCTGTATGGGAATATTGCTCAACATATCGCGTCAGACGGTTACAACAATCCGTCCCCCGGACGGAAAGCTTTAATGGTATAGAAATTTGAGGAACGGTGGTAAATAAAATGAGACTGTTACTTGCCGGCGGCGGGACCGCCGGGCATATCAACCCCGCCTTATCCATTGCGGCATATGCAAAAAAAATGGACAATGATACGCAGGTGCTGTTTATCGGCAAGCGCGGGAACATGGAGGAAACGCTCGTCCCGAAGGCGGGCTATGACATGGAATATATCGACATTGCGGGCTTCCGACGCTCGCTGTCGCTGCAAAATATATCGGTAATTTTTAAAACGCTGAAGGCGGCGCGGGACTGCAAGCGGATTATCCACTCATTTGAGCCGGATGCCGTAATCTGCACGGGCGGCTATGTGAGCGGCCCGGTTATGAAGGCGGCCTATGCCTGTGGCGTGCCGGCCATCATTCACGAACAGAACGTGTTTCCCGGCGTTACGGTAAAGCTGTCGCAAAAGTACGCGTCGTATATCGCGACAAGCTTTGAGGACACGAGAAACCATTTGAAACGGAAGGATAAGTGCGTCTTTACTGGCAATCCTGTCCGGGAGGAGATTCTGTCGGCTGACCCGGTGCTTGCGCGGGCGGCGCTCCGGCTCGATGACCGACCGTTTATCTTGGCTTTTGGCGGAAGTCTTGGCGCAGCGCGCCTCAACGATGCTGTAACGGGCTACATTGCTGAAATGGTGAAGCACGACAATGTACAGATTTTGTTTGGCACGGGCAAGCGCAACTACGACGCGGTTATGGCGGACATGAAGCAGCGCGGCATTGATTTAGCGCGGCATAAAAATGTCCGGGTGTGCGACTATATCTATGACATGGATATGGCCATGGCGGCGGCAGATTTGGTAATCGGGCGCGCCGGGGCCATCAGTATCAGCGAGATAACCGCACTCGGCAAGCCTGCGATTCTGATTCCTTCGCCAAACGTGGCGCATGACCATCAGCTCACGAATGCGCGCCTGCTGGAGAAAAACGGCGCGGCGCTTGTTCTGACCGAGGATGCGCTTTCGGCTGCGTCTCTAAAGGAAAAGATTGACACGTTGCTTTCGAGTAAGGGGACGCTGGAGCAGTATGGAGAAAATGCAAAAAAGTTCGGCGTGACGGACGCCTCCCAGAAAATCTACGAGCTGGCTTGTTCCCTCGCCCGTAAGTAACGCCTTTCCGGCGGTCTGCATAGTATATAGGGCGAACAAATCTATGCAGGCTTACGGAGGTGTAAATAGATGGATAAATTAGTGATAGAGGGCGGAAAAAAACTGGAGGGCGAGGCGCGTGTACACGGCGCGAAAAATGCTGTGCTGCCGATTCTTGCCGCTACAGTATTAAACAGCGGCGAAAATATCTTGCACGGCTGCCCAGACCTAAAGGATGTGCGGTCGTCAATCAATATTTTGCGTCACTTGGGCTGTAGCGTACATAGGGAGGGCGACACACTGATTGTCAACTCCGCCGGTGCGGCAAACTGTGAAATCCAGGAGGAACTCATGCATGAGATGCGCTCGTCGGTGATATTCCTGGGTGCGATTCTTGCACGATTTGGCAGGGCCGTCACATCACTCCCCGGCGGGTGCGAGCTGGGGCCGCGCCCCATCGATTTGCACCTGAAGGCATTCCGGCAGATGGGCATCTCCATTGAGGAGGAACACGGGTACATACGGTGTCATTGCGACAGGATAACCCCCGCAGCCATCCACCTTGACTTTCCGAGCGTGGGTGCGACGGAGAATATAATGTTGGCAGCCTCTCTCACGGAGGGGACGACAGTTATCAATAATGCGGCCAAAGAGCCGGAGATTGTAGACTTGCAAAACTATTTAAACTGTATGGGCGCAAGGATTGCTGGGGCCGGTACAAGCGTTATTCAAATCGACGGCGTAAAACGGCTTGGCAGCGCGGAGCATACCGTCATTCCGGACCGTATCGTTGCGGCAACGTACTTGTCCTGTGGTGCGGCGGCAGGCGGTACAATTGATTTGACAAATGTCATTCCGGCCCACATGGAGGCGGTGCTTTCCGTGGCGGAACAGTATGGGGCAAAATTGTATGTGTCGCAAAACCGTATTGTGCAGGTTGCGCCTGGGCGCCTCAGCCCGGTCAAAATGATTCGGACCCAGCCACACCCCGGCTTTCCGACGGACGCACAGTCCCCGCTGATGGCGGCGCTGACGCTGGCGCGGGGAACAAGCATTTTTGCGGAGAATATTTTTGAGAGCCGGTATAAGCATGTATATGAGCTGTGCCGGATGGGTGCAGATATTACTGTGGACGGCAGGCTTGCCGTCGTGCGCGGTGTGGAAGCGCTCAGCGGGGCGAACGTATGTGCCATGGATTTGCGCGGCGGAGCGGCGCTCGTAGTTGCCGGCCTTGCGGCGCAGGGGCGCACCACAATCAGCGACGTATACCACATTGACCGGGGATATGAAAACCTGGAGGATACGCTTCGGGGAATCGGAGCAGTGATTAAAAGGGAGTAAGGTCTATGGAAAACACAAAAGAGAAACGCAATCTGCCGGCGCGGCAGGATGATATCCGCGCCCGACATATGAAGCGGCAGAAAAAAAAGAGAAGAAGAAGGATATTTCTCAGGACGTTTCTGCTTCTGTTTCTGCTTGGCATCGTTTTGTTTGTAGTGGCGTTTTTAACACCGTGGTTTAACATTGCACAGATTACGGTCGCCGGGAACGCACAGCTGAAAAGCGAGGACATCGTTGCACAGAGCGGCATCTATGCGGGCAACAATATCTTTCGCATCAGCACAACGCAGGCCAGAGAGAAGATTGCCTCCATGCCCTATGTCAAAAGCGTGGAAGTCAAGCGCCAGCTCCCGAACAAAATCCTGATTGAAGTACAGGAGAGTCATATGGCGGCGTATCTGCCGTACGCCGGCGGTTATGCGGCGATTGACGAGGCGGGCAAGGTTTTATCCCTGATGCCGGAGCCGCCGGAGGGCTATATGCAGATTCTGGGATGCGAGTTAAAGGAATTCAAAATTGGACAAAAAATTAAAGTTGACGCAGACGAAAAATTTGATATAATATTATTGTACATAGATGAATTTGAAAAGGCGGAAATCCTGGGCAAAGTCAATACGCTGGACGTGACGAACACTGTCGATGTAAAGTTTACGTTCGAAAACCGGCTTGCGGTGTTCTGCGGCGATTCGCAGGATGTTACGAGAAAGCTTTTGACCTTTGCGGAGGTTGCCTACAACCAGTTATCACCAAATGCCAGAGGCGAAATCGATCTGCGGTTAGACGGTAAGGCATACTACAGGCCGTAATTGGAGGAACGAAACAACATGAGAAAAATGCGTATTAAGGCACAGGTGGCAATTGGGATTGTGTGTGCGATCTTGACATTTGCGATTGCAACGCAGCTTACGAGCGTGCGCAAAAACGTCGCAATGGAAAGCAACGCACAGCGCATGGAGGAGCTCCAGCTTGAGCTGGGGAATGAAAAGGAAAAAAACGCGGATTTGTATTTGCAGCTATACAGCGCGCAGAATGAGCTGCAGCGCTACCGCGAAGAGGCGGAAAGCAGCAGCGACTACGCAAAAATTATGTCCGACCAGCTCAAGCGGAGCGAGGTGCTCGCCGGGCTGACGGAGGTGGAAGGTGCGGGCATTGTCCTGACGCTGACGGACAGCACATGGCAGACGGATGCGACGACAACGGAGGGGAAGGAGCTGCTTCTCATCCACGACGGCGACTTGCGGCAGGCGATCTCCGAGCTTGCAGCGGCGGGCGCGGAGGCATACAGCATCAATGGCCAGCGCGTTATTAGCACGACGCCGATCCGGTGTGTCGGTCCGGTTATTACCATCAACGAGCAAAAAACGGCCCCGCCGTATGAAATTTCTGTGATTGGCGACCCGAAGACGCTTGAGGCCGCGGTCAACATGCGCGGCGGACTTGCGGATTTGTTTGGTGCAGTTGGTATTGGCGTTGAAGTAAGAACTGAGGAAAAAATTACGATACCGCGTTATACTGGAGCAATCAATTTTCAATATGCGGTTCCCGTGATTCAGGAAGGCGGAGATGAATGATATGATTGGAGTTATACTCGGCGTTGTGGTAGGCGTGGTGATTGCCCTGCTGACAAATTTTCATATTCCCAGCGCCTACTCGGTCTATGTTTCCGTCGGGATTTTGGCGGCGATTGACTCGGTCTGCGGCGGAATCAGCGCATCGCTGGCGAAAAACTTTAACCTGAAAATATTTGTCACAGGCTTGTTTTTCAATGCGGCGGTTGCAATTGGGCTCGTATATCTTGGTAAATTATTGGGGCTTGACCTGTCTTTGGCAGCAGTTGTAGTATTTGGTTCAAGAATTATTCAAAATTTTGCATTAATTCGCAGATTACTATTGAATAAATTTGAAAAAAACGATAAAATAGTAGTTAAGTAAATTACATTTTGATTTCATTCGCTTTGCAAATGAAAAACAGTGAGGAGGAAGCAGGTTGTTTGATATTGACATGGAGACAGGCAATGTTGCAAAAATAAAAGTAGTCGGCGTCGGCGGCGGCGGCAATAACGCAGTTAACCGCATGATTGACGTCGGAGTTAAGTGCGTGGACTTTATTGCAGTTAACACAGATGCACAGGTATTGAAGGATTCTAAGGCAGATACGAAGATTCAAATCGGCGAGAAGCTGACGCGCGGACTGGGTGCGGGTGCGAATCCGGAGATTGGGGAAAAGGCGGCGCAGGAGAGCCGGGACGAGATTGAGGCGATGCTTAAAGGCGCGGACATGGTGTTTATTACAGCCGGCATGGGCGGCGGCACCGGTACGGGCGCGGCGGCGATTATTGCCGGCATTGCAAAAGAGCTTGGCATTCTGACGGTTGCTATTGTGACAAAGCCTTTTATGTTTGAGGGGCGGCCACGTATGGCAAAGGCGGAAGCGGGGATTAAAAATCTTCGTGAGAATGTCGATGCAATCATGACGATTCCGAATGATAACCTCCTCAAAATCATTGATAAAAACACAGGCATTGTGGAAACCTTTTTGATGGCGGACGATATTCTGCGCCAGGGCGTACAGGGTATTTCGGATATGATTGTCGGATCCGGTTACATAAATGCCGACTTCGCAGACGTAAAGCGTACGATGGCGAATTCCGGCGTAGCGCATATGGGCGTCGGTGTGGCAAAGGGCGACAACAAGGCGTCTGAGGCGGTGAAAGCTGCAATCGAGAGTCCGCTTCTTGAAACGTCCATCACGGGCGCGCGCAATGTGCTCATTAACATTACAGGCGGCAAGGACTTGACAATGTTTGACGCAAACCAGGTGATGCAGTTTGCAAACGAGCTGGTGGATACGGACGCGGAGATCATCTTTGGCGTGGTTATCGACGAGAATCTTGACGACGAGATGCGCGTTACAGTCGTTGCGACTGGGTTTGACAGTGTGACACCGTCGGCTGAGGTGTTCAAAAAGATTAACGCCACAGAGGAAAAGGAACCGGTGTTCAATCCAAGCGTGAATATTGAGCTGGATAATGTGGACATCCCTACCTTTTTGAAGAATAGAAATATATAATGGACTTTATAAAAATGACAGGCGGGAGCATTCTCCCGCCTGCTTTTGCTGTATTAGAATTGTTTACACCGGCTGAATCAATGGATATGCAACATTTGTCTGGTGAACGCCGTGCGGATAGTAGCCGAGCGCGTCCGCGATTCCAATATAGTCCGCTAGCAGGTATAAGATGGAGAGCCACATCTCTGTCCCCTGAAGACCGGCCTCATAGTCGGGTTCAAGTTCAAAGCTGAAGCCTTTATTTTCCTGATATTTTTGCAGAATACGCGCAATCTGCGCCTCTGCCCACGCTTCCCCTTCACCGCGGCGGTAGTCCGTCTGCTTAGCGCACAGCCACAGGGGATGAATCACGTCGAGTACGTGACACGCGTTGCCGCGGTCGGAGCGGAAGTAGTTGGCATTTTTTGAGTGGGCAAGAATCGTGTCGATTGCACGCTCCGGGTATGGCAAATCAATGCCAAACTGCGCATATGTTCCGCGTGTGAGCCGGTAGAAGCCGTTGACCGGCAGCAGGAAGTCCGCGCCGTCCGGCCGCCCCCACATCCCGGTCACCGGGTCAGCGTGGTTATTCAACCACCCGAACAGCGTGTCTCCCGTGTTGGACGAGCCGAAGTATTTCAGATTCTGGTACAGCGCTGTTCCGAAATGGTCGACGGCCGCGCCGGACTGCCACGCCTTCGTATCCCAGTCAAGCGCACCCAGCCAGTCGACGAGCGCCCTGCCATCGAGCCGTTCCACGTCGCTGTACGGCTGGGCGACATGCGCGCCGAGAATCTCAAGCGAGTAGCCGACTGTCAGCACGTCGTAGTCGATTTCGTCCTTTTGCATGCCCTGCAATTTTTGAATCAGTTCCTCGCGGTCAGGTACAAGGCGTGGAGGCGCGCCGAACATGACGGCGATCTCTGTCGCGTCGCACCAGGCGCGCACCGTCGGCTCCGCTGTTGACAAATTTTTATAAATTCTGCCGTTCTCCGTTTCATATTCCTTGGATGCAAGGATTGCCTCATGCTGGCTTCTTACCGTTTTACCAAAGGCGGCAAGCTTTTCACGCAGCGCGGCGCGCGGTGTGGGGGAAACGTGAGATATGCGGCGGTCTTTGATTCGTTTGGCAGGACAGCCGCCAGCCACGCTGTAGGGCGGCACATCTTTTGTCACGACTGCGCCCGCCGCGATGATGCTGTGCGCGCCGACGGTCACACCGTCCACAATGACCGCGTTTGCGCCAATCCACACATCGTCCTCAACGGTAATGCCGACACTGGTGTGCGGCTGCTTAAAAATTGGCACGTCCGGGTCGGCGTGCCCGTGGTTTACGCCAATGAGCTTTGCCCCCGGCGCAATGCGGACGTAACTGCCCAGCGTAATTTTCCCCTGCAATAAGCAGAACGAGTTAACCGAGCAGCAGTCGCCTGCTGTCAGCGTCAGCGTGCGCAGGAGCGCGTCCGCACAGATTTGCGTATGCGCGCCGAACACTGCCTGCTGGATGTCGTAAAAGTGCGCCTTGTGTGATACAAACGACTCCGCGCCAAATACGGCGCCGCAGCGCTCTTGCAGCGCGGCCTGCCACCGCACCTGTTCCTTAGCCTGCTCCTGCGTTGGCTTCTTCCACGGGAGATATTCGATTTCCTGGTCAAAATAGTCCTGATACACCGTACTTCCGCCCCTTTTCGGTTTTGTTGCCACCATTATATACCGGTTTATCCCGCTTTGCAAGCAAAACCGGCCCCAGCCGGTCAAAAAACAGTTGACAAATGGAAAGACGGGGCGTATAATGACAGTATAGTAGAGTTTAGCAGAGCATAGCAGGGAGAGCCGAGTGGAGTTACAATAGAATGCTGTTATTTTTATGATTCTGTCTACCTCTGCTAAATCTATGCGGAGGTGTTTTTTTATGCAAACTGGAAGGCGATAGCTTGGGCGGCAATTTGGTTTAGAAATTGAAGGTAAGGAGAAGAAAGATGGATACAGCGACTTTTCAGGCATGTAAGAATATTATGGAATACGTAATGGCGGGGAGTAAGTTCTATCAGGACAAATATGCCCGCGAGGGCTTTGACCCCGCGTCGGTGAAAACGGCGGAGGACTTTTCGTCAATTCCGTTTACGACAAAGGGGGAGCTGCGCGACGCGTATCCGCTCGGCTTGCAGGCGACAGCGAGCGAAAATATTGTGCGGATTCATTCTTCGTCCGGCACAACGGGTAGCCCGGTTATCATCCCCTATACGGCGCAGGACGTCAAGGATTGGGCGGTTCTGTTTGCGCGCTGCTACGAGACGGCGGGCGTGACGAACAAAGACGTCGTGCAGATTACGCCTGGGTACGGGCTATGGACAGCGGGGATCGGCTTCCAGGCCGGGGCGGAGCTACTCGGCGCGATGGTCGTTCCCATGGGGCCGGGCAACACGGAAAAGCAGCTCCAGATGATGATGGATTTAAAATCGACGGTGTTCTGCGCCACGTCGTCCTACGCGCTGCTGATTGCTGAGGAGGTACAGAAGCGCGGCATTGGAGATAAAATCCATCTCAAAAAGGGAATCATCGGATCGGAGCGTTGGGGCGACCTCATGCGCGGCCGGATTGCGGAGGAGCTTGGAATCGAGCTGTATGACATCTACGGCTTGACGGAAATCTACGGCCCGGGTATCGCAATTGATTGCAGCGCGCATAACGGCATGCACTACTGGAACGACTACCTGTATTTTGAAATCATTGACCCGCAGACGGGAGCGGTTCTGCCCGAGGGCGAAACAGGTGAGCTGGTCATCACGACGCTGCGCAAGCAGGGCGCGCCGCTCATTCGCTACCGGACGCACGACATTACGCGCATCCTGCCAGGCGAGTGCCCGTGCGGAAGCAAATACCCGCGCATTGACCGGATTGTGGGCCGAACGGACGATATGGTGAAGGTCAAGGGCGTCAATATCTTTCCAGGACAGATTGACGACGTGCTCAAGCGTGTGGACGGCGTTAGCAGCGAATATATGGTAGAGATTGACCATGTAGACGGTAAGGACCATATGCGCCTTACGGTTGAGTCGACACGCGGTGCAGGGAGCGAAACGCTTGAGCGCGAGATTGCGGATACTTTTAAGCAGAAGATTGGGATTAAAATCGAGGCATCTGCCGTGCCGCTCGGCGCACTGCCACGGAGCGAGAAAAAGACCGTGCGGATCATCGACCGCCGCTATAACTGATTAACGAAAACGCCGGAAAAACCGGCGTTTTTTTCTTTTTGGGTCTTGCTATGGATTGACAATTGAAAAAATCCCGGTATAATGGAAGAAAAAGATTCATTGGGGGTAAGCGGATATGACAAGCAGGGAGCGGATTGAACGAATCATGCAGCATAAAGAGGCCGACCGTGTGCCGATTCTGGATAAGCCGTGGCGCGGGACAGTCCTGCGTTGGGAGCAGGAGGGGATGCCGCGCGGTATGGACTGGCGCGACTATTTTGAAGTAGATAAGGTACAGACGATTTCTGCCGACATTACGCCGCAGTACCCGGTTACGGTATTGGAGGAAACGGACGAGTACGAGATTGTGACCTCGCCGTGGGGCGTGACGATGAAAAATTTCAAGGCGCTCGACTCTACGCCGGAGTTTCTTGACTTTAAAGTGAATACCGCGCAGGCGTGGCTGGACGCGAAACAGCGCATGAAGCCGGACAAAAGCCGGATTGACTGGGAGTATTTGAAAAAGAATTATCCCAAATGGGTCTCGGACGGCGACTGGATCGAGGCGGAATTTTGGTTCGGGTTCGACGTAACGCATTCGTGGATGGCGGGGACGGAAACGATTCTTATTGCCATGTACGAGGAGCCGGAATGGGTCGTAGACATGTTCAACACCTATCTGGACATGTGCATCGCCCAGTTTGAGATGGTGTGGGACGCGGGCTACCGCTTTGACCGGATTGTATGGCCGGACGATATGGGATATAAAAACACGACCTTTTTCTCACTTGAGATGTACCGTACGTTGCTCAAGCCTGCCCATACACGGGCAGTCGAGTGGGCGCACGCAAAGGGGATTTACGCCTCGCTCCACTCGTGCGGCGATATTATGACGCTTTTGCCGGACGTGGTGGAAACAGGGATTGACAGCTTAAACCCCATTGAAATTAAGGCGGGTATGGACGCAGTGGAAATTAAGCGGCGATACGGCGATAAGATTACCCTGCACGGCGGCGTGAATGCGCAGCTCTGGGACGATAAGGAGCGGATTGTTGCGGAAATTGAAACGCTGGTTCCGGTGCTGAAGGAGGGCGGCGGCTATATTTTTGCTTCCGACCATTCGATACCAAACGCTGTTTCGCTCGAAAACTTTTCCGAGATTATCAGGGCGGTGAAGCACGCAGGAGCGTATTGAGGCGTGTGGAAATTGACATTTCTGCCGAAAACGGCTATAATATTACGTATATGACAATGTTGTACAAGAGAGATAAGGAGTCAAGACTATGCAGCTACATACCCTGTTTCACGGGCCGCGCCCCGTGTTTTCCTTAGAGATTTTTCCGCCCAAGAAGAGCAGCGGAATCGATACGATCTATGCGACGCTCGACAGCTTGAAGACGCTTGAGCCTGACTTTATCAGCGTGACGTACGGTGCGGGCGGCAACACGGCGGACACCTCCACTGTGGAGATTGCTAAGCATATCAAAAATAAACTCGGAATCGAGCCGCTGGCGCATTTGACATGTGTTGCCTCTACAAAAGAACAGGTCGACGAGCGGATGCGGCAGTACCGTGACGCGGGCGTAGAAAACGTGCTCGCGCTGCGCGGCGACATCAATCCGGACGTTCCGCCGGCAAAGGACTTTGCCCATGCGAGCGATTTGGCAGGCGTGGTGAAGGCGGCGGGGTTCAACGTCGTTGGTGCGTGCTACCCGGAGGGGCATTACGAAAACAAGACGCTGGAGATTGACATTGATAATTTGAAGTATAAAATTGATGCGGGTGTAACGCACCTGATTACGCAGCTGTTTTTTGACAACACGCTGTTTTACCGTTTCCTGGATATGGCGGCAAAGCGAGGTGTTACCGTTCCGGTCGAGGCGGGCATCATGCCGATTGTAAACACGCGCCAGATTGAGCGTACGGTTGCGCTCAGCGGGGCGAGCCTGCCGCCGAAGTTTACAAAAATGGTCAGCAAGTATGACACGGACGGCGAGGCACTGTTCCAGGCGGGTGTGGAGTATGCAATCGAGCAGATCAACGACCTGCTTTCGCACGGGGTGGACGGCGTACATGTCTATACGATGAACAATCCGCGCGTGGCGAAACTGGTATACGAGGGCATCCGCCCGGCGCTCGGCAGGTAAGCGGTATGGAGAAGCTGCGCTTGGAGAAAATCAACACAGACGAAGTGCTCCGCTATCTCGGCTACCGGCCCGGTATCGCGCCGGATAAAGAAACAATGGAGCTGATTAGCCGCGCGTCGGCGGCTGTGCTGGCGGCGGCGACGGTGCGCGCAGTGAGCGCGCGCTTTCCGCTTATGGGGGAAAACGGTCTGGAAGAGCAGGGCAATCTGCTCGCTGGAAAGGATATCTTTGCGCATTTGCGCGGCTGCCATGCCGCCGTGCTGATGGCGCTGACGCTGGGCGACGGCGTGGACCAGGCACTGCGCGCTGCGCAAGCGCAGAGCACGCTGTATCAGACGGTGATGGACTGCTGCGCGTCGGTAGCGGTGGAGCAGGCTTGCGATTTGTATGAGGCCGAGCTGCGTCACCAGTGCGAGACGGGGGACGAATACCTGACGGGGCGGTTCAGCCCAGGGTACGGCGACTTCCCGATTGAGAAGCAGCAGGCCATGCAGCGGCTCTTGGACACGCGCCGCCGGATTGGTCTCGGCGTGACGGAGAGCAGCATTTTAATCCCGCGCAAGTCGGTGACGGCTCTGCTCGGCATATCGGACAGGCCCGTGACGGGCAAGCTTGCCGGGTGCGGAAACTGTGCCCTGCGGGAGAAGTGCAGTTACAGGAAAGAAGGGACGACTTGTGTTTAAAATAGATCAAAACAGATATACCATATTGGACGGCGCAATGGGCACCATGCTGCAAAAGAACGGACTCCCGCCCGGTGCGCGGCCGGAGCTGCTCGCGCTTACGGAGCCGGGGCTGATTGAGGGGATACATCGTGCCTATGTTGAGGCTGGGGCGCAGGTTATCTGCTCCAATACCTTCGGCGCAAACGCACTCAAGCTGAACGGAAGCGGGCACAGCGTGGAGGAGATTGTTACGGCGGCGGTCGCGGCTGCAAAACGCGCCTGCGCGGGTACGGATGCCTGCGTCGCGCTCGACATGGGGCCGCTGGGCGAGCTGTTAGAGCCGTCGGGTACGCTGTCGTTCGAGCGGGCGTATGAACTGTACGCGCAGGTTGCGCGTGCGGGCGAGGCGGCAGGCGCGGATTTGGTACTGCTTGAAACCATGACGGATTTATACGAGGTGAGGGCGGGGGTACTCGCGGTCAAGGAGAACACAGACCTGCCGCTTTTGGTGTCGATGAGCTTTGAGGAGAACGGGCGCACGTTTACCGGGTGCAGCATTGAGGCTATGGCGGCGACGCTTGGCGGCCTCGGCGCGGACGCACTGGGAATCAACTGTTCGCTCGGGCCGGAGGAAATTTACCCGCTTGCAAAGCGGCTGTGCGCATGTAGCACGCTACCCGTATTTGTGAAGCCGAACGCCGGCCTGCCCGACCCGCTGACGGGCGAATACGGCGTAGATGCGGCGGCGTTCTGCGCGTCGCTTCAGCGGTATCATGAGCTGGGAATCTGTATGGCGGGGGGCTGCTGCGGTACAACGCCGGAATATATCCGGTTGCTTGCACAGGAATTTTCGGGTAAAACGCCTATGGCGCGCAATGTGGAGCGACGCAGCGTCGTTTGTTCGGCAACGCGTGCGGTGACGATGGAGCGCGTTGCGGTCATTGGCGAACGGATCAACCCGACTGGAAAAAAGCTGTTTAAGCAGGCGCTTGCAGAGAATAATATGGACTATATTTTGTCGCAGGCCGTGTCGCAGGCGGACGCGGGCGCGGATATCTTGGACGTAAACGTCGGTATGCCGGGCATTGACGAGCCGGCCATGATGGAGCGCGTGGTCAAGCTGATCCAGAGCGTGACCAACCTGCCGCTTCAAATCGACTCGTCGAACGCGGAGGCGATTGCGCGTGCGCTGCGGATCTATAACGGAAAAGCGATTGTCAATTCCGTCAACGGGGAGCGGGCGGTGCTCGACCGGATTTTGCCCATTGTGAAAAAATACGGCGCGGCGGTCGTGGGCCTGACGCTCGACGAAAATGGAATCCCGCCGAAGGCGGAGGAGCGGTTTGCGATTGCTAAGCGGATTTTGGATGCCGCGCTGTCGTATGGTATCCCAAAAGAGGATGTGTACATCGACTGCCTGACGCTGACCGCGTCGGCCCAGCAGGCCGAGGTCGCGCAGACGCTGAAGGCTGTCTCGATGGTGAAACAGCGGCTGGGGCTGCGTACGGTGCTCGGCGTGTCGAACATCTCATTCGGTCTGCCGAACCGCGAACTGTTAAACAGCACCTTCCTGACGCTGGCAATGCAGATGGGGCTTGATTTGCCAATTATTAACCCAAATGTGGAATCCATGATGGACGCGGTGCGCGCGTACCGCGTACTCTATAATATCGATGCTGGTGCGGACGAATATATCGGCCATTTTGCGCAGGCAGATACGGCGAAAAAAGCGCCTGCCGCGCCGACGGCGGGCGGGCACACACTCGAGGAAGCGGTGCGTAAGGGCCTTGCCGACGAGGCAAAGGCGTTGTGCGTAAAGGCGCTGGAAACCGAGCCGCCGCTCGACGTGGTGAATGGTCGTCTAATCCCTGCGCTCGATGTTGTGGGGACGGAGTTTGAGAAGGGAACGCTCTTTTTGCCCCAGCTGCTCAGCGCGGCGAACGCGGCACAGGCCGCGTTTGAGGCGGTGAAGGAAAAAATCCTCGAAAGCGGAGAGAAAACCGTGTCGAAGGGGAAAATCGTCCTTGCAACGGTGAAGGGCGATATCCACGACATCGGGAAAAACATTGTAAAAGTGATTTTGGAAAACTACGGTTACACAGTCATCGACCTCGGACGCGACGTGGACATCAGCCGCGTCGTAGACACAGTGCGCGAGGAAAACGTCCGCCTTGTCGGGCTGAGCGCGCTGATGACGACGACGCTGGGCAGCATGGAGGATACGATCAAGGCGCTGCGCGCGGCGGACTTACCGTGCCAGGTCATGGTCGGCGGCGCGGTGCTGACGGAGAGCTATGCCAAGAAAATCGGCGCAGACTACTATGCAAAGGACGCGAAGCAGTCGGCCGACATCGCAAAGGCCGTGTTAGGATAATGATAGATACAAAAAACTGCCGGTTATCCGGCAGTTTTTTGTATTTTACAGTCCGTAGCCCGGCAGATAGTCTTTTGTGTTTGCAAGCATTTCATCAAACAGCGCCTGCGCTTTGGCGGGGGAGAGCCGGTCGCAGAGGCGGTCGGTGCAGAAGGCGCGAAACGCCAAATCCAAGTCGCGCGTCAGACCCGCCTGCACGGTCGTGAGCTGGTTCTGTACGGTTGGAAGCATCAACGAGAGCACGCCGCCGGGTACATTGCCGGCCATGAGCGGGCGCACGCTGTCTTTGGAGAACAGCGCGTTCGTCTCCACGACTGCGCCGAGCGGCAAATTCGGTATCTGGCCTACGTTTGGCACATTCACATTGGTAACAAACGCGTCGAGCCCGAGCAGTGCGCGGATTTGGTTCACACCCTCCTCTCCTGTGTCACCGTGCTCAAATGCAGCTGCACCGCTCTGCAGGTCTGCGCTCTTTTGCAGGCGTGCGGCAAGGTCTTTTTTGCGCCAGCTCACCGGCGTGAGAGAAAAGCCCCAGTTTCTTACTGTTTCGGGGTCTTTTAAGTACCAGTTGCCGGGACAAAATTCCGCAAGATGCCGGTCGCCGGAGGCAGCAACTGCACCGAAACGCGTAAACAGGTCAAATTTAACCCGGTTTGTACAGCCGAAGTAGTTTTCTGGTTCATGTGTCCCGACGCCGTTTGGATGTTTTTGAATATATTCTTTGTACAGGTCAATCAGATCAATGTCATAGTAGGATGCCTGCGTAATCCATGTAAAGTGGTTAATGCCGGCCACATTGACGAGAATATCGCGCCGCTGCGCGTTTTTGATGCCGCACAGCTCGCAAAGCGCGTCGGCAAAAAGCTTCTGCGTCCCGAACACCTCGTGGCAGCAGCCGAACGCCTTAATCTGTGGGAACACCTCGTAAAGCGTTTTCACGCACACACTCATGGGATTTGTATAATTAATAACCCAGGCATTGGGGCAGTAGTCGCGGATATAGCCGGCGATTGTTTCGTACATGGGGATTGTGCGGAGTGCGCGCAGAATACCACCCGGGCCGACCGTATCGCCGACCGACTGATAGATACCATACTTTTCCGGCGTATGCACGTCGGATTCCATCTCATCAAATGTGCCTGGCATGATAGATATAATTACAAAATCCGCACCTGTGAGCGCGTCCTTGGGCGATTCATACGCACGATAGGTGAAATTGCCGCCCGAGAGCGCGCCGATGATTTCGTTGGCCCGTGCCGCCGCAAAGTCGATGTCGTAGAGGCTCACCTCGCCGCACAGGTCGTCTGCTTTTGACAAATCGTCCATCAGCGTCCATGCCCACCCGCGTGAGCCGCCGCCGATGTAGGCGATTTTGATGGCTTCTGCCATTTTTTCTTTGATACGCATTACAAAATACTCCTCTCTGTTGGGCTTTTTTATCAGTATACCTGTCTTTTGGCAAAATGTAAAGCCGAAAATATTTTATACAATATAGAAAACAAAAATAAACACAGAAAAAGAATTGACTTTTTCTGTGTTTTGCTATATAATCAAAGAAAAACAGGCGTAAACACATGAAATACCACGCGAATTGAGGTGTGATACCATGAAATCCTATTACACACAGCCAATCGAGAAAAGCCCGCGCATTGGCGCGCTGATTGACACGCTTTACAAAAATATGCCGGAGATTGAGGCCGACCGTGCGGTTTTATTGACGGAAAGCTACCGCGAAACGGAGGGCGAGCCAATCATCACCCGCCGCGCAAAGGCGTTTTATCATATTTGCAAGCACATCCCCATTACCATCCGCGATGGGGAGCTGATTGTCGGGAGTGCGACAAAAGCGCCGCGCGGGTGCCAGGTGTTCCCGGAGTTCTCGTACGAATGGCTCGAGGGCGAGTTTGATACGATTGCGACACGGAGCGCAGACCCGTTCTATATCTCGGAGGAAACAAAGCGTACGCTGCGCGCGGTGTATCCTTATTGGAAGGGGAAAACGACGAGCGAGCTTGCGACGCAGTTCATGGCGCCGGAGGCGCAGCGGGCTATCGACCACAATATCTTTACGCCGGGCAACTACTTTTACAACGGCATTGGCCACGTGACGGTCAATTACGCGAAGGTGCTGAAAATCGGCTACAAGGGGATTATCGCAGAGGCGCGGGCCGCGCTGGAAGCCTGCGACGTAGCGGATGCGGATTATGCGACGCGGCACCACTTCTTAAATGCTGTGATTCTGAGCTGTGAGGCGGCAATTGTATACGCGAAGCGGTACAGCGCGCTGGCACAGGAATTGGCAGCGTGTGAAACGGACGCAAAGCGCAGGCAGGAGCTTTTGCAGATTGCGGAAAACTGCGGCCATGTACCGGAAAATGGCGCACGCTCGTTCTATGAGGCGTGCCAGTCGTTCTGGTTTGTGCAGATGCTGATTCAGATGGAGTCGAGCGGGCACTCGATTTCGCCGGGGCGGTTCGACCAGTATATGTACCCGTATTTTGAACAGGACATCAAAAGCGGCGCGCTGACCTACGAGGCGGCGCAGGAGCTGATCGACTGTATCTGGGTGAAATTAAACGACCTCAACAAAGCGCGCGACGCGGTGTCGGCGGAAGGGTTTGCAGGCTATAGCCTGTTCCAGAACCTGATTGCCGGCGGACAGACGCCAGATGGGCGCGACGCAACGAACGATTTGTCGTTTATGTGCCTGGAGGCGTCTATGCACGTGCGGCTTCCACAGCCGTCGTTGTCGGTGCGCGTCCACGCGACCACACCGCAGGAGTTTCTTATCAAAGCGGCAAAGCTGACGCGGACGGGCGTGGGACTGCCTGCGTACTATAACGACGAGGTGATTATCCCGTCGCTGCTGAGCCGCGGCCTTACAATGGAGGATGCGCGCGACTACAATATCATCGGCTGCGTCGAGCCGCAGAAGGCGGGTAAGACGGACGGTTGGCACGACGCGGCGTTTTTCAACATGTGTCGCCCGCTCGAGCTTGTGTTCTCGGACGGTGTAGACGCGGGCGAGCAAATCAGCATTCACACAGGCGACGTGTGCGCCATGCAGACGTTTGACGAGTTCTACGATGCGTATAAAAAACAGATGGACTATATGATTAAGCTGCTTGTCAATGCGGACAACGCAATCGACACCGCACATGCGGCGCGCGCGCCGCTGCCGTTTCTGTCGTCCATGGTAGAGGATTGCATTGGGCGCGGTAAAAGCGTGCAGGAGGGCGGCGCAGTCTATAATTTCACCGGGCCGCAGGGCTTCGGCATTGCGAATATGGCCGACGCATTGTATGCGATTAAAAAGTTAGTGTTTGAGGAAAAGAAACTGACTATGGCGCAACTGAAGGATGCGCTGGTACATAATTTCGGAAAAGAGGACGCAGATAACGCTGCCGCGCTGACGGAGCAGATTGTACGCGAACTGGCGAAAAACGGCGTTGCGCCGAGCGAAGAGGTCGTTGCGCGTGTGTACCGCGAGGTGCAGGGAAGCGAAGACAATGCGGCGTATCAGAAGGTATACGACCTGATCGCGCAGGTCGATAAGTTTGGTAATGACATCGACGAGGTAGACCGCTTTGCGCGCGACGTGGCGTATACGTATACAAAGCCGCTCGAACGCTACAAAAATCCGCGCGGCGGGATGTTCCAGGCTGGGCTTTACCCCGTGTCGGCGAATGTGCCGCTCGGGCGGCAGACAGGCGCGACCCCGGACGGACGCTATGCCCACACGCCGGTTGCCGACGGTGTGTCGCCGGCAGCGGGACGCGACGTACACGGGCCGACTGCGGCGGCGAACTCGGTCGCAAAGCTCGACCACTTTATTCCGTCGAACGGGACACTGTTTAATATGAAGTTCCACCCGACCGCGCTCGCGGGGCAGGGGGGACTTGAGAGTTTCGTTGCGTTGGTGCGCGGCTACTTCGACCAAAAAGGGAGCCACATGCAGTTCAACGTCGTGAGCAGGGAAACGCTTTTAGACGCGCAGAAGCACCCGGAGCAGTACAAGAGCCTTGTGGTGCGTGTCGCAGGGTACAGCGCGCTGTTTACAACGCTGTCGAAGTCGCTCCAGGACGACATCATTAACCGGACGGAACAGATGGGATTCTAAATAAAGGATAGAATTGATATGGATACATTACAGGTAAAGGGGCGCATCTTTGATATCCAGCGGTTCTCGGTCCACGATGGGCCGGGCGTGCGGACAATTGTGTTTTTAAAGGGCTGCGCACTGCGCTGCCAATGGTGCTGTAACCCCGAGTCGCAGGAATATGCAGTACAGGAAATGGTACAGGACGGCAGGACGAAAATAGTAGGGCGCAACGTGACCGTTGCTGAGGTGCTCGAACAGGTGAAGCGCGACATGCCCTACTACCGCCGCAGCGGCGGCGGGGTGACGCTGTCGGGCGGAGAATGCCTGTGCCAGCCGGAGTTTACATACGCCTTGCTCAAAATTTTTAAAGAAAACTCGCTCACTACGGCAATCGAGTCTACTGCGTGTGCGAGCTATGATGTGATTGAGCGGATACTGCCGTATTTGGACGTATTTTTAATGGATATCAAGCATACAAATCCGCAGAAGCACAAGGAATTTACCTCGCGGTCAAACGAATTAATGCTCGAAAATGCGAAAAAAATCGCCCGTGCGGCGCGGCGGCTCATTATCCGCGTGCCGGTGATACCTGGCTTTAACGATACGGAGGCGGAAATCGGCGACATTGCCGCATTTACAAAGGACTTGAAAACCGTGGAGGAAATCCACCTGCTGCCGTACCACAGCTACGGGAGCGGAAAGTATGCCGCGCTCGGGCGGGAGTATTTGCTGGGGGATATCAAGCCGCCGGACGCGGCGCAGATGGAGCGGCTAAAGGCTGTTGTAGAACAAACGGGCCTGCGTTGCCAAATTGGAGGATAAGGCCGGCAAAAACGTCTTGGATTTGTAGGAAAAAGGGGGGATGAGCATGGATTTTCATCAGCATACGGAAGAAAAAATGCGGATCATACAGGAGCTTGTGCCGGGCAAGCAGGTCACGCTGGCGCATATTATCGCCAATCCGGACGCGTCGCTCTATGAGAAAATCAGCATCGAGGCCGGCGGCGCCACCGCACATGGCGCCAATGCGCATGGCGCGATTGGCATTGTGACCATGTCGCCGGCGGAGAGTACAATCATTGCGGCGGACGTCGGGATTAAGAGTGCAGGTGTGACGCTTGGTTTTGTCGACCGGGTGAGCGGGACGCTGATTTTTACCGGAACGGTGTCCGAGGTTGAGGCAGCCATGCGCGCAATTATGCAGTTTGCCGAGGAGAAGCTCGGCTTTAGCGTATGTGCTATTACAAAAACATAAAAATATGCAGAAAACTTGGAAAATAAAAGAGAAAACAACATAAAACAAAGAAATATATTGACATATACAGAGATAAGTGGCATAATAATTACAGAAAACAAAAAGAAACACAGATAAGGAGTGCAGAGAAATGGTATCGGAATATGAAATTAAAAAACAAATCTGCGAAATTGGAAAACGCATTTATGACCGGGGGATGGTTGCGTCCAACGACGGCAATATCTCAGTAAAGCTGTCGGACAATGAGTTTTTGTGTACGCCGACGGGCGTGAGCAAGGGCTTTATGACGCCGGAGTACATCTGTAAGGTGGATGCAAAGGGGAATGTGATTCAGGCGAATAAGGGATTTAAGCCGTCGTCGGAGATTAAAATGCATATGCGCGTCTACAAGGAACGCCCGGACGTAAAGTCGGTCGTACATGCGCACCCGATGTACGCGACGAGCTTCGCTATCGCGGGTATCCCGCTGACGCAGCCGATCATGCCGGAGGCAGTCATTGCGCTCGGCTGCGTGCCGATTGCGGAGTACGGCACGCCGTCGACGGAGGAAATCCCGAATGCGGTCGCAAAGTATTTGCAGCACTATGACGCGGTACTTTTGGAGAACCATGGCGCACTCACGTATGGCGACTCGCTTTTGAATGCGTATCACAAGATGGAGTCGGTTGAGTTTTATGCGCAATTGCTGTTCTTGTCGAAGCAGATCGGCGGCCCGCAGGAGCTGTCGCAGGCGCAGGTGGAGCGGCTCTACGAAATCCGCAGAAAGTTCGGCATGACGGGCAAGCACCCGGCTGACATGTGCCCGAACGCGCAGGCCGGCAAGCCGAGCTGCCATAGCTGCGGCGGCGCGTCATGCTCCTGCTCCGGTACGAAGGACGTGGACGCGGATTTGGTAGCGGCAATTACGAAGAAAGTGCTTGAGCAGCTTGGAAAATAATGCCTTGCGCTGTGACAGGAGGTCAATATGGATATAAACGAGCAAAACATTGAACAAATTGTGCAAAATGTGCTTGCAAAGCTGCGCGATGGCGATACTGCTGCACCGGCGGCAAAGCCGGTGGGGAACACGTCGCGCGTAGCAATGCTGACGGCGCTGGAGCACTATGACATCAAAGAATACCCCATTCCGCCGGTGGGCGACGACGATATTTTGGTCAAGGTGGAGGGGTGCGGCATTTGCGGTACGGACGCGCACGAGTTTAAGCGCGACCCGTTCTCGCTCATTCCGGTGGTGCTCGGCCACGAGGGCACGGGCGAAATCGTGAAGATGGGTAAAAATGTGAAAAAGGACAGCGCGGGCAAGGACTTACATATAGGCGACAAAGTCGTAACGTGTATGATTTTTGCCGACAATCCGGACATTACGATGTTTGATTTGAACAAGCAGAATATCGGCGGCGCGGACGTGTACGGCCTTTTGCCGGACGACGATATCCACCTAAACGGCTGGTTTGCGGACTACTTGCTGATTCGCGGCGGTTCGACGGTATTTAACGTGAGTGATTTGAGCCTCGACGAGCGGATTTTGATTGAGCCGTGCGCGGTGCTCGTCCACGCAGTGGAGCGGGCCAAGACGACGGGGATTCTGCGGTTTAACAGCCGCGTTGTCGTGCAGGGCTGCGGCCCAATCGGGCTGATTTGTATTGCCGTTCTGCGGACGATGGGCATCGAGCACATTACCGCCGTGGACGGCGAACAAAAACGGCTTGACTTTGCGCGCAAAATGGGTGCGACGCATGTTGTCAACTTCAAGGAATATAAAGAGGTTGACGCGCTTGCCGGTACGGTGGCGGATACATTTGGCGGTAAGCTCTGCGACTTTGCGTTCCAATGCACAGGCTCGCCTGTGGCGCACAGCAACATCTACAAATTCATCCGCAACGGTGGCGGCCTGTGCGAGCTGGGCTTCTTTATCAACGGCGGCGACGCGACAATCAACCCGCACTTCGACATCTGTGCGAAGGAACTGACGATGGTTGGCTCGTGGGTGTACACGCTGCGCGACTATGCGACGACGTTTGACTTTATGAAGCGTGCCAAGGCGATTGGTATCCCGCTCACAGAGCTGATTACGCATCGTTTCCCGCTCGAAAAGATTAACGAAGCGCACGAAACGAACCTGAAAATGGAAGGGCTTAAAATCGCAATTATTAATGAATAAAATAAATTAACACATATTTAAGGAGGAAACAACAATGGCACAGGAAGCATTGGGCATGGTGGAAACAAGAGGTCTGACCGCGGCAATTGAGGCGGCGGACGCAATGGTAAAGGCGGCAGAGGTCGTGCTGATTGGAACGGAGAAAATCGGTTCCGGCTTAGTAAGCGTAATGGTACGCGGAGACGTCGGCGCGGTGAAGGCGGCGGTTGAGGCCGGCGGCGTGAGCGCGTCTCGGCTCGGCGAGCTGGTAGCGACGCATGTGATTCCGCGCCCGCACAGCGATGTGGAGAAGATTCTACCGAAATTCTAAGGTATAGGAGTGTCTTGCATGGCAGTCAGAAAAAGCGCGCCGAAAGACGGTGCAAATAGAGAAGTACAGGTACAGCAGGTCATAAAGGAGGAAAGAAAAATGGCAATGGAAGCATTGGGCATGGTAGAAACGAGAGGGCTCGTCGCGGCGATTGAGGCGGCGGATGCAATGGTAAAGGCGGCAAATGTTGCGCTGATTGGAACGGAGAAAATCGGCTCCGGCTTAGTAAGCGTGATGGTGCGCGGAGACGTCGGCGCAGTGAAGGCGGCGGTTGAGGCCGGCTCGCAGAGCGCAGCACGCCTCGGCGAAGTAATCGCTTCGCATGTAATCCCGCGCCCGCACGGCGACGTAGAAAAGATTTTGCCGACGCTTTAATCATACATAGGCGCGCGATTGGGCGCAGGTAATTCTATTTGATAGAAATGGGAGAAACGCCATGATGATTGGAAAAGTGATTGGAAGCGTCGTTGCGACGAGGAAAAACGAGAAGCTTTTGGGCAGCAAGTTTATGGTGGTACAGCCGCTCTCTAACATGGGCGGCGGCTGTATCGTCGCGGTCGATAGTGTCGGCGCTGGCGTCGGCGAGACGGTGCTTGTCAGCGTCGGCAGTGCGGCGCGTGTCGGGACCGGGCTGGAGACAAGCCCGGTCGATGCGGCGATTGTCGGGATTGTCGACGACGCGAGTGGACTGGAACATGGAAAGGTATGAAGAAGATGGACGTAAGGGCGCTTTGCGAAAAACTGAAAAGGGCTGGGGTAGTCGGCGCGGGGGGCGCCGGCTTCCCGACTTACGCCAAAATAGGCGAAGGAATGGACACGGTGATTTTAAACTGTGCCGAGTGCGAGCCGCTTTTAAAACCGCACCGGCAGCTATTGCAAAAACATGCCGGCGTGGTTTTAAAAGGACTTGACCTTTTGCGCGAAAGCGTGGGCGCATCGCGCGCAATTGTTGCACTCAAGCCGTCGTACACCGCGGCGGCGGAGGCGGCGCGTGCGGAGCTGGACTTGTACCCATGCCTTACGCTTTCGTATCTGCCGGAAATTTATCCGGCAGGCGACGAAATTGTATTGATTCAGGAAACGACAGGGCGCACGGTCGGGCCGGGGCAGCTGCCGCGGTCGGTGGGCGTGTGCGTCTTTAATGTGGAAACGGCCTACAACGCCGCGCGCGCGGCGGAGAATATTCCGGTTACGCACAAGTACGTGACCATCGCAGGCGAGGTCAAAATGCCGTGTACGCTGCGTTTGCCGCTCGGCATGTCGCTTGGCGATGCAGTGGCGCTCGCCGGCGGCGCGGCGCGGGAGGACGCGGTATATATCAGCGGCGGCCCCATGACGGGTAGACTCGCCTCGCCGTACGACGTGGTGACCAAGACGACGAATGCGGTTTTACTCATGCCGCCGGAGCACACAATTGTAAGCAAGCGGCGGATTCGTTCTTCTGTGTCGGTGAAGCGCGCTATGGGCGCGTGCTGCCAGTGCCGCATGTGTACGGATTTGTGCCCGCGCCATTTGCTGGGCCATCCGATTGAGCCGCACGCCTTTATGCGCGCGGTTAAGGATGGTCATGCGGCGGATATTGCCGCTGTGCGGAATGCGGCGTTTTGCTGTGGGTGCGGCGTATGTGAGATGTACGCCTGTCCGCAGGGGCTGAACCCGCGCAGTTTGATTGCAGCATGTAAGGACGAACTGCGGAAAAACGGCGTCCGTCCCCCGCAGGCAGAAGGGACGGGCGTGCTCGAAACGCGCGACTATGCGCGTCTGCCGATGTCGCGCCTGCTTGCGCGGCTCGATTTAGTGCGCTACGATGTGCCCGCGCCGCTCGACGAGCGGGAAATTGTGCCAAAGCGGGTGAAGCTCCCGTTGCGCCAGCATATTGGTGCTCCGGCAGTGGCGGTTGTCGCTGTGGGCGAACAGGTAGAACGCGGGCAATGCATCGCGGCGGCCGGGGACGACCAGCTCGGTGCAGACATCCATACGCCGGTTGGCGGCACAGTTACGCAGGCGACGGATACATATATTATAATTGAAACAAAACAGGAAGGTGGGACGGGCGCAAATGCATAAAGCGATTGCAATGGTGGAAACGGGCACGGTCACAAGCGGGATGCTGGCGGCCGACCTGATTTTAAAGACGGCGGCGGTCGACGTGCTTGAGGCGAAGGTCGTTTGCCCGGGAAAATATATCATTCTGTTTACCGGCGAGCTGAGCGCTGTAAAAGCGTCGCGTGACGCGGCGTGCAAGACGTATGCACCGCACATTGTCGACAGCTTCCTGCTCGGCAACCCGCACGAGAAGATTTTTGACGCAATGCTTGGCGCGGTGCCGGTAGACGAGATGAAGGCGCTTGGCATTGTGGAAACGTACAGCGCGGCGAGCGCGGTCGCCGCGGCGGACACGGCGGCAAAGACGGCGTTGGTTGAGCTGATTGAACTGCGGCTCGCGGTCGGCATGTGCGGCAAGTCGTATTTGCTGTTTACTGGCAGCGTTGCAGCGGCAGAGGCCGCGGTCGAGCGTGTGAAGCAGGAGTTAAAGGAGAGCGCGATGTTGCTCGACTGCGCGGTGATTGCAAACCCGGACAAGGATTTGGCGAAGAGTATTTTTTGAGATAGAGTATAATTGGGGGCGGCGAACATGCAGATAGATGAGGCGAAAATTGAACAGATTATCCGCGAGGTGATGGACGCGGCAAACCCTGCGCCGCAGGCGGCTAGTGTGCAGAAGGGCGTGTTTGAGCACATGGGCGACGCACTCGCGGCGGTGCAGCTCGCGTATCGCCAGCTGCGCGGCTACACGGTGGCCCAACGCGAGGCGATGATTGCGAAAATACGCGAATATATCTTAAACGAAGCGGAAACGATGGCGCGCATGGGCGTTGCGGAAACGGGCATGGGCCGCGTGGCGGACAAGGTGGTCAAGCACCAGCTCGTGGCGAACAAAACGCCCGGCACGGAGGATTTATCCCCGCGTGCGTACACAGGCGACGATGGGCTGACGCTCGTCGAGATGGCGCCGTACGGCATTATCGGCTCCATTACGCCGTCTACCAACCCGAGCGAGACTGTGCTGTGCAACTCGATCGGCATGATTGCGGCGGGCAACGGCGTGGTGTTTAACCCGCACCCGAACGCAAAGGATACGTCCAACTATGCCGTTGACCTGGTCAACCGCGCAGTACAGGCGGCAGGCGGGCCGGAAAACATTGTCGTGTCGGTCAAAACGCCGACCATGGACTCGAGCAAAGAAATGGTGTCTTCCCCTGCGGTGAAGATGCTCGTTGCGACGGGCGGGCCGGGCGTTGTGAAAATGCTCCTCTCGTCGGGCAAGAAGGCCATCGGCGCAGGCGCGGGCAACCCGCCTGTCATTGTCGACGATACGGCTGACATAGCGAAGGCGGCGCGCGACATTGTCGCGGGGGCGAGCTTCGACAACAACCTGCCGTGCATTGCGGAAAAGGAGTGCTTTGCGCTCAGCAGCATTTGCGACGAGCTGATGGAACAGATGGTAAAGAACGGCGCATACCGGATCAGCGGCGCGCAGATCGACAAGCTCGTAGAAATTGCACTTCATAATAAAGATGGAAAATACAGCCTGAATAAAAAGTGGGTCGGTAAGGATGCGTCCCTGTTTTTGAAGGAGTTGGGCATTGCCTCCGACGCGCGGCTGATTATCATGGAAACGGAGAGCGGCCACCCGTTCGTGCAGGAGGAGCTGATGATGCCGATTCTGCCTGTCGTGCGGGTCAACAACATCAGTGAGGCGATTCGCCTTGCGGTAGAAGCGGAGCATGGTAACCGCCACTCGGCGCACATCCACTCCAAAAACGTCGACCACCTGACCGCATTTGCGCGCGCGGTGGAAACGACCATCTTTGTTAAAAACGCGCCCTCCTATGCCGGCATCGGCGCGGGCGGCGAGGGTCATACGACGTTTACCATCGCAGGCCCGACGGGCGAGGGACTGACGAGTGCGCGCAGCTTTACGCGCCAGCGGCGGTGCGTGCTGGTCGACGGGTTCCATATTATATGAAGAAATTAAGGAGCAAAAACAATGAGAGCGCTTGGAATCATTGAGGTATACAGCTTTACGACCGCGCTGTGCGCGGCGGACGTTGCGGCGAAGGCGGCGGACGTAAAGGTGATTGCGTTTGACCGCAACCGCCCAGTCCGGGAGGACGTACCCGCGCCGCTGGTGATGGCGGTCAAGGTCGAGGGCAAGGTCGCAGATGTGCAGGCGGCGGTCGACGCGGCGGCGGACTATGCAAAAGGCAAGGGCCGCTTTATCGTGTCGCACGTGATTGCAAATCCGGAGAAGGATACGGAGCATATGGCATATCTGCTCGATATCAACCGCGATGGATTCAACAAAAAACTGCCGAAAACCATGCAGGAGCTTGAAAAGTGAGGGTGAAAAGCGCGATGAATTCTTTGGGAATCTTAGAGGTACAGGGGCTTGTCGCCTCTATCGAGGGGCTGGACGCGATGCTCAAGGCCGCGGCGGTGCGGCTTATACATACGGAGAAGCGGCTCGGCGGGCGGCTTGTGACGATTGTTGTGGCGGGCAGCGTGGCGGATGTGACAGCCGCAGTAGAGGCGGGCGCGGCGTGTGCGGGCGCGCTCGGCAAGGTGTACGGCTGCGAAGTTATTGCGCGGCCGCACGCGGAGCTGCTCAAATTCTTTGATATGGACGCGGCTGAAGCGTAGGCGGGGAGCGTGACGACATGGACAGAGAAAAGGTAATCGAAGCGGTTGTGACACAGGTTCTGCATAGTATGAGCGGGAACCGGAAAGCGGAACAGGCGGGCGCGCGGATCAAGGTCGGCGTGTCCCAGCGGCACGTCCACCTGAGCCAGAGCGATTTGGAAACGCTATTCGGCAAAGGGTATGAGCTGACGGTCAAAAAAATGCTGATGGGGCGCGAGTTTGCGTCAAACGAAGTCGTGACGCTCGTCGGTCCGTCTCTAAAAGCGATTGAAAACGTGCGGGTGCTCGGCCCGGTGCGCAAGTCGACACAGGTTGAGATTTCACGCACGGATACATTTATATTAAAGGTCAGCCCGCCGGTGCGCTCGTCGGGTGAGGTTGCGGGCAGCGAGCGGCTCGTGCTCGTCGGGCCGAAGGGAAGCGTCTATTTAAAGGAGGGCGTCATTATTGCCAACCGGCATATTCACCTTTCACCTGAAGGGGCAGAGGAGAACGGCGTGCGCGACGGCGATTTGGTTGACGTACTGGTGGAGGGCGAGAAGCCGACGAAGTTTTACGACGTGCAGGTACGCGTGCGCGACGACTTCCACAGCGAAATGCACATTGACACAGACGACGCGAACTGCGCCGGCCTGAAAAACGGTGACAGCGTAACAATCCTTGCCAAACGGGGCCGCATGTGATATACTTACATTACAATTTGGACAAGAAGCTTTGGAAGGGGGCTGCCTATGTTTGCGCTGGAGCGTCAAAAACGGATACTGGAACTGCTGGAGGAGAACGGCTCTGTCTGGGTAAGCCGGCTGAGTGCGGAGCTTGGCGTGACGGAGGAAACGGTGCGCCGCGACCTCGAAAAGCTCGAAAAGCAGGAGGCGCTTATGCGGACGCACGGCGGCGCTGTGCCGGTGAGCCAGACCTCGTATGAGCTGTCGTTCGAGAAGCGGAAGCGGACGAATGTCGACGTGAAGCAAAAGCTTGCCAAAGCGGCGGGCGCACATGTGACGGCTGGGGACACGATCTTTTTGGATGCGTCGACGACGACGTTTTACATGGCACGGGAGCTGAAGGGGCTGCGCAATCTGACAGTTATTACAAACTCCGTGCGGGTTGTAAACGAGCTTGCCGGCTGCGAGGGGATTAAGGTGATAGCGGCGGGCGGCATTGTGTCGGACAATCATTCCTACATTGGAGAAATCGCCGTCAAAACGATTGAGCGGGAGTATTTTGCAGGAAAGATGTTTTTCAGCAGCAAGGGCGTGACCGCGTCGGCAGGCATATTGGAGAGCAATGAGTTTGAATGTGCGACGAAAGCGGCTATGCTGAAAAACAGCCAGGAGGTATACTATCTCTGCGACAGCTCAAAAATCGGGAAGGTCGGGTTTTTGAAGCTGGCCGAATTTGACAGAATCGACTGTTTTATCACGGATGCTGAGCTGGACGAGGCGCTTTCTGAGGCACTTTCTGAAGCGCACTGCGTATTGGAAAGAATATATGGTGAATAAGCAGCCTGCGGCCATATTCCGCAGGCTTTTATGATGTTATGAAAATTGTTTCCAATGTTTACGAATTTGTTGTAGAATTGTAATAAAAGGTAGTTGATTTTCTTTTGGGTATCCTGTATAATAAAATTACATGTAATGATTGATTATGATATGTGTGGGTTCATGTGACATACATGCGGCATATCTTTTCGATTAAATCTTAATGGAGGTTGAGAGTATGACTAAGAAAATTTTAAGCATTGTCTTGGCCGTCTCGATGGTGCTCACGATGTGCCTCGGCATGCTTCCTGTGTCGGCGGCTGATGGCGGGGTCACAATCAGCGGCGGAGACGCAAACAACCTTGTAACGGGCAATGCAGGGGATACGATTACAGTCCCGATTATGATTTCTGGAAATACGGGAGGAATCACGAACTTTGGTATCCGTGTAATATATGACCCTACATATCTGACGGCGGTCAGCGCGACACGTGGTGCTGTTATGCCGGCGGACACGACGTTTTCCGCGAACATAAAATATACTTATACCGGAAAGGAACCTACTGCTATTGCACCTGAAGTTGGTGATACTGCTATTGCGGTATCCAGCGTATGGGGCGGCGATATGGCAAATGAGAAATGGTCTTATACTGGCGACGGCGTACTGTTAAACTGCACGTTCCAGGTAAAGGAAGATGTAGAAGGGCCGGTTAAGACGGCGCTCGAGCTGGATGTCTACAATGTAAAGTATCTGGATGAAACGGGTATTGGACTGCATGACCGGGAAGTGAAAGAAGTAAAAAATGCTTCCGTTGCGCTTAATCCAGACGTAACGCTTTCCCTGTCTAATCTTTCAACAACTTACAATGGCCAGCCGCAGGGCGTTACGGTCAGCCCGTCTGACATTGCGGTAGAGGTTAAGTATAATGGTTCGACAACCGTACCGACGAACGCGGGTTCCTATGCAGTGACGGCGACGGTTACGGAGCCTGGCTTTAAAGGGAGCGCAACGGGTACATTTGTAATCAATAAAGAGCAAATCAAGGTTACAGCCGACGACAAGACGAAGCGTGTGGGAGATCCAGACCCGGAGCTGACATATACAAAGACGAGCGGCACGTTCTACGGTGAGGATAACTTTACGGGCGCACTGACAAGAGAATCAAGCGACAGCGACAAGGCTGGTGAATATAAGATTACACAGGGAACGCTTGCTGTTCCGAGCAACTATGAGTTGATTTTTACAGAGGGTACACTGACGATTGTTGACAAAGAGGTTCAGGACGTTGTTGTTCCAGGGCTTCCGGAAGACGTAACCTACGGCGACGCGGCATTTAGCTGGGCCTGCACGCCGGACGCGGAGTCGGGACTTAGTGAAGTGGAGTATACATCCAGCAATTCTGAGGTAGCAAAGATTGACGATGCCGGACAGGTAACGGTTGTTGGCGCTGGCTCGACCGACCTTACCGTAAGCATAAAGGGAAACGATACCTATGCAGACTTTTCTAAGACGGTACCCCTGACTGTTGCTCAGTTTGCGGTAACGGTAACAGCGGATAATCAGACAAAGCGGGTAGGCACGGAAGACCCGGAGCTGACCTATACATACACGCCGAATAAGCTGGTTGGCGACGATGTATTTACGGGCGAGCTGGCAAGAGAAGCGGGCGAAACGGTTGGTCAGTATGCGATTAATCAGGGGACGCTGACGCTTGGCGATAACTATGCTATCACATTTGTTCCGGGTACTTTTGATATTACTGAGAAGACTCCGCAGAACATCACAGTAGCAGATTTTGGCGAAAAGACATACGGCGATGCCCCGTTTAAGATTGCGGTTACGCCGGATCCAACTTCGAATCTTGAGAAATTCTCCTATGCGTCAAGTGATGAACGTGTTGCTACCGTAAGCGATGATGGCACGGTTACAATTCTGAGCGCAACGGACGAAGACGGAATTACCATTACAGTTGTAGAAGCTGGAAATGATGATTATGCACGAACTTCGATTGATAAAACGCTGATTGTGAAAAAGGCACCTTTGGAAGTAACGCTGACTGGCAAGACGATTACCTACGGTGAGGAAATCGGAGAGTTTGAGCTTACATACGACGGCTTTGTAAATGAAGAAACAGAGGAAGACCTGCTTACACCGGCTGTAGTAAAGGGTGTTCCGGAGGATGTAAATGCCGGGATCTATCCGCTTACACTGGAGGGCGCGACAAGTGACAATTACGAGATTACCTATGTCGGCGCAGATCTGGTTGTAAATCAGCGTGCAGTTGAGATAGCAGCGATTGGCGTATTTGACAAGGAAGCAGATGAAACAACGGATGCGGTTATTAATCCGTCAGCAATTACGATGACGGAAGGCAAGGGCTTCCTGGCTGGCGACGACGCATTTGTAAACATTGTATCCTATAAGGCTGCATTCTCAGATGCGGAAGCAGGCGCAGATAAAGCAGTTACGCTGTCTGACGTAGTGGCGGAAGTAACGGGCAAGGATAAGGATAACTATACCATCAGTGTTGCGGCTGGTGCGCTGACAACGACGGCGACGATTTTTGCGGCTGGAGAGATGACGGCGCAGGATGTTGCAGACCAGATTGGCGGTTACATTCCGGTTGCGTCGGACGATGAAGTGCTGACGCTGCCGGAGGTTCCGGAAGGCTTTACTATTGCAATCAACACTTCGAGCAATGCAGAAGTAATTGATCCGGAAACCGGTGCAATTAAGCACACGGATAAAGCGGAAGAAGTAAAGGTGACCTTTACGGTTACAAAGGAAAGCGACGGTACAACCGCAACAACTGGTGAAATTACAGTAACGGTTCCGAAGGGAACAAATAAAACGATTTCTATTGCTGTAAACGGCCATGGTACGCTGGGCGGGGATATTGGTTCGCAGCCAATTGGCAGCGAGGTTACACTCGTAGCTACGCCTGAGGAAGGCTATCGGGTAGCAGAGTGGTTTGTAAATGGCGAGTCGATTGGCCGCAAGGGAGAAAACACCTATACGTTTGTTTTGGAAGACGATATTACGATTGGCGTAGCCTTTGAGAAAAAACCTGGCGGCGGTATTCCGAGCACGGGAACAGGTTCGTCCAGCTCGGTGAAGGCACCGACCGCATCGGTGAAAACTGGTTCTACAGTGTTTAAGGGTTCCGTGGTAAAACTTTCGACGACAACCTCTGGTGCGAAGATTTATTATACAACAGATGGTTCCACGCCGTCCTCTACGAATGGAACACTGTATACGGTAGACGGTATCCGGATTTCGGAGGATGTAACAATTAAGGCATATGCAGTTAAGGATTCTAAGTCGAGTGATGTAGTAACGTTTAAATATACGATGAAGACGGCTTCGGCAGAATTCAAAGAGGATGCAAGCACGATCAAGTATATGGAGAGCGTGTCGTCTACGGCGTTTGAGCCTGACCGGGATGCGACCCGTTATGAAGTGCTTGAGGCGCTTGATGCTCTGATGGACGTTGAGGATGCAAACATTGAGAATGGCTTCAGCGATGTAACGGAAGAGTACAAAGAGCTGGTTAACAAATTTGCAGCTACGGCAATTGTTGATGGTTATCCGAATAAGACATTCGGCGGCAACAGCAGCATTACAAGAGCTGAATTTGTAAAAATGCTGGCGGCGGCTCTGGATCTCGACATGAGCGGCACAGCAACGCATAACTTTAAAGATGTGCAGGCTGGACACTGGGCAGAGAAGTACATTGCAGCATTTTCGAAACTTGGTTATATTGTGGGCGACCCGGATGGCAACTTCCGGCCGGATGACAATGTAACAAGAGCAGAGGTTGTAACGGTTCTGAACCGTATCCTGGATATTGAGTCTACACCGGATGCGGCGCAGAAGTATACGGATTTGGAGCCGGAGCACTGGGCATACGGTTACATTATGGCAGTTGCGAAGGACAAGGAATAATTCATAGTTGGTATAAAAGCAGGCGGAATTTTTTCCGCCTGCTTTTTTGAATAAGAAGGGAGTAAAAATGCATAAATATACAAAAAGCTTCAAAAATCTATTGCAAAACGAACGGGGATATGGTATGATAAATAAAAAGGGGTGAAATGCTTGGCTGATTGGTTTATGATGGTTTGGAATGCAATACTGGAATGGTTTGCCGCTGTCAAAGCGGATTTTATTTTGAATTTTATTGAAGAAAACCGTTACATGTATATTGTGGACGGTCTGGGCGTTACGATAGAGGTCTCTCTGCTCGCCGTTGTGATAGGCGTTGCGATTGGTGTGGTGGTTGCGCTTGCAGTCATGTCGAAAAACAAATGGCTTTCGACGCCGGCGCGCTGGTATACGGACGTGATTCGTGGCACACCAATGGTTACACAGCTTTTGATAGTATATTTCGTTATCTTTGCATCCTCACGGATGGATAAGTGGATTATCGCCAGTATAGCGTTTGGCCTTAACTCCGGTGCCTATGTATCGGAAATTATTCGCGCTGGGATACAGAGCGTTGACCACGGACAGATGGAGGCAGGCCGTTCGCTTGGACTTTCCAAAGCGCAGACTATGATTCGGATTATCATTCCGCAGGCTGTGAAAAATATTTTCCCTGCATTAATTAACGAGTTTATCGTTCTGATTAAGGAAACTGCAATCGTGGGTTATATTGGGCTGGAGGACCTTGCAAAGGGCGGCGACTTCATCCGAAGCCGTACCTATTCGGCGTTTATGCCACTGATTGCGACGGCAATTATTTACTTCCTGCTGATTAAAATTCTCACGAAGCTATTTGCGCTGGTGGAGCGTAGACTGCGCAAGTCGGAGGTTCGGTAACGGGTTAGTGCTGGAAAAAGAAAGGTTGGTTGCAGTTGATTACAGTTAAGAATTTACATAAACATTTTGGAAAATTAGAGGTTCTGCGCGGAATCAATGAGCATATTGAGCAGGGTGAGGTTGTTGTTGTGATTGGGCCGTCTGGCTCTGGTAAGTCGACGTTTCTGCGCTGCCTAAACCTGCTGGAGGTTCCGACCGAGGGAGAAATTTACATCGACGATGAGCTGATTAATGCGCCGAAGGTAAACGTCAACCGCATTCGGCAGAAGATGGGGATGGTGTTTCAGCAGTTTAACCTGTTCCCGCACTTGACAATTATGAACAATATTACGTTGGCGCCGATGCAGATTAAAAAAATGAGCAAAAAGGATGCGGTTGCACTGGGGGCAAAGCTTCTTGACCGGGTCGGCCTGTTGGAAAAGGCGGACGCTTATCCGGCTCAGCTTTCCGGCGGACAGAAGCAGCGCGTCGCTATAGCGCGCGCGCTTGCCATGGAACCGGAAATCATGCTCTTTGACGAGCCGACGTCGGCGCTCGACCCGGAAATGGTGGGCGAGGTGCTCGACGTTATGAAGGATTTGGCGCGCGATGGCATGACGATGGTCGTTGTAACGCATGAGATGGGATTTGCCCGCGAGGTGGGCTCTCGGGTGTTGTTTATGGATGAGGGCGTCATTTTGGAGCAGAATGTACCGAAGGAACTGTTTGGAAATCCGCAGCATGAGCGGACAAAGTCGTTTTTGAGCAAGGTATTATAAGCAATTGCTTATGTAATATTTTAAGGAGGATGAAGAAAATGAAGAAGGTATGGAAGGTTCTTGCTTTATTGGCATGTGTTTGCCTGGTTTTAGGCGCATTTGCAGGTTGCAGCAGCGAAACGCCCGCAACGCCGAGCGCAAGCCCGTCGGCATCTCCTGCGACAGCAGATGAAGATGTACTGGTTATGGGTACAAATGCGGAGTTTCCGCCGTTTGAGTATGTAACGGATCAGGGGCTGGTTGACAAGTTTGACGGAATCGACGTTGCAATTGCACAGGAGATTGCAAACAGCTTGGGTAAGACGCTGAAGATTGAAAACATGGAGTTTGATTCGCTGATTACGGCGCTTGCAACCGGTAAGGTTGACTTTGTTGCTGCCGGCATGACAGTAGAGCCGGACCGTGCAGAGAATGTTGACTT
This sequence comes from uncultured Eubacteriales bacterium, assembly GCA_902492065.1. Taxonomy (GTDB): domain Bacteria; phylum Bacillota; class Clostridia; order UBA1381; family UMGS1253; genus Aphodoplasma. Next base: position 248,590 of record CABUKE010000001.1, read on the forward strand.
CTCGGACACGTATTACAGCGCAAAGCAGGTTATGATTGTAAAGGAAGGCAGCGACATCAAGTCCTCGGCTGACCTGGAAGGTAAAAAGATTGGTGTTATCCTTGGTTACACAGGCGATACGACAGTAACGGAAGATCTGGGTTATTCGCCGGAGCGGTATAAGAAGGGCGCAGACGCGGTTCTGGATCTCGTAAACGGTCGTCTTGACGTTGTTGTGATTGACTCTGCGCCGGCACAGGCATTTGTGAACAAGAATCCGGGCCTTGCCATTGTAGAGGATGCGGCCGCTTTCGAGCAGGAAGAGTATGCAATTGCAGTTCAAAAGGGCGACAGCGAGCTTCTGGGCCAGATTAACGACGTACTTGCTGAGCTGAAGGAGAATGGTAAAATCGAAGAATTTGGCGAGAAGTATTCGGAGTAATCCAAAACGAATCCGATATGGGCAGAGGGGATTCCCTCTGCCTGTTTTATATTTCAAACCGGAAAAAGGAGGCGGGTGGAATGCGGCTGGACAAATATTTGGCCGACTGTGGCGCAGGAAGCCGTAAAGAAACGCGCTCGTTTATCCGCGATGGGCGTGTTACGGTAAATGGCGTTGTGGCGAAAAGAGAGGCCCAGCAGGTGCAGGAGGAAGCAGACCACATTTGTCTGGACGGAGCGGAGTTGCTATATAGACGGTATTTATACCTGATGCTCAACAAGCCTGCCGGCGTTGTTTCCGCTACGCAGGATAGACAATATAAAACCGTGCTTGACCTTGTGCCGCCGCAGTACCGCCACTTTGGCCTGTTCCCGGTTGGGCGGCTCGACATTGATACGACAGGACTGCTGCTGTTGACCAACGACGGCGCATTGGCACACCGGCTGACCTCACCACGGTATCATGCGGATAAGATATATTATGTGGAGGTCGCTGGCGTCGTTGGAGATGAGGACCGGAAACAGTTCCGGGACGGCATTTTGCTCGAGGACGGGTATCGCTGTAAGCCTGCAGAGCTTTACGTATTAGAGTCTGGTGCGGTCAGTACGGTGCGCCTGACAATTCAGGAAGGAAAATTTCATCAGGTGAAGCGGATGTTTGAGGCAGTGGGAAAACGTGTATTGTCCCTTAAGCGGCTCGCTATGGGCGGTGTTAGGCTAGATGAATCGCTTAGAGAAGGCGAGGTGCGGCTGCTCACGGAGCAGGAGATTGCGCTGCTGAAACAGGTATAAATAAAACCTCCCATTTGTTTGGGAGGTTTTCTTTATGCCAGACCGGACAGGCGGGCGATGCCCGCAACGAGAAAGCAGGCGAGCAGGCCGATTCCGGTCGGCAAGACGAACGCCGCTGCTGTCCACTTCCACGAACCGGTTTCCTTTTTGATTGTCAAACAGGTCGTTGCGCAAGGAAAGTGCATGAGCGAAAACAGCATGGTGCATACGGCAGTCAGCCACGTCCAACCGTTGTTGACGAGCAAAGTATGCAGTTCCTGAAGCGAATCCATTTCCGTCAGCGTTCCTGTTGCAAGATAGGTCATGATAATGATTGGCATGACAATTTCGTTGGCTGGCAGACCGAGTACAAATGCCATCAATATTACACCGTCAAGACCGAACCACCATGCAATCGGGTCGAGAAGGGCCGCACAGTGCGACAAAATACTCGAATCGCCTATGTAAATGTTTGCTAAAAGCCAAATGACAAGTCCGGCTGGTGCGGCAACCATGACCGCCCGTCCCAGCACGAACAGCGTCCGGTCTAAAATGGAACGGACAATGACCTTCCCGACCTGTGGGACACGGTAGGGGGGAAGCTCCAGCGCAAAGGAGGAGGGCATCCCCTTGAGTACAGTCATAGACAGCAAGCGGGAAACCAACAGAGTCACCAATACGCCAAGTACGATAACGCCAGTCAGAATCAGCGTTGATATAAGCGACTGACAAAAAGCCGAAGCGACCGTACCTGCAAAGAACATGGTGATAATAGAAATCATGGTAGGGAACCGTCCATTGCACGGTACAAAATTATTTGTCAAAATCGCAATCAGGCGCTCCCGCGGGGAGTCGATAATCCGGCATCCGGTCACGCCGCACGCATTGCAGCCAAACCCCATGCACATGGTGAGCGCCTGCTTGCCGTGGGTATGTGCCTTTTTGAAGAATTTATCCATATTAAATGCAATCCGAGGCAGATAGCCCAAATCCTCCAATAGTGTAAACAGTGGGAAAAAGATTGCCATGGGCGGCAGCATGACCGATACGACCCAGGAGAGTACCCGGTACATCCCGCCGACGAGCAAACCGCCTACGAATGGCGGCGCATTGGCAAACAGCTCCCAGAGTTGTGCTTCAATCCAGGAAAACATGCTAAATAATAGCTCGGAGGGGTAGTTGGCGCCGGAAATCGTAATCCAGAAAATCAAAAACAGCAGCGCCAGCATAATGGGGATTCCGGTCGTTTTTGCAGTTAAAATACGGTCAAGCCTGCGGTCGCGCGCGTTATAGTCCGGTTTTGTCCGGACGCATGTGCGATAAATCGTCTCGCTTTCCTGCACAATTTTGGATACATAACAGTCCCGAATCGTTTCTTTTTCGACTCCGCCGCTGGCGAGAATAGCCCTTGCCGCCAGCATTCCATTCTGAAACTCCAGCTCATCCGAAAGCTCTCTGCCCAGATATTCCGACAGCGAGTGAAGAAATGCAGTGTCCTCCTCGAATAGACGAAGCGACAGCCATCTTGCGCTCAAACCTCCATGTGGCAAGCGGCCAAGACCTTTACTAAGCTGTGCGGCGGCTGATTCTATGACGTCTCCGTAGTCGATTCTGCGGCAGGGACGGTTTTCTTTGCACGTATCCTGGATGGCCTCGCAAAGCTGCTTTAGCCCTTTGCCGCTGCGTGCGCTCGTCCCTACCACAGGGATGCCGAGCGTCTGTGACAGTTTTTGCAGGTCTATTTGGATGTTTTTCTTTTTTGCTTCGTCAATCAAATTGACGCACAGGACTACATTGCCCGTTATTTCAAGAATTTGCAGCACGAGGTTCAAATTCCGTTCCAGGCATGTCGCATCCGCGACAACGCAGGTTACGTCCGCGCCGCCGAAACAGATGAAATCGCGCGCGACCTCCTCTTCCGCCGAGCTTGCCAAAATCGAATACGTGCCCGGCATATCGACAAGGATGTAGTTGACGCCGCCATATGTATACTGCCCGCGCGCATTGGCGACGGTTTTTCCGGGCCAGTTCCCGGTGTGTTGGTTCATGCCGGTGAGCTGGTTAAATACGGTGCTTTTTCCTACGTTCGGGTTCCCGGCAAGCCCGATGATTTTGTCCTGTGCGGAGGTTTTTTTGATGTCTAATTTGTCAGCGTAGGCTCGTTTTTCTTCCATCCGCATCCTCCCTCTGTACCAGATTTTAAGTCGGCACTATTCTTCAAATTCAATTCGGACCTTTTTTGCGTCCTCGCCGCGCAGAGCGATGACTGCGCCGCGGATAAAGTATGCGACCGGGTCGCCGGACGGGCTTTTGTGCAGAGCTTCTACGTTTGTTCCCTCGACAAGGCCCAAATCGAGCATACGCCGCCGCTGGGTTCCGACTGCGTCCAGCCCTGTGACGCGGCAGTTCTGCCCAATGCACAGCCGGTCAAGGGAAAGCTGTTTCTGTTTCATAGCAAAACTCCATTTCTATCTATATTTCAGGGCGCTATAGGCGTTCTTCCTGCTTATAGTTTCCTTCACGATAGTATATGACCTACACTTGTATGCTGTTACAGGCGCAGGAGTTGCAGTTTTATTCATTTTGTGCTATACTGTAAAGGATTCTTTGGAAACGTAGTATGGTAGAATGGAAGGATGGTAAATGATGAACATTGGTGTAGTAGGACTTGGACTGATTGGCGGCTCGCTGTGTAAAACGATTTGCGAGCGTACGACGCATAAATGCTACGGATTGGACCGTTCTGATGCGGTTGTGGAGCAGGCGCTGCGCGATGGGGCAATCTGCGGCCTTTTGGAAGAGGAGCGGATCGGCGACATGGATTTGACGGTCGTATGCCTGCACCCGCGCCAGACGATTGCCTTTTTGCAGGAACATGCGGCAGAGTTTCGTCCCGGCAGTATTGTCACAGATGTATGCGGCGTAAAGGGCGCAGTCGTTTCTGCGGTAGAGCAACTCCTCATGCGGGCGGGCGTCCGCTATGTCGGCGCGCACCCGATGGCCGGACGGGAGTTTTCCGGCTATGCGTATGCGCTTGACACGCTGTTTGACGGCGCAAGCTTTATCCTTACGCCGACGGAACGTTCGGATTCAGAAGCGCTCGAAACGCTGCGTGCGCTTGCGCTGGAGCTGGGGTTCGGGCGGGTCGTCCTCGCCACGCCGCAGCAGCACGACGAAACGATTGCCTTTACGTCGCAGCTTGCGCATGTTGTGTCCAATGCGTACGTAAAAAGTCCACGCCTGTTTAACCAGAGCGGCTTCAGCGCGGGCAGCTTTCAGGATTTGACCCGGGTGGCAAAGCTGGACGAAACTATGTGGACGGACTTGTTTTTGCTCAACGCCGATGCGCTAACGGAGGAAATTGATACGCTTATGGGGCATTTGGCCCAATATCGTGACGCGTTGGCGGTGCAGGACCACGATGCACTTTGTGCGCTTTTGCGAGTCGGAAGGGAACGGAAGGAAAAAAGCCTTGCGCAAGGCTGAAAAGGGGGTGTGTTATGCCTGTAGTTACCAAAAGGGCACTCTTGGCGTGCCCGTGCGAGCGCGTCTGGGCGGTTGTGACTTCCCTAACGGAAACGGCATGGCGCAGCGACATCAGCCGGTGCGAGGTTATCGAGCCGGGCAAAAAGTTTGTCGAGTATACGAATGATGGTATCGCAACAGTATTTACGGTTACGGTGTTTGAACCGATGTACCGGTATGCGTTTGAGCTGGAGAACGAAACCATATCCGGTTGTTGGGAAGGGCGTTTTTACCAGTGCGGCGCGGTGACGGAAATTGAATTTACCGAGAATGTCACGGCGAAAAAGTTTTTTATAAAGCCGTTTGTGAAGGCATATCTGAAACGGCAACAGGCCGCTTATATGTCCGATTTGAAGCGGGCACTTGGCCTGAACATTTCAAATAAATAAGGAAGGCGAGAACACTTGTTGTGGAAACGAAGTAGTTACATACCCGACCAGCCTCTGTTTACGAATCAGGCGCTCAAAAAGCTGATTATACCGCTCATCATCGAGCAGGCGCTGGCGGTCACAGTCGGCATGGTCGATACAATTATGGTTTCATCGGTTGGGGAGGCGGCGGTGTCCGGCATTTCTCTGGTCGATATGATTAATATTTTGCTGATCAATATTTTTGCCGCGCTCGCGACGGGCGGTGCGGTCGTGTCGTCGCAGTTTATCGGGGCGCAGGACCGCGACCGCGCTAAACAGTCGGCCTCTCAGCTTTTGTTTGTTACGCTGGTCGTATCGTTGCTGTTTGCCATTGCTGCGCTTGCGTTTAAAAGGCCGATTTTGAATCTTGTGTTCGGCCGGATTGAGGCAGACGTTATGGGCAACGCGCTGACCTACCTGTTTTATTCGGCATTGTCATATCCTTTTTTGGCGCTGTATAACGCCTGTGCGGCGTTGTTCCGCTCTATGGGTAACTCGCGTATCTCCATGCTGACTTCGCTTTTAATGAATGGGATTAATATAGTCGGGAATGCGATTTTGATTTTTGGTTTTAACATGGGCGTAGCCGGTGCGGCGATTGCGACGCTTTTTTCAAGAATTGTTGCGGCAATTGTGATGTTAGTCTTGATTGCGCGCAGTTCGAACCTGATTTATGTGGACTTTAAGACAAAATTCCGCCCGGACTGGGCCATGATTAAAAAAATCCTGTATATTGGCGTGCCGAACAGCTTTGAGAACAGCTTTTTCCAGCTTGGTAAGATTCTTGTCCTCAGCATTGTGACGATGTTTGGCACCATGCAGATTACGGCGAACGCTGTGGCGAACAATCTTGCCTCGTTCGGGTGTATTCCGGGACAGGCGATGGGTCTGTCGCTAATCACGATTGTCGGGCAATGCGTCGGCGCACGGGATACCAAACAGGCGGTTTATTATACGAAACGGGTTTTGAAGTATTCGCACGCAGCCGTTTTGATAACGAATTTGTTTGTCATCGTCAGTCTGCCGTGGATTTTGCAGCTGTATTCTCTCTCAGCGGAAACGGCGCAGTATGCCACGATAATCATTTTAATTCACAACACCTGTTCTATTATATTCTGGCCGGAGTCGTTTGAGCTGCCCAATGCTTTGCGCGCGGCAAACGACGTCCGCTATACGATGTGGATCGCAATTATCTCCATGCTGCTGTTCCGCATAGCGTTCAGTTATATTCTGGGGCTTGGCTTTGGCATGGGCGTAATTGGCGTTTGGATTGCGATGATTCTCGACTGGATATTCCGCGATATTTTCTTTATTGGGCGCTTTGCGCGCGGAAAATGGAAGCAGAAGATATAAGAGATAGGGGAGGAACGGTGTGGAGCATCATGGCACAGCCCGGCTGGAAACGGAGCGGCTCATACTGCGGCGGTTTACGGTAGAGGATGCGCAGGATATGTTTGATAATTGGGCGAGCGACCCGGGGGTGACAAAGTATGTGACGTGGGCGCCGCACCCGGACGCAGCGGCGACAAAAGAGTTTTTGTCGCTTTGGAGCGCGCAGGCGGAGAAGATAGACACATACAACTGGTGCATTGTTTGGAAGCAGAGCGGCGAGGCGATTGGAAATATTTCCGTGGTGCGCCTGTATGAGAGGGAAGAAACGGCTGAGATTGGCTACTGCCTTAGCGCAAGGTTTTGGGGGCAGGGCATTATGACGGAAGCGTTTCGGGCTGTGATTGAATATCTGTTTACATGCGTCGGAGTAAACCGTATCGAAGCGCGGCACGATACGCGTAACCCCGCCTCTGGCAAAGTGATGGAAAAGTGTGGGATGACGAAAGAGGGCGTTTTGCGCCAGCGCGGGAGGAATAACGCGGGCCGGTGCGATTTGGCGATCTACAGCATCCTGCGTGAGGAGTGGAAATAAAACAAAATAAAAAGGACGGGAATTCCCGTCCTTTTTATTTTCTTGGTTAGACCTCTACGGTCCCTTCGTATACCTTCACTGCCGAACCGGTCATAAATACGCCTTCGTCAGTGTAATTGATAATCAAATCGCCGCCGCGCAGCTTTACGGTGATGTCCTCTCCCTTCGGGCAGAGTCCGTTTTCCACAGCAGCAACTGCTGCCGCGCATGCGCCTGTACCGCAGGCCCACGTCTCGCCGCTGCCGCGCTCCCATACGCGCATTTTCAGCGTATGGCTGTCGAGCACACGAATGAACTCCGTGTTGACGCGCTCGGGGAACAGCTCGCTGTTTTCAAACATGGGGCCAACCTTTTCAATGTCGAGCGTGTCCACGCTGTCAAGGAATACGACGCAGTGCGGATTCCCCATGGAAACGCAGGTGATGTTGTACGGCGTATCGCCAATTGTAACAGGCCGGTCAATGACCTCCTCGCCGCCAAGCTTAACCGGAATCTGGTTCGGCGTCAGGATTGCCTTGCCCATGTCGACTTTAACCGCGCTGACCTCGCCGCCGCGTAGATACAGCGACAATGTCTTAATTCCGCTCAGCGTATCGATCGTAATCGTTTGCTTATCGACGAGTTTGTTGTCATAGAGATACTTGCCCACACAGCGGATAGCATTACCGCACATTTTGCCCTCGCTGCCGTCGAGGTTGAACATCCGCATCTTTGCGTCTGCCACATCAGACGGGCAAATCAGTACGACGCCGTCGCCGCCAATGCCGAAATGCCGGTCGGACAGGCGTACGCTGAGCCCCTCCGGATTGTCAATCACCTGGTCAAACACATTAAAGTAAATGTAGTCGTTGCCGCAGCCCTGCATTTTCGTAAACCGCAGCTTCATCTTTTCGCTCCGGAGATGGTTGATGTCGACCAGCTCTGTGGACACTTCGGAGTAACGGCTCTTTAAGCTGTCAGCAATCGCGTTTGCCGTGTCAATGGAGGTCAGGCAGGGGATGTTGCGCTCTACGGCTTTGCGCCGTATTTTTACGCTGTCGCGCGTTGGAATCCGCCCCTTTGTCGAAGTGGAAATGACATAATTGATTTTCCCGCTCTCCAATAGCGCAAGCGTATTGTTATCTGACTCATGGATTTTGTCCACAACGCGCACGGGGATGCCCGCACGCTCCAGAACCGCTGCCGTACCCTTTGTCGCATAAAGGCTGAAGCCGAGGTCGTAAAATTTCTTTGCTACGTCGGCGATTTCGCCCTTGTCGCTGTTGCGTACCGTGATGAACACGCCGCCATGCTTTTTGAGCGTGTAGCCCGCGCCAATCAAGCCCTTGTAAAGCGCTTCCTCGAGCGTCTGTGCAATGCCGAGTACCTCACCGGTCGACTTCATCTCCGGCCCGAGGTGGCTGTCGACGTTAATCAGCTTCTCAAACGAGAATACCGGTACCTTAACCGCCACGTACGGTGAAGTCTTGTACAGCCCTGTGCCGTAGCCCATGTCTTTCATCTTTTCCCCGAGCATGGCCCGCGTAGCCAGATCGACCATCGGTACGCCCGTCACCTTGCTGATATACGGAATCGTACGCGACGAGCGGGGGTTTACCTCGATGACATACAGCTCATGGTCGTACACAAGGTATTGGATATTGACAAGCCCCTTTGTCTTCAGGCTGACCGCCAACTTTTTCGTACAGTCGATAATGCGGTCGCGCATCCGGTCACTGATGTTGAACGCCGGATACACCGCAATCGAGTCGCCGGAGTGGATGCCCGCGCGCTCAATGTGCTCCATGATACCCGGGATAAGGATATCCTCGCCGTCACAGATTGCATCGACCTCCAGCTCCGTTCCCATCAGGTATTTGTCGATCAGCACCGGGTTGGTGATGTTCTGCTCCAAAATAATGCCCATGTATTCGACGATATCCTCGTCGTTAAAGGCGATAATCATATTCTGGCCGCCCAGCACGTACGACGGACGCATGAGCACAGGGTAGCCAATCTTGTTCGCAACCTCGAGCGCCTCCTCGCACGTCATGACCGTGAAGCCCTGTGGACGCTTGATTTGCAGCTCCTCGAGCAGCTCGTCGAACCGCTCACGGTCCTCCGCCATGTCAATGCTGTCTGCCGATGTACCGAGAATATTGACGCCCTGTTCGCTCAAGAAGTTGGTCAGCTTAATCGCCGTCTGCCCACCGAACGCCACTACAACGCCGTACGGCTGTTCCGTGTGGATAATCTGCATGACGTCTTCTTTGGTGAGCGGCTCAAAGTAGAGCCGGTCCGCCGTGTCAAAGTCTGTCGAAACGGTCTCCGGGTTGTTGTTGACGATGACAACCTCGTAGCCCGCCTCTTTGAGCGCCCAGACGCAGTGTACCGACGCATAGTCGAACTCAATTCCCTGCCCAATGCGGATTGGGCCGGAACCAAATACGATAATCGTCTTTTTGCCGCTGTGCCGCTCGGCGATAAACTCCGCCGCCTCGTTTTCTTCGTCCCAAGTCGAGTAGAAGTACGGCGTCTGCGCCGCAAATTCCGCCGCACAGGTGTCAACCATTTTATATGCCGCAACAAGCGGCGTTTCAATCTTCTGGCCGGACAGCCTTGTAATCACGCTGTCCAGAAAGCCGGTGTTTTTCGCTTCTACATAGAGCTCGTGCGTCAGCGTTTCTGTACGCAGGCGCTTCTCGACCTCTGCGATGTTTAACAGCTTGTATAAGAACCATTTATCAATTTTGGTGATGTCAAAAATGTGCTCACAGCTTACGCCGCGGCGCAGCGCCTCGTAGACCATGAACAGCCGCTCGTCGTTGCAGTCGTGCAGTGCAGCCTCGAGCTCGTCGTCCGTCAGTTCCATAGCTTTCGGCATGTTCATGCAGTCGAGCGATATCTCCGCGCCACGCACGGACTTCATAATCGCCTCTTCAAAGGTCGGCGCAATGGACATAACCTCGCCCGTCGCCTTCATCTGGGTGCCGAGCGAGCGCTTTGCGTAAACAAATTTATCGAACGGCCACTTCGGGAACTTGACTACCACATAGTCGAGCGCAGGCTCGAAGCAGGCGTACGTCTTGCCTGTGACCGCGTTTTTGATTTCGTCGAGCGTATAGCCCACCGCAATCTTCGCCGCCACCTTTGCAATCGGGTAGCCCGACGCCTTGGATGCGAGCGCGGATGAACGCGATACGCGCGGGTTTACCTCAATAACCGCGTACTCAAAGCTGTCCGGATGGAGCGCAAACTGGCAGTTGCAGCCGCCCTCGATTTGCAGCTCGGACACGATACTGAGCGCCGCGCTGCGCAGCATCTGGTACTCCTTGTCCGACAGTGTAACAGCAGGCGCGATTACAATGGAGTCGCCCGTATGTACGCCCACCGGGTCAAAGTTTTCCATGCTGCACACGGTGATGACGTTGCCCGCTCTGTCGCGGATGCACTCAAACTCAATCTCTTTCCAGCCGGAGATACATTTTTCCACCAATACCTGATGAATCGGCGAAAGCTCTAATCCGCCGTGCGTAATCTCGCGCAGTTCTTCTTCGTTATTGACAATGCCGCCGCCGCTGCCGCCGAGCGTAAACGCCGGACGGATAATGAGCGGATAACCGACCTCGCCGGCAAACTCGACCGCGCTTTCTACATCGGTCACGACGAGAGAGGGGATAACCGGCTGACCAATCGCGAGCATAGTATCCTTAAACATCTGGCGGTCCTCCGCCTTATCGATGGTGTCGACCCTTGCACCGAGCAGCTTCACGCCGTGCTTTTTCAAAAAGCCCTCTTTTTCAAGCTGCATCGAAAGTGTCAGCCCCGTCTGTCCGCCGAGCGTGGAGAGCAGGCTGTCCGGCTTTTCTTTCTCAATAATGCGCTTTACCGTCGTAAGCGTAAGCGGCTCAATGTAAATCTTGTCCGCCATAGCGTTGTCCGTCATGATGGTTGCCGGGTTGGAGTTGACGAGCACGACCTCGAGTCCATCCTCCTTGAGCGCGCGGCACGCCTGTGTACCCGCGTAGTCAAACTCCGCAGCCTGTCCGATTACAATTGGGCCGGAGCCAATTACCATTACTTTTTTGATATCTTCTCTCAGCGGCATTTACTTCCCCTCCTTATCTATGAGCTCCATAAAGTCGTCAAACAAAAATTCTGTGTCGAGCGGGCCGCCCGCCGCCTCCGGGTGGAACTGTACCGAAAAGGCCGGCATGTCTGTGTAGACAATTCCCTCGTTTGTGCCGTCGTTTCCGTTCCTGAAACTCTCTCGCGCATTGGACGGAAGCGTGTCGGACTTGAGCGCATAGCCGTGGTTCTGGCTCGTAATGTATACACGTCCGGTTGCCGTATCTACAGCCGGCTGGTTCTCCCCGCGGTGGCCGTACTTGAGCTTCTCCGAGCCTGCCCCCTGCGACAGCGCCAAAAGCTGGTGCCCAAGGCAGATTCCAAACGTCGGTATCTTATGCTGCATGACCTTTTTGATTTCTTCTACGATTGGCAGGTTTGCTGCCGGGTCTCCAGGACCGTTGGACAGCATCAATCCGTCGGGCGCAAGCTCCAAAATCCGCTCTGCGCTCGTTTGTGCCGGTACGCGTACAACCTCGCAGCCGCGCTTTACCAGCTCACGTACGATTGCTTCCTTTGCACCAAAGTCCCACATAACAACCCGGCGTTTTTTCTCCTCCGGCGTATAGGTACTCTCGTCCTCGCACGTCACATGCGGCACCGCGTCAACAATCTGAAAGTTTTTCAGCTCCGTGAGCAGCTCGTCCGTAACAGCCGGGCCGGACGCGATCTTCGCGTTCATCACGCCGTGCTCGCGTACAATTTTCGTCAGCGCGCGTGTGTCAATGCCGTACAGGCCGATAATCTTGTGCTCCTTTAAAAAAGTGTCAAGCAAGCCCTCACAGCGAAAGTTGGAAGGATGCTGACACCATTGGCGGACAATATATGCGGTTAAATGCGGCTTTTTACTTTCAAAATCGGAAGGAATCACGCCATAGTTCCCAATCAAAGGAAACGTCTGCGTTACGATTTGTCCGTAAAAGCTCGGATCGGTCAATGTCTCGAGATAGCCGGTCATCGAAGTCGTAAAAACAACCTCGCCAATCGTCTCGCCCGCGTATCCAAAGCTCTTGCCCGCGAAAACGGTGCCGTTTTCCAGAATCAAATAAGCGCTATCTTGCATGTGTGGCACTCCTCCTACAATCAAATTTTTATATTTTTCTCAATATTTAATAATACACTATTTTCAGACAAAATGCAAGCCTAAGATTCATAAGTTTTCAAAATTCCCTGTGCGACCTCCATCTTTGTCATACGCATGTCCATGGCCTGCTTCTCGATATAGCGGTGCGCCTGCTGTTCCGTCATATTCAGGTATTGAATCAGCGCGCATTTAGCCCGGTCGACAAGACGGATTTCCTCAATTTTTGTTTGCAACTGGACGTTTTCCTTCCGCAGGCCGAGCAGCCTGCGGCGCGCCGTCACGGTCAGCCGCACTGCCTGGAAAAAGAATGCGCGGTTGACTGGTTTTGGCATGACAAAAACGCCGCTTTCCTCCACACGGCTGGACACTTCATCCGCGGCCTCCCCCTTTACAAGAAGCATAACGCTGGCATTTGCCTTCCGGCTGAGCGTTATGGCAAGGTCGTGCCCAAACTCGTCGGGGAGGGGGGCGTTGATAAATATGTAATCGAAATCCGTTTCATTGACAATTCGCCTTGACTCGCTTCCGCTTGCAACAGTTGTAACTGGCCCAAGATCGAGTGAAGACAAAAGCGAGGTCAACAGTTTGGCCGCTTTTTCCGACCCGGCAACGACAAGTACATGCTCCATGAGGTGCTTCCCCCTTTCAACCGTTTTGAAACGCTATATCCGGTGAAAATAAAGGGCGTGCTCTGCCTTCTGCCGGTCTGTACCTGCTATCCGGGCAATCTCGCTTTGTTTTTGGGCAATATATGTTTTTAGCAGCAGTTCCGGGACGTGTGCAGAGACAAAAGCGCTGTCTTGTGCCAAGACGAGCGCTTCGTCCAAACGCTCCGGCAATATAGCTAAGGAAGTATCCTGCTCGCACAGGTTCCGGTCTGTTTCCGGCTGGAGCGGCATCTTTTGCTCAATTCCGTCGAGCCCGGCGTGCATAATAAGCGCCAGTGACAGATATGGGTTGCAAGCTGGGTCGGGCGAGCGCAGCTCGATCCGCTGCTGGTCGCCGGAGGCCGCAGGAATCCGGATAAGCTGGAAGCGGTTCTGGTGCGACCAGGTTACATACTGGGGCGCCTTGTTCCCGCCAAGCCGCAGATACGAGTTGGTCAGCGGGTTCAAAAATGCGGTGATTTCACAAATGCGCGCCAATATCCCAGCAGTAAAGCTGTCCGCCTCCGCCGTGTATTCGGCGTCCTTATCAAAAATATTACGTCCGCCGCACAGCAGGGAGAGATTTATGTGCAGGCCGTTTCCACTGTGACTGGCGAGCGGCTTCGGCATAAAGGAAGCGTACAGGCCGTTTCCGGCGGCAGCCGTTTTGACTACGGTTTTAAAAGTAATCAGGTTATCCGCCGCCTCCAGTGCACCGCTGAAACGAAAGTCAATCTCGTTTTGTCCGGGACCCTGTTCGTGGTGCGACGTTTCCGGCGCAATGCCCATTTCCTCAAGTGTGAGGCAGATTTCCCGCCGGATATTTTCTCCCTTGTCAGCAGGGGCAACGTCCATGTATCCGCCGATGTCGTGCGGCGTTTTGGTTGGCTCTCCGTTTTCATTTTGTTTGAACAGATAAAATTCGCACTCCGTTCCGACCTGGCATGTATAGCCCATACGTTCCGCACGTTCTACCGCGCCGCGCAAGATATGGCGGCAGTCGCCCTCGAACACGCTCCCGTCCGGATAGCGGATGTCGCAGTAGAGACGCGCAACCCGTCCCTGCGCGGGGCGCCAGGGCAGCACGGACAGGGTGGAAGGGTCGGGAAAGAGAAACAAATCCGAATGCGTAAGACTTTGAAACCCGCGGATTGCGCTTCCATCAAACGGGATTCCGGACGCAAATGCGTCTTCGAGCTTTTCCGGGAGGATGGATATATTTTTCTGCGTGCCAAAGATGTCGCAGAAGGCGAGCCGGATGAACTTCACGTCGTTCTCCGCCACAAACTGCAACACTTCGGAAGCTTTGTATTTCATACTGTCACCGTAACCTTTCCGCCGGAGCGCCGGCACTGCTTGCCTGTTTCTCAAAAGGGCAGAGGCTGGCTCTGCCCGCTCAATGCTGTATCCTGCCGTTTCTATTGTACCATGTCTTAATTGTGTGTGTAAAGCTGCCGGTACGGATTTTTGGTGTTTGGCCGCAGAACATAAAAGGGATGCGGCAAAATTGCGGAGATATCCACGCCAAATTCTTTGCAAAATGTTTCAATATAGGGCCGGATTGCCGCCATATCCCCCGATGTGGCGGGCGAAACCGACACCTGCGCGGGCAAATTGTCTGGTGCTTCTTTGCAGCGCAGATAGATTGCGCCGCCGTGCATACCCGTTCCGCAGAAAGGACCGATAGGGACGCTGCCGCCGCACCCAAGCCCTAAGACGATAATAACGCCGCCGGCCTGGTACTCGCCCAAAAAGCTTCCGGCTCTGCCGCCAACCACAAGAACAGGAAGTTTATCCTGATACGCTTTCATGTGGATGCCGGCGCGGTAGCCCACGTCGCCGCGTACATAGATGCTGCCGCCGCGCATGGCGTAGCCGGTTGCGTCGCCGCAGTTGCCGTTTATGAGGATGCGTCCCGCGTTCATGGTGTCGCCCGTCGCCTCCTGTGCGTTGCCGTTCACGATGATTTCTGCCCCGTTCAGGTAGGCACCGAGCGCGTTTCCGGGCGTGCCGTTTATGACGATTTTCTTACCGGCAAGTCCGTCTGCTATATACCGCTGTCCGACGCATTGATCAATTACAATTTCTTTGTCCGGAGCGCGCCGAACAGCGTCGTTGAGCGTTTTAAAATGCATGTCATTTGCAGTAATGTTCATTGTACTTCACTCCTTCAAAAAAGGATGTTTCGTCCGCACGGATTACGACATAGCCTTACGGCATAGTAATATATGCCTCCCGCTCTGCGCCGACGGAAACATAGCGGATTGGGCAGCGAACTGCCTGTTCAATGTAGTGGATGTAGTCGAGCGCCTCTTTGGGTAAATTTTCCGCTTTGCGGCAGGTGCTGATGTCACACATCCAGCCTGGAAGCGTTTCAAACACCGGCTTTGCAATGTCGAGCGCGTGGCCTGTCGGGAACCGGTCGGTGACCGTGCCGTTGACCTCATATCCTGTGCAAACACGGATTTGCTTTAAAGACGAAAGGATGTCGAGCTTCGTCAAGGCGAGGCAGTCCGCCCCCTGTACGCGCACGCCGTAGCGCGACGCCACAACGTCAAACGGGCCGACACGCCGCGGCCTACCAGTTGCAGCGCCGTATTCGCCGCCAGCTCGGCGAAGCTCCTCTGCCTCGTCGCCGAACAGCTCCGCCGTAAACGCCCCCTCGCCCACGCAGGACGAGTACGCCTTCATGATTCCGACGGTTGTATCGAGCTTCCGGCCCGGTATCCCCGCGCCAATGGGCGCATAGGCCGCGATGGTCGAGGACGAGGACGTGTAAGGGTAAATGCCGAAATCAATGTCGCGCAATGCGCCGAGCTGCGCCTCGAACATGATCCGCTTGCCGTCTTCCGCCGCCTGCTCGAGATATTCGCCCACGTCGCAGATATAGGGCTTGAGTATGTCGCCGTATTTTTTGAGCCAGGAAGCCATCTCCTCGTACTTGATTGGCTCTGCGCCGTACCCACCGGCAACGGTAAGGTTTTTCCACTCAACCACGCCCTTTAGATGCTCGAGCATCGGCTCCGGGTCGAGCAGGTCGCCCATGCGGATTCCTTTTTTCATATATTTATCGGAATAGACCGGGGCGATCCCGCGCCGGGTCGAGCCGAACTTCGCGTCGCCGAGGCGGTCTTCCTCCAATCCGTCGAGCTGTACATGGTAAGGCATACAGATAATCGCCTTGTCGCTGATTTTCAGGTTGTCAGGCGTTACCTTGACCCCTGCGGCGGTAAGACGCTCGATCTCTCCGCACAGGTGGGCAATATCGATTACCATGCCATTGCCCATGACGTTGACGATTTCCTCGCGCAATATTCCGGAGGGGAGCAGGTTCAAAATAAACTTGCCCAGGTGGTTGATGACCGTGTGGCCGGCATTGTTGCCGCCCTGATAGCGTACGACGATGTCCTGCTCCTGCGCAAGCAGGTCGACCATGCGGCCCTTTCCCTCGTCACCCCAGTTAATTCCTACAATTGCTGTTAACATAGCACATTACTCCATTCCGCCGCCGATGGTCGCGGCATACGATTTTTCTTTTGACACGCCCTCCATCCGGGGCGCAAAGCAGAAAGTAAATATATAGACGGCCGTACGCGGCCGAAATATGCCCGGCGGCGACGGAAGTTTTTCCTCTTTGGATTATTCGCCTGCGTGGAGGATACCAAGTATATCAAGCTCCTTCTGCGTCAGGCCAACTCCGCGCAGCATCAGCCGGTTACCGCGCAGCGCCTCAATGGAGTTAATCCCCATGCCGCCCATCATCTCGCGGATTTCGTGGTCCCATGCGCGTACCAGATTGACAAGCCGCTCTGCCCCCACATCCGGGTCGAGCCGCGCCACCAGGTCAGGCCGCTGGGTCGCAATGCCCCAGTTGCATTTGCCGGCGTGGCAGCTCCGGCACAGATGGCAGCCGAGCGCCAGCAGGGCCGCGGTCGCAATATAGACGGCGTCCGCGCCGAGCGCAATGGCTTTTACGACATCCGCGCTGCTGCGGATGGAGCCGCCGCACAGGATGGAAACATTCCCACGGATGCCCTCGTCGCGCAGACGCTGGTCGACGCTCGCAAGCGCAAGCTCAATCGGGATGCCGACGTTGTCGCGAATCCGCGTCGGCGCAGCACCCGTCCCACCACGGTAGCCGTCGATTGCGATGATGTCCGCTCCGCTCCGCGCAATGCCGCTCGCAATCGCCGCGATGTTGTGGACGGCGGCAACCTTTACAATGATTGGCTTTGTATAGTTCGTTGCTTCCTTTAAAGAATAGACGAGCTGGAGTAAATCCTCGATGGAATAGATGTCGTGGTGCGGCGCAGGGGAAATCGCGTCCGAGCCCTCCGGTATCATACGGGTACGCGACACGTCCCCGACGATTTTTGCGCCGGGTAAATGTCCGCCAATGCCGGGCTTTGCGCCCTGGCCCATTTTGATTTCAATCGCCGCACCCGCTGTCAGATACGCTTCATGGACGCCGAACCGGCCAGAGGCTACCTGGACAATTGTGTTTGCACCATAGGGGTAAAAATCTTCGTGGAGGCCGCCCTCGCCCGTGTTGTAGCAGATGCCAAGCTCCTGCGCCGCGCGGGCAAGGCTCGCATGCGCATTGTAGCTGATTGAGCCGTACGACATGGCCGAGAACAGCACCGGCACCGCAAGCTCGAGCTGCGGAGAGAGATTGTTTATCAGCTTCCCGTCTGTGCCGCGTTCGATTCGGTCCGGCTTTTTGCCGAGAAAGGTTCTGGTCTCCATTGGCTCGCGGAGCGGGTCAATGGAAGGATTCGTCACCTGCGACGCGTTGATTAGAATTTTATCCCAGTAAACAGGGAGCGGCTTCGGCGTACCCATGGACGAGAGCAATACGCCGCCGCTCTCCGCCTGCCGGTAGATTTCCGTAATGACCTGCCCGCTCCAGTTTGAATTGTCGCGGAAGGCGTGATCTGTTTTTACGATTTTCAGTGCGCGCGCCGGACATACGGCTACACAGCGGTGACAGTTGACGCACTTGCTCTCGTCGGCTACCATTTTGCCGCTTGCTTCGTCATAGCGGTGTACCTCGTTGGCGCACTGCTTCTCGCAGAGGCGGCAGTTGATACAGCGGTCGAAATTGCGAACGACCTCATAGGGCGGGTAAAAATAATCCAATGCCATTATAACACACCTCCGTCCAGTTTGACAATAACGGGTTCTCCGCCGCGCGGCGAATAAACCCGGTCGAGCTCTGGCGCAATTACGCGGATTGCGCACTCTTCGCTCGCAATGTATACCATGTCGTCCTTTTCTCCAACCACCATGGAGCGTAGCTTGAGCCGGTCGTTGAGCGCCATCATGCCGCCCTCGAACCCCAGCAGGATCGAAAACGGCCCCGTGACCAGCAGGTTTGCGAATGCGTTGCGCAGGTAGGTCAGCCGCTCGCGTTCCGGCGCGGGCTTTGATTCGATCGTGCTCCAGAAGGGCGCGGCAATGACATTTGCCATTTCCTCCAGCGTCAGCCCCTGTTTGCGCAGCAAGTAGTCGACCATATAGGTGATGACCTCCGTATCGGTCAGAAGCGTGCATTGGTAGCCGAACATCTCAATAAAGCGCCGGTTCGCGTCATAGGAAGAGATCTCCCCATTATGTACGACCGAATAGTCGAGCATGGCAAATGGGTGCGCGCCGCCCCACCAGCCCGGCGTGTTTGTCGGGTAGCGGCCGTGCGCCGTCCAGCAGTAGCCCTCGTACTCATCGAGCCGATAGAACGTCCCGACGTCCTCCGGAAAGCCCACCGCCTTGAACACGCCCATGTTCTTTCCGCTCGAGAACACATATGCACCGTCGATTTGCGTGTTGATGCGGATGACGCTGCGCACGACGAACTCCTTTTCGTCGAGCTGGCTGTCGGCCAGTTTCGTGTGCAGCGGGGTAACAAAGTAGCGCCAGATGAGCGGTTCGTCGGTGATTGCCTTTGTTTTCCGAATTGGTATCTTGGACAGATTCACAACGTCGAAGTGGCGGTCTAAAAACTTTTCACACGTTTCCTTTGCCTCCGTGCTGTCATAAAAGACGTGAAACGCATACAAATCTTTGTATTCCGGATAGATGCCGTAGCCAGCAAAGCCGCCGCCCAGCCCATTTGAACGGTCGTGCATTACCGCGATGGATTTGATGATCGCCTCGCCGCTCTGCCTCCTGCCTGACTTGGAAAACAGGCCGGATATGGCGCAGCCGGAAGGAATTCGGATTTCGCCCTCTCGCTTCATGGGTAAGACCTCCTTATTCAGAAAAGCAAAACGGCGCTCCACAGCAAAGAGAAAATGCTCTCTGCCGCGAACGCCGTTGTTCTGTAATGTATTATAGCCTGTTCACTTAATTTTGTCAAGAGAAAAATGAAAAATTTTGCAATTTATTATGTATTTGTTGCATTATACTCTTGTGTTGTCCGAGAACAGCTTAAAAAAACAGATAAAAATGAAACATAATAAAGAAAAACTTGCAAAACCGGCAAAAAAACTTGAGAAAATTTTAAAAAAGTCTTGACAAAGCGAAAAAATGGGTGTATACTTGCAAATGTAAACAGCAAAGGCGCTGTGAGGGTTGTTCTCACGGCGCTTTCTTTGTTTTTTTGCACACGCTTTGTTTAACCGCTTAATATTATTAAGTGGGGGCGGTGTCTGTGGATAATTTTTGGAGGAGGTCTTTTTATGAGCAACATACCGGAACTGTTTGGAAGCTTAGTGTTTGACGACAAGGTCATGCGCGAGCGGCTGCCAAAGGCAACGTATAAAGAACTGCAAAAAACGATCAAAGAAGGCAAAAACCTGGAGATCGGGGTTGCTAATGTTGTTGCAAACGCGATGAAGGACTGGGCGGTGGAAAAGGGCGCGACCCACTACACCCACTGGTTCCAGCCTATGACGGGGATTACGGCGGAAAAGCACGACAGCTTTATTACACCGGACGGCGACGATTCGGTTATCATGGAGTTTTCCGGCAAGGAACTCATCAAGGGCGAGCCGGATGCATCCTCCTTCCCGTCGGGCGGGCTGCGGGCGACGTTTGAGGCGCGCGGCTACACGGCGTGGGACCCGACCTCATACGCATTTATTAAGGATGGAACACTCTGCATACCAACCGCGTTCTGTTCCTACAGCGGCGAGGTGCTCGACAAAAAGACGCCGCTTTTAAAGTCAATGGAGGAAATCGACAAGCAGGCGATGCGGATTCTGCGCCTGTTTGGCAATACGACGGCGAAGCACGTCATTACGACCGTCGGGCCGGAGCAGGAATACTTTCTGGTAGACAAAAAAATGTATGACCAGCGCAAGGATTTGATTTTTACCGGCCGGACGCTGTTCGGCGCAAAGGCGCCCAAAGGGCAGGAGCTTGAGGACCACTATTTCGGCGCAATCAAGCCGCGCGTGGTTGCCTATATGAAGGAGCTGGATGAGGAGCTTTGGAAGCTGGGGATTCTGGCAAAGACGAAGCACAACGAGGTTGCGCCTGCCCAGCACGAGCTTGCGCCGATTTTTGGTACGACAAACGTGGCGACTGACCATAACCAGCTCACTATGGAAGTGATGAAAAAGGTTGCGCTTAGACACGGGCTGGTGTGTCTGCTGCATGAGAAGCCGTTTGCCGGCGTAAACGGCAGCGGCAAGCACAATAACTGGTCGCTGTCGACCGACGAGGGCGAAAACCTGCTCGACCCGGGGAAAACGCCGTATAAAAACACTCGGTTTTTGCTGTTCTTGGCTGCGGTCATCAAGGCAGTCGACGAATATCAGGATTTGCTCCGTCTCAGCGTGGCGAACGCGGGCAACGACCACCGCCTGGGCGCGAACGAAGCGCCGCCGGCGATTGTGTCGATGTTTATCGGCGACGAGCTGGAGGAGATTCTGGACGCGATTGAGAACGGCACCCCCTACGAAAAAAGAGAGCGTCCGATCATGGAAACAGGCGTCCACGCTCTGCCGAATTTTACAAAGGATACGACAGACCGGAACCGGACGTCGCCGTTCGCCTTTACCGGGAACAAGTTTGAGTTCCGGATGCTTGGCTCCACGTTTTCGGTGGCTGGGCCGAACATTCTGCTCAACACGATGGTAGCTGAGGAGCTGGAGCAGTTTGCCGGGAAACTGGAGCAGGCGGACGACTTTGAAGCAGCGGTTAAAGAGTTGATTAAAACGACAATCCATGCGCACAAGCGTATTATTTTCAACGGCAATAACTATTCGGATGAATGGGTCAAAGAGGCGGAAAAACGCGGGCTTTTAAACCTCAAAACAACGCCGGATGCACTTCCGTACTTTGTAGCGGAGAAAAATATCGAGCTGTTTGAAAAGCATGGGATTTTTACCGAGGCGGAGGTACGCTCGCGCTGCGAGATTATGCTGGAAAACTACAGCAAGGTCATCAATATCGAGGCTCTGACCATGATCGACATGGCGCGCAAGGAGATCATGCCTGCTGTGATGTCGTATACCAAAGACCTTGCCGAAACGGCAGCCGCGAAGAAAGCGCTGTTGGGCACGGCTGTATGCGAGGCGGAAGAGGCGCTCGTGACGAAGCTTTCGGCGCTGAGCGCAAGCCTGTATAAACGGACAGAAGCGCTTGAACATGCGCTCATTGGCGTGAAGGACTATTCTGCCGCGGCGGAAACTGCCATGTATTACAAGGATAATGTTTTGTCGGCTATGCAGGAGCTGCGCGTTGTGGCGGATGAGATTGAGACTCTGGTTGGGGAGAAATACTGGCCGTATCCGACCTACGGAGACCTGCTGTTCGGCGTGTAAAAACAAAACTGCACCGTAGCATACACAAAGGCGTGTATTTCAGACATGGGAACGTGTCTGAAATACACGCCTTTTTATCTGTATAGGCAAACCGGATACGGCGGCAGTTTAACATAGATTTATACTTTTTATTTTTAAGGAGGAATTGCTATGCCGGAAACAATCACATTGACGGGCAATGCTTTGGATTTGTTCAATGTATTCAGCCCAGCGGTTGATACTATTTGGATTTTGCTGGGAGCGGCGCTCGTATTTTTTATGCAGGCGGGGTTCGCTATGGTGGAAACGGGGTTTACCCGGGCGAAAAACGCTGGAAACATCATTATGAAAAACCTGATGGACTTCGCGATTGGCACGCCGACCTACTGGCTGGTCGGATTCGGGATCATGTTTGGACCGTCTGTGGCGGGGCTGTTCGGCGTGCCAGGATTTGACACTATGTTTGTAACACCAAGCGGTGACTTTGACTTTGCAACGCTGATTTTCCAGACTGTATTCTGTGCAACGGCGGCAACCATTGTATCTGGTGCGATGGCAGAGCGTACAAAATTCAGCGCATATTGTTTGTACAGCTTTATCATCAGTTTGGTGGTATATCCGGTGTCCGGACATTGGATCTGGGGCGGCGGCTGGCTTTCGCAGCTGGGCTTCCATGATTTTGCCGGTTCTACGGCGGTACATATGGTCGGTGGTGTTGCGGCTCTGGTTGGTGCGGCAGTCCTCGGCCCGCGAATTGGCAAGTACGATAAAAACGGAAAGCCAAAAGCGATTCCGGGTCACAGCCTGACGCTCGGCGCGCTCGGCGTATTTATCCTGTGGTTCTGCTGGTTTGGGTTTAACGGCGGCTCATCAGTTTCTATGACAAACCTTGCTTCAGTAGAAGGCGCATCCAATATTTTTGAAGCGGTAAATACAACGGGCTGGACGGCAAGTATTTTTGTAACGACGAACCTTGCAGCGGCGGTAGCGACTGTGGCAACTATGTTGATTACGTGGATACGGTATAAAAAGCCGGACGTATCCATGACGCTCAACGGATCGTTGGCGGGCCTTGTTGCAATTACGGCGGGTTGTGATACGGTGGATCCTATGGGCGCTGCGATTATAGGGCTGATTGCCGCGTTCGTTGTTGTATTTGGGATTGAGTTTGTAGACAAAAAGCTCCATGTGGACGACCCTGTTGGCGCAGTCGGCGTACACGGTATGTGTGGCGCGACGGGTACACTGCTTGTCGGCTTGTTCTCGACAGGCTACAGTACGGCGGCACCCGGCCTGTTCTACGGCGGCGGCTTTACACTTCTCGGTGTGCAGGCGCTCGGCGTGCTGGCTGTTATTGCATGGGTTGCAGTGACGATGACGCTTGTCTTCTTTGCAATCAAACACACGGTTGGCCTGCGCGTGTCGGCGGAGGAGGAAATTGCCGGGCTTGACAGTACAGAACATGGCCTTGTCAGCAGCTATGCAGACTTTATGCCTGCGGCTGACCTCGCGGTTCGGCCGATGGCTGCAAAGATGGAAAAAGCCCCCGTTCCAGTTGAACAGGCGGTTCCGGTTGAGCTGCGGCAGATGCCAGAGGGAACGGCTTCTGCTTCAGATGTGAAGCTCACCAAAATTTCAATTGTGACAAAGCAAAGCATGTTTGAAGCCCTGAAGGAGGCAATGAACGACATCGGCGTAACGGGAATGACCGTCACGAACGTGCTCGGATGCGGTGTACAGAAGGGCGCGCCGGAGTATTACCGCGGCGTTGAAGTCGACATGCATCTGTTACCGAAAATCAAGGTAGAAATCGTAGTCTGCAAGGTGCCGGTCAAGACGGTGATTGAGGCGGCGAAGAAGGCGCTCTATACCGGCCATATTGGCGACGGCAAGATTTTTGTCTATGATGTGGAGGACGTTATCAAGGTGCGTACTGGGGAATCGGGCTTTGATGCGCTCCAGGACGATTGACCGTATCCAAACTTTACAGATACAGTGATTTTCCTAAGCAAAAAGAACTGTCTACAGGCAGTTCTTTTTGTTTTATATAGTCCCTGTTGCGTCGCGGCAATTTTGTTTGTTTTTTGCCTTTGACTTTTTGATTTTGGTATAGTATAATATAGGTATAGGCGGGGAATAATAGCATTTGTGGATAAGGATTGTTTTCCGCTTAAGCTTGGAGGGGATATAGAGTGAGTTACAAAATAGGAGACAGGGTATTGTATCCTATGCACGGCGCGGGGGTCATCGAGGCGATTGAAGACAAAGAGATATTGGGGGAGATACACTCGTATTATGTAATGCGTATCCCGGCTGGCGACATGAAGGTCATGATACCGATGAAGAATGTTGACGAGATTGGCGTGCGTGACATTATTTCGACGCAGGAGGCGCGCGGCGTGCTTGAACGCTTCCGCGACCATACGAGTGAAGAGGACACAAACTGGAACAAGCGCTTCCGCGACAATATGGCAAAGCTCAAGAGCGGGAATATTTTAGAGGTGCTTGATGTTGTGAAAAATCTCATGTATCGCGACCGGAAGAAGGGACTTTCCACCGGTGAGCGGAAGATGCTTTCCAATGCGAAGCAGATTCTAATCAGTGAGCTTGTGCTTGCAGACGCAGCCGAAGTGGACGAGATTGAGCAAAGATTGACTGAGGCGGTTGACGTTGAGATTAAGACGGCTGGCTAAAAAGAGAGAACAAATGGGGCTTTGGCAGTTGCGAAAGCCTTATTTTTATGGCTGCGCAGCGAGAAAAAGCGTATAAATCCGCAGCAGAGATTGACATTGCTGCATATTTGATATAAAATAAATATGTTTTGGTTACAGATAGAATTTATACAAATATTTATTATAGAAGGCACGGCGCGCCGTGCCCGAAACGGAGGAAATTTGGCATGAAGCTTCTTACACCCGACCGGTATGAGGAATACGAACAGTTTTTACAGGAGAATAAAAAGGGACACTTTTTGCAGTCGCTCCGGTGGGCGAAAGTCAAGGATATGTGGAAGAATGAAATCCTGATTGCGGAGGACAAGGAGGGCAAAATCAAGGGTTCGATGTCGCTTTTGATTCGGAAGATCCCGTTTTTCCCGCTCACGATTATGTATTCGCCGCGCGGCCCGGTTTGCGATATTTACGACCAGGACACGATTCGGGAGCTGGTAAACGGGGCAAAGGAGCTGGCGAAAAAGCACAGAAGCTATGTGCTCAAAATTGACCCAGACGTGCCGGCGGACGACGAGAAATTCTGCAAACAGATGGCGGATATGGGCTTCCGCTTTAATAAATCGAAGAATTTTGAGGGCGTGCAGCCGCGTTTTGTATTCCGGAAAACAATTACGGATATGACCGAGGACGAGGTGCTGGCAAGCTTTGAGAGTAAAACGCGCTACAATGTCCGCGTCGCCATCCGGAAAGGTGTGACGTGCCGGATTGGAACGAGAGAGGATTTACCGGCATTTTGCAAGGTGATGATGGACACGGGCGTGCGCGACGGGTTTATTCCGCGTTCGCTGGAATATTTTGAGAAGATGTACGACGAAATGGGCGACAGCCTGCGCCTGTATCTGATTTATCACGGCGACAAGCTGCTCTCCGGCGCGGTGGCGATTCTGTACGGCAACAAAGTGTGGTATCTGTACGGTGCGAGCAGCAACGAGGACCGCAACCTGATGCCGAACTACTTGATGCAGTGGGAGATGATGAAATGGGCGGTGGAAAACCACTGCGATATCTACGACTTCCGCGGCGTGTCGGGCGACCTCAACAAAGGGCAGCCGCTCTACGGTTTGTACCGCTTCAAGAAGGGCTTCACGGGCGATTTTGTGGAGTTTGTAGGCGCGCTCGACTATGTGTTTAATCCGTTTATGTACTTCTTCATTGAAAAGGGCGAGCGGGCGTACCGTGAGCTGCGCAGAAGACTGTTTCTGCGCAAGAACAAGGATTTGCTACCGGATAAAGTGAAGACGGGTGAACAAAACCATGAAAAAGCTGATCATACAGAAAAAGCCGCTGACTGAGAATATACAAAAGATTGTATCACACGCCCAAAAGGGCGGCGCACAGGTTATTGCCATGCTCAAGGGCAACGGCTATGGGCTGGGCATTTGCGAGTTTGCACGCCTACTATTGCAAAACGGCGTGAAGCTGCTCGCTGTGAGTGAATTTTGTGAAGCAAAGCAGCTCCGTGACGGCGGCATCGACGCGGAGATTATCCTGCTTTCCCCGATGTGCGATTTACGCGAAGCAGAGGAGGCGGTGCGTCTCGGAATCATCTGCGCAGTCGGGAGCGAGGAGTCGGCGCTGGTGCTTGACCTTGCTGCGTCGCAGCAAAACAGGCGCGTACGCGCGCATGTTTGCCTGGATACGGGCTTTGGCCGGTTCGGCTTTTTGCCCCATGACATGGTGGCGGTAAAGCAGGTGCTGGCGCAGATGAAAAGCGTGGACATTGAGGGCGTATTTACGCACTTGTCCGACGCATTTGGTAAGGAGGAGCACTCTAGGGCGCAGTTTGCGCTGTTTCAACGCGCTGTGGCGGAGTTGGAGCAGGCGGGATATATGTTTAAGCTGAAGCATATCTGCAATTCGTGCGCGTTTTTACGCTTCCCGGACATGTATCTGAATGCCGTGCGGGTCGGGTCAGCGTTTTTGGGCCGGCTACCCGTCCGCAATACGCTTGGACTTGAAAAGATTGCCTATCTGGAGAGCTGCATTTGTGAGAAAAAGACGCTCCCAAAGGGGCACAACATTGGCTATGCCAACACGTACCGGACAAAGCGGGAAACGACGGTCGCCGTCATACCGGTGGGGTATAAGGACGGGTTCGGCGTACAAAAGAGCAACGATGCTTTCCGGCTTTTGGACATTTTACGCTACATTTACGCCGATGTCATGGCGTTTGTGCGTGACAATGCGATTTATGTGTCTGTGAACGGGAAACGGTGCCGCCTGCTTGGGCGGGTTAGCATGTTCAATGTAATTGCCGATATTACGGACGTCGAGGCCGAGGTGGGCGACCCGGTCCGCCTCGAGTGTAACCCGATTTTGATTGACAGCGCAATAGAGAGAGAATATATTTGAGTTTGCCTATCTTGCGGGCAGGAAGGAAGGATGCCATGTTTGACAAGCTGGCCTTCATAGAAGAACGGTATGAGGAACTGAGCAAAAAGATCAGCGACCCGGATGTGATTGCTGACAATGAGGCGTGGCGCGGCTATTGCAAGGAACACTCCGACATTACGCCGATTGTGGAGAAGTACCGGGAATATAAGAAAGCAAAACAGACGATAGAAGAAGCACAGGAGATGCTCGGCGAAGGCGTGGACAAAGAGTTTGAGGAAATGCTGCGCGGCGAGATGGAGCAGGCGCGCTCTGACATTGCGCGCTGCGAGGACGAACTGAAGATTCTGCTCCTGCCAAAAGATCCGAACGACGATAAAAACGTCATTATCGAGATTCGCGGCGGAGCAGGCGGCGACGAGGCCGCACTGTTTGCGGCGGATTTGCTTCGGATGTACAGCATGTACGCGGAGGCGAAGAACTGGAAGGTCGATATCATGAACTCGAATGAAACCGACATTGGCGGTTATAAGGAGGTTTCGTTCAGCATAGAAGGGCAGGGGGCGTACAGCCGGCTCAAGTTTGAGAGCGGCGTCCACCGCGTCCAGCGCGTACCGGCGACCGAGTCAGGCGGGCGTATCCATACTTCGACAGTTACGGTGGCGGTTTTGCCGGAAGTGGAAGAAGTGGAAGTGGAAATCAACGCCAATGACCTGCGAATCGACGTGTTCCGCGCCGGCGGTCCGGGCGGACAGTGCGTTAATACGACGGATTCTGCCGTACGGATAACCCATCTTCCGACGGGACTTGTCGTTTCGTGCCAGGACGAGAAGTCGCAGCACAAAAACAAGGATAAGGCGATGAAGATTTTGCGCTCGCGCCTCTATGACCTAATCAGCTCGCAGCAGAATGCGGAAATTGCGCAGAACCGCAAGAGCCAGGTCGGCACGGGCGACCGGAGCGAGCGCATCCGCACGTATAATTTCCCGCAGGGGCGTGTGACGGATCACCGCATTGGATTGACGCTGCACAGGCTGGAGGCGGTGTTAAACGGCGATTTGGACGAAATTATTGACGCGCTCATTACTGCGGATCAGAGCGAGAAGCTGAAAGCAGGGGCAAATGACGAATAAAAAAGAAAGGCTTTTAAAGTCTTTCTTTTTTATATTTATCTGATTATTGCCTTTGTCATGCCAACGGCTGGCCCTTTGCGTCGGTCTGCACGCTGCCGGTCAGAATCATCACGCCGTCAATGATGGGCCAGATTGCACCAAAACCCCCGGTGATAAACGTGACAAATATCTGTAATACGGCGGTGGTCACATAGCCGAGATAAAACCTACCCGCTCCTAAAAAACATAAGAAAATTTGCAACAGCCCCGCAAGCAGGCGGGACTTGGCATGTACAAATTCATACTCCGGTTTAACGCGCCGAACTTCTTGCTTGGACGCATCGTGCGGGTTATTGCCGCACTGGCTGCACCTGGTTGCATCATCCGGAATTTCGGCGCCGCATGATTTACAATACATGTATATACCTCCACATGGCTGTTCACTTCTGCGCTATATTCAGTATATACGATATTGGAGAAAAAACAATACAAAACGGCGCTAATTTACAATTTATTAAAAATTATAACTTATACAATCAGCCATTTGCTGCATAGAAGGAGCAAAAAACCCGGTACGCCGAGCAGTCCGCACACAAGCGCGGAGTACAGGTTTACGCCAATGCTGAGGCCGAACAGGCTGCCCGCATAGTTAAACAGGACTAAAAAGAGCGAGCCAACGGCGCTGTTAGCCGCAATTTTAAGCAAAAATTTTACCGGCTTAATGAATATCCACACAAGCAGATACAGCACGGCAAACCCCACAATCAGCAGTGCAATGGTTGTAAAATTCCACGTCACAAAAATGCCCCCTCAGTTTATTCATTTCTATAGCTGTGCAGTACGCCCCGAAAAAGGCGCCTTTGTATACTCCTCCTGTGCGATGTTCAAAGTCCGCGCCTTTTGCAGCAGATAGCGGTATTTTGCCTGCGCGGCTTTAATTTGATAGGTATACACATCCACCAGGAGCGGGTCCGTCACATAGGAAAAGTTTTGTGTTGCAACCTCAAGCTCAAGCTTCGCCCGCGCAATGCTTTGCAGAAGCTCGGTATGTTCCCGGTTCTGCCTCTGACGCTGTTCGGATTTTGCTGTGTTGGAATGCATGCTTCCCTGAAAGAAAAACATAGATTGTCCCCCTCTTTGTTTCTTTTGTATCGTATTCATACGCTATAAGTATAGTCTGTAGCATGGATAAATATTCCTGGAACAAGAAAAAAGTACCAATTTTTTGACTGACAAATTGTGCAAAATCCCACTTTGGAAAAATTTTGTAATTTTTGCCAAAAAACTATTGCATTTTAGAGTAACGTGTGATATTATACTGGCAGGAAAAATATTACAGTTAGGAGCGGGGAAAATGGAGAACAGTATTTCGGTTTTATTGGCGGATGATTGTGAGGAATTTGTAAAATCTGTGAAGGATTATCTGGATAATCAAGAAGGCATTACGGTCACGGGGATTGCGCACGATGGGCGTGAGGCCTTTGAGATGATAAAAGAGACAAAACCCGACGTTGTTCTGCTCGACATGATTATGCCCTATATTGACGGGCTTGGCGTATTAAAGAAAATTAAAAATACAAACCTCGACAAAGAGCCGGTTTGTATGATGCTGTCCGGCGTGGGGCAGGAGCGTGCAACGCAAAAGGCGGCCGACCTTGGCGCACAGTATTTTATGCTCAAACCGTTTGAGCTTGATTCTCTGACGGAGCGGATTCGGGAATTTGGCGGAACGGCTCCGGCGCTTTCGTCTGATAAGGCGGTGTCTGCACCAAAGCGGGAGAAAACGGTATTCAGCGACGAGCCGAAAAAGCGGTACGACCGCGAAGACCTCGAAATGATTGTAACGAATATTATCCACGAGGTTGGCGTACCGGCGCATATCAAGGGCTATCAGTTCATCCGCAGCGCAATTTTGATGGCGATTGACAATATGGAAGTGATTAACCACATTACAAAGCAACTCTACCCCGACTTGGCTAAGAAGTTCAAAACAACGCCCAGCCGTGTAGAACGCGCAATCCGGCATTCGATTGAGGTTGCATGGAACCGCGGCCGAACAGAAACAATGGAAAAGCTGTTTGGTTATACCATTAATTCAGAAAAGGGAAAGCCGACCAACAGCGAGTTTATTGCCATGATTGCGGATAATGTACGGCTCCGCATGCGGTAACCGAAATACGAATCATTCAAAAAGGGATTCCATACCGGAACCCCTTTTTTTGTACAAATCGTATATTTTTTTCAAAAATTCTTGCGTCTGTCTATATAGAGTGATACAATACAGCAAGAAGGAGGAGAATACCATGAAAATATCTTTAAATCGTTACCCGGAGGGAAAAAAGCGCGCGCTTACGCTGAGCTATGATGATGGACCGTATGCCGACTACCGGTTAGTCGAGATGATGAACCGTTACGGCATAAGAGGGACGTTTCACTTAAATTCGGACACACTTTCATGCGAGGAAAGGCCGAATCCCGATAAGGTGAGGGAGGCTGACGTTAAGACGCTGTATACAGGTCATGAAGTTTCGTCCCATACGTCGACGCATCCAGACCTGCGTTACGTTACACCCGGCACACTCCGGGAACAGATTATCTGTGACCGGGAAAAGCTGGAGCAGCTTACGGGGTATGTTGTCCGCGGCATGTCTTATCCATTTGGTACATATAATGATACCGTGTTGACGGCGCTGCCGCTTCTGGGGATTGAGTACAGCAGAACGACGGCGGCACACCACACGCTGGCACTGCCGGAAGATTTTTTGTGTTGGCATCCCACCTGCCATCACAAGCAGGCGATGGATTGTGTGGAAATGTTTGAAGAGCCGCGGTGGCAGAATATGCCTCTGTTTTATGTATGGGGACATAGTTATGAGTTTGACAATGACAAGAATTGGGATATGATGGAGGAGTTTTTGAAGCGCGTCAGCGGGAAAGATGACGTTTGGTATGCAACGAATATTGAAGTCGCAGACTATATCCGTGCTGTACGCAATCTGAAAT
Organism: uncultured Eubacteriales bacterium; assembly: GCA_902492065.1. Classification (GTDB taxonomy): domain Bacteria; phylum Bacillota; class Clostridia; order UBA1381; family UMGS1253; genus Aphodoplasma. The sequence continues at coordinate 279,403 of CABUKE010000001.1, forward strand.
TCCGCGTGGACAATAAAGGCGTCTACAATCCATCCGCGTGCAGCGTCTGGATTGAGGCAGACGGAGAGCCGGTTAAAATTGAAAGCGGCTACACAGCATTGTAAAATTGCACAAAAAATAAAACGAATTAAATTTCGGTATTTACTTTTTGGTGTAAATAATGTAAAATGATATCAATTTATATAAAATTTTTATAGGATATATATAGGAGAGTAAAGAATAAAAATATATAAGAAGGGTGGAAAAGGGAAATGAAAAAGAGGAAGATTTTCATGTCTGCGGTTGCTGGCGGGCTTGCGGCGCTCATGCTGGCGGGGTGCAGCGGAGGGACAGACAGCGGCGGCAGTACGCAGGATGTAACAAAACTGGAGGGGACGCTGGCATCTGCGGAGCCGCTTACGCTGACGGTTCACATGCATTTCTGGAACACCAACGTATTTGATGACGAATGGCCGATTTATCAGGAAGCGGCGAAACGGACGAATATTACGCTGCAAGGTACGGCTTCGAGCGCTTCGACGGACTCAAACCAGGTGTTTAATACCATGCTGACGAACAGTCCGCTTCCCGATATTATACATGGGGAGTCAAAAAACTTAAATAAAGCGGGGTCTGAGGGTGCACTGATTCCTTTGCAGGATTTGATTGATCAGTATGCGCCGCATATCAAGGCAATGTTTGACGAGCATCCGGAGTATGAAAAGGCTTCGCTGGCTGCGGACGGCAACTTGTACTACATACCGTGCCTGCGTGACGACTCCGGCCCGGCACAGGGCTGGTTTATCCGGCAGGATTGGCTGGATAAGCTGGGGCTGGAAGTGCCGACGACCATTGACGAGTATTACAATGTGCTGAAGGCGTTCCGCGAGCAGGATCCGAACGGGAATGGACAGAAGGATGAGGTTCCATACTTTGATCGCCACCAGAGTGTAGATAAGCTCACATCACTTTGGAATCCGGGCAACGGGGCGTATTCGACTGCCGGAGACTTCGCGATTGATAAGGATGGGAATGTGTTCTGCGTACGTACAACGGAAGGGTATAAGACTGCGATGAAGGAACTGGCGAAGTGGTATGCCGAGGGGTTGATTGACCAGGAAATCTTTACACGGCAGAACCCGCGTGAACAGCTTTTTGGAAATGATAATGGCGGTGCGACCAACGACTGGTTCAGCTCGACGATGTCGTTTAACGAAATTGAAAAAGATAAGGTACCGGGCTTCCATATTGCGGTTATGGCGCCGATAAAAAATATTGATGGCGACGTTAAGAATCAGTTTGCGCGCAATGCGACGGCAGGCATCGGTTGGGGCATTTCCAAAGACAATAAACATGTGCCGGAAACCATGAAGTATTTTGACTTCTGGTATACGGAAGAGGGCAGCCTGCTCAACGCGATGGGTGTGGAAGGCACACATTATACGAATGAAAACGGCGAGCTGAAGTATACGGATTTGGTAATGAGCTACGAAGGCGGCGCGCCGAATTATATGCGTACGATTGGTGGACAGGAGATTGGTTACTTTGCAGAACTGGGGCCGGAAATCGCCGGTATGACGGAAGAAGCGGCAGAAGGCTTTAAGGAGTATGCGGACAATAAGTGGACGGTAAAGGCGTTCCCGTCGCTGTCGTATACAACAGAGGAAGAGCGAATTATTGCTTCCAAGGGAACGGATATTTCAACATACACAAAGGAAACGCAGCAAAACTGGATTATGGGCAACAAGGACGTTGACGCGACATGGGATCAATATATTGCTGACCTGAAGTCGTTAGGGCTCGACGAGTTGCTTGCGGCATATCAGGCTGCATACGACAGACAGAAATAATTCGATAGACGAATAAAAAGAAGGCGGAATTTTCCGCCTTCTTTTTTGTAATCAAATATTATATTTGGTTTTATATTCGGACAGCGCCAACGCTTCGATTCTTTTTACAAACGCTTCTTTCCCGTCGCAGTATCCGTCGATGTCCCATGGGAACCGGCGGGCAAGGTTCTTTTTCAGCCGGGAGTAGACTTCCCGTTCCTTTTCATGCGTCCGCATATAATCGCGGAACGCAAGGTGGCGGTCTATATTTTCCGTATCGTTTTCGGCAAATATATGAATCTGGTGCGTCCGCTCGTCCCCGCCTTTTCGCAGATACCGCCTTCCTTTTATCCCGAATTCCCCAAGGTATTCGTAGCCGATTTCCTCAAATTCGGCCGAAACGCGGTCGACCTCTGCCAGACTTTTTACAACAGGCATGATGTCGATGATCGGCTTTGCCGCCAGGCCGGGGACGGCCGTGCTCCCGATATGATGGACAGCCACGCAGTTATCTTTCAGGATCGACTTGATTTTTCCCGCTTCTTCCTGAAAGCTTTTCCTCCATATAGGGTCATAATCTAACACAATGATATGCTGCGGCACGGTTTATCTCTCCATTTGCTCAATCGTCGTATCCGTTGGGATTGTTCTTCTGCCAGTTCCAGGCGTCACGGCACATGTCGACAATCGACTTTTTTGCTTCCCAGCCGAGCTCGGTTTTCGCTTTTGTCGGGTCTGCATAGCATACCGTCACATCGCCGGGGCGACGCGGTGCAAACTTGTATGGAATTGTTACACCGTTTGCTTCCTCAAAGGCCTTTACCAAATCCAGCACACTGTAGCCAACGCCCGTGCCGAGATTGTGAATCAAAACGCCCTTCGTGGTATTAAGCTTGTCGAGCGCCTTGAGGTGACCGTCCGCTAAATCGACAACATGGATGTAGTCGCGTACGCCGGTGCCGTCCTTTGTCGGGTAGTCGTTGCCGAAAATGCTGAGCTGCGGCAGCTTGCCGAGCGCGACCTGCGTGATATAGGGCATCAAATTGTTCGGAATCCCTTTCGGATTCTCACCAATCCTGCCGCTTTCGTGCGCACCCACAGGATTAAAGTAGCGCAGGAGCGAGATTGCCCAGTCCTTGTCCGATACGGCAAGGTCCTGCAAAATCTGCTCAATCATCAGCTTTGTCTGCCCGTAGGGGCTGTTTGCCGAGGTGGGAAGGTCTTCCGTCAGCGGCATTTTATCCGTCATACCATACACGGTGGCCGACGAGCTGAACACAATTTTCTTTACGCCAAACTCCTGCATAACTTCAAGCAGATAGACCGTTCCAGCAATGTTGTTCTCATAATACTTGAGCGGTACAGCCACGGATTCTCCAACGGCTTTCAGCCCGGCAAAATGAATCACCGAGTCGATTGTATTTTCTTTAAAAATCGTGCGCATACCTGCTTTATCCAGAATATCGCACTCGTAAAACCGGATTTTTTTCCCCGTGATTTCTTCCACCCGGCCAATTGCCTTCGGACTGCTGTTGGAGAGATTATCCAAAACAACAACGTCGTAGCCGGCCTCCAGTAGCTTGACACACGTATGCGAGCCGATATAACCGGCGCCGCCCGTTACTAAAACTGACATAAAAAATACCCTCCCGTAAATCGCATTTTCCAGTACAGGCCATACGGCCTTTTGAAACTATATTATAAACTTTTTTACCGAAAATAGCAAGAGAAATAAACTAATTTTTACAATTAAAGGGCCAACAGGCGAGCGTTTCGCCTGTTGGCCTTACATGGTGCAAAATTATTTGTAAATGATAATCTCCTTGACTGCGTTCCACGCGCTCGAGCTGTTGCCCATGCAGTAAACGCGGAAGTAGCGGCCCTTCGCATTTTCAAGCGTATAATCTTCGTAACCCGCTGTCGTACCCGACGCTTTGCCGTCGTGTACGGTTGTAAAGTTTACCCCATCCTCAGACGTTTCGAGGCGGAAGATGGCCTGCCGCTGGTCGCCCTTGTTCCATACAATGGACACCTTGCTGATGGTGGTCGACTCGCCCAAATCGTAGCAAATCCACTGCGGGTTGCCTTCACAGGACCAGAGCGTATCCACATCGCCGTCATAGCTGAAGTAGCCCAGTTCATCCTCGAAGAAGGAGCTGAATGTGCAGTCTTTAATTTCGACTGCGCCCTCCGGCAGCGTATACGGCTTTTCCGTCTTGCTGACAATGATTACGGTAGTATTCGGCTCGTCCCAATATACGACCTGGTCGAGCGACTCAGATACGAACCGGATCGGTACAACGAACCGGTCACCGACAATGGTTGCCGCAACATCGAGCTCCACCGCTTCGCCGTTTAAGTACGCAGTTGTATTGTTTTCTGTAATGACAACGGTGTTGTCGCCTCTAACCGCTGTTGCAGTTGCTGTGTCTGCGTCCCAGGTGATGTCCGCATCGAGCGCCTCAAAGATTGCGCGGAACGGCACGAGCACGCGGTCGTCTATCATAACCGGCTCAGTATCTTCAAACTCCATATAGCTGCCGTTGAGCATAACGTCGATGTACTCCGGCTCCGGGCTTGGGTTTGCTTCCTGCTCGCGGTAATATTCCGTATATTCCGACGGCGTCATGAATACGGAATCCCGCTCCTTTAAGAAAGTAAGTACCTTCTTAAACTCGGACAAATCATTCTCATCCCACATGCCGGCATGCCCCTGCAAGATGATATAGGGAGAACGCTTCAGCTTTTCATAATTTTCGAGAAAATGTTCATAGTCCACGTCGCCGGTCGCCGGCTCAATGTTGGCCCGGGTCGGCAGCCGCAGGAAGTCGTGCTCTCCATAATCGGCGGACAGCATCACATTCGTGATCTGCGGGAACTTCTCGTCAATCATCTGCGCCGTTGTCGCGTCGCTGTTGTTGTTCGGCGAGCCAAAAGACGTCACCGTGATTCCACACTTGTCTTTGAGAAGTTGTACTGTTTTGTTAAAGCTTTCATACAGCGAGTCATAGTCGCTGCCGTGGTATTCCGTTTCTGAATGGACATAGCCGTGGTGCCAGATTTCGATTCCGGCGTCGTGCCATTCCTTGATTTTGTCATAGTAGGACTGCTTCGTGCCATCGTCCTCGAGCGAGTTGCCGATGATGCCGAAGCTGGCCTTTACGCCCTCTTCCTGTACAATTTCAAACGCAGTCTGGAAACCGTTTGCCGTATTTGTGTTTAAATCGTCCAGCTTTAAAATGACGATTGGTTTGTAGCGGTCTGCCGTAGCTGCGCCGGCGGTGGCCGGAAACGCAGTCAGCGCCAGTAGAACGCATAAAAGCAATGCAATAATTTTTGCTCTCTTCTTCATACTATTATTGGTCCTCCTTTCCTAACCAGTATTATTTGCTGCCGTGGATCTCCACTTCCAGCAGAGAGTTCCAACTGGAGGAAGCGGCGGAGTCGTTCCCATTGCAGATTACGCGGACATATTTGCCTTTGACCGGTGTGAAGGTATAGGTTTCAAGCTGGTCGGTTGTACCGCCGCTCACACCTGTGAAGGCGGTCGTATAATCAACGCCGTTTTCTGATACGGCAATCTCAAAGTTGGATTTCCGTTCGTTGCCCTTATACCATGCGAGCGCTACGCTGTCAATGTTGTATATGTCGTCAAGCTCGTACTGAATCCAAACGCCTTTGCCTTCTGCGTCCCAACGGTCGTCCGGAACAATCTGGCCGTCCATGGTAAACAGCTCTTTCGTATAATTTTTCAGCACGCTCTTAGTTGAAACAACCGGGAGACCGCCGCCCTTGAACTCGCCATCTTTGAGAATTGTATTAACCGGACCGGAGGTAATCTTCGCCGTGCGGGTTTCCTCATCCCATTTTACTGTTGCGCCAAAGTTTTCCGCGATGAAACGGAGCGGAACCAGCGTACGGTCGTCAATGACCGTTGCTGCAACGTCGAGCTCAACCGGCTTGCCATTCACATATGCGGTCGTGCTGTCAATCGGCAGGCTAACCGTTGTTTCGTCAAGCTGGCCCCCAGCGGTATTATTTTCTTCGTCCCAGGTCACGGTCGCACCCATCTGCTCAAAAATCGCACGGAAGGGAACCATCGTCCGGTCGTTGATGATGGTCGGCTCTACGTCAAATGTCATCATCTCGCCATCAAGAATGACCTTGACCGGCTCAGTGCTTGGGTCAATCACCTTCAGCGTAAGCACAGCGTCGTCCTTTGCGCTAAATTTGAATGTAAATGTATAGGTATCCTTGTCAAGCGACATCAGATAGTCGGATTTAAGCAGTACGGTGTCGCCGTCTACGGTGTAATCCGTATCCTTGACAAGCTCTGTCCCGTTATTGGAAACAGAAGTGAGCGTGTTGCCGTTAAGCGTCATGGTAACAGCGAAGTCGCCCGGGTTAGCTGCCTTATTATATTTGCTGTTTTCCGGGAATACGCTCGACACACCGTTGAGCTGGTTATAATACTCGGTCGGCGTCATGAAGATGGTGTTTTTCTCCATCAGGTAGTCGATAATCTTTTCAAAGTTTGCCCAGCTCTCGTCGTTGAAGTTGCCCGGATGCCCCTGCAACACGAGATAGGGCTTATCCTTCTTTGAGGATTCGTACGTTTCTACGAACTTGTCGTAGTCTACAACGCCCGTGTCAGTCTCCAGGTTGCCGCTCTCACGCAGCATAAGCTGGTTCCCACCCTCAGTTACGGAAGGGAAGAAGAACACCTTCATCTGCGGCAGGTCGTTAAGCGCCTCGATCGTTACAGCGTCGGTTGCGTTGTACGGCGGGCCAAAGGTGCGGAGCGTAATCCCACACTTTTCCTGCATCAGGTCAATCGTATCCTTGAGCTGTTTATACTGTTGCTCATATGTACCGCCGGAAAATTCGACCTGATTCGCCTTGTCGTGGTAGTAGCCGTGGTGCCAAATTTCGATATTGCCATCTGCTACAAAGCTTTTGATATCGTCGTAATACTCTTCTTTTTTACCGTCATCCTCCAATGAAATGCCGATTACACCAAAGCTTGCTTTAATTCCCTTTTCGTCAATAATACCTTTTGCCTTCTTAAATGCGTCCCGGGCGCCCGTACCTTCACGGATATCGTCGAGCTTGAGCAGGATGACCTGCTTGCCGTCAATGGTCGTCGGCTCGGACGAGGGTTCCGCCGCACTTGCCGTAAACGGCATTGCAGCAGTCAAAAGCATTGCTGCCGACAGGGCGGCAGAAACGATTTTGGACAAAAATTTTCCCTTTTTGTACATATCCATAACCTCCTGTAAAAAATAACAATAAACAAATACAGCTACAGTTTACACGAAATCCAATAAAAAATCAATATCTTTTGACGTTATGGTTAGAATATTTATACAAATATAAAAATTTTTTTTAGCTGGAGTGAAAAGTTTATTTCTGCTCTAAAAAGGCCGAAAATAAAAGCGGCAATTACTCTTTTAAAATCGGGTAATTGCCACTTTCAATCAAATATCCCTGCGGGAGCGGGCCCTTTTTTATTCAGAGAGCACTTTCTTGGTAAAAAACGAGGTCACCAATTCAAATCTGGTTAGCAGATCCTTATCTCTTTATAAATCTTGCGCGCAGAACTGCGATTACATCTTTGAAATTCAACATCAATACAAACAGAGTAAGTATAATGGAATAAACAAGATAGAATGGGCATTGGCTAATCATAATGGCGCATTCAGCGCTGAGCGCAATAATATTGCATACCAGCCTGCCTATATTCCAGCGGATGCGGACATACTTTCTCGTATGCACAGCACGTACGGCAAACATTACAAAATAGCTTACCAGTGTTGCAAACGATGCACCGTAAATTCCAAATAAGGGAATCCACAGAATATTGAACACAATATTGACCACAACGCCGAGAACGGTTGTCAACAGTGTGCAGACACTCTTTTTCTCCACCATGTAAATGCTCGATAAAAACGTAGCAATGCAGGAAAAGGTCGTTGCCATGACGAGGAATGGGATATATTGCCACGCCTCGTAGTATTCCGGCGCGGCCAAGATCCGCGTGGAAAGCTGCGCCGTCACAATCAGGACGGCTGCAACGGAAAAGGCCAGAGCTTGGTATACGCTGCATACACGAGAGAAAAACTGATCGCGCCCTTCTTCCTCTGTAACAGCGCTGATTTGCCATGCTTCGGCAAAAATGTTCGCCACAATCATCAAGATTGTCGGAATTTTATTCGACACAGCATAGATACCGTTTGCCGCCTCACCCATCATATAGGTAATGATGTAACGGCCCGAGATGCTTACAATCAAAGAACATACCGTGTTTGGAATCAGCGGCATACAGTAGGCGAGCATTTTGTAATACAGCGCCTTTGTGACTTTTTTGAAGCTGAGAAAGCGATGCAGCCGCGTCAGCAGGAACACAAGAACCGCACAGGTAAAGTCCGTAATAATGGTTGACCATATGTATCCTGCGATGCCCCAACGGAACACAACGAGAAACAAAATATTGAGCACAATGGTTAAAATAGTGGAAAAGACGCCGTCAATCGCATAGAAACGTACATAGCCGATTGCCCGCGCAAACTGGGAACAAAGCCCATGAAGCGCTGACGCGAGCACAAACAGATACAGATATTGGGTGTATCCTTGTAATACCGTTACCTTTGAAATGAGCGGGTCGCATAAAACCATGATGACAAACCCAAGCAGAATCGTCATCAGGCCAATCGTAAACACGCCTTTCTTACTTGTGGAACGCTCCAGCCCAAAGCGAATAATTGCATTATTGATCCCAATTGTGGCAAACGGAATCAATAGGTTGCACGTTTGTACCAGTACGTCAACGAGGCCAAAGTCGCTCGTTGACATGACCCTTGTGTATAAGGGCATCATTAAAAAGATTAATACTTTCGAGCTGAACGCCGCAATTGCGAATACAAACGTATTGCTGACCAGCCGCTTATATTTATCCATATCTCCAAAACCACCATATCATCAGTTTCCCATAACTTGTATCATTATAGCATGAAAAAAACGTATGGGCAAGTAGGCCCGGCAAATCCACGCCAGACAAAAGGAAAATCCCCGCTATACGCGGGGATTGAAAACTGCGGTCAATTGTCGCCGCCCGCCGCCTCCGGCGGGGCATAATCATAGACCGCCTTATACGACTCCACTTCAGCCTCCGAACGCGGTGGCGTAGGCATCAGACCGGTGCAGTCCATGGCAGAGCTCGCATTGCAGGGGTCGATTTCTTCTACATAGTCGCTTACATAATTTGTTTTGCGTCGTTTGGGTGCTCTGTTTCGCATGCTATCAACTCCTCGGTATTAATTTGGCTGCTGTAAGCGCCAAATATACACGAGACGAGCCGGGAATATCCACAGCTTTCATTAAATTTTGTCAAAAACCAATTGAACAGACGCCGGTAATTCCCGTATGGTAGCAATCGACGCTTCTGCTGCATCCACATTGCCAAACCCGTACGAGGCATGGATAAACGGAATCCCGGCCTGCCGTGCTGCATCGCAGTCGCTTTGCGTGTCACCGACATATACGGCCTTTTCTATACCGTTTCGTTCCATTACCATACGAATGTTTTCGCCCTTGCTTTTCTTTGTCCGCCCGGAATATTCAAAGTCGGCAAACAGCCGTTCAAAGCCATGATACGATAGAAACGCTTCTGCATAGCCTGCCTCGCAGTTGCTTACTAGGCATAACATATAATGCTGCGCCAAACGCTCAAGCGTATCGGCAAGGCCATCGTAGAGCTCCGCACCGTGAGCGGCCAGGTATTCCGCCTCCTCCCGGACACATTCATTTGCAATTTTGAGTCCTTCCTCCTGCGTCATATCCGTAAAATACAGAGCAACAATCTGCGACAGCGTCTTTCCCATAAAGCTTTCTACAGTCTTTCTTGTGATCTGCGGAAGATCGTGCCGTTTTAGCACTGCATTCCAGGAAATCATTACCGGCCCGCATGCGTTCCACATTGTGCCGTCCAAGTCAAAAATTACCGCATTATTTTTCATATTGTAACCCTCTCGCATTTTAGTATATGTATTATATCACAGAATGTGGATACCGTCTATTATCTTTTGTGAATAAAATTTGACACGTTTGGACAAGTTTGCTATACTGATTTATTATACAAAGCGTAGCATCGCTTACAAGGACAATGCAAGGGGAAGCGATTGTATGAAGGCAGACAACAGGACACATATTTTTGAGACCATGCCGGTCAGACAGGCCGTACTGCGGCAGATTCTGCCAGACGATTGCGCTGATTGATAATTTGGCGGACACGTATTTTGTTGGGATGCTCAACGACCCGAGGCAGACCGCGGACTTCAACCTGTTCTGCGCCGGCGGCGCGAGTATGCTTGCCCAAGCGTTGGGCCGCCGGGAAGCCGGGTACGCAAAGCGAATTTCGTCAGGTTCGTTTTAGGGCGGGTGCGTAAGCGGTTGTCTGCCTTCTATTCTGTTTCTCGCGGTAGCGCCGCCGATTTTATCCCGATGGTTTTTCTCTGCCGCGCGTCCTTTGCTGTGAGCTTTTCGGGTTCTGTTTATCGACGATACGGTTATGCTTCAAGGCAATGGATACATGCCGTTTTTTATTTTTGCAACTACTTAATAAGAATATTTACAAAGAGTTCATAGAATTTATAAATTAAGATATAGACACTCCCATCTATATATACTATACTGTAAAAGGAGACGAAAGTATTTATAATTCTTCTGAGTTAGAGGAGGTACGTATATATGTTTGTTTTGGATGTATTAAGGCTTTTGCTCGCCATTGGTATTGCCTATCTGGCAGGCCGCTTGGTCGCAAAACTCAAACTTCCCGCCATACTGGGCTGGCTGATTGCGGGTATGGTTCTCGGACCGCATGCGTTTGGGCTTATGAGCGACTCACTGATGAGTGCGCAGTGGTATGGAATAGCAGAAAGCATTTTGGAGTGTACGGTCGGTCTCATGATTGGAACAGAATTGATTTGGCGTAAAATGAAACGCGCCGGAAACCAAATTGTTGTAACGACAATTATGGAATCGCTTGGAACTTTTCTGGTTGTGAGCCTTGTCTTTGGTGTAATATTCTGGTTTACTGGTATCCCGGTTTATCTCGCGTTTCTGTTTGGCGGGATTGCATTAGCCACTGCGCCTGCTCCGTCGTTGTCCATCGTTAATGAAATGAAAACGTCCGGCCCCGTTACGCAGACGTTGATACCTATGGCAGCGCTGGACGATTTAGTTGGCGCGCTGGTGTTTTTTACGGTTGTAGCCATTGTAAGTGCAAATATTTCAGAGCAGAGCATTCCGGCTGCAGCAATTCTGCTTCTTGTTTTTCTTCCGGTTCTGCTGGGAGCGGTTACGGGGTTTCTCACAGGTAAAATGATGCAAAAGGCCAAAGGAGTAAAAGCGTCGCTTATTATTTTAATCGTTATGCTACTTGTTTCCTGCGCCATTGGTATTTTTCTCAATGAGATGGTTCTGCCTGCGCCGGCGCTGAACTTTTTGTTGCTTGGAATGGCGTTTTCCACGGTTTTTTCGAATATGATATCGGAAGAGCAACTCAACGATATTATGAAAGTAATGAATCCGGTTATTGGATTCGGATTAATTGTAGTAATTTTGAATTTGGGGGCTCCGCTGGACTATCATCTGATTTTTGGCGCAGGAATTTATACGACTGTGTATATTATTGCACGTGCAATTGGAAAATATAGCGGGGCTTATTTTGGCGCGGCAGTTACCCATGCTCCGGTTACCGTAAAGCGGTATTTGGGTTTTACACTTTTGCCGCATTCCGGCGTATCGCTGGTATTTACCGGAATTGCTGTATCGGTTTTGAGCGGGCCTGCTCCGGAATGTGCGTCGGTTTTACAGGGAACGATAGCTGCTGCGGCTGTTATTAATGAGATAATAGCTGTATTCATGGCAAAAAAAGGATTTGAATGGGCAGGAGAACTCCATAAAGCGCAGGAAGTGACTGAAAAATGACCCAAAAGGAGCAGCGGACACTGTTTGACCGGAATGACGCACAGCCGCTGGCGGCGCGGCTGCGGCCGCAGACCATAGAAGAATATGTCGGACAGACGCATTTGATGGGCGAGGGGAAGGTTCTGCGCCGTTTAATTGAGAGCGACCAGATTTCTTCCATGATTTTCTGGGGGCCGCCCGGCGTGGGGAAGACGACGCTTGCACGCGTTATCGCGAATCACACAAAGGCCGCCTTTATTGACTTTTCCGCCGTGACGAGTGGAATCAAGGAAATCCGCGCTGTGATGGAACAGGCGGAGAGCAACCGCAGGTTCGGGGACAAAACGATTGTGTTCGTCGACGAAATTCACCGCTTCAACAAAGCGCAGCAGGACGCGTTTCTGCCCTTTGTGGAGAAGGGAAGTATTATTTTAATTGGTGCGACGACGGAAAATCCCTCTTTTGAGGTGAACGGGGCGCTTTTGTCCCGGTGTAAGGTGTTTGTGCTTCATGCACTGACGACAGAGGATTTAAAGGTTTTGCTCACTCGCGCGCTGAAGGACCCGCGCGGCTTTGGAAACCAGACGGTACGTATCGAGCCGGATATGCTTGACGCGATTGCAAATTTTGCAAACGGCGACGCGCGCACCGCGCTTTCCACCTTGGAGATGGTCGTGCTAAACGGTACGGTTGAGGGCGATTCCATCACAGTGACAGAGGAAACGCTCGAGCAATGTACGTCCAAGAAATCCTTGCTTTACGATAAACAGGGTGAGGAACATTACAATCTGATTTCTGCCCTGCATAAATCCATGCGCAATTCCGACCCGGATGCGGCGGTCTATTGGCTGGCGCGGATGCTGGAGGCGGGGGAGGACCCGCTCTACATTGCGCGGCGGGTAACGCGCTTTGCAAGCGAGGACGTCGGCCTTGCCGACCCGAAGGCGCTGGAGATTGCGGTGGCGGCATACCAGGCGTGCCACTTTATCGGGATGCCGGAATGCTCGGTACATTTGACCGAGGCGGTCGTCTACCTGTCGCTTGTTCCAAAGTCCAATGCACTCTATATTGCCTACGAGCGGGCCAAAAAGGACGCCCTGACGCAGCTTTCCGAGCCGGTGCCGCTTGTGATTCGCAACGGCGTGACAAAGCTGATGAAGGAGCTTGACTACGGGAAGGGGTATCAGTACGCGCACGATACGGCTGAAAAGCTGACCGATATGCGGTGTCTGCCTGATTCGCTTCTGGGACGGGAATATTACCAGCCGACAGAGCAGGGGGCAGAAGCCAAATTCAAAACCCGCTTTGAACAGATTAAAGCCTGGAAACAGCAAAAAAAGTAGGAAACGGACGGTGGAACGTGATTCCGCCGTCCGTCTTTATATTTATTTTTTATACGCAAGCAGCAATATATCCTCGTTTTGGCTTGTTCTTGTGATATTTGTTTCACCGTTTACCACTTGCGCCTCAACCTGCAAAATCCGTCGGCTTTCCAGCGCGATTGCAAAAACTGTATATCCGCTTAAATCCCGTTTAATGGTGATATCGTCGTTATAGGGCAGGTACACGGCGATCTGGCTGCTGTTCGCAGCCATACAAATAGCGCTGCTCCGTGCGGCATAATCATTGCAGGGGCAGAGCTGGCCCATATTGTATTGTTCATACAGGTATTTCAAGTAGCCGACATCCCATGCCCCGGCAAAATTCAGTGTGTCATACCATGAATATGGCATACTGGAGTAGCCGGCATTATTAAACTGCTCACCTGCTGTATAAAGCTGCCACATGCCGTGCGCGCCGTAGCTTACGCCTGCGCTTGCGCCGGAGAGGACGCTCTGCCATGCGGCACGGCGCACATCCCTCGCACCAAACCGCCCGTATATGCCCCCGAAGCCATGTCCTTCATAGCACGGCTCTGTATTTACAATCGGCTTTTTTGTTTTTTTGTCCAAAAACTGCTTGGAATAGGCCAGCATGGATTGTTGTCCTTCGTTTTCTTCCGTGCTGAGGTTGTGCCCCGACTGATACGCGTAAAAGTGGTACTGGGGATGTTCGCACAGACGGTCGGAAGGGTCGGCGCCCGGGAACAGGTGCAATGTGGTCAGTCCTTGCGGGTCAATCTGTAACAGCGTATCAAGAATATGGAGGTAATGTGCCTCAATTTGTTCAGTTTGCAGTCTTGTGTCGCCGGAAACGGAGTAGATAGGGGCGTATTTTTGGAACCGTTTCAGCATGTATTCTGTGAGCGGCCCCAGCCGGTCATATGGAATAATCTTAGAATTTGTCCATGCAGCGGCCTCAGGATCCACATAGTCGTTCCAAAAGAGATGTAGAAACGGAATCAGACCATTTTTACACATGATTTCCAACAAATTTTCTGCACGGTTAAAATATGCCTCGTTAATTGCTGAATAGTCATAGACTCCTTCTTTTTTAAAAAATGGGTCGATGCCGCGCTCGTCTGTGCTGTTGTCGTGCAAAATCGGTAACACGCTGATTTGCAGCGCGCTAAATCCCTGCTCGCGGCGCTTGCGGACGACTTGCGTCCAATCCGTTTCCGACATCTTTTGAAACGCCATCCAGTTTGTGTCGGATAACAGGAAAAACGGCCTGCCTTCCCGTTCGAATCCTGTCCCTGAAGGTGCAATTGCAATTCTGCTGTTTTTCATAAGAACCCCCCCATTACACTACTATGATAAATAATATTTTACTAAATGATTATTGTTTGTCAAGTATATTTTTTACTTTTTAAATATGACTGAATTATTTTTCTAAAAATTACAGAAAAAAACGGACGAGAAGGTATTTACAAGCGCGCCGTACTGTGCTATGATACGCGTGTGTTTTATGGTGCAAAATACGGCATGGAGGAAATCATATGATTACAGTCAAGGATGGAATGTTTCATTTGCAGGGGAAAAACATCAGTTATATTATGGAAATTTCAAAGGAAGGAAACCTGTATCACCGCTATTTCGGCAGAAAGGTTCATTATTTGCCCGCGCCTTATCAGCCTTGGACACCGGTCTGGGGCTGTTACGACGCAAAGACTGGGATTAGCCTGGAGGCCGCGCCGCAGGAGTACCCTTCCTACGGCGTGACAGATTTGAAAACGCCGGCCTATGTGGTCAAAAATCCGCAGGGCAACACGCTTTGTACACCCACGTACCGCTCTCATACCATCTATGAGGGGAAGAGGCCGCTGCCCGGACTCCCTGCTGTATATGACAATGCGCATACGGCACGCACGCTGGAGATCGTAATGGAGGACTCTCTGGCGGGTGTTCGCCTTATCCACAGCTATTCGGTATTTAAAGAGTTCGACATCGTGTGCCGGAGCACGCGCATTGAAAATATGGGCGAGGGGACGCTTTTGTTACAGGCGGCTGGGTCGGCGTGCTTAGAGCTGCCGGATAGCGGCTATGAGGCCGTCTATCTGGCCGGGCGCTGGTCGCAGGAGCGGAGGCCAATCAAGGTTCCAATCCAGCAGGGAAAGGTCGAGGTTTCCAATGCACGCGGCGGGAGCGGGCACCAGATCAATCCGTTTGTAATGCTCGCCAAACAAGGCGCGACGGAAACATCCGGCGAGGTCTACGGGTTTGCGCTCGTTTACAGCGGCGACCATGCGACGGTTGCAGAGGAGTCGCAGTATGGCACGACCCGCGTCATTATGGGAATCAATCCGCAGGGGTTCGAGGCGGAAGTGCGCGATTCCTTCCAGACGCCGGAGTGCATTTTGGCCTATAGTCCGACCGGATTTGGATGTCTGTCGCGGACGTACCACGACGTATTCCGCAATAACCTTTGCCGCGGCAAGTGGAAGAACAAAAGACGGCCTATTGTCGTAAATAACTGGGAGGCGACAGTGTATGACTTTGACGAAGAAAAGCTGCTCGCCATTGTGGAAAAGGCCGGCCAGACCGGAATTGAAATGTTTGTGCTCGACGATGGCTGGTTCGGAAAGCGAAACGATGAGAACTGTTCGCTGGGTGACTGGGTTGTAAACAAGCAGAAGCTGCCGAGTGGTATCAAGGGCTTTGCCGAAAAGGTGAAGAGTCGTGGCATGGCGTTTGGGCTTTGGTTTGAGCCGGAGATGATCAGCCCGGACAGCGATTTGTACCGCGCGCACCCGGACTGGGCCATACACGCAGCAGGACGGGAGCCGGCGCAGTCGCGCTATCAGCTTGTGCTTGACCTGACGCGGCCGGAGGTCTGCGATTATGTGATTGAGAGCGTCAGCGCCGTACTGCGGGAGGCGGATATCTCCTATGTAAAATGGGACATGAACCGGCATATCAGCGACATGCCGTATCCCGGCTATAACCATGCATATATTCTGGGCCTGTACCGCATTATGGAAACGCTGACGGAGCGCTTCCCGGATGTACTGTTTGAGAGCTGCAGCGGGGGAGGCGGCCGGTTCGACGCAGGGATGTTATATTACATGCCGCAGGTATGGACCAGCGACAACACCGACGCGATCGACCGGTGCAGGATTCAGTACGGGACGTCGTTTGCTTATCCGCCCGCGGTGATGGCAGCACATGTGTCCTCGGCAGAGAGCAACCGGCACAAAGCATCGTTTAAGACGCGCGCGGACGTTGCATATGGCGCGGTGTTCGGCTATGAGCTCGATTTGACAAAGTTGACGGAGACAGAACTGGAAGAAATCCGGGGGCAAATCGAATTTTATAAGCAGATTCAGCCGCTTGTCATGCAGGGCGACTTTTACCGCCTACGCAGCCCGTTTGAAGGGGATTTGTGTGCGTGGGAGATTGCCGCAAAGGATGGGAGCGAGGCGTTTGCCTGTGCGGTCGTTTCTTTGGCGGATTTGTATACAGCAAAGCCGGTTCTGCGGTTTGCCGGGCTGGATGCGGACGCAGTGTATCGGGATACGCAGACGGGCCGGCTTTACGGCGGCGACTTGTTGATGTACATGGGGCTGGAGGTGGAGCTTCCGCCGGAGGACGCTGCATCTGTGATTTATCATTTTGTAAAACAGGAGTCTAAAGAATGAAGAAAGTAGTATCAATTTGTATTGCATTATTAACTTTTATAGGTACATGTCCGGCCTATGCCTATGAGCTGCCGAGCAGCTTCTGGCCGATCAACGACCAGTATGCGGCGGCGCTGGAAGCGGGCGACGACTGGCGCATCATTGATTTGGCTTCCCAGTCGCTTGCCATTATCCAAAATGAGCCGGATAACGAACAGACAACGTCCATCCGCGCAACGCGGCTCGAGCAGATGGCGCTTGCATATGCGCGCCAGCAGATGTATCCAGAAGCGGCGGATACATTCCGGACCTATATCCCCTATGCTGAGAAGATGGGCTGGGCAGATGCGGTAAAGATTGCACAGGCAAAAGTGCTGCAATATACGCCGGAGGTGTCAATGTATACGCCGACGCAGGAAACAGTACGCGACTATAACGCCCGGCTTGAGCCGGATAAGGGTGTGTACTACGGCGTTACGTCGGACAGTGAGATGCGCGACAGTCTGCCGCAGGCGTCTATGGCTTTGCTGTATTTGGAATTTGGCGACACGTATTTTGACTGGATTGAGCATGTGCTGTCTACTGCACAGGAGGAAGGGCGCGCCGTCGAGCTTGCATGGAATGTACCGGGCCAAGGCAGCCAAATTCCTGACATTGTCAACCAGACGGCCTACATTGAGCAGGTGCTTGCCATGCTCAATAAATATCCGGATGTTCCAATCTTTATCCGCTTTGGCGCAGAGGTGGATATCTGGGGCGACCGGGCCGATCCGACGCAGTTTATCGAGGCGTTTCGCCATGTGGCAAATTTGGTCCATGAAAAAACGACCAACACTGCTATGGTATGGAGCGTTAATGCAGTATCCACGTGGGATATCCATATGGAGGACTACTATCCCGGCGATGAATACGTCGACTGGGTTGGCGTGTCGCTGTATTTGAAAAAGTATTTTTTAGGCCGCAATGACTGGCCGGAGGCGGAAAAGTTTAACGAGGTTGTATTCCTGTGCGGCGACAACGCCGACCCGGTTAAGAGTCTTGACGAAGTGATACGCAAGTTTGGGGACAGAAAGCCAATCATGCTTGCCGAGTCCGGCGCCTCGCACTACAGCCGCTCGCTGGGGGAGGATACGTCCGCCTTTGCACTCAGTCACCTGCGCGAGCTTTACTATAACGTGCCGATGGTATACCCGCAGGTGAAGCTGATTGCTTATTTTGATAAGGTGATTGAGTCTGAAACAGAGGAGTATGCGCTCTCCACATCGCCACTGTTGGCACAGGAGTATAAAAGTCTGGTACAGCTTCCGCACTTTATCCAAAAGGACGGCGGAAGCCCGGTTGCCTACAAAAAGCTGGCAGACAGCGTTTCTCTGGATAATTCGACTATGACGGTCCAATCCTATGTACACCTTTACCGTACCGACGAGGCGCGAGTCGACTACTATATCGACGGCGTATGGGCCGGGCGTTCGGAGCAGATGCCCTATACGTGTACGCTGGATTTCAGCTCTTTTGGCCCCGGCACGCATGCGGTTACGGCTGTGGCGGAATATAACGGTGGAACGAAACAGGCGGCCGGTTCGGGCACGGTAACAGTACAGCCGGCAATAACTCTGTATGTCAACGGACAGCAGCAGGAAACCGACACGGCCCCCATGCTCGTAAACGAACGTACCTTTGTGCCGATTCGTGTTGTGTCGGAAGCACTGGGCGCACAGGTTGGCTGGGATGAAGCCACGCAGACCGTTACGCTGACACGGAGCGGAGATACAATCTCTTTGCAGATTGGGAGCAATGTCCTTACAAAAAATGGCGCAGAGACGCCGCTTGACGCAATGCCCTTTTTGGAAGGGGACCGGACAATGGTGCCTGTCAGGGCGATTTCGGAGGCATTTTCCGCCGCTGTGGAGTGGAATGCAGAAACAAGAAGTGTCTGGATTGCGCTTTAAACTTTAGATAAAGAGATAAGGCCCAGTATGGGGCCTTTTTTCTTTACAAAGTTATCATATCTGGTTTTTACAGCGCATATAGTAAAAATACACCAGAACTACAGAAGGGGGCTTAGGTGGTGGCGTTTTCCGAATTGGAGCTTTTGGCAAGAACGATCAAATGCGAGGCCGGCGGCGAGGGTGAAAATGGGATGAAGGGCGTTGCCAGTGTAATCATGAACCGGGTGCATATTACCTACGGCGAATACGGGCGGCTTCAGAAAAATATCCGCTCTATCCTCTTTCAGCCTTTGCAGTTTGACTGTGTGCGGGATACGCTGCGGGGACAGTATAATCCACAGAATATTTACAATATGCGGCCAGAACAGGTTCACTATGACATCGCAAACTGGGCAATTGCCGGAAACCGGCTTACCAACCTCGGTTTCGCGCTCTGGTACTTTAATCCGTTCCAGCCATCCTGCCGGCAGAATTTTCCTTCCGAGGTGGGACGGTTTGTTATCCGGATTGGAGACCATTGTTTCTATAATCCGACCGAGGCATACGCAAATACATAATTTTAGGAGGTAGATTATGGACAGCGAGAACTTCACGAACAGCGGGTTTATTCCACAAAATGAGAACCAGGCTGGCGGAAACAACAATATGGGAAATGCATCTTCCGCACCGACGAGTAATTACATGCGGACGGCAGACGGCGGAAGCAGAATGTTTGGATTTACGTCCCCGCCGCAGGAAAACTTTAATACCGAGGAAATGCGCGGCTCTATGCAGAACATCCTTTCTCAGAATGTTGGAGAATATGTTGTTGCAGAGTTTCTGATTGGAACTACGCTTATCATGCGAAAGCAGGGGATTCTGTACGACGTCGGGACGAGTTTTGTTACACTTTTCGACGACCGGGAACGTAATTTCATTGTTTGTGATATATTCTCCATTAAGTTTGTATACTTCTATTATCCGGGAGACCGGCCCAACAATGTAAATTTTAATATCTTTTCCAATGAAGGGGCGATCCTCGGAAACGGAGCCGCCGGCAGTGCCAGCGACACCGGGAATACCAGGGGAAGAGGAATGCGCAGATAGAATAAAAAAGGAAATGTGCATTTGCACATTTCCTTTTTTATATGTCCTCCAAGTCTGCGTCCAGTTCTGGTGAGGCTGATCCACTTCGAGCGGGAGCTTCGTTTGCATCCAGCAAAAGCCCGAACCGGATCAGAGTGACCAATATGACAAGAAGTCCCATCAACACCTCGGTATCTGCCGCAAAGGTATCGCCGCCTGCCGCCTCTGTCTGTACTGCGATACCCTGCGCCTGTTTAGAAAATCCGATCAGGGCATAGAAAGTTAGGATAGACGCGACAACTTGCATGACAAAGGGGTCTGGGTATTCACCCGCGTCAAAATCCCCGGGAGAAAAAGCCTCCGCAAGCAGCAAGCCGCGCTGGGTTTGCAGCGTTTGGAAACGAAGTATGATTCCCACCAGAATAAATAGCAGATTATACTCCGCTTTATCAAGCAGCGCAAGCTGGGTGCGGATTTCCTCCGGAAGCTGGTCAAAATAATACGAGTCAAGTTGATTTTTACTTTTGATTCTATTCACCTCCCCGGCATATCAAGTTTCTATCATTTTATTATATGTTGTTTGTGGCTGTTTTGTTTCTGAGACGGCATAAGGCCATCTGTTTTTGAACTACAAATGCGGGCAAGTGAAAAAAGCAGGAAAAAGATGAAAAGCCCTTGAAAATTACAGATTTTTGTAGTAAAATAACAATCTGAAAAATATATCATGAATTCGTACAATGTGTCGTATATTGCGTATGGCAATATATGGTGAAAAGGGAATCAGGTGAGAAACCTGAACGGTACTGCCGCTGTATGCGTCAAAGTTTTATGTTTGACGGTGAAAGCCGGTCACTGGGAAACTGGGAAGGCAAAGCATAAAACGCAGAGTACGTAGCTCTATAAGGCGCAAGTCAGAAGACCTGCATTGATACTGCACCGTGTTTACCCGGCCCGGGTATAGGTGCGGTAGCTTTTTTGTGTTGCAAAAAAGTGCGAGGTCGCAGGAACACAGCTGTGGCGTAAGATAAATCTTATGCCGCAGCTTTTTTGTTGGCAATATGGGAGGCCGAGGCATGTAAGCAAATTTATAAACAAAAATTAAACTGTAAAAGGAAGGGTGAAACATATGCGTACAAATAAAACAAATCGTTTCTTTGCTTTGCTACTGACCGCCATGATGGTATTTAGCCTGCTTCCTGCCAATGCAGGCGCGGCCGTTCCTGACGATGTAGGACAATCGGAAAACGCGGGGCCGCAGGTTCAGGAGCCTGTGAATCAGGATGGAGTGTATCAAATATCCTCCGGCAGCGAGCTTGCGTGGATAGCGCAGGAGGTCAACGCGGGAAGGGCGGCGGATTGTAGCGCTGTGCTTACCGCGGACATCGACCTGGGCGGACAAAGCTGGATTCCAATTGGAAAAGGAAGCAGCTATGCCTGGAGGGGAAGCTTTGATGGACAAGGCCACACCATATCCGGACTGTATGTCGATTCAACAAACTATGACCAGGGGCTTTTCGGCTACATAAACGGAGGAACGGTTCAAAATATTACTGTAAAAGGGCAAGTGACGGGCGGCGGCAGCGGCAACAGCGGCGGCGTCGGCGGCATTGCCGGAACGCTGAACAGTTCATACAGCAGTGAAAGCGCTATCAGAAACTGTATCAGTTATGTCACTGTGTCCGGCGGAAATAACGTCGGCGGCATTGTGGGACTGGTGACAGGCTCTTACGGCAAGACGATTGCATGCTGTGCAAACTATGGGACAGTTTCCGGCAATAACAGTGTCGGCGGTCTGGTTGGTAATTTTTATTACAAAGGCCAATTAACGGACAGCTATAACCGCGGCGACATTACGGCAAACGTGAGCAAAGCGGGCGGCCTTGTCGGCTACATGAGCGACAGCGGCGCTTCCGTTTTCAACTGTTATACGACAGGGACTGTGCTCGGGACTAATTCTGCGCCTGCAATTGGACAGATGGAGCGCGGGACGGCAGAAAATGTATATTATCTTGACACCCTGGGCAGCGACGCCAACGCTGTTCCAAAACAGGAAGCGGAAATGAAGGGTGCGGCATTCCCGGGCCTTTTGGGGGAAGCATTCTCACAGGATATGGCCATACCGATAAACGACGGTTATCCGATTTTTGCTTTTCAGGATACTACGCCGAAGTATGATGTTACCGTTACGGTTTCTCCGGCGGATGCAAACTTTGCATTGTCCGATGATACCGGAGCGGCAATTGCTGGGGAAAAAGAAGAACTTGAGCAGTCCGCCGTTTGGCGTTTCAGCCTGCGGGACGGGAGCTACCACTATACTGCATCTGCTTTTGGAAAGGTTGAGCAGAGTGGCGAGTTGACGGTGAGCGGACAGGCTGTTACCCAGGAGATCGCACTATTGGACGCTCCGGCAAAGGAAATAACATTTGACATCACCTTTGAAGACGGCAATCCCGATGGGGTAACGCCATCCATTATAGTGACGTACGACAAAGACGGCAGGGAAATTGCTGCGGCAGACGGGGTCTATACCCTGCCCTACGGCGATTATCATTATACGGTAAAGGCCAAAGGGTACAGCAAGATGGCGGGGGCATTTGCGGTTACTGCTGACAGTACTGCTATATCCGTATTGTTAACGCCGTCTGCCGCATGGGACGGCGAAAGCATGGAGCCGGTCGCGCCGAATGCGGAAGGTATTTATGAGATTGGCTCGGGTGAGGAGCTTGCCTGGTTTGCAGCGCAGGTAAACAGCGGGACAGGAAAAGAGTACCGCGTCCTGCTCACAGATGATATTGATTTGGGGGAAAACCCGTGGACGCCCATTGGAACGGGCCTTACCTATAATGTTGATTTCTTTAGCGGGAGCTTTGACGGAGCGGGCCATACGATTACCGGATTAAATGTTTCCGGCGCGGAATACGCCGGGTTGTTCGGCTATATCAAGGGGGCTTCACTTTCTCCGGCAGAGGTCAAAAACATTGTCGTACAGGGCAGCGTAAATGGAACCGAAAATGCAGGCGGCATTACAGGCCGCGCTGATAACGCGGTAATTGAAAACTGTGGCAATGAGGCTGCTGTGTCGGGCAAGGAAGCAGGCGGAATCGTCGGACGGCAGCATAGCTACGGTTCTCCCATTACCATAACAGGCTGCTACAACATTGGTGCTATAACGGCACAGTCCCGGGCCGGCGGTATTCTGGGCTATGTCAATGACACAGCAGAAATCAGCAATTGCTATAATACGGGCGCGATTGAAAGCAGCGATTATGCCGGCGGCCTCCGGGGGATGGGCGGCTCGTTTGCGGGCGACATTACAAACTGTTATAATGCTGCCGCTGTCAGTGGCAAGACTGCCGGCGCCCTTGTTGCAGGCAGCGGAAGCCTTGAAAACTGCTACTACTTAAGCGGCGGTGCGAGTGATACAAACGGCAGTACGGAAGTGTCCGCAGATGAGCTGAAAAACCTGGCGCAGCGGCTTAACGCAGGGGCTGTTCCCGCTTTGTGGGTAAGCGGCGGTACGCAAAACAACGGCTATCCTATCTTGGAGTGGCAAAAGGAAGAAGCTGGCGAAACAGGCATCCCGCTGAACAAAGTGACAAATGCTGTTTGGCAAACGGATTTGGAAACCGGCCTGCTCACCGGCGTGGCTACATGGGATGCTGTGCCAAATGCGGAAAGCTATACGGTTATCCTTTGGGATTACTGGGCGGAAGAAACCGAATACGGGTCAGTAAGTGGTATGTCGGCGCGTAAAACGGTTACTGGTGTTACAGAAACCCAATACGACTTTACACAGGATATTGAAGAGAATGGGGCAAGCTGGTATTACTTTACTGTGACGCCCATTGCGGAGGAAAACAGTGGGTACATCAGCGGTGAGCTACCCATATGGGATGAAGAAACACAGGAGGGCAACCTCTACGATTATTTGGACTATTCCAATGACGATATTTGTTACCGCTACTATGAGCAACTCGACCAGCCGACCGGACTCAGTTGGTCAGGTCCGTTTGCCCGGTGGGAGTTTGTGGACGGCGCGGCAGGTTATCTTGTCACGATCTATCGGTTAGATGATACAAATGCCATCTATTATACGGCAAGCAGCCTTGCAGATGCGGCCACAAACCAGGTCGACTGTCAGAACTATTTCGCGGTTGGAGGCCGCTATGTATTCACAGTGACAGCCCTTTCGGAGGAATATCTGCTCACAGGTGTGGGGGACAAAAACAGTCCGGCATCCCGCCTCAGCAGCGACGAGAGTAATGGCGGCGCGGAATACGGTATTTACACAGCCGTTTCTGTTCCGGATCCGGAGCCTGGCGACGAGGTGGACCGGACGGACTGGATTGCCATTTCTACAGCAGAACAGTGGGTGGAATTGGCCAATGTAGAGGATATCCCCGTCGGAGATGGCGACAACAGCAGTCAACAGAGCGTTGCATGGGGAAAGAAATACTATTTAACGGCAGACCTTGATTTTTCCAGCCTTTCATCGGCTGACCAAGTCCGTACCAAGTCGATTGGCAACACAACCAACCGCTTTACCGGTATCATGGACGGAAACGGGCACAAAATTACCGGTCTTACGCTCAGCAACAATGATTCGGGATTGTTTGCCTATATCGGCGCTGCGGGGCAAGTGTACGACCTTACCATTGAAGATGCGAACGTCCTGTTTTCCGACAATGCGGCGGTGCTGGCGCTTTATAATTATGGAACCATCCGCGACTGCGCCGTTATCAATTGCAATATCACGGCCGATACCGGGGCCGTGCTGGGCGGTATGGTGAGCCGTAACTACGGCGTTGTACGCGAGAGCTTTGTACAGGGGGGAACGCTGACTTCAAACAGTAGCACGGCCACAGGCCACGCTGGATTTGTCGGGTCAAATGAATCCGGCGGCCTGATTGAACGCTGCTGGACTTCCATGGATGTACATACCAGCAGCGAGTACGCGGGTGGCTTTGTGGGCTTGGGCTATGGCGGCACAATCCGGGACTGCTTTGCTTTGGGAGATGTTTCGGCGCGGAGCTATTCCGGCGGTTTTGCGGGACGCTCCGTCTATGACGGGAACCGTTATGAAAACTGCTATGCGGCTGGCACGGTCGCCGTATCCGGAGAGGTGGGGCATGGTTTTATTGGCGGCAGCAGTCCGGACTCCGCTTTTCAGCCCGATTTATCAAAGGAAATTAAGAATTGTTATTACAACAGCGCATCGCCGGCCGACGGCTATGCAGCCGGGAAGAGCCTGGAGGAGATGCGCAGCGCGGCATTTTTGACCGCACTTGGCGGTACGCAGGGCGTTTGGACACAGTCGCCGGACAAAAACAATGGCCTCCCATATTTGACCGACGTTCCGGCACCGGAGGGAACGCCGGTGGAAAGCATTACCGTTGAGATTGCGCTGGCAGTTTATGATAAGGAGACTTACACCTTCTCGCAGCTGGGAGAAACGGTATCGGTAACATTGGAAAGTAACGGCAACACGCGGATAACCGATTTGATGGATGCGGCGGCCTCCCAGGGGAAACTGACGTATACCTATGAAACGACGCCCTCGTTCGGACGCTATATCCACACCATCAATGGATATGCGGTGGAGGAGCCGGACGGCTGGATGTTTACCGTTAACGATAAACTTTCCAATTTGAGCGCATCTCTCGCTACGGTTCAGGACGGAGACCGTCTGCTGTGGTTTGAAGGAACAACGGAGAACCATTTCCAGGGTCCGGCATGGGACGAGCTTACAGGCGTTGAAGTCGAATGGGTGGATATTGGGACGGCAGAGGAGCTGTTACGGCTCGCGCAGAGCGCCGCTCCTGCGGATATGGAAAAGAATTACCGCCTTACAGCGGATATCGACTTAAACGGCGTTGATTTCAGCGGCATAGGGACTGATGCGCAGCCATTTGCCGGCATGTTTGACGGCCAGGGGCATACAATTTCCAACTTGTCCATGTCGGGCGGCGACAATGTTGGTTTCTTTGGCGTCATCAAAGGCGCGGTTGTTAAAAATTTGAATCTGGAAAACGCTGTTGTAAATGGCAGCGGCAAGAATATAGGCACACTGGTAGGTTGGGCGCAGGTGGAACTGGATCAGGAAAATATAGCAGAAAATTTGGCAAACCTGATCGGCAATTGCACCGTGTCCGGGACAGTGTCGGGCACAAACACCGTAGGAGGGCTTGTCGGCCTTAACGACGGAAAAGAGGACCCGGACACGCTGTTTTCCATTGCGTCTTCTATTGATAAGTGTACAGCGGATGTAGAAGTGCTCGGCACGGGCAAGGGCGGCAACGTCGGCGGCCTGGTTGGTGAGAACAACGGCGTTATCACAAAGAGTGTGGCTGTGGGCGATGTAAAGGCAGAGGGCGCTTACGGCGTGGGCGGCTTTGCTGGGGAATCCTACGGAGACATTTATGACAGCCATGCAGACGGTGACGTTACCGGGCAGAGCACGGTCGGCGGTTTTGCCGGAGCCTCGAGTGGAATTCTGAAAAATAGTTACAGCTTGGGAAGTGTTATGGGCGAGTCCTATACGGGCGGTTTTGCCGGCTCCATCAGCATGGCAGAGTATGTAATTGGAGCAGGGCAGGTAACAGTTACCGGAAGCAGCACGACCGGCTACAATGGCGGCTTTGCAGGACATATGAGCGGATGGATTACCGGCCCTGAAAACCAGATTGCAATCAAAGACGCTTTTGCAAATTGTACCCAGACAGACGGTTCCCTGATCGGGATTATCGGGAATACGGTGGATTATGCCTCGGAGGAACAGCAATCCGTGTTGTTGGATATGACACTGAAAACAGTCGGAGAAACAGCCGATAAGCTGTATGAGATGTTTGGCGTAAATATGAAAGTTTCCGAGAGTTTGATGGCGGAAGCGGAAAAATACGCAGACAGTTTGGCTTCTTCACAGAGCGGGGGAGAGATTTCGCTTTTAAAGGAGAACCAGACCGCTTCGGAAGGGATTTCCGTCAGCTATGAAGTGTCGGGCGACTATCTGACCGGCGGAAGCAGCTTGACAATAGCAAAGGCAAACGATACTTCAGCGACCTTGTCCGTTCCGGTGACAATTGTTCTTAGCGATACGGAAAGCGGAACCGTTTACCGCAAGGAGGCGCAGGTACTGCTGTCTGTAACACCCGCACAGCGCGAGAAACTGATGGACAGCATAGCGGGCGGATACACGGAAAGCAAGGATAGCTGGAGCGTCATGGATATGGCCGTTTACGAGACCATTGACGGAAAGACCTATAGTGTGACGGATGCGGCGAAGCAAAACGTCTTGAATTTGCTGATTGGTGAAGCGGACAGCGAAACGGCGACAGTAAGCGACCGTGCGAGGATTGAGATTGTTCTCAGGGCTATGGGAATTGACAGCAGCAGGCTGTATCCTGTTAACAGCAACGACGCAATCAATAATGCAGAAATTTTGTCGGAGATGGACCTTACATCAGGCGGATATTACGCCGCACCGTGGCTGCTGCTGGCCGATATGCAGGGCAATCTGTCCCTTTCGGAAGAACAAATCCAGACGCTTATTGTGATGCTGTATGACAACATGGGAGACGGACTGTTCGGCTATACTTATGGCGGCGTCAGCTATTCCGACCCCGATACGGCAGGCGTAGCTTTGGCGGCGCTGGCGCGCTTTACAGAAACGGATGAGCATGCAAAAGCTGTTGTAGATAAAATCCTGTCCGCTCTGCCAGATGCCATGAACAACACAGGCTCCTTTGGAAGCGTAAACTCCGATGCAATGGTTCTCATTGGTTTGCTCGCCAATGGGATAGAACCGGCAAGCATAAAAGTTGAGTCGGGCGCGACGATTGTAGACGGCATGCTCTCCTATGTAAATGTTGACACGAACAAATTCCAATTTAGCGGAGTGGATAACGACCTTGCTACGGAGCAGGGCTTCCGGGCGTTGATTGCGTTAAGTAAAGCAAATGGAACGGCATACAACATTTATGATTTCAGCGGCAATGCGGTAACGCCGGGGCGGGCGACCGGGGACGGGGAAACGGAAGTCCCAGATGAACCAAGCCCAGGCAACCCCGACATTACTGTGAGCGTTACCATTAAAGCGGATAAAGGCTATTGGCTGCGGGATAAATCGGTTCGTGTAAAACGTGGTTCCACCGTATACCATGCCTTTATTAAGGCGCTTGAGGGCAGCGGTATTACGCAGGTGGGTGCAGAGGACGGCTATGTAAAGTCCATGAGCAAAGATGGGAAAACACTGGCGGAGTTTTCCGACGGACCGCAGTCCGGCTGGTTGTATCAAGTAAACGATGTTCTTCCGGACGTTGGGCTGACCGCGTACCAGATTAAAAACGGCGATGCAATTGAGTTTTACTATACGGCGGATTGGACGTCGGAGCCGGGCATTGGCGGCGGAGACAATGCCAGCAGCACGAAATATACCGTTACCTTTGACACACAGGGCGGCAGTCTGATTGATAAAGTTACTGTGTCTAAAAACGGCACTGTAACAAAACCAGCTGACCCGACAAAAGAAGGGTATACATTTGGCGGCTGGTTTACGGATAAAGGCTGCACACTTGCGTATGACTTTTCATCTAAAGTTACGAAGAATCTTACTTTATATGCAAAATGGGAAAAAACATCAGAGGAACCGGACAAGCTTCCCTTTGAAGATGTAGACGAGACCGACTGGTTCTACGAAGCGGTAAAGTATGCCTATGAAAACGGACTGTTTAATGGAACAGACGACACCACGTTTGCTCCTGACGAGCAGATGACGCGTGCCATGTTGGTTGCTGTGCTCTACCGCATAGAGGGTGAACCCGCGGCCGGACAGGAAAACAGCTTTCAAGATGTAGCCGCAGACGCATATTATGCCGGTGCGGCGGCATGGGCAAACGAAAATGGGATTGTGCTCGGCTACGGCGAAAATACATTTGGCCCGGATGATTTCATTTCGCGGGAACAGCTTGCGGCGATATTGCAGCGGTATACAGCGTATAAAAATGTTACAGTAGAGGAAACAGGTGATTTGTCGCAGTTTGTGGACGCGGGTGAGATTTCGCCCTGGGCACAGGACAGCATAGAATGGGCTGTTGGGGCGGAACTTTTGTCCGGAAAGGACGGGGGAAGGCTCGACCCGCAAGGCGGCACTACCCGTGCAGAAGTTGCGACAATCCTACAGAGATTTTTAGAAAAGTAAAGAAATATCAATACGATTCACGGAGCCGCTATCAACAACGGTGGAAACCATGAAAATAGACCGGCAAAGAATACGGCGGCACTACTGGCTCTCACTCGAAGAGGAAAACTGCAAGATGGAGTGGGACGAGGAAATTACGCAATTTGTTCCTCAAAATTAAAAAGGCTGGCATTCGCTAGCCTTTTCTTTTATACTTGAAAACGGAGGGGAAAATAAATGCAAGCCTCTCTTTGGATTTTTTGGTTAATCAGTGATAACCAATATCCGTTAACCGTGTTATTCCCTAAAATACTGCCTGTTTGTATCCGATATACTGCTATTATGGCAGTGGTAGGTTATAAAAATACGCATACCATTTGGTATGCGTATTTTTTCATAATTGCATTATGATAGCGTGGTTGATTAATCTGTAGGTTTTTTACTTTTTGCCTATTTCAAATTTTCAAAAAACCGTTGCAGCATTGCTGCCATTTCCGCACGCGTCGCATTGCCCTGTGGATCGAGCTGACTATTCTCCTTGCCGGAAAGCAGCCCATATCCAACCGCCCACGACACGTTCTCTTTTGCCCAATCGGAAATCTGTGCTTCATCAGCAAATTTTGTCAAATCGCCGCGTGCACTTGTGTCAATGCTCTTATAGTTTGCGTACCGCTCCAGAATTGCGGCAATTTCTTCTCGTGTAATCGTCTGATCCGGTGCAAACTCAGTATCTGAGTACCCCTTCACGATACCCTCGCTTGCTGCCCAACGGACAGCCTCTCCATAATATGCTGCTTGGTCAACATCGTCAAACATCATGAGATAGTTTACGACTGGCTTTTCTTCTGCACGCCAGAGTACCGTCACCAGCATCCCGCGGGAGAGTGTTCCATCCGGCGCAAACTCCGTTTCGCTTACGCCGCTGAAAAGTCCGTTTTCTGTTGCATATTTCACTGCATCATAGAACCATGCTTGCTCGGAAACGTCGCTGTACGGGTTCTTCCAGTCGTCTGGGTCAACCGGTTCCTCTGGGATAGTAGGTTCTATGCTCCACTTTGCATACAGCGTGATGTCCGACGTTACTTTTGTATCAAAATCGTATGCCGTTTTGCACGCCGCATCTGTAAACCAACCTTCAAAAGTATACCCCGCCCGGGTCGGCGCAGCCGGCTTGGGAACCACACCGTTTTTAATCACGCGGACACTGCCGATTTTGCTTCCGCCCTGCGTATCAAAGGTTACGGTATAGCGTGTCGCTACAGTTTCGCCACCGCCAGACGACGGACGGTATACCGTTACGGTGATATCCGCTGCCTCTACCGGAGCGTAATTGGAATCCGCCGGCGTAAAGACAGCCATTTCCTTATAGAACCCTTCTTCTGCCATCTCGCGGTCATTCTTCCAAGACCATGTGCCTGCCAACTCTGTCCCGTCGAGGCCCGTCACAACGCCGCCGGAAAGGGTGGACGCAGAGAGCTGTTCGCCGACTTGGATGCGGCTTGCTTTCGGCGCTGTTACAAGGGTCGCCGTCGCAGAGGTGACAGCATATGCGACTTCATTTGACCGAACAATTTCATAGCTTTCCGTACCTGCAAATACTGCCTCAAAGGTGTAGTCTGCTACTTCCGGCGCATTCAGCGTCAGTGTAGCCACGCCGCCCGCAGTGTCGGCCGTGCCGAGCAGCACCGGCGTTTCGCCTGCATTATTATAGAACTGTATTGTGTTACCGTTTGGACTGCTTACACCCTCAAGCGTAGCTGTCAGCGTTACATCAGCGCCATATACGGACGTTTCTGCTGGAGAAGCTGCAAGCGTGATGGTTTGTAACCGGCTGAGAATCATCTGTTTCTGGCCGTCTGCTGTATCAATTTCTTTTACTTCAAAGTTTCCGCTGTTGTTGATAAAGTTACTTGCCGCCGCCTTGCCACTTGCGTAAGGAGCGGTAAACGCCTGTCCAAACGTAAAATTACGGCTGTTGATATAGATACCGATTTTTGCCGTTTCGTCAAGGCCGTTTTCACCGATTGTCAGCGTGTTTCCGTTCAGCGTATCTATCCAGAGGTCACAGTCGCCGTCCATTCCGGTATTTCCGGTAATGACAGCAGTTCCGGAAACCTCGACAAAGCTGCCGTTAGCCGCGTCGACGCCTGCCTGCGGATTGTCAGAGGTGTTACCGGTGATGGAGCCACCGTTCATGATAAACTTAGCGTTGCGCATGAGTTTTACACCACCGGGGCTGGTGCCGCCGTGATTTTTTGTAATTGTGCCGCCATTCATAATAAAGGTGCCGCCGCCCATGACCTGAACGGCGCTGCGGCTGCCGTCACTCTGGTGTCCGGTAACGGTGCCGGTCTTTGCGGCGCTGCTGTCCTCAAGCTGTAAAGTCGCGCTGTCATTGATATACAAGAAGGTGTCGTTGGTCTGGGAGGCTGTCAGCGTATAGCCCGCCAGATCGAACACGAGCGTTTTTTCGCTCGGTACGCTAAGGGAGGTATCAAGCTGTGCGTCGCCCAGCAGTCTGGCATAAACAGGCTCCGCACTGCTGCCGATTGCAGTCCGTAAATCGGCAAATGTACCGGAATTGCCGTATGCTTCACCATCTGTTCCCCATTCAACAACATTGCTTATCTGGGCATGGAAATATTTGGTCTGTGCCGCAAGGCCCGCAGTTTCCGAACTGTAATACGCAATTGCAGCCGATACCGCATCATCTCCTGATGCTACCTTATAAAGCTTACCCGCAGCGGGAGATACAGTGAATCCCTGTCTGCCAAATGCCGCCGCTGAAACAATTTCTACGTCGGCCTGATTGCTGATGAGAACGGGCAGTGTGCAGTAAATACCGTTGGTCGTTGCACCCTGTACGTTCACCTTTGCCTCATCCTGAATGGTCAGCCCTACATTGCTCTGTGCAAAAATACCATATGCACCATTTGTTGCAATATTAACCTGCGCCTGCTCTTTCAAGATGATATTGTCTTTTTTGCACCAGATACCGCCGCCGTTTGTATCATGAATCCGAATGACTGCATTTCCACCAATGCTGATACCGGACGCAGAATTATAAATTGCATAGTTTTCCAGTCCGGAAATATCCACTTCTGCGTTTCCGTCGATCACCATATTCGCAAGGCCGTAAGGATAAAGTCCGTACTTTCCCTTTGTAATGGTTACCTTCGCGTTATCCCCGATTACAATGCCGTTCGTATCCTTGTGCTCGCCGGTATTGTTACCGCTCATGATGGCCGTTTGTTCTTTACCAGCAGCTGCAGTTACTTGAGCATTCTCTTTAATTGTAATTAGTCCGCAATTATTAATGGCATTATGCTGTTCGCTTGTTGCTTTAACGACTGCATTGCCCTGGACGGTAAGATTCGTACCGTTTTCCGCATGTATTGCAGCGTTGAGCCCGGTATTGGAAACATTGAGCTCGCCGCCGTCTTCGCTTGTAATCGTCAGGCTTTCGTTGTAATACCGGAGAGCATGACCATACTGGTATTCACCTCTCAGCGTGGAAGTCCCCTTCAGTCGGAGCGTACAAGGGGCATATGTGTCTGCTTCCTGACTTTTTGTAATCAGGATCGCCTGCCACTTTTCAGTTGTATGGATATTGACGTTGTCAAGCGTTATGTCCGCCGTGCCTTTGTCTGTCAAAATCCGAATGGTACTGTCGGTAGCGGCGCCTTCCTGCCTCATGGAAACCGTTACTGGCGTCGTCGTGTTAATAGTCAGTTCTTTCTCTGCCTCGGAATAGGAGTAGTCCGTACCCCCTGCGCCACCGGTCACGATAAATGGTCCCATTGCTGACGGCCCCGCGGTTATAGTCGCGTCGTCGCCCATGCTTTCGATAAATGCATTTGCCGCCGCGTCTGCCTCTTCGGTTGTCGCGAAGCTCCATTCATTAGAGCCATACAGTTTGGTGTCGTCAACCAATGTATTGTCTAAAACGGTAAGCGAGGTGTTTGAGTCGCTTCCGAGCGCAATGCCGTTATACAGGCATACCGCCATGTAAGCGTCAACGGTGTTCCCCTGGAACGATACCGCGCCGTTGATATGGCCTACAAGCTGCAGGGCAACCTCTTTTTGCAGATGCTTCTGCAAATCGGTGTTGTGGTTTTGCCCGTCGCCTTCATAGGCCGCCTCCTGATTCAGCGTAAAGGTGTTGTTATCTACGTTGATATCAGCCTGCCCGCTGCGCGTTTCAACATGTACGCCGCGGTAGCCGGTCACCGTGTTGCCGTCAAAGACAAAATCGAGCGTGCCGTCCACTTTGTACCATACAGCATACGCATTGTGCGAATAGAATCCGTCCGGATTGCCCTTAAAATCAAACACGTTGTCGATAAACGATACCGACGCCGCTGTGGGATACCCCGACTGCGAGCCGTTAAAGGTACAATTCTGCATGGTAACGCTGCCGCCGTTCGAGTCAAACAGCAAATCGTTGGCAAACGTCAGCCCGTCTACAACCAGCGACGCACCTGCCGGCAGCTTGATGTTGAGAACCGGGCAGTAAACCGGCCCGTCAATACCGTTTCCGTCAATGCCGCTCGTAATGCCTGCACCGTCTGTGGACGAAGTAATCGTCAAGGAGGTCAGCTCCGAGCCGGACAGGTCAAAGTATTTGCTGTAGCTGCTGGATACGGTACCATTTTCTTCGAGCATATATGCAATATTCACATCGCCCAGCAGGCTAACCGTTACGTCGCCGGACAGCTCGCCCGCCGCTGCAACTGCGCCTTCCAGACACGCATATTTTGTTTCGCCAATCTGTGCGACCCAATCCGTGCCGTTTTGTACAACTGCAAATACATCACCGGCGGAATTGTTATTATATGCATACTGGTCGGTGCAATTGCCGCTGATATTTTCGATTGCTGTCTGCGAAACATTGTTCTTTACTGTAATCTCCTGTGCATCGTAGAAGAGATTCGACTTCTCACTTTGCAAATTGCCGACAACGCCTGCGGCAAACGTGCCACCCGTAACCGAAGAAGCCGTGTTCGTGTTCCCGGTTACGATACCTGCGTTGTAAATGGTTCCTGCAATACCGCCGAAACCAAGCGTGCTGCCGCCGGCAGAAGTACAGAGGATGTTGCCCGCGTTGGTGTTGTTCTTCACTGTGATGATTGCCGACTTTGCATAGCTTGCGCTGTTTTGATAGCGTACCCAACCGACAATACCGCCCGCGTTCGAACCGCCGTTGATTGCAGCCGTGTTTTCGTTATCCGAAATCGTGCCGTAATTCGTCTGTTCGCCGACGATGCCGCCCGCTGAGTTTCCAGCCGTGATGACGCCGCTGTTGGTGCAGCCG
The DNA here is from genome assembly GCA_902492065.1 of uncultured Eubacteriales bacterium. Taxonomy (GTDB): domain Bacteria; phylum Bacillota; class Clostridia; order UBA1381; family UMGS1253; genus Aphodoplasma. The sequence goes on from CABUKE010000001.1 coordinate 313,676, forward strand.
GAAATGTCTGCGGCGGAGAAGCCCGCGATGCCTGCGGCATGATAACTGCCCGAGGTAATTGGGCCGTCGTTTACACAATTCGTAATCCGCATATCCTTGCCGTCCGCCGTGTAGTACGCCTTGCTGACAATACCGCCCGCTACACCGGTGGAAGTGTGAACCGTGGCATGGTTGATGCAGTTTTTAATCTCGCCTTCCAAAACGATACGTCCGGCAACGCCGCCGCCGTCCGCCATTGCAACCGTGCCGGATACCGTGCAGCCGTCAAGAGTTGCATCTTGCAGCATACCGGCTACTGCGCCGGTCAGTTCATTGGCCGGAAGATTGATTGCAACATTGCTGAGCGTAAGATTTTTCACAACGCCGCCGTTTGCAACAATACCGAACAGGCCCGCCGCACTGTCGGCATTTGCGTTTGCAGGATTGCTTTCCGTGATGGTCAGATTTGCAATCGTCTGCCCGTTGCCGTCAAATACGCCGTTAAACGATGCGCCGGTGTATCCGCTGCCGTCGCGCGCACCATTGCCGATTGCTGTCCAGTCCTCAGCGGACAGGTCATACGAACCTTCTGCAAGCTGGATATACATGCCCGCATAGGTTACACCCTTATTGACGCTGTCGCGGAAGCCCTTCAGCCCATCGACGTTTGCAATGATGTATGGGTCAGCTTCTGTGCCTGTACCACCGGCAAAAAAGCTGTCGTCCAGTTCTACTTCATATTTTCCGTCCTCATTTGGTACCAAATCCATTCCAGGCGCAAGGTAACTGTTGTCTGAAATTGCAGTATCGGTAAAGGTACCGCCGGAGATAAAGCCCGTCTTGTCCTCGCTGTATACAGTGCCTTCAAAGCTGCCGCCCTGTACGGCAACCTGCACATCGTCAATCGATTCCTGCGGGTTCTTCTGCGGATTTGACTCGTACAGAGCCGCGCCGCCCTTCAAAGTGCTGTTTCCACTGATTGTAACTTCAATCGGCAGCTTTGTTGTATGCTGTGCAATCGAAATTGCAGCGTTCACGGTTGTTGAGCCGCTCCCGTTCGGGTCGGAAACGACCTCGCCGCTGCCGCCTATGAGTGTGCTGTCAATAATATCGAGTTTTCCAGCGCGGATTTCAATCGCTGTTCCGCGGTCGACAGAACAATCAATCGTCGAGTTCCGCACTGTAGTTTCTGCATATCCAGCCAGATACATCCCCGTCGGAGTTGTTACCGGGCCGGTGCTCTCGGTGCGCAAGGTTGCACCGTCGAGCAGTATTTTCGGAACATTCCCCGTGCTGACGGTGTTTTGCCCGTTGATATAGAGCGAGTGGCCCGACCAGTCGGAACTATCCTTCATGGATACAAGCGTGCCATATACATCGGCACGGATACCATAGCTTAAAGGCTGGTTTTGTTCGTTAGTTGCATAACTGATAAACAGCCCTGTCCAGCCTTTCAGCGTAATGTCTTCTCCTACTGTCACAACGCTGTAATCTGCAACGTCCTCCGCCGAGCCGAACATTACAACTGGGCCATAAAGCGGCGATTCCTCATAAGCCGTGCCTGTCCCGGTCAGGTGCAGCGTCCCGTGCTGAATCTGGAATCGGCACGACTCTAAAAAGCCAACGCTGTGTCCGTTAAAGTCCACGGTAATCTCCCTGCCGTCTGTGAGAGGGATATTAGCGCAGTTTGTAATATCGTCAAGCAGCTTAATTGTTTGCTTGTCCTTTGCCGCCGTAAATGCTTTTGGCAAGGACGCAAACGGCGTGCCATTTACTTCTGCAACGGGAGAGGAACCGTTGAAAATCGTCGTTCCCTCCTCGTCCGATACCGTAGCTCCGGTATTGGTTCCGGTTGTGCAGAGATTGTCCACCGTAGCAGGCGGCGCAATGTCGCCGCGAAGAGTGCCCGTGACATATCCCATTTTTGCATATTCTGCGATGTCGCTGCTGCATGCCAGCGTAATGCTGTCGACATAACAATCTTCCAGCACGCCGCCTTCGCCGCCGTTATTGTTGGTATATGTGCCGACAATGCCGCCGAGGCCCATGCTGCTGGCGTTCTGCGCTGCATAGTCGGCTGTGGCTGTGCTTGTCACTTGGGCACTGGATACGGAACAGTCTGTGATTTCGTTGTTGTTAAAGGCGGAACCAATCAGGCCGCCCACTTTACGGGTACCGCTTACGGAAAGATTTTTTACCGAGCAGCCAACCGTGGAAATTCCAGCGCCTTCCCCGCGAAAACCAATTAATCCGCCTATATTATCGCCCTCGAGGTCGGCTTCTTTATAAATGCCTGTCACCGTACTGCCGCTGTTTCCAATCACGGAGCAGTCTATCAAATCGGCATAGCCGCTGCCTGCAAGTCCACCAATCATATAGTGGCCCTCAATGGAGATATCTCCCTTTACGGTACAGTTTGTCACTGTGCCGGTAAAGGCACTGCCTACCAGCGCGCCTGCGTAACTTTCTGCTTTCACAGAAGCGTTCTCAAGCGTGAGATTTTGGATTGTTCCCGTTTTCGCTATGTAGCCAAACAAACCTGCTCCGGAAAGGGTTTCATCCTCGATAAACAGGTTTTTGACGGTTTTGCTCTGACCGTCAAACGTACCGGCAAACGCCGCAGAAGAAGCCAGGTCGCCAATCGGCGTCCATGCTTCGTTTTGCAGGTTGACGTCTGCGCCCAAAAGTATTGTTTTCCCAGCAAAGTCGTTCCCACCTGCTACAAGCTGGGCCAGCCCCATCAGCTCGGCTGCACTGTCCAACGTAAAGGATGAATCCTGTCCGTTGTACCAGCCTGTGTCCGGTTCGGCCGCGGATACCGCCGCCGGCAGCAGGGCGCAGACCATGCTAAGGGCTAAAAATAGTGCTAACAAGCGCCTTTTCATGTACTACAACTCCTTTAAAATAAGATTGTAATTTGGAAGGATTGAGAATTTAGTTTTATCCTAAATATATCCTATCACAAAAACTTATAAAGGGCAATAAACTGACAATTTACAAAATAAGTTAGATTTACCAATTATCAAAAATTAATAATATTATACCAAAACAGGTAAAGAAAGCAAACGCATTATAAAAAATACGAAAAGAAAAATAGTTTCAAAAAAACTTGATAGCAACGAACAATGTGCGCTATACTATTTACAGCATAAAAAGTGAACCGATATAAGGAGGAAGGAAAATGGCAAACATATATCAAAGCGTAACGGAACTGGTCGGGAAAACGCCCCTGTTGGAGATGAAGCAGTTTGGTGCAGCGGGCGGAGCCGGCGCACGGATTCTTGCAAAGCTGGAATACTTTAATCCGGCGGGAAGCGTGAAAGACCGCATTGCATTGGCAATGATACGGGATGCGGAACAGCGCGGCACGCTAAAGCCCGGCGCAGTCATCATTGAGCCGACAAGCGGCAATACAGGCATTGGGCTTGCCAGCATTGCGTCCGCGCGCGGCTACCGCGTTATCCTGACCATGCCGGAGACGATGAGTGTCGAACGGCGCAACCTGCTCAGAGCATACGGGGCAGAGCTTGTTCTCACGGAGGGCAAGCTTGGCATGTCGGGTGCAATTGCAAAGGCAAACGAACTGGCGGAGGAGATAGAAGGTGCGTTTATTCCGGGGCAGTTTGATAACCCGGCAAACCCGAAAGCGCATATGGAGACAACTGGGCCAGAAATCTGGGCCGACACGGACGGCAAAGTGGATATTTTTGTTGCCGGTATCGGCACGGGCGGCACGCTGACCGGTGTGGGGACGTATTTAAAAGAAAAAAATCCGGCGGTCAAGATCATTGGCGTGGAACCGGCAAAGTCGCCCGTTCTCACAGAGGGAACGGCGGGGCCACACGGCCTGCAGGGCATCGGCGCGGGCTTTGTGCCGAAGGTGCTCGACACGAACGTGTACGACACAGTCATCCCTGTGCAGGAGGAGGATGCGTACCGTGCGGCGCGCCTGATTGCGAAAAAGGAAGGTGTTTTGGTCGGTATTTCATCCGGCGCGGCGGCCCATGCGGCGCTCGAAACTGCAAAACAGCCGGAAAACGCGGGAAAGACGATCGTCGTCCTGCTTCCCGACACGGGCGACAGATATCTATCCACGCCTTTGTTTGATGAATAAAATTACATTTTGTGAGGTATGGGGTCATGGTAAAGATTGAAATGTGGATAAAAACCTTACAGGAGCGGCTGCTGGCCGCATTTGGCGACAGACTGGCCTATATTGGCTTACAGGGGAGCTACCGCCGCGGCGAGGCGGACGAGGCGAGCGACATTGACGTGATGGTGGTGCTCGACACGGTGACAGCGGAGGACTTACGGAAGTACCGGGCTATTATCGCACAGATGGAGGAAGCGGAAAAGGCGTGCGGCTTCATCGGCGGGCGAGAGGAGCTGCTGCATTGGCCGAAGCACGAACTGTTTTTACTTGTGCAGGAGACGCAGGATTGCTATGGTCATCTGCGGGACATGGTGCCGGCGTACGGGCGCGCAGATATAGAAGCGTTTGTCCGGATTAACACGGCGAACCTCTATCATGCGCTCTGCCACGGATATTTGTATTCCGAGGATACAATGGCGCACCTTGCGGGGTGCTACAAGGCCGTATTTTATATTTTGCAAAACCTACACTATTTGCAAACGGGCGCATTTGCCGCAACGAAGCGCGGCCTGCTTGCGGTTTTGCGCGATGAGGATAAGGCCGTTCTGGAAACAGCTCTGCGCCTGCGCGCCGGGGAATGTGTAGATATGGAGGAGGCATTTTCGCGCCTGCTTGGCTGGTGCCAGAAAACGCTTGCCGGCCTGCCGCAGTGATAGAATTTTCTTTTTGTTTAACCCGTCAATCCAAATTGGCGGGTTTTTCTTTACAAACGAATCGAAAAACAGTATAATGAATACCATATCAAATACATGGATTTGTAAGAATTGGGGAAAAACTATGGGTAAAAAGGTTATGGTTGCCATGAGCGGCGGGGTGGACAGCTCCGTTGCAGCGGCGCTTTTGAAAGAGGAAGGCTTCGACGTATGCGGCGCGACGCTCAAGCTCTTTGCGGGAGAAGATGACGCGGAAAGCGCGACGCGCACGTGCTGCTCGCTTTCCGATGTGGAGGATGCGCGCCGCGTGGCGCACCGGATGGGGTTTGAACACTTTGTATTCAACTTCAAAGACGACTTTCGGCATTGTGTGATGGATAAATTTGTGGAGGCGTACCTGCATGGCGAAACGCCGAACCCGTGCATCGACTGTAACCGCTATATCAAGTTTTCCAAGCTGCTCGCGCGGGCGCGCCTGCTCGAGAATGAATACATTGCGACCGGGCACTACGCCCGGATCGAATACGACGCGGAGCGCGGTCGTTGGCTGCTGAAAAAAGCGGCGGACAAGAGTAAGGACCAGACGTATGTGCTCTATGCTATGACACAGGACGAGCTGGCGCATACGCTGCTGCCGCTCGGCGGCCTGACAAAAGCCGAGGTGCGGGCGATGGCGGAGGCGCGCGGCCTCGTCAATGCGCGCAAGCCGGACAGCCAGGATATCTGCTTTGTCCCGGACGGCGACTATGCCGCGTTTATCGAGCGTACGACGGGTGAGCGTGCGCAGGCAGGCGACTTTATTGATACGCAGGGCCATGTATTGGGCCGACACGCGGGCGTTATCCGCTACACGATTGGCCAGCGCAAGGGGCTGGGCGTGACGTTTGGGGAACCGCGCTACGTTGTGGCAAAGGATGCGGCGGCAAATACGGTTACGCTTGGGCAGCATGAGGAACTGTTTTCCGATATGCTTGTCGCAAAGGATGTAAACTGGATTATGATTGAGGCGCTGACCGAGCCGATGCAGGTGCGTGCAAAGGCGCGCTACAAGCAGCCCGAGGTAGAGGCGACCATTTCGCCGCTTGACGGCGAGCGGGTGTTGTGCCGCTTTGCCGAGCCGCAGCGCGCGGTGGCGCGCGGGCAGGCTGTCGTGTTCTACCAAGGCGACTGTGTGGTTGGCGGTGGTACAATTGAATAGGCAGGCTATATCGTGTAAAACCATATAAAAATATACGCCGGGCTATGCGGCCCGGAAACAAATAAGGGGGGATGGCGATGGAGCGCGAAAACCCGATTATCCGGTTTCGCGGGCTTGGGAAAACCTTTCATACGAAAAACGGTGAAGTCACAGCGCTGCGCGGGATTGAGTTCGATATCCATGCAGGCGAGATTTTCGGCATCATTGGGATGAGCGGCGCGGGCAAGAGCACGCTCGTGCGGTGTATTAACTTCCTGGAGCGGCCGACGGAGGGGACGGTCATCTTTGATGGAAAGGACCTCGGCTCTTTGCGGCCCAAAGAGCTGCGCCAGACGCGGCGCAGTATGGGGATGATTTTTCAGCAGTTTAATCTTTTGATGCAGAAAACCGCATTTGACAACGTTTGCTTCCCTATGCAGATTGCGGGTGTGCCAAAGGCGGAGGCGCACGCGCGCGCGGCGGAGCTGCTCCGCGTCGTAGGGCTGGAGGAGCGCGCGCAATCCTATCCGGCACAGCTTTCCGGCGGGCAGAAGCAGCGCGTGGCGATTGCGCGCGCCCTTGCGACGAACCCGAAGGTGCTCTTATGCGACGAGGCGACGAGCGCGCTCGACCCGACGACGACGACATCCATCCTCGCACTGCTAAAAGACATCAACCAGCGCATGGGAATCACAATTGTCGTGATTACGCATGAGATGAGCGTGGTGGAGGAGATATGCAGCCGTGTCGCCATCATCGACGACAGCCGGATTGCGGAGATTGGAAAAATCGAGGACATTTTTGCCAGTCCGAAGTCGGACGCAGCACGCCGGCTCGTGTTCCACGACACGAAAAGTGTGGAGCATTTCACGGGGAAACGCTGTATCCGGATTGTGTTCGACGGCCGCTCGTCGTTTGAGCCGGTCGTATCGAATATGGTCATGGAGTGTAAGGTCCCGGTCAACATTATGTTTGCCGACTTGAAAGATATAGACGGCAAGGCGGCGGGGCAGCTTGTCTTGCAGCTTCCGGACGAGGAAACGGGCGCGGCAAAAGTGAAAAACTATCTGGCCGGGCACGGCTTAAGTGTCGAGGAGGTGGGCGGCTATGTTTGATTGGCTGACAGGACTTTTCACGCCGGAGGTCATGGGCATGATTGGGCAGGGGATTGTCGAAACGCTGTACATGACGCTCGCTTCGACAGTGCTGTCGTACGTGTTCGGCCTGCCGCTCGGGATTTTGCTCGTCGTAACGGACAGGGACGGCATTTTCCCCATGCGGATATTAAACGGCGTGATTGGTGTAATTGTCAACATTTTGCGCTCTGTGCCGTTTCTGATTCTGCTGGTGGCGGTGATTCCGCTCACGCGCGCCCTTGTCGGTACGTCGATCGGTTCGACGGCGACGATTGTTCCGCTCGTGATTGCGGCGGCGCCGTTTATCGCGCGGCTGGTGGAGTCGTCCATTAAGGAGGTCGACAAGGGCGTAATTGAGGCGGCGCAGTCCATGGGTGCTTCACCATTTCAAATTATCTGGAAAGTAATGCTGCCGGAGGCGCGTCCGTCGCTCGTTGTCGGGAGTGCAATTGCCATTACGACAATTTTGAGCTATTCGGCTATGGCGGGCTTTGTCGGCGGCGGCGGGCTCGGCGACCTTGCAATCAAATATGGGTATTACCGCTATCAGAATGACGTGATGCTGATTACGGTTTTGGTTTTGGTCGTTTTGGTGCAGATTTTCCAGGAGGTCGGCATGCGGCTGGCGAAAATCGGCGACAAGCGAATTTAAAATAAGGATTGAAAGGATGGGGGATTGTATGAAAAAGGCAGTTGCAGTTTTGGTAAGCGCGGTTATGCTGTGCGGCGTGCTGGGTGCATGTGGCGCAGGCGGCGGGGACGATAAGACGATCACAGTCGGCGCGTCGACAACGCCGCACGCAGAAATCCTGAAGGTTGCGGCCCCACTTATGCAGGAGGCAGGCTATACGCTCACGATTCAGGAGTTTGACGACTATGTGCTTCCGAACATGGCGCTCCAGAACGGGGAGATTGGCGCAAACTACTTCCAGCACAAGCCGCATATGGACGACTTTAACAGCGAGCAAAACGGCGATTTGGTGAGCGTTGCGGCGATTCACTATGAGCCGCTCGGGCTTTATGCCGGCAAGACGAAGGCAATCGCCGACCTGCCGGACGGCGCGCAGATTGCCGTGCCGAACGATACATCGAACGAGGCGCGCGCGCTCATGCTTTTAGAGGCACAGGGGCTTATCAAGCTCAAGGAAGACGCGGACTACAGCGCAACGGTGAAGGACATTGCCGAGAATCCAAAGAATCTGAAAATTGTGGAAATTGAGGCGGCCCAGCTCGGGCGGTCCTTGCAGGACGTGGATATGGCGGTCATCAATGGTAACTATGCCATCAAGGCGGGACTGAAGGTCGAAACGGACGCGCTTGCGCGCGAGGAGAGGGATTCCAGCGCGGCGACGGACTACGCCAACATTGTCGCAGTCAAGAGCGGCAACGAAAACAATGCGGCGGTGCAGGAACTTATCAAGGCGCTGGAAAGCGACGAGGTGAGAGCCTATATGGAGGAAACATACGAGGGCGCGGTCGTGCCTGTGTTTTAACAAAAACGTGCCGGCGCGGGAGCGAATCCGCGCCGGTTTTTTGAGAGGTGAGGGGCATGAAAGAACTGATTGATAAATTGATTCACGAGCGGACTCTGACGGAGGAGGAATTTGCCACGCTGATCGACGCGCGCAAGCAGGTGCGCGCTTATGCCATCGAGCAGGCGCACCAAACGGCGCAGAGCAGCTTTGGCAACAAAATTTACATCCGCGGTCTGATTGAGATGACAAATTACTGTAAAAACGACTGCTATTATTGCGGAATCCGCCGGAGCAACCGAAACTGCGCCCGCTACCGGCTGACAAAGGAGGATATCCTCGCCTGCTGCGACGCGGGCTACCCGCTCGGCTTCCGCACGTTTGTGCTCCAGGGCGGTGAGGACGGCGCCTATTCCGACGCAGACCTGTGCGCCATTGTGTCGGCAATCAAGGCGCGCTACCCCAACTGTGCGGTCACGCTCTCGCTCGGGGAACGGTCGCGTGAGTCGTACCAGCGGCTCTACGACGCGGGTGCAGACCGCTATCTGCTGCGCCACGAAACGGCGGACGAAACCCACTATGCGCGTCTGCACCCAGCCGCGCTCTCGCTTGCAAACCGCAAACGCTGCCTCTATGACCTCAAAGAGATTGGGTATCAGGTCGGGACGGGGTTTATGGTCGGCGCACCGTACCAGACGAGCCAAAACCTTGCGGCGGATTTGTGCTTTATCCGTGCGCTGTCGCCCCAGATGGTCGGCATCGGCCCATTTATCCCACACCACGACACGCCCTTTGCGGCAATGCCGGGCGGCTCGCTCGAGCTGACGGTCTTTCTGCTTGCGCTGCTGCGCCTCATGCTCCCGCACGCGCTGATTCCGGCTACGACTGCGCTCGCCACCATCAGTCCGGATGGCAGGAAGCAGGGCGTCCTTGCCGGCGCAAACGTCATTATGCCAAACCTTTCACCCGCCGATATGCGCAAAAACTACTCGCTCTACGACAATAAGGCGTGCATGGGCGAGGAGGCTGCCGAGGGGCTTGCCGCGCTGAAGGCGCAGATGCACGAGATTGGGTATGAGATTGTCTGCGCAAGAGGGGATTATGAGGAGTAGAGAAAGATAATAAATAGTAAAAAAAACAGCGAAACATTTTCCCGGGCTGTAGGAAGCAGTTTTTAAATATGGAAGGAAAATATAAAAACAGCTAAATTCTAAAAAAGGACGAAAAAGCGGAAACTTTTTTGCAGTTTATGCGTCTAAATTTATAGATTAAATCAAAGGAGGATACAACATGAGAAAACTGCACACAAAAAGCGTAGTTGCGGTTCTGACCGTTTTTGCGCTTCTGCTTGGCAGCTTCAGCGCCTATGGCGCGTCGGCGTCCGACATTGGCGGGCATTGGGCCGAGGATATCATTGCAAAGTGGATCGGCGCGGAAAAGATTAACGGCTACCCGGACGGTACGTTCAAGCCGGATAACCCGGTAACGCGTGCGGAATTTGTACAGATTTTGTATAACGTAATGCCGAACCGGAGTGCCGCAGAGGAAACCGACCATACGTTTACCGACGTAAACGAGGGCGACTGGTATTACGAGAGTGTTATGGCTTTGTTACAGCTCGGCGTCGTTGCGGAAGGTGAAACCTTTGACCCGGAAAGCTACATAACACGGCAGGACGCGATGACGATGATTGGACGCGCATTCTACGTGAGAGGCATTGACACGGCGGCGATTGAGAGCTTTGCCGACTACGACGAAATCTCGGATTATGCGCTCGACTATGTTGCCGGGCTTGTAGAAGAGGGAATGGTCGGCGGCTATGAGGACAATACGATTCGTCCGCTCGCGCAGATTACACGCGCGGAAAGCGTTAAGATTCTTGACGGTTTAGATTTAGTACATGACAAAAACTCTCTGGCGGGAATTATGGAGCGCATTTATGCCGGCGTGGAGGAAACCCCTATGATGGTTGCCAACACGGTTATTACGGATGAAAATGCAGAATACTTCCTCGGACTGAAAAATCTGGATGGGATTGAGGAGGCGCTGGCATCTGAAACGATGATTGGTTCGATTGCGCATTCTGTTTGTCTGGTTCGGGCTGCGGAAGGCACAGATGTTGAAGCACTGAAAGAGGAAATCCGTACGTCGGTTAACCCGCGTAAGTGGGTTTGCGTTGGCGTAGAACGTGACGAGGTCATTGTGGAAAACCGCGACAACCTGATTTTGATGGTAATTGACCAGTCCAATCCGCAGGCATATCTGGACAGCTTTATGGCGCTGGATTTGTCGGAGGAAAAGCCGGTTCTGGTACCGGACGAAAATAACCTGCTTTATACAGACGGGTATTACCTCGACTATATCGGCGAGCTTCGGCCGCAGGCGGTTGAGAATTTTGCAAACAAGGTAGAGAGCCTTGTGGCGCAGTATATGCAGAACAGTACGGGAATTTATTACGCAATTGCGCCGAGCAAGAACTATTTCGTCAACGACCAGGTACAGACGCCGTTTGACTATAACCAGATGCTTTCCATTTTGTCGGAGAACATTACAAGCGCACAGTACATTGATTTGTTTAACACGCTGACGCTGGAGGATTACTATAAAACAGACCCGCACTGGCGGCAGGAGCGGCTGCAAAAGACGGTTGACCGCCTTGGCGAGAGCATGGGCTTTACAACTGATTTGTCGACCTATCAGGCCAATACCGTAGAGGGCTTCATTGGTCAGCACGGATATAATAAGGAGAATTTTCCGTCTGAGGATCTGGTTTACCTGACAAATGATGCGATTAACAACGCGGTTGTAGACAACATGCAGGATCCGGAGTTTAAGCAGGTATATAACTTGGACAAACTGTCGTCCAGCTCTCCGTACGATGTGTTCCTGTCCGGCCCGACTCCGCTTGAAACGATTACGAATAACAATGCTGCAACGGATAAAGAGCTCGTCATCTTCCGCGACTCGTTTACGAGCAGTCTTGCTCCGCTTTTGATTGAAAACTATAAGACAATTACGCTGGTTGATATTCGCTACATGATGAGTGCCATGCTCGGCGATTATGTCAGCTTCGACGGTAAGGACGTGCTGTTCCTTTACGGTGAACAGGTTATCAATTTCAGCGAAATGCTGAAATAAAATATTTCTATCTTCCTCTCTCTTTTCCGGCAGGTGCATATGCATCTGCCGTTTTTTTTATTTGACAGGCGCTATGGCCTGTGATAAAATAGTTGCATATGCAACAATAAGAAAATTGGGGGGATGATATGGACACGCTGATGAAGTACATTGCGCGGATATTCCGGTGTAGTATCCTCTACCGCAATGAGATTTTGGCCCATGAGGGGCTTAACGGCTACCAGCATACATACATCATAAGAATCTGTAATCATCCGGGGATTTCGCAGGAGCAGCTTGCACGCATGATTTATGTGAACAAAAGTACCGTGACGCGCCAGCTTGCCCTGCTCGAGCAGAACGGCTTTGTCACAAGAAAGCCGGGCAGCACCGACAAGCGCACCATGCTCGTCTATCCGACGCAGAAGGCGCTTGATGTGTTCCCAAAGGTGAAGGCGGCGTCGCAGGCGTGGAACGACGCGCTGACCGAGGGCCTGAGCGATGCAGAACGCGAGGCGCTATTTACCAAGCTGTCGCTTTTGATGGAACGGGCGGAAGCGGAGGTCGGACAGACACATGAGAGGAGGGATTTGCAGTGAGAAAGGTATTTCAGTACTTAAAGCCGCATGTCCCGCGTATGAGTGTTGGACTGCTTATCAAGTTTGTCGGAACAATTATGGATTTGCTCTTGCCGTGGATACTGGCTTACATGATTGACGACGTGGTGCCGCTGCGGAGTGTTCCGCTGATACTATGGTGGGGCGGGGCCATGCTTGTTTGTTCCGTACTCGCCGTTGTGACAAACATTATCGCCAATCGGATGGCGTCGCGCGTCGCACGTGACACGACCGAGGCGTTGCGGCACGATTTGTTTTCTAAGATTTCCTATCTTTCCTGCGCGCAGATTGACGAGTTTACAATTCCGTCGCTTGAGTCGCGCCTGACGTCGGATACGTATAACATCCACCAGATGGTCGGGATGATGCAGCGGCTCGGGGTGCGCGCGCCGATTTTGCTGCTTGGCGGCGTTATGGTGACATTTACGCTGGAGCCGGTGCTGACGCTTGTGCTCGTCTGCGTCCTGCCGTTTATCGGGTATCTGGTCTATCGCGTGTCGAAAAAGGGTATCCCACTTTACACCCAGCTTCAGCGCGCGGTTGATAATATGGTGCGGACGGTGCGGGAACACGCGAGCGGTATCCGCGTCATCAAGGCGCTTTCGAAGGCGGATTATGAGAAGAAGCGTTTTGCAGACGCGAACGCCAAAGTGGTTGAGCGGGAGAAAAAGGCCGGTATTACCATGGCGCTGACAAACCCGATGATGAATTTGTTTCTAAACCTCGGCCTGACGCTTGTCATTTTAGTGGGTGCTTACCGCGTCAATGTCGGCGTGACCCAGGCTGGGAAAATCATTGCCTTTCTTTCGTATTTTACAATTATTTTAAACGCAATGCTCTCTGTAACGCGTATCTTTGTTATGTGTTCTAAGGGCAGCGCGTCCGCCGGACGCATCAGTCTTGTTCTTGACGTACCGGCTGATCTGACCGTACGAGAGGCGGAAACGGAGAATACAGAAAACCACATCGTATTCGAGCATGTATCCTTCTCGTACCATAAACAGAAGGAGAACCTACATGACGTCAGCTTTGCGCTCCAGCGCGGGCAGACGCTCGGCATTATTGGCGCGACGGGGAGTGGAAAGAGCACACTCATCAATCTGCTGATGCGCCTCTACGATGCGGACAGCGGACGCATCCTGATCGACGGGCGCCCGATTGCGAGCATTGATGAGGCAGAGCTACACGAGATGTTTGGCGTTGTGTTCCAAAACGACATCCTGTTTGCCGATACGATTGCGAGCAATATAGACCTCGGTCGCGGGATTCCGCGCGAGCGGCTTGAGGCGGCGGTCGAGCACGCGCAGGCGGCGGACTTTATCCACGCGCTGCCGGACGGGCTTGACCATATGCTTACGGCAAAGGGGACGAACGTGAGCGGCGGGCAGAAGCAGCGGATTCTGCTGGCGCGCGCCTTTGCCGCCAATCCGGATATTTTGATTCTCGACGATTCGTCGAGTGCGCTCGACTATAAGACCGACGCGCGTCTGCGCGCCGATATCCGCAAATATTACCAGAATACGACTACGGTCATTATCGCCCAGCGCGTCAGCTCCATCAAACATGCCGACCATATCCTCGTTTTGGAGGAAGGAAACGTGATTGGCAGCGGAATGCACGAGGAACTGATGGAAACCTGCGCGACATATCGGGAAATCAGCCGGACACAGATGGGAGGCGGAGAAGTTGCATAAAGATGGAAAAGGAAAACAGATTGCGGCGACTGGGCTGCCCAAGCCCAAAGTCCAGAACAAAAAGAAGGTACTTCTGCGCCTGTGGAAGTATTTGTACCAGCATAAATGGATGCTGCTGCTCGCGCTGTTTCTGACAGTGTCGAGCAACCTGCTGGCCCTGCTGGGGCCGATGCTGTCCGGTCTTGCAATCGACGCGATCGGTACGACGGCGGGCGGCGTACGCTTTGAAACTGTGTTTTATTACTGTGTACTGATGGTTGTGTTTTACGTGGCGTCGTCGGCACTGTCGTACGGGCTGTCTGTCCTGATGGTAAATCTGAGCCAGAAAATTGTGTACCGGATGCGGAAGGACATCTCAGATACGCTGCTTAAACTGCCGGTGCGCTTTTTCGATACGCACCAGACCGGTGATATTGTAAGCCGGATATCCTACGACATTGACACGGTGAATGCCTCGCTCTCGAACGATTTGCTCCAGATTTGTACCAGTGTCATCACGGTTGTCGGTTCGCTTATCATGATGATTGCGATTTCGCCGACGCTGGTGCTGGTGTTTGCGGTAACGATTCCGATTTCGATTTTTTTGACAAAATATATGACGGGAAAGGTACGACCCCTGTTCCGGAAGCGCTCTGCAAAGCTGGGCGAACTCAACGGTTATGTGGAGGAGATTATCTCGGGCCAAAAGACGATTAAGGCGTACCACCGCGAGAAAACGATGATTGGCCGCTTTGATAAGCGCAATACGGACGCGGTCGACGCATACTACAACGCCGACTACTACGGCAGCATGGTCGGCCCGTCGGTCAACTTTGTCAACAACCTGTCGCTGTCGCTCATCAGCGTATTCGGCGCGATGCTCTACTTGGGCGGCGGCCTGACGCTGGGCAACCTGTCGTCGTTTGTGCTGTATTCAAGAAAGTTTTCCGGCCCAATCAATGAGATGGCAAATATTTTGAGCGAGTTACAGTCGGCATGTGCGGCCGCGGAGCGCGTGTTCCGCCTGATTGACGAGGAGCCGGAGCCGCGTGACGCGGACGGGGCCTACACGCTGAGTGACGTACGCGGCGACGTGGAGATGGAGCATATTGTCTTTGGGTACGACCCGAATAAAACGATTATCCATGACCTCAGTCTGCACGCGCCGCCCGGCTCGCTGGTGGCGGTCGTCGGCCCGACCGGCGCAGGTAAAACGACGATTATCAACCTGCTGATGCGTTTCTACGACCCGGACAGCGGGACGATCCGCGTTGACGGACATGATTCGCTTTCTGTGACACGCAGGAGCCTGCGCCTTGCATACGCCATGGTTTTGCAGGACACGTGGCTGTTCCACGGCACTGTGTTTGACAATATTGCCTATGGGAAAGAGGACGCTACGATGGAAGATGTGGAACGCGTTGCAAAGGCGGCGAAAATCCACAATTATATCCAGACGCTGCCAAAGGGATACGATACGGTACTGAGCGACTCCGGGATGAACATTTCACAGGGGCAGAAGCAGCTTCTGACGATTGCGCGCGCAATGCTGCTCGACGCGAAGATGCTGATACTGGACGAAGCAACGTCAAACGTGGACACGCAGACCGAGCTGCAAATCCAGCAGGCCATGACACAACTGATGGCGGGGAAAACGTGCTTTGTCATTGCGCACCGCCTTTCCACGATTGAAAACGCGGATACAATCCTCGTGGTGCGCGATGGAGAGATTGTCGAACAGGGTAAACACAAAGAGCTGCTTCAACGCGGCGGCGTATACGCAGGGATGTATAATTCACAATTTGTATAAAAGGGAGGAGAACGGCAATGGAACTTGAGATTTTAGAGTATACGGGCGAAGGGTATGACCCGACGATGCACTTCGGCGCATGGCGGGTGGCGCTCATGAACTATGCCGAGTCGCTGGAGCGGAAAAACTTTACGCAGATGGAGCGGCATATGTGTACGGACGAGGTGTTTGTCCTGCTGTATGGGAGCGCGACACTCGTAATCGGCGAGGAAAAGCGGGAGTATCCGATGGAGCAGGGGAAGATCTACAATGTCAAGCAGGGCGTATGGCACCAGATTTTATTTGAAAGGGATACCCGCGTGTTAATCGTGGAAAACCATGATACCGTAAAGGAAAACTCCGAGTATATGCAGGTTTGAAAAACAGGGCTAATGTTGAAATTTTAGGGCGGCAACCGGCGGTTGCCGGATAGTTGGTAGCACGCAACCGGCATATGGTGATACAATTTGCCGGAAGGGAGGTGCTTTTTATGGCACTGAGCGAAAATATCAAGGCCCGGCGCATGGAGCTGAAAATGTCGCAGGAGTACGTTGCAGAACAGTTGGGCATTAGCAGGCAGGCGGTTGGAAAATGGGAGAGTGGAAAAAGCGAGCCAACGGCGGCAAATCTGGCGGAGCTGGCCACTTTGTTTGAAATGAGCGTTTCTGAACTGGTGGAGCCTGAAAAATGTGAACAGCAGAAACAGGCGCAGGAGCAGCGGGAAAAGGAAAAGCAGCACAACGCGAAGATGCTGCTCGGGCGCTGGGGCGGCGTTATTTTGGTAAACGCCGGCTGGGACGGTTACTCGTCCGGACTGTATATTGACGCGCCGTACTTTTGGCTTTTGCAGTTGGCGGCGGGGCTTGTTTTGCTGTTTATCACCTCATTGGATATGAGCAAAAAGCATAAACTTGAAAAAATACAAATTGCCGTTGGCGCTGGTATGCTCTTTTCAATCTTTTTCCTGCCATGCCTGATTCCGTTCGAACAGGCCGGAATAAACTATCTTTTGGCAGACATTGCTACGGCTGTATGCGCTATTATCCTTAATTTAAAATATTGGCGCTATATATGGAAAGTAAAATAGCATGTTTTGCTTTTTAAAGCAGAACGCAAAAGGCAGGCCCGCGCTTG
The DNA here is from genome assembly GCA_902492065.1 of uncultured Eubacteriales bacterium. Lineage (GTDB taxonomy): Bacteria > Bacillota > Clostridia > UBA1381 > UMGS1253 > Aphodoplasma. The sequence goes on from CABUKE010000001.1 coordinate 330,576, forward strand.
TTGGGCCTGCTTTTTTATTTTTCTGTATAGATTGCGTATATATTCTTTTCCTGCTTTGCCCGGTAGAGGGCTTCGTCAGCTTTGTAGAATAGCTCGTCAAACTCTGCTGCATGGTCCGGAAACACGGCTGCACCAATACTTACAGTGTAGGGCGTCTCCAGGTTGCGGTCTTTCTGCAGTTGGGTTAGCTTTTCGCGCAGGTGTTCAATGGTTTGGATATTTTGCATCAGCAGGATAAATTCGTCTCCGCCGAACCGCCCGATAATGTCCGTCTTGCGAAACGTATGCTTCAGCACGTCGGCAATATGAAGAAGGATTTTGTCGCCTGCGGCATGACCGAGCGTATCGTTTACCGTTTTGAAGTTATCAATATCCATAAGGAGGAGCGCGTGTTTCTGGTGTGAGTTTTCTGAAAGAGCTTTACGAATCAGCCTTTGCGAATATGTTTTGTTGTATAGGCCGGTAAAGCTGTCCACTCTGGATTTTTTCATCAAAATATCCGTTTTTTCCTTCATTTCGTTGATGTCCGTAATGACACCCACCATACGGACTGGCACGCCATTTTCCACGATAGGCGTTACATCGATTTTGCACCAAACATAGCCCGAATCTCCAGCCTTCATACGGGCCTGATAAGTGGCGGGTTTACCGCTTAGAATGCTCTGAAATGCTTTGTCGATTACGGCAGTATCGTCCGGGTGTGAAAAATAAGCAGAGGCCGCTGCCTGATATTCGGCAGGGCTGAGCCTGCTGAAAGGCTGTACGTCGTCAAGAATCTGCTGGCCTGCCACGCCGAAGATATCCTCCGCATTTTCAAAAAACGTATAAAGCTGGCGCGTCAAATCCACCTCAAAAACACAGATGTGCGCAGCTTTCAGAGCAATGCTAAGACGTTCTTTAAACTGTTGACACTCCGAATGAGTTCCAGATTCTATATTCATAAAAATTTCCTCATCTTCCTCATAAAATTGACTATATGCTTTGAAGAAGCGATTGCATAAGAACAGACGGTCAAAAGTTCCGGCTTATCCAGTCCGCGCTCAAATCCGCCCATGTGGATACGTCGGGATATTCCTTTGCGAGACCAAGCCCATGTCGGCCGTGCGGGAACACATGCAATTCACATGGGACGCCGTTTTCGGCCAGACGCCCGGCAACGAGCAAGCTGTGCCGGAGCGGTACGGTTTCGTCATCTGACGTATGCCACAGAAAGCACGGTGGCGTGTCCGGCGTGATGTAGTTTTGCACGGATACAGTGTCCGGCCCTGCCGTGTCTGTCATCAAATGCTCTATCGCACAGCGGGAGGTTTCATCCCCGTCCTCTGGATAGGCGGAAATCATAGGATAACACAAAATCGCACCGTTTGGCCTACAGGAAACAGGCACGTCCTCCATCCCGTCAAATGGGACTGCGTCCATGACTGCCGTGCTGGCCGCCAAGTGGCCGCCGGCGGAAAAACCCGCGGCAAAGATACGGTCTGGATCAATATGCCACTCTGCCGCATTCTGGCGCGCAAGGCGGATGGCCTGCTGCGCGTCCAGCAGCGCGCACGGGTATCGGTAGGGGAATACCCTGTAGTTTACAACCATGGCATGGAACCCCCTGCTGTTATAAAACTGCGCGACCGGTCCGGCCTCATGCTCTGCGCGCATACCGTAGCCGCCGCCCGCAAAGACGAGCACAGCGGGCAACACATCTTTGCTGTCGAGCAGGTACAGTTCCATTGTATTTGGCGTGTCCGCCCCATCTATGGATAATGGGATTTCACGATCCCACAATTTCACAATTCGCTTCATATGTATCCCTCCCTACAATATTATAACGGCAGAAAGAGGTGTTTGCAAGAAAAATCTGCCCGACGGCTGATACGATTTTATGCGCTGCCCGGAAGGAAAAGGATTTTTGCACTTTACGGCGTATATATTAGGTAGGAGAATTGTATGCATTAAATACGTCAAAACAGGAGGGTGCATTATGAAAACAATTCGGGAGCAGACGGAGGAATACGAAAAGCTTACGCTGTCGCCGTATGCGCAGCTTGTGACCGAAACAAAGGGACGGCAGCGCCCGCAGGAAAAGTGCGCCCTGCGCACCGAATATCAGCGCGACCGCGACCGCATTCTGCATTCGAAGTCGTTTCGGCGGCTGAAGCACAAAACACAGGTGTTTATCACGCCGCAGGGCGACCACTACAGGACGCGGCTTACCCATACGCTTGAGGTGAGCCAGATTGCGCGTACGATTGCGCGCGCCCTGCGCCTGAACGAAGATTTGACCGAGGCAATGAGCCTGGGGCACGATTTGGGGCATACGCCGTTCGGCCACCGTGGCGAGGATGCGCTCGACACGCTGTGCGAGGGCGGCTTCCGCCACTATGAGCAGAGCCTGCGCGTGGTGGATGTACTCGAAGATGGGAAGGGGCTGAACCTGACGTGGGAAGTACGCGACGGCATCCGTAACCATACGGGGAAGAACCTGCCGTCCACGCTCGAGGGAAAGGTGCTCAAGTTTGCCGACAAGTTTGCTTACATCAACCATGACATTGACGACGCAATCCGCGGCGGCGTACTGCGCGAGGAGCAGCTCCCGCGGGATTTGATTGAGATTCTTGGCGCGCGGCATTCCCAGCGGATTAATACGATGATTACAGATACGGTGCAAAACTCGCTTGGGAAAAACGACGTCACTATGTCGCAGGAGATTGGCGACGCGATGCTGGCCCTGCGCGCCTTTATGTTCGATACGGTGTACGACAATCCGGTAAAACGGAACGAGGAACGGAAGGCGACTTATATTATTGAAGCGATGTTTCACCATTTTGCAGCGCATCCAGAGGCGCTGCCGGAGGAGTACCGGCGGTTTATCGGAGAATTTGCGACCGACCGGGTGGTATGCGACTATATCGCCGGCATGAGCGACGACTACGCCGTACATACGTTTAACGACATTTTCGTGCCGAAATCGTGGACGGTATTTTAACCGGGGCGCGGGAAAACCGGAAAATTGTATAAAATTTCATATTTTGTGGAAAGATTATCATGAAATTCGTTTCGGGACAAAAAGAAGGAATTTGTACAGGAATGTCGAATTTAGAGTATTAGTGATTTTTTAAGGTTACCGAAAAGACGGGGAACGGAGTGGGGAGGAGCGTCCTGGTTGCTGTATTCGGAGGAATTAATCAGTGAAGTTATCGGGGCCAACGACATTGTTGATGTCATTGGAATGTATACCGCTTTGAAAAAAAGCGGTAGGGGCTTTGTCGGCCTGTGCCCGTTCCACTCGGAAAAGACGCCGTCGTTTCACGTTTCGCCGGACAAGCAGCTCTACCATTGCTTTGGCTGCGGAGAGGGCGGAACGGTGCTCACTTTTGTGATGAAGGCGGAGAACCTTGACTTTGTGGAAGGGCTCAAGTTTCTGGCCGACCGGGCGCGGATTGCGCTCCCGGAGCCGGAAGCGAATGAGAACGCGGACAGGCTGTTTAAGAAAAAGCAGCGTCTCATCAGCGCAAATACCTATGCTGCAAAGTTTTTTTATCACTGTCTTGCCGCATCGGCAGAGGGGGCGCAGGCACGTGCGTATTTGCAGGAGCGCGCCATTGCGCCGAAGACGGCGGCCTCGTTTGGGCTTGGTTTTGCGCCGCCCGGGCGGAACGCGCTGATAAATCACTTGAAGCCTATGGGCTACAGTGAGAGCGAGCTGGTCGACTTTGGGCTGGCGACGGTGCGCGACAACCAGTTTGTGGACAAGTTCCGTAACCGCGTCATGTTCCCTATCATTGATGTGCGCGGGAACGTGATTGGCTTCGGCGGCCGCGTGATGGACGACTCGAAGCCGAAGTATCTGAACTCGCCGGAAACGGCGGCGTTCAATAAACGGCTGAACCTGTTTGCGCTCAATTTTGCAAAAAATAAAAAAAGTGACGCACTTATCCTGGTAGAAGGGTATATGGATGTTATATCCTTGCACCAAGTGGGTATAAATAATGCAGTGGCGACGCTTGGAACGGCGTTGACTGAGGAGCAGGCGCGCCTGATTGCGCGGTATGCTAAAGATGTCGTGCTCTGCTACGATACCGACGAGGCGGGCGTAAAGGCGACCATGCGCGCGATTGAGATTTTTTCCAAGACGGACGTGCGGGTGAAGGTGTTAAGTCTTCCCGGCGCAAAGGACCCAGACGAATACATCAAAAGCCACGGCGGCGGGAGTGAGGCGTTTTTGCAGGCAGTAAAGGGAGCCGTCCCGGCGACGCTGTTTCGGATCAATGCGCTCAAGCGGCAGTATGACATCGACAACAGCATTGACGACAAAATCCGGTTTATTACCGAGGCGGCGCAGGTGCTTCTATCGACGAACAATATGGTAGAGGTCGACACGTATGCCGACCTGCTGTCGAAAAATTATGATATCAAAAAGGAATCCATATATGCGGAAATCCGCAAATTGCAGGGGAAGCGCGAGCGGCAGGAAAAGAGCCGTATTGTACACCGTACGGCCAATGCGGGCGTAACGCGTAGCGCCTCGCCGACAGAAGAAAGGCGCCCCGCTCCCGGCAGGGGCGACGTGGCGACGCCGCTGGAAAAGGCGGAGCGGAGCCTGCTGTCGCTTGTTTTTACAAGCCGCAGCGCGGCGAAGTACGCAGAGGGCGAGCTTGGCGCAGAGTATTATTCCAACGCGGTGCACCAGAAACTTGCACAGCTTTGCTACGCGGCATGGAACGGCGGGACAGCACCGGAAGCGTCGCAGGTTTTGCTTTCGTTTGACGAAGCGCAGGCCGGATATGTGACGCAGATTTTGATGGATAAAGCCGTATATGAAGACGATATACAGGCGGCAAAAGATTTGCTGCTTACCATACAACAGGAATCTATAGCAAAAAAAATCAGTGAGGAGACAGACCCAGCGGTGATACAGAAATTATTGAATTTGCAGGCGCAGCTAAAGGAAAAGAGAGGAGGATCGCCCGTATGAGTGACGTAGAGGTAAGTAAAAAGGCCATTGCGAAAGAGCTTCTGGAGCGCGGCAAGAAAAACGGCGTGCTGTCGTTCAAAGAGATTATGGACGCCTTTGAAACAGTTGACATCGGGCCCGATCAAATCGATAAAATTTATGAAACGATTGAAAAGGCGGGAATCGAAATTGTTGGCGACCTGGATAAGGAGCTTGAGGAAATCGAGCTGGCCAATGAGGAAGACATTGAGGATTTGTCCGTCCCGGAAGGGGTCAATATTGACGACCATGTTAAAATGTACCTCAAAGAGATCGGTAAGGTGCCTCTTCTTGACGCAGACGAGGAGATTGAGCTTGCGCGGCGGATGGCCGAGGGCGACCCGGCGGCGAAGCGCCGTCTGGCGGAGGCAAATTTGCGTCTGGTTGTCAGCATTGCAAAACGCTATGTTGGGCGCGGGATGCTGTTTCTCGACCTGATACAGGAGGGAAATCTCGGTCTGATTAAGGCAGTTGAGAAGTTTGACTATACAAAGGGCTACAAGTTTTCGACTTATGCAACGTGGTGGATTCGGCAGGCGATTACGCGCGCGATTGCCGACCAGGCGCGTACCATCCGCATCCCGGTGCATATGGTAGAAACGATTAATAAGCTGATTCGCGTGTCGCGCCAGCTTTTGCAGGAGCTTGGACGCGAGCCGCAGGCGGAAGAAATTGCCAAAGAACTGAATATGCCGGTCGACAAAGTGCGCGAGATTATGAAGATTGCGCAGGAGCCGGTGTCGCTCGAAACGCCGATTGGCGAAGAAGAGGACAGCCACTTGGGCGACTTTATCCCGGACGACGACGCGCCGGCGCCGTCGGAGTCGGCAAGTTTTGTATTGCTGAAGGAACAGTTGCTCGACGTTTTGGGAACGCTGACTCCGCGGGAGGAAAAGGTGCTCAAGCTGCGCTTTGGCCTTGACGACGGGCGCGCCCGTACGCTGGAGGAGGTCGGCAAGCGGTTTAATGTAACGCGTGAGCGTATCCGCCAGATTGAGGCAAAAGCCCTCCGGAAGCTACGCCATCCGAGCCGCAGCAAAAAGCTGAAGGATTATCTGGATTAAGCAATCTATAAAATAGAAATGGATACAAAGCCACAGGAGTAGCGTCTGTGGCTTTTATTTTCATAAGGGGGAGCAGTATGCTGGAAAAATATATGCATGAAGCATATATAACGGAAATTTGTAAAAACATTGGTATGTATGAGGAAGCTGTGCAGGACTTACTGCGCGTGATGAAATCATACGACATGAGCCGGTATGAGGATGTTTTTCAAAAAATGCTCAGTCGCGCCACGATGTATGAAGCGGCGGAGGAATTGCATGAGAAGGTTGAACCGGAGAAGGACGGTGGTTACCGCTGCCTGCTGCTATACCTTGCGGCGACAGGGTATACACATGAGCGGTACCGTGAGCTGGGAATCAGCGACGACGTGTTTTACAACACGATGGATGCATTCCGCGAATACGTCAACACTTACAAAGAGGCAAACGGTACATACGGTTTTGCTGTGACGACATGGCCGGTGCGCCATATCAACTGTGTTTTGTTCCAGCTCGGGCGGCTTGGGTTTGAAATGTATGACTACGATGAGGACGTATATGAGGATGGCGTGTGCATCATTCGCAAAGGCGGCCCCACCATCTCAGTCCATATTCCGGCGAACGGGAAGCTGAATCACGATAAAGTTTTAGAGGCGTATGCCGCCGCGCGTGTGTTTTTTAAGACGTACTTTCCGGCGTTTGTACCGCAGTATTTTGTGTGTGGTTCCTGGCTGCTCGACACACGACTGCGGGAGCTTTTGCCGGAGGTGTCAAATATTTTAAAATTTCAGAGTGATTTTACAATCTATAAGCTGTACGAGGGCGCAGACCACCCGCTGACACGCGTGTTCGGCCATGCGTATGAGGATCTTGACCGCTATACGCCGCATACGACGCTGGAAAAAAACATGATTGCCTATCTGAAGGCCGGTAAGCCGCTCGGCGGCGGGCGCGGCTACTTCCGGTATTGAAAAGACGGCAGAATGCGCACTTTTGGGCAACGGTCTGGTTCCCGGCGGATATTCTGCTTCGGCTGAAAAGAGAAGAAAAAGAGAGTTGTGAATAAAAACCGGCGGCGCAGACGCGCCGCCGGTTTAACTTTATTATAAATAAATGATTTCCAGTCCTCTGCGCTTTGCATATTGTACGGTGTAGTTTGTCCCGCCGCTACGACGGCGCAGATAGCAGATGCAGTACGCGCTCTGGTCAACCAGGCTCCGGTTACGCTCGTACATGCACCAGGCAGTGTAAGCGTCGGAGATGTAGGTCACACCGTCTGCATTTGACAGAATATGCTGGTAGAGCTGTTTCTGATATTTGTTGTAATACTTTGCCTGCGTCCGGCAGGGCAGAAGTAGAATAAGTTTAAGCTTAGGAAAAAGCTTTCGCGCCTTTAGGACGCTGGTGGCGGCCAGCGTATCAAACCCGAGCGCGCCGCCGCAGTAGAATTGCTCCACGCCATACCCGGCCAATGTGCCAATCTGCACAGCGAGCTTATTGGCAAGAACGGCCTCCTCGCCGGGGGGAAGCTGTCTGTGCCCGGTAAAACAGCAGGATTTCTCTTTCAATGTCATCGCTCCCAACGTCTTATCTCGTCCATCCCACATAGGTGAAAAACCGTTTCCGGAACGGCACCGCCGCCTTTTTTGCCTGCTCGTAGCTGTCGAACAGCGCAAAGACGGAAGGCCCGCTCCCGCTCATCAGAGCCCCAAGTGCACCGGCGTTTAGCAAGTCCTGCTTAATTCGCTTAATCACAGGATGCATGGAGGCGGTCACTTCCTCCATGACATTGACCATATTTGCAGCAAGCAGGCTGATGTCCCGCTGTGCAAGTGCCCTGGTAAGCAGGGCAGCGTCGGGACGCTTTTTGATTTCTGTGTTGTCAATCTTTTTATAGACACTCGGCGTCGATACGCTGAACGGCGGCTTGACAAGTACAACGGCTGTGCGCGGCAGCGGCGGCAGCGGTGTGAGCGCCTCGCCGATTCCGCGGGCAAGCATGGTTCCGCCGAGAACACAATATGGCACGTCCGCGCCGAGCGGCAGAGCAAGCGCGCAGAGCTGATCCGCGGTGAGATTTGCCCCGTACAGCTTGTTTAGCCCGATGAGTACGGCCGCACCGTTTCCGCTGCCACCCGCCAGCCCCGCCCCAACAGGAATCCGTTTCGCAACATCAATGGCTGCTCCGCCAGCAATGCCGCAGGCGGAAAAGAAGGACTGCGCCGCCTTGTAAGCAATATTGCGCTCATCGACGGGCAAAAAAGGGAGATTCGTTTTCAGCGTAATGCCAGAGGGCAGTTTTTCGATGGTGATGCTGTCACAAAGGCCACACTGTGCCATAATCATTTCAATTTCATGGTAACCGTCAGCCCGCTTTGCCGTTACGTCCAGGCAGAGGTTGATTTTTGCGTGTGAATTGACAATAATTTTATCCATAATAAGCTCCGTGGTTAAATAGTATGAAAAGATTATATCATAAAAAGTATAAAGGGTAAAGTGAGAAGTTTTGTCGTATTTTTACATATTGGAAGTTGTCATATATACGAAACGAAAAAATCAAATGGGCTGAAAATTGCACAGAAGATAAGGATATAAAACCGGACGATTATCTGATTTATTGTATATTTTATCTAAAAAAACAAAAAAATACTGTACAAAACAGAACATTTATGGTACAATATAGACAGAATCTTTCGACCGACAATAAATTTTTTGATTGTTTGTCTTTTCTGCCGGTCGCGAAAGCGGCTGTCATTTTATACAATATTAAATTAGGAGGGTTCGAAAATGAAGGCAAAAAGGGTAATAGCGCTTTTACTGGCGCTCACGGTTGGGCTTATGGCGTTTCCGGCGATGAGTCTGTCCGCGTTTGCTGCTGACGAGTCGCTTGTTCTTCTGGACACGAACGATAAAGCAGCGATTAAGGACGCCGGGTTTACGGCGGACAGTAAAAATGTAAAGAATACAGAGTATTCTGCAAAATGGGAAGTGGATAAGGCTGGCGATATCAAAGTTCAGGGCATTCCGCTCGACTTTTCGGCGTATGGCAAGCTCAGCTTTTCCATCATGGCAGATTCCACAGAGAATGCAACTGTAATGGTCTATTTTGGAAGTGAGAACAGTGGCACTGATGGAATTGACTATTGGAGCTATGTCATGAATTTGACGCCGGGTACGTGGCAGGATGTAACGATTGACCTTGCGAGCCTGACGGCAAACCGTACACCACTCGGCTGGGACCAGCTTTCAGAGCTGTCCTTCCGTACAATTGGTTGGGGCAATAAGGCTGCTCCAGGAACGGTTGTATACATAGAGAATCTTGTTTTGTCCGGTCAGGGTTCTTCAACTGGTAACAACGGCAACACAGGTACGCCGGGGGAAGAAGATGCAGACAACAAAACAAAGGTATTCTATTACAATAATTTCGACAACAAAGATGCAGGTATGAGCACAGGCGCAAGTGTTATGCCAAAGTCGAACTCCATCACGCATGATTTCGACGGCGACAACGGCTATGTCAACATTGCTGTTACCGGTGAAACAGATGACTGCTACTTTGAGGCTTCGCTGAAGTCAACAAAGGTGAATAACCTTGTTGTTGAAATGGATTTGTCTACTACCGACGGTGCGCCTTCGGGCAACTTGCAGTATAAGGACACCTCATCTGAAAGAAAGCAGGGGACGCTGTTTTCTATCAATGGAAGTGGGGATATAACCTTTACGGGTGCTACAAAGGCAGCTACCACGCTGAAGAAAGATACATGGGCCAAACTTGGTTTCCTGATTGATTTTAGCAAAGGCGAGTACACAGCATACCTCGATGGGAAAAAGGTTGACACATTCCCGACGGCAGCAACGTCGAACGACCTCTCGATTATGAGAATGTACGTTGAGAAAAAGGCAGAAAACGTAGGAAAGAATCTGCTCATAGACAACTTTGCCGTATACGGCGGCACAGAGTTCCGTGACGTTTCGGAAGAGTTTGTACCGGACACACCGCCTACCGGTGGCGCAATTGTCGCAAAAGTTGGAACGGACGTTCCAATGGAGCATCCGTCTCTGGATGAACTGCAAGGCGGCGTTGCGTTGATGCTTGATATTCCTGCTGCATATGCAAACGGCGCAGTTACAAAGATTGATGTTGACAATGAAGCAGTGGTGCCGTATACGGTAAACGACCGTACGCTCGTGCCGATGCGCTTCATTTCGGAGAGCTTTGGCGCGCAGGTGGATTGGAATGAGGAAGCGATGAAGGCGACTGCATCGCTCGATGGCAAGACCATTGAATTTACGATTGGCTCTGACCAGATGGTTGTTGACGGCGTTGCACAGACGATCGACACAATGGCGGAGCAAACAAACGACCGCACAATGCTCCCGCTGCGCGCGTTGGTTGAGTCGCTTGGCAAAAATGTACTTTGGGATGACAGAGGACTTATCGTCATTACAAATTCTGATGTAAAGCTTGACCCGGTTGAAGATGTAAAATTGTCCACTATGCTGATTGGCTTGCTGCAGAACGGAATTACTGCTTCCAACTATGCAGCAGCGCCGAGTTTCACGCAGGATATTATTGATGAAGCGGTAGCTACAGGCTGCGGGTCGTGGAATGCAAACAACGGTAACTCCGATTCCGGTGAAAAGAGCGCAAATATTATGTATTATTTGACGCTGGCAGCGCGCTTTAACCCGGAGGCAGCTGCAAGTGATGGCACGCTTTGTAAAGACGCTGTACTTGAGCAGCTCCGCCATCTGATTGCAGGCGGCAATGAGCCGTTTGCGTGCGTAGGCTGCTACTGGGGCCATGCGGTTGTAGCGTCGGCACTGCTTCTGATCAAGAATACGCCGGTTGTCTATGACGAACTTACGGCAGACGAGAAAGACCGTATGGACTGGCTGATGCGCGGTCTTGCGATTGCCGGTAACTGGGGTTATAATGACGAGAACAATTACAGCACAGGATTTGACCTGATGGGTAACTTCGGAAAAGGCTGGAACCCGAACTATCGGAATACGTACCTCTCCGTTGTGCTGAGCGCCTCGATGTACTTTGGGCCGGAAGAACTGGATGAGATTTACACGAGCTTTGACTACGATACCTATATTGCAAAGTATGAGGAGCTTGGCTTTACGAATATTCTTGCAACATGGACGGTTGCTGGCAAGGATTTGATGGAGAACGGCGGCGAATGCACACTGCTTGGCGGTATTGGCCTCAGCCATATGGAAGCAGGCCAGCCCGGCGGCACAGGCAAGGGCGTCAAGATCCCATTCAAGTACAACGGCCACGGCCCGGAAGATATTGAATATCTGTTTAAGAACCTGGTTGACTTTACGTATGCGTGGGAAGTGCTTAGCGAATACGGCACACCGGGTACAGATGACCATACCTATATCCTTTCTGGCAAGAAGTCCCCGTTTGAAGGCCAGATGGGTATGATGAAGGAATTTGCCGGCGGCGACGGCGGCAGCGGCAAAGGCGGTTCCAATATCAGAAGCCGCTGCACATACGGTTACGACAGCTATGAAATCCTCGTATCTGTATATGCGAACATGAAGCTGCTCGGCGGATGGGATTCTTCTACTGACGAGATGAAGAAACTGGATAACCGTATTTATGTTGGTAATGAGGATTTACTTTTCAAGATGCAGGAAGGGTATCGCGGTTTCTCGTCCGGTAAGGGCAGCAACGAATATGAATATAACTACCTCTCCAGAGGTCATAAGTTCGTAAAGGATATGTGGAAAAACTTCCACTGCATGCTTAACGAAGAGGTTACAACGACAAAAGACCCGAATGAAGTAGTGCTCGAGGATATTCCTGAGGCTGAACCGATGAACGGCGTTACCTCCGCTCCGGAAGGCGCGTTCCCGGCGGTTTTGCTCTCGAACAATTCTACGTTCGAGGACGAATCGTACTATTCGATAGGCGATGCAAAGAAGAGCGGCAGCGTAGAATTTGATATTGTCGTGGGCGATAACATAGATCCTGAGTTCTACGATTCGGTTGTTATGCTGGAGCAAAAGGCACCTGACCTGACCTGGCAGGATGCGAACATGCTGATTCAGTTTACAAAGGGTACAATCAAAGTGCGTAATGGTGCGGAATACGTTAATACAGGTATCCAGTTTGTTTCCAATTACCGCTACCATGTAAAGGTTGACTTTGATGTAGCGGCAAAGAAGTACACAACATCAATTACGACAATCTACCCAACGGAAGGCGAAACGGTGACTGTAACGGATTTTGCGTTCCGCGACGGCGCACATGCGATTGATGCGGTTGACTCCATTACGATTGTAAACAGCAATGAGGAAAGCGTTATGTGGGTGGAAAATTTTAAAGTAAACTAAAGCGTGTAATTAAAAAAAAGCGGGAAACAATTGTTTCCCGCTTTTTTACGTTAAAAATGGACTATCATCTATACAAAGTAGATACATTGCTTCCCTGTGCATTACATATTGCAAAAAAGTATGTTATAATAAGCCGACTTCATTGTGGAAAAGACATAAAAGGAGAGGGGAATAATGGAAACAGGGAGAAGAAGCACAGGGATTGATTTCATTAAGGTAGTAGCAGTTTTCTTTGTCATTTCTATTCACTCTATTGGGAATCTGCATGTGTTGGCAACGGACATGCAGGGCGTGCGGCCCTTTGTCATCGTAGTGTTCCGGTATTTTGTCATGGCGAGTGTACCCCTCTTTCTGATGATTACCGGATATTTGCAGGCGCATAAAATGCCGTGCAAGCGGTATTTTCTGGGGATCCTTCCAGTGATTCTAAGCTATCTTTTCATTGCGGCATGCGGCGCACTGTACAATATGTATATGGACGCGGCGGCTACGTGGGATGCTGCGCTTGTCAGCATACTGGACTTTACAGCAAATGACTATGCTTGGTATGTTGAGATGCATATTGGTCTGTATCTGTTGATTCCATTTTTAAATGGAGGCTATCTCTACTTGGGAGAACGGAAGAAGAAGCTCTGGCTTTTGACTGTTTTGGTTTTGATTACGATTGCGCCCAGCATGATGTCAATCTTTCGTACGCCGGAACGTGCCTTTGATATTCTGCCGAATTATTGGATTGAGTTTTATCCGGTTTGTTACTATATGATCGGCGTCTATATCCGCGAATACCAGCCAAGGATTAATATATTTGTAAGTCTTGGCTGTGCGCTGGCAAGTGCGGTAATCCCGGCGGTACTGGTGTTTGCCGTTTCAGCAGGCGGCCCGTATGTGGACTGGATTTTGAACGGGTTTTACAGTCTGTCCTCCATGCTGACGGCGTTATTCCTATTTTTGGCCTTTTATGATAAGGAGATTAAGTCCCGCCCAATTCGTTATGCGCTGAAGGCTGTGGCATTCAGCTCGCTTGAAATATATCTCTTTTCCAATCTGATTGAAAAACTCGTGTATCCCTATCTTGGAATATTTCCATTCAGGCTGCCGGTAACGATTGCGCTTGTGTTTGTGCTGTCGCTTGCAGCCGCAAAGACAAAGCAGCTTTTGTTTTACCTTATAAAAAGGACGGCTGGCGTACTCCGACTTCGAAACCACGATAATTTATAAAGGAGGGTCAAGTATGAAAAGGTTGGTTTTCTGCTTCACCATTTTTGCGTTACTGACTGTGTTTCCGCTTGGACGTGCATTTGCGCAGGACACGGTTTGTGTTCAGCTCGACGGGGAGCCGCTGGCGTTTGACGTAGAGCCGCAAATCGTCAATGGCCGCGTCATGCTGCCGGTGCGGGCTGTGTTTGAAGCAATGGGAATGCGTGTGGACTGGGACGAGCCGACGCAGACGGCAATCGGCGCTTTTGGGCACCGGCGTATATTCTTTACGCTTGGCTCTGACACGGCATGGATGAACGATTTATCCTATACGATAGACACTGCGCCAGTGCTTGCAGACGGACGGATGCTGATTCCGGTTCGGTTTGCGGCGGAGTGTCTGGGCTATACGGTAAACTGGTACGAGCCGGAACAGACCGTCTACCTCGAAACGCCGGAAAGCTGGGTCGTACCGGAGCCAATAGAGCTGACGCTCTTTTTGCACCGGGGCGCGCTCGGCGCATACGACTACAATAATATGACAATCTTTCAGGAAGCGGACAGAAAAACGAACATCAAGCTAACAGGCACGGCAAACCCAAACAATACGGATATGCAGGGGGAATTTAAAATCATGCTAACAAACGACCCCCTGCCGGATATTGTGCAGGGAAGCAAGGAGAACCTCAATGAATACGGCATGCAAGGTGCGTTTATTCCGCTCGAGGATTTGGTAAAAGAGTATGCGCCGCATATTCAGGCAGTGTTTGACGAGCATCCGGAGTATGTGGCGGGCAGCGTTGCGCCGGACGGCCATTTATATTTTATTCCGGGACTATATGAGAGCAAAGCGTCAATGGGCTTTTATATCCGAAAGGACTGGCTTGACAAGCTTGGGCTTGAGGTACCGACGACAGTCGACGAGTATTACAACGTACTGAAGGCGTTCCGCGAGCAGGACCCGAACGGGAACGGCTTGCAGGATGAGATACCGTACTTCTACAGCCGTATGGGTATAGACGGCCTGTTACAGCTCTTTGGTGCGTATCCCTCCTGGTATGTCAACGATGATGATGAAGTGGTGCACGGCGCAACGGAGGAAGCGTACAAAACTGCAATGAAAGAGCTTATAAAATGGTATAAAGAAGGGCTGATTGACCAGGAAATTTATTCGCGCGGCTGGAATTCCCGCGAGTGGCTCCTCGGCGATAACCTCGGCGGCAGTACGCATGACTGGTTTCTGTCGACTGGCTCGTTTAATAGGCTTGCGGATACGATTGATGGGTTTGAATGGGTGGCGATTGCACCACCAGCTGACGTAAACGGCGTAGTAAAAGAGAGCTTTTCCCGGAATATGCTTCAGCCATACGGCTGGGGGATTTCGATCGACAATCAGTATCCGATCGAAACAATCAAATACTTTGACTGGTGGTTCTCCGAGGAGGGCAGGAGAGCGTACTCGTATGGCATTGAGGGTGATGACTACACGATGGCAGACGGTGAGCCACAGTATACGGAGGCGGCGCGCAGCAAAGAGGATGGGCTTGTCTTCTACCTACGCAACATTGGCAGTCTTGAGATTGGCGCTCCCCTGAGCCTTGCAGCAGAGGCCGATAGGATGGACCCTGCGTCCCGGCAGGGGTTTATGTTCTACAGTAACCATCCGGAATGGTATACAAGACAGCTCCCCGACCTGAATTTTACTGAGGAAGAAAAGCAAATTATATATTATGAAAAAGGCAATGCGATTACTACGCTGATTCTGGAACGCCAGCAGGAGTGGCTTTACGGCAGAAAGCACACAGACGCAACGTGGGAGACATATCTTGCCGAACTGGACGCTTTGGGCTATCAGGAGGTGCGCCAAATCTATCAAAATGCGTACGACCGCTATCTGGCTGCGTTCGAGGCGGCGACAAATTAGAGAGCGGTACAAATTAGGGTGTTGCATTTTAAAAAAATATGTGGCATAATAATTTCAAAGAAGCAGCTAAAAGCCCCTTTTTGGGGGCTTTTGCATATACGGTGTAGGCCAGATATGGCGGTTTAAGAAAGAAAAGGGGAAACAGATGGGGCTTTATGAGGAAATCGTGTCAAGAACAACAAAATTGTCTGTGGTCGGTCTCGGTTATGTGGGAATGCCGATTGCGGTAGCCTTTGCAAAAAAAGCCGATGTAATTGGGTTCGATATAAACCGAAAGAAAATCGAGCAATACCGTGCTGGAATCGACCCAACCGGAGAAGTTGGCAACGCTGGCATTTTGGAAACAAGCGTCTGTTTTACTGCCGATGAAGCGGAGCTCCGCCGCGCAAAGTTTCATATTATTGCTGTTCCGACGCCGGTTCACGCAGACCATACGCCGGACTTGTCGCCGGTGAAGGAGGCCAGCCGGATTGTGGGGCGGAACCTGGTAAAAGGCGCGGTTGTTGTCTATGAGTCTACGGTTTATCCCGGCGTAACGGAAGAAATCTGTGTTCCGCTTTTGGAGGAGGCGAGCGGCCTCGTGTGCGGCCGCGACTTTAAAGTAGGGTACTCGCCGGAGCGGATCAACCCAGGAGATAAGGTGCACCGTCTGGAAACGATTGTGAAAATAGTTTCCGGCATGGATACAGAAACGCTTGACACAGTAGCGGGCGTCTATGGCCTTGTGGTAGAAGCCGGGGTACACCGTGCAGAGAGCATTAAAGTTGCAGAGGCGGCAAAGGTTATAGAAAACAGCCAGCGTGATATCAATATTGCGTTTATGAATGAGCTGTCCATCATTTTTCATAAGCTGGGCATTGATACGAAAGCAGTTCTGGAAGCGGCGGGAACGAAATGGAATTTTTTAAAGTTTACGCCCGGACTTGTCGGGGGACACTGTATCGGCGTCGACCCCTACTATTTGACCTATAAGGCGGAAATGCTGGGCTACCACTCCCAGGTGATTCTTTCCGGGCGGCGCATCAATGACGATATGGGTAAGTATGTAGCGGAACATATCGTAAAAAATCTTATCGCGGCTAATGTTCCAGTCAAGGACGCAAGGGTGGCGCTGCTTGGCTTTACGTTTAAAGAAAACTGCCCGGATACGCGCAATACCCGTGTGATTGATATTGTGTGGGAATTGAAGGAATACGGGATCACCCCCGTTGTGTTTGACCCGGTTGCTGATGCGGCAGAGGCAGAACGCCTTTATGGAGTTGCATTTACGCCTCTGGAAGGAGTGCGGGATATGGATGCGGTGGTTCTTGCTGTGGCGCATGACGCGTTTTGCGGCCTGACGGCAGAGGAAACGGGACGGTTTTTCCGCGACGGCGGCAGGCGTGTACTGGTCGATGTCAAGGGTGTGCTCGACCGCAGAGCCTTTGAAGCGGCGGGCTACCAGTATTGGAGGTTGTAAGAAATGGGGTATCAACAGCTAAAGTTTCCGGCAGGGGCGGTTTTTTTAGTCACGGGCGGCGCGGGCTTTATCGGCTCTAATTTGTGTGAGGCACTGCTGAGGCTGGGGTGCCGGGTTCGCTGCTTGGATAATTTATCAACAGGGAAGCAGGCCAACGTCGATTTATTTCTCGGCAATGAACGGTATCACTTTATTCCGGGCGATATCCGCGACCTTGCGACTTGCCAAAAGGCGTGCGAGGGCGTGGACTATGTCTTGCATCAGGCGGCATGGGGAAGCGTGCCGCGCTCGATTGAAATGCCCTTGCTCTATGAGCAAATCAATATTATGGGGACGCTGAACATGCTGGAGGCCGCGCGGCAGGCGGGCGTGAAGAAGTTTGTGTACGCATCCAGTTCTTCTGTTTATGGCGACCATCCATCTTTGCCGAAAACGGAAGGGACGGAAGGGTGGCTGCTGTCCCCGTATGCGCTGACAAAGCGTGCCGACGAGGAATACGGCAAGCTGTATAAACAGCTCTATGGGCTGGATACGTATGGGCTTCGTTACTTTAACGTATTTGGGCGCAGACAGGACCCGGATGGGGCGTATGCTGCGGTGATTCCAAGGTTTATCCGCCAGCTTATGCAGGGCGAACGGCCCATAATCCACGGAGATGGCCGCCAGTCGCGCGACTTTACTTATGTTGAAAATGTCGTGGAAGCAAACCTGAAAGCTTGTCTCGCCTCGCCGGAGGCTGCCGGCGAGGTATACAATATTGCTTACGGCGGACGGGAAACATTGCTTGAGATTTACCGTGCGATTGCGGACGCGTTGGGCAAAGAAATTGAGCCGGAGTTCGGGCCGGAACGTGCGGGCGATATCCGGCATTCGCATGCTGACATTGGGAAGGCGCGGCGTCTTTTGGGGTATGACCCGGACTACAGTTTCCAAGACGGAATCCAGTTAGCGATTGCGTGGTATCGGGAGAATTTGCAGTAAGCGGCGGAAGGAAGGGAAACGTCAGTGTTTCAAAAGAAAACAGTGCTGATAACGGGCGGAACCGGCTCGTTTGGGAACGCAGTCCTGCGGCGTCTGCTTGAGACAGATGCCGGTGAAATCCGGATATTTTCCCGCGATGAGAAAAAGCAGGACGATATGCGGCGCTTATATCGGGAGCAATTCCCGGAGCAGAGCAGCCGAGTCAAATACTATATTGGAGATGTGCGGGACATACAGAGCGTGAGACTGGCCATGTACGGCGCGGATTATGTGTTCCACGCCGCTGCACTCAAGCAGGTACCGTCCTGCGAGCGGTTCCCGATGGAAGCACTTAAAACAAATGTGCTTGGGACGGAGAATGTGTTGACTGCGGCAGTCGAAAGCGGCGTACAGCGGGTGGTCTGTTTATCGACGGACAAGGCGGCCTATCCGGTCAGCGCCATGGGCCTGTCCAAAGCTATGATGGAAAAGGCCGCAGTTGCGAAAGCGGCGAGCGTGCCGCCGGAGCAGACAACAATCTGCTGTACGCGCTTTGGTAATATTATGTGCTCGCGCAGTTCGGTCATTCCGCTGTTTATCAGCCAAATCAAGGCCGGCCGGCCTTTGACTGTGACCGACCCGGACATGACCCGCTTTCTTATGTCTATGGACGAAGCGGTGGAGCTTGTTCTGTATGCATTTTTGCACGCGCAGAGCGGCGATATACTGGTGCAGAAGGCGCCTGCCTGTACGATGTTGGTGCTGGCACAGGCGGTACGGGAACTGTTTTGTGCGGATAACCCAATCGAGGTGGTTGGCATTCGCCCGGGTGAAAAGCGGCATGAAACGCTTTTGACCGACGAGGAATACGCCGCCGCAGAGGACTTGGGAGACTTTTACCGAATCAGCGCGCAGCACTGTGTGGGTGAGCACAATCAAAGAGAAGAAAACCGTACAGAATTTTTGAGCGTGGAGCAGGTCAGGGAAAAACTTTTGAAAGAACCCTTTGTGCGCGGAGAGGCCGCGGCGTGGACGGAGCAATTCAGGGATTAACAAGGGGTTTTGAGGGAGCTGTTCTGATAAGGAAAAAGGGATTCTTTTGAATCCCTTTTTTTATTTATTGGCAGAGCTGTGCACGCAATTCCTGGTACCAGTCCCGGGCAAAGCCGAGCCGCGCGGCAATGTCGGCATTACTGGAAACCTGCAATAACTTATTCAGACGGGTGAGCGGCTCAGCGGGGATGTGCTGCGAGATATGAACCATATGGTAGTACAGCTTACCGGGCGTATAACGCATCCGGAGCAGCATCACAATCGGCTCGACCACATATTTGTTGTAGTAGAGCAGTGCTTCGGGGTACTGGCCGCGCAGTATATACTTGTATACTCGGCAGAGCTGGCTGAACCGGTATTCGCTTTCCCGGAGCCAAAACTGGTGTTCCTCCTGCCAGAGGGCAGGGTTCGGCTCGACATAGCGGACGACTTCTGCCTTGTCAAACAGGACAATACATTTTTCGATCTCGTCCCCATGTCGGAACTTGCTGTACCGCCCGTTGCAACTATGTAGCTGTACATTGAAGTCAATCATCCAGTATTCGCTTGTATCGGCGATATGGTAAACGCGCTGGAGCTGGCCGTCGTCCCCGCCGTTCTCATAACACAAATCGAGCGGGAAGAGCGTTTCTGCCAGATGGAGCACGTCCTCTACCGCTTCATCTGCAACGTCAAGGTTAATGTCCATGTCGGAATACTCGTCAAGGTGTCCGGTCGCGTCCGCGCCCTCCAACCACATGGCATACACGGTATCAAGCGGCGCAAAGGCGGCGGCATAGGTGTTTATAATTTCCTGTCGGGTGATATTCATAAAAAACCCTCCTTAAAACGCGCTTTTCTTTGCTTTAGTATAGCATGCTATCCGCATTTCCGTCAATGCCAAAGCGCGAAAAAGGCCCGGTCGGTAGACCGGACCTTTTTAAGAAGCAATACTGCCTCTGAGGGGGGCAAAATTAGTTTTTGTCTTCTTCACGAATCTGCACACGGCGGATTTTTCCGCTGATTGTCTTTGGCAGCTCATCGACAAACTCCACGATACGCGGATATTTGTACGGTGCAGTCGTATGTTTAACATGATTTTGAAGCTCTTTTTTCAGTTCTTCGCTGGCGGTATACCCCTTTGCCAGAACAATCGTCGCCTTGACAACCTGACCGCGCAGCTCGTCCGGCACAGCGGTGATTGCCGTTTCCAGAACGGCCGGGTGCTCCATCAGCGCGCTTTCCACCTCAAACGGCCCGATGCGGTAGCCGGAGCTCTTGATTACGTCGTCTGCGCGTCCTACAAACCAATAGTAACCGTCCTCGTCCTTCCAAGCGACGTCGCCGGTATAGTACAGGCCGTCGTGCCATACGCTGTTTGTCATCTCATCGTCGCGGTAATAACCCATGAACATGCCGGCCGGCGGATTGTCGTGCGGCGCGCGCAGGACGATTTGCCCCTCTTTGCCGGGGGGGCAGGAGTTCCCCTCGTCGTCAATGATGTCCACGTCGTAGTGCGGCATGGGTTTGCCCATAGAACCGGGCTTCGGCTCCATATAGATATTATTAGCAATTGTAATTGTCAGCTCCGTCTGCCCAAACCCTTCCATCAGTTTAAGGCCCGTCGCTGCATAGAACTGGTTGTAGATTTCCGGATTGAGCGGCTCACCGGCAACGCATGCGTACTCAAGGCTCGACAAATCATATTTCGTCAGGTCTTCCTTGATAAAGAAGCGGTAGATGGTCGGCGGAGCACAGAAGGTTGTAATCCTATGCTTTTCGATAACATGGAGCAAATCCGCAGGTTTGAACTTGTCGCTGTAGTCGTAGACGAAGATTGCCGCCTCGCAGAGCCACTGCCCGTACAGCTTGCCCCACGCGGTCTTTGCCCAGCCGGTGTCAGCAACGGTCAGATGGACGCCGCCCTTGTGAATGTTCTGCCAGAAGCACGCCGTCGCAATATGTGCGAGCGGATATGCAAAGTTATGGATTACCATTTTCGGCATACCGGACGTGCCGGAGGTAAAGTACAGAAGCATGATGTCGTTGTTCTGCGTCGCCTCTGCGCCGGTCGGCCGCGTAAAATGCTCGTCCGTATGGTCAAGCTCGCGGTGGAAGTCAATCCACCCGTCGCGGCTGAATTTCCGATTTTTATCGACAAACACCTTTTTCGTCAACGTCGGACATTTTGCCTGCGCTTCGTCGATGCAGTCGAGAATGTGGTCGTTGTCAGAGGTGGCGATTACCATTTTGATATCCGCTGCGTTGGCGCGGTACACGATATCCTTTGTCATGAGCAGGTGCGTCGCCGGGATGCCGACCACACCGAGCTTGTGCATGCCGAGGATGAGCCACCAGAACTCATAGTGGCGCTTGAGCACGAGCATAACCATGTCGCCCTTTTTGAGGCCCTGGTCTTTTAAAAACTGCGCCGACAGGTCGGAATACTTTTTCATTTCCGCAAACGAGAACGTCCGCTCCTCGCCTTCGTCGTTGCACCATACGAGCGCGTCCTTGTCCGGCGACGTTTTCGCCAGCTCGTCAATTACGTCGTAGGCAAAGTTGAAGTTTTCCGGTACATTGATATGAAAGTTTTCAAAATAATCCTCACAGGACGTAAAATCCGTTTTTGCATATTTATTGACTAATAAACTCATTGTTTTCACTCCTAATTTCCAATCTTTCTGTCTTTTGGGCCGATGGTTTTTAGAAAATAATTGCTAAAAACTTCGCCCTGCCGCCAACGGCCTGCATGCCATGTTTATATTTTGCGTCAAAATACAGCGAGTCGCCGGGCTGCATGGTCAGTTCTGTTCCGTTAATCGTAATTTTGAGCGTGCCCTCCAGCACATAGTTAAATTCGTGGCCGGGGTGTGTGTTTTCGGGCGCGTCGTCAGCCATGTTCGACTCTGGTACTTCGACTGTGAAAATTTCTGCGCGCTTGTGCTTAAAGTTGAAGGCAAGGTTTTGGTATTTATATTCCTTGCGGCGCTCCACGTCAAGCCCTTCGCCCGCGCGTACGAGCTGATATACCGATAGGCGGGGGTCGTCCCCCGAAATAATGGCGGTCATTTCCACGCCGAATTTGTTTGCAAATTCGTACAGAAAGCTCATGGGGATGTCTGCTTCACCGCTTTCATACGATTCATACACTTCCTTGCTTACACCGAGATCCTTTGCAACTGCTTCGGTTGAAACGCCCTCAATCTCGCGCAAGCCTCTCATTCTTTCCGCTGTTTGTTTGATTTGTTCTAACACGGTTTTGCATCTCCTTTCGATAAGCTGTTTGCTGTGTTTGTGTAACCATCATACCACAAGTTTTTGCGTTTGAAAACCCTTTTGCCCACAATAACATGAAAACAATTGGAAATTAATTCAAGCAAGCAGAAAATGAATAAAATTTTTTGCTGTTTCTCGTGGTATTATCCATATGATTAGCGGATTTTATCATAACGGACAAAAATTACTTTGGATGAATTGAAAAAATAAATAAATAATAGATAATAGGAAAATGAAACAGAAGGGAAGTTAGAATATGAATAAAAAAATTGTTTTTATCATAATTACTTTGTCGGCGCTAATTGTCTTGCTTTGTTCGTGCAGCGGCATGCCAGGAGAAACGCCGGACGCGTCCGCACCGCCGGACAACACAGCACAGGCGGCGGACGGGGAAGAAGAACAACCGAAGCCGGAAACACCGCCGGAACCATCCGCCGAACCGCATATGTTGGGCGAGTATGAAACACCAATTCTTAATAACGATGCTGATCGGGTCGCAAACCTCGCGCTGGCGTGTGAGAAAATCAATGCTGTTGTGACCGAGCCGGAGCAGGAGTTTTCTTTTAATGATACTGTCGGCGAGCGGACGGAGGAGCGGGGATTTAAAAAGGGAATCGTCTTTGACGGCAAGGAAAAGACTGAGGCGGTCGGCGGCGGCGTATGCCAGGTCAGCTCGACGCTGTTCGGCGCAGCGAAGAACGCCGCGCTCGAAATTACGGAGCGGCACCAGCATGAGCGTGAGGTTCAGTACGTCAAGCTTGGCGACGATGCGACGGTCAAGTATGGGGAATTGGATTTCAAATTCAAAAATACACAAAGCCGGCCGGTCAAAATCGAAGCCTTTTTGACAGATAGCACGGTGTGCGTGCGCATTTGGGCGATATAGCGGGAAAAACGATGCAGCGGGAGAAAAAATCCTTGCACAAACGGCCAAAATAGGATAAAATAGGTACGGAAATTTGTGAAAGAAAGGGAGAGTACAATGAGCGGTATCGGCTTTGATTATGGCAAGGCAAAGGATTTTATTTCCCCGTATGAGGTTGACTATTTGCGCGACATGACAAAAACGTGTCACGATATGCTGCACGCAAAAAGCGGCGCAGGCAATGACTTCTTGGGTTGGGTAGACCTTCCGGTGGCGTATGATAAGGAAGAGTTTGCACGCATTAAGAAAGCGGCGGCGAAAATCCAGTCGGATTCGGACGTTTTAGTTGTAATCGGGATTGGCGGGTCGTACCTCGGCGCGCGTGCGGTGATTGAGGCGCTGCGCCACAGCTTTTACAACATGGTAGATAAAAGTGTGCGCAAAACGCCGGAGATTTATTTTGCGGGCAACTCCATCAGCCCTACGTATCTGGCGGATTTGATTGACGTGATTGGGGAGCGGGACTTCTCGCTCAATATTATCTCGAAGTCGGGCACGACGACGGAGCCGGCGGTTGCATTCCGCGTGCTGAAGGCGCTGTGTGAGAAAAAGTACGGCAAGGACGGCGCAAAGAGCCGCATCTATGCGACGACTGACAAGGCGCGCGGCGCACTCAAGGCACTGTGTGACGAGGAAGGCTACGAGACCTTTGTTGTACCGGACGATGTGGGCGGGCGGTTCTCCGTTCTGACGGCGGTTGGCCTGCTGCCTATTGCGGTAAGCGGCGCAGACATCGACAAGCTCATGGAAGGCGCAGCGGCAGGATATGAAGAATACAAGAACCCGAACATGGACGAAAATATCTGCTACCAGTATGCGGCGGTGCGTAATGCGCTCTACCGCAAGGGCAAGAACATAGAAATGATGATTAACTATGAGCCGTGCCTGCACTACTTCTCCGAGTGGTTCAAGCAGCTCTACGGCGAGAGCGAGGGCAAGGACGGCAAGGGTATCTTCCCGGCGGCGGCTGACTTTTCAACCGACTTGCACTCCATGGGACAGTATATCCAGGATGGACAGCGGATTCTGTTTGAAACGGTTTTGTCGGTGGAGAAGCCGCGCCGCGACATTAGCCTGGAGGCGGATGAGGCGAATGTGGACGGGCTGAACTTCCTTGCAGGCAAGACGATGGATTTTGTCAATAAAAAGGCGTTTGAGGGAACGGTATTGGCGCACACGGACGGCGGTGTGCCGAATCTCGTTGTCAGCATTGAGTCGCTCGACGAATATAATCTCGGCAAGCTGATCTACTTCTTCGAGAAGGCATGCGGCATCAGCGGCTATTTGCTCGGCGTAAATCCGTTCAACCAGCCGGGCGTGGAAGCATATAAGAAGAATATGTTTGCGCTTCTGGGCAAGCCGGGCTATGAGAACGAAAAAGAGGCGCTCGAAAAGCGGCTCGGACGGTAGGTTTTTCCTGATTTGTAAAATTTAATCTCCTTAAAATAAATTTAGTAAAATTGCAGGAATAATTAAAATATTTACTTGCATATTTGTATGAAATATAGTATGCTTAAGATAGAGAAATTATTTTAAGGAGGTAGATTGAAATGATAAAGGTACTGGTCGGTAAAAAGGGCAGCGGTAAGACCAAAACATTGATCGAGTGCGTCAACGATTCCGTGAATACGGCCGATGGCGACATTGTGTTTATCAGCAGCGACACAAAGCGGCATATGTACGATATATCGCACCGGGTGCGCATGGTTGACACGTCCGGTTTTGCGCTCAAGTCGTACGACGAGTTTTACGGCTTTTTGTGCGGGCTGATTTCCAACAATTTTGATATCTCCAATATTTTTATCGACAGCGTTTTCAAGATTGTCGGGGCGGAAACGGACGGTCTTGAGAAGTTCTTTGAAGATATTGAGGGCCTTGCAAAACACTATGACCTGTCATTTTTATTTACCATCAGTATGGACACGGCGGACGCGCCGCAGTATATAAAGCAATACGCATGATATCATAAGGCAAAATTGCAGCGCGCAGCAGGGGGCGGGGGGCCTTGTGTCCTTCGCCTGCTGTATTTTAAAGCGGTGGCTGCATAAGCCGATACTATTTGGAGGTTTGTTTGTATGCTCTATCGGAGTACAAGGGATAAAACAATCAAAATTGAGTCTGCACAGGCAATCAAGACGGGCCTGTCAAAAGAGGGCGGCCTGTTTGTTCCGGAGTCGCTTCCGGCCGTTTCTCTGAGCGACATCGAGGGGATGGCACACATGTCCTACGGTGACCGGGCGGTGTTTGTGCTCTCGAAGTTTTTGACGGATTTTGATTTGTTCGAGCTCAAGGAGTGCGTCGATTTGGCGTACAATAAAGAAAAGTTTGAAACCGACACGATTGCGCCGGTGTATAAGCTCAACAGCAGCGTCTACTTTCTGGAGCTGTGGCATGGGCCGACGTGTGCGTTTAAGGACATGGCGCTCCAGATTTTGCCGCATTTGCTTACCAAGTCAATGCAGAAGTGCGGCTCGGATAAAGAATGTGTGATTCTGGTCGCAACGTCGGGCGATACGGGCAAGGCCGCGCTTGAAGGCTTCAAGGATGTCAACAAAACGCGGATTTTTGTCTTCTATCCGGAGCGCGGCGTGAGCGAGATACAGAAGCTGCAAATGGTCACACAGGAGGGCAACAATGTTGGTGTTGCCGCCGTTGTGGGTAACTTTGACGATGCGCAGACGGGCGTGAAGAAGATTTTCACCGATAAGGAATATGAGGACATTTTAGCGGTGAACGGCTTCGAACTGTCAAGCGCAAACTCAATCAACTGGGGGCGGCTTGTTCCGCAGATTGTGTACTATTTCTCGGCATATGCCGATTTGGTAAAGAGCGAGGAGATCAAGCTTGGCGACAAGATCAACTTTGCCGTGCCAACGGGTAACTTCGGTAACATTCTGGCAGGGTATTACGCGAAGCAGATGGGCCTGCCGGTAAACAAGTTTATCTGCGCGTCAAATGAAAACAATGTATTGACCGAGTTTATCAACACGGGCGTTTATGATCGTAACCGAAAGTTCTATACGACGATTTCGCCGTCGATGGATATTTTGGTGTCGAGTAACCTGGAGCGGTTGCTGTTCAACGTGACGGGCGACGATGATGCGCAGGTGCGGGCATATATGGACGCGCTTGCGGCAGAAGGCAAATATACGATCAGCGCCGATGTGCTGACAAAAATCAAGGACAGCTTCTACGCCGGCTATTGCGACGACGAGGCAACCATGGCGGCGATTAAGGCAGTCAACGAGGAATATTCGTATGTGATGGACCCGCACACCGCAGTTGGCAAGTGCGTTTACGAGCAGTATGCAGCCGAGACAGGCGATACGACAAAAACGGTGATTGCGTCGACGGCGAGCCCGTTCAAATTCAACCAGAGTGTGCTGATTGCGCTCAAGGGGTTGGCAAGCGTTGCGGGCAAGAACGAGTTTGAGCTTTTGGATATTTTGTCGCAGGAGAGCAACATGCGGATTCCGAAGTCGCTCGCTGAGCTGAAGTCGAAGCCGCGCCTGTTTAGCATGAGCTGTGAAAAGCAGCAGATGCAGCAGGTCGTAAGTGAGTTTTTGCAGGTAGAATAGTCAACAAAATTATCCAAACCGGAAGCATGCTGACGGGGAGGAGAAAACAAATAAAACGCAGATTCTGATACCGAGGAGCCTCCGAGTTAGAAGAACATGCAAAGCAGGAGCGGTAAAAGCCGCGCCTTTTGATGCAGAATTGGAGCCGTGCGTATCGGATACGCGCGGCTTTTTGTATGCAGGGAGGGAAACAATGGAAAAACGAATTGCATTGATTGGCATTATCGTGGAGGACACAAGCTCGACTGCCGAGCTCAACGAAATCCTGCACGAGTACGGCGGCGATATCGTCGCGCGGATGGGCGTGCCATACCGGGAGCGCAGCGTCTGCATTATCAGCGTTGCGGTGGATGCGCCGGCCGACCGGATCAGCTCGCTTGCGGGCAAGTTAGGACGACTGCGCGGCGTGAGCGTAAAGACAATGTACACAAAAATGGACAATGAAACTGGGAGGGGTTAACATGTATAACAGTAAAGCCATGAAGGCGGAGGAATTTATTGACGACGCGGAGATTCTGCGTACAATTGCATACGCAAAGGAACATAAAAATGATGTGGAACTGATTGAGAAGATACTGGAAAAGGCGGCGGACTACCATGGGCTGACGCATGAGGAGGCGGCAGTGCTGCTCGAGTGCGACGAGCCGGCGCTGCTGGAAAAAATTTATGATTTGGCGCAAAAGGTGAAGGAGAAAATCTACGGTCGCCGAATCGTCATGTTTGCGCCGCTGTATCTGTCGAATTACTGTGTCAACGAATGCCGTTACTGCCCGTATCACGGGTCGAACAAGCATATCTGTCGCAGAAAGCTCACGCAGGAGGAGATTCGTGAAGAGGTCATTGCGCTTCAGGATATGGGCCACAAGCGGCTTGCGTTGGAAACGGGCGAGGACCCGGTCAATAGCCCGATAGAGTATGTGCTCGAGAGTATTAAGACGATCTACAGCGTCAAACATAAAAACGGCGCAATCCGCCGTGTCAACGTCAATATTGCCGCAACAACGGTGGAAAATTATCGCAAACTGAAGGAGGCGGGCATCGGGACGTACATCCTGTTCCAGGAGACGTACCACAAGCCGACGTACGAGTACCTGCATCCGAAGGGGCCGAAGCACAACTATGCGTACCACACGGAGGCGATGGACCGTGCAATGGACGGCGGTATCGACGACGTGGGAATCGGCGTGCTGTTTGGATTGTACGAGTACCGTTACGACTTTATTGGCCTGCTGCTGCACGCTAAACACTTGGAGGATGCGAAGGGCGTAGGGCCGCACACGATCAGCGTACCGCGTATCCGCCCGGCGGACGACGTGGATGTGCAGGAGTTCCCGAATGCGATTACCGACGCGTTGTTTAAAAAGATTGTCGCGATCCTGCGCCTTGCGGTGCCGTACACGGGCATTATCATTTCCACACGCGAGAGCGAGCAGAGCCGCGCCGAGGCGCTTAAAGTTGGCGTATCGCAGGTGAGCGGTGCATCGCGTACGAGCGTAGGCGGCTATGTGGACGGCGAGGAGGAGCTGAATACAGAGCAGTTTGAAATCAACGACACGCGTACGCTTGACGAGGTGGTGCGGTGGCTGTGCGAGCTGGGCTATATCCCGAGCTTCTGTACAGCGTGCTACCGCGAGGGACGGACGGGCGACCGGTTCATGCGGCTTGCCAAGTCGGGCCATATTGGAAACGTCTGTCAGCCGAACGCGCTGATGACCTTTAAGGAGTATTTGGAGGACTATGCCAGCGAGGAAACGAAGAAGGTCGGCGAAGCGATGATTGTAAAAGAGCTGGCGCAGATACCGAACGAGAAGGTCAAGGAACAGGCGCAGAAGTATATCGAGCAGCTTGTCGGCGGCGAGCGCGACTTCCGCTTCTAAGGAGGGGACAGCATGGAGCAAAAGATGCACGATTTGAACCAAACGCCAAAGTCCGACCGGCTGCATATTGCCATTTTCGGCAAACGCAATGCGGGCAAGTCGTCGCTGATTAATGCTATTACGGGCCAGCAGACGGCAATTGTATCCGACACGGCGGGGACGACGGCCGACCCGGTGTATAAAACCATGGAGCTCAGTCCTCTCGGGCCGTGCGTGCTGATTGACACGGCGGGCTTTGACGACGAGGGCGTTCTCGGCTCTCTGCGGGTCGAAAAAACACGCAAAGTCGTCGAGGCTGCGGACGTTGCCATACTGGTATTTGCGGATACAGATTTTACATTTGAAACTGAGTGGATTCAGATGTTGAAGGAAAAGAGTACGCCCATCCTCGCAGTTGTGAATAAGGCCGATGTTTTGACAAATGCGGACGAAATCGCGGCTAAAGTTAGCGCGGAATTTGGCCTTGACGCGCTTTTGGTCAGCGCAGTAACGGGCGAGGGCATTGCACAGATACGGCCTGCACTGGCGCGCCTCGTTCCGGAAGGCTTTGGTACACAGTCGATTGCGCGCCATCTCGCCGGCGCGGGCGACGTGGTGCTGCTCGTCATGCCGCAGGACATTCAGGCGCCAAAAGGACGGCTGATTTTACCGCAGGTGCAGACTATACGTGACCTGCTCGACGGCAAGGCGCTTGTGCTGTCGTGTACGACGGACTGCCTGGACGGCGCGCTCGCCGCGCTCAAGGAGCCGCCCAAGCTCATTATCACTGACTCGCAGGTGTTTGATGTGGTGTACCAAAAGAAGCCGGAGAAGAGCCTGCTAACTTCGTTTTCCGTACTGATGGCGCGCTATAAGGGCGATATTGCCGAGTTTGTGCGCGGCGCAGCGGCGATTGATACGCTGAAGGAAACAGACCGCGTGCTGATTGCCGAGGCATGTACTCATGCGCCGCTGTCCGAGGACATTGGACGCGTCAAGATTCCGCGTATGCTCCGCCAGCGTGTGGGCGAGGGGCTGACGGTTGACATTGCCGCGGGTAACAGCTTCCCCGACGATTTGTCGCCGTATGCGCTCATTATCCACTGCGGCGCATGTATGTTTAACCGCCGCTACGTGCTCTCGCGTATTGAAAAGGCAAAGACGGCGGGCGTGCCGATTACAAATTACGGCGTGGCGATTGCGAAGCTGAAGGGAATCCTCGATAAAATTGAAACGTATTAATTTTTACGAAAAAGCAGCCCTTTTGGGGCTGCTTTTTTATGTCCCTCAAAATTATTTCAACTGCTTTAAATCATTTACCGTTATTTGCTCGTTTGTTTCTTCAAATTCCCGGATACACTTCTGCACAAGATAGATGACCTGCCCATTCATAGAACGTCCCTCATAGCGGGCGATAAATTTCAGTTTTGCATGCAGCTCCTGCTTTACATGAATTCCCAAGTGTTTGCTTTTCATGGTGTTTGCTCCTCAGTTTGTACTTATTTTCTGTTCGTTATAAGTTGATAATATACTTTTTCTATGGTAAAATGTTGAAGGTGTACTTAAAATAAGTACAGTAAATCTTTCGCAGGCAATTTTGCGGCTTTTGCTTTTTAAAAATTGGGAAAGATAAACTGAGAATCAAAGAATTGGAGAGAGTGTATATGATGTTGCGGACAAAGTTACTGTTGATGTTTAATAAATGCTTTAAAGCGCCGGTCCATCCGTTCAACCTACAGCGTGAGGGTGTAAAGTCCTATGCGATGTGGCAGTACGAAAAGGGTGCAGACACGATCAAGTTTTATCTTAAAAAGTATAGCATAGAGGAGATGTTTGCCGGCAAGACGGTGGCCGATATCGGGTGCGGTGCAGCGGGGAAGTCACTCTACTACGCGGCAAACGGTGCGGAAAAGGTGTACGGCGTAGAAATCTTGGAAAAGTACCGGGCAGAGGCGGACAAACTTGCGTCCGAGCTGGGGCTGGCCGACCGGTTCGAGTTTATATGTGCAGACGCGGCGAGATTGCCGTTTGCTGACAACAGCATTGACACGATGATTATGAACGACGCTATGGAGCATGTGGACGAGCCGGAGGCTGTCCTGCGCGAGTGTCGGCGGGTACTGCGTCCGGGCGGGCGGCTGTATGTGAACTTTCCGCCGTATCACCACCCGTTTGGCGCGCATTTGAGCGATTTAATCTATATTCCGTGGGTTCAGCTGTTTTTCCCGGAGAAGGTGCTGATTGAGGCGTATAAGGAGCTGGCAAAGACGTGCCCGGACGGGCAGGAACGGATTGACTTCCGGATTTCAAAGCGAAAGGATGGCACAGAGTATTTTTCCTACATCAACCATATGACAATCAAACGCTTTGAGCGCATTTTGCGCACCGAACAGATTGCGCCGGCCTATTATCACCACGAACCGCTGCGCGGCATGTTCCGGCAGCTATGCCGCCTGCCGCTTCTGCGGGAAATGCTGGTGAAGATGGTCGTTTGCGTTATCGAGAAATAAAGGGGAAGTGTATTTGCTGAACTTTGGCAAGGCTTGTATTAAGCTGCTTTTTCTAATCAATAAAATTTGTACGCATAGGAAAGAGGAAAAATAGAATGAGCAAAAATGTTTTGGTGATTACATCCAGTTACCGAAAGGGCAGCAATTCGGAAGAATTAGCAAATTATTTCATAAAAGGCGCAAAAGACAATGGAAATCAAGTCGAAAAAGTCCGGTTATGTGAGAAACATATTAAGTTTTGTATAGGTTGTTTAGCCTGTCAAAAAACAGGAAAATGTGTTTTGAAAGATGATGCGGCAGAAATTGTCAACAAAATGAGGAAAGCGGAGGTAATTGCTTTTGCAACGCCGATTTATTACTATGAACTGTCAGGCCAGATGAAAACATTGCTGGACAGGTCGAACCCGCTGTTCAATACAGAATATGCCTTTCGGGATATTTATCTTTTGACGGCTGCTGCTGAGGATGAAAAGGATACAGATGCAACGGCTATCGGGGGACTGAACGGCTGGATTTCGTGTTTTGAACATGCAAAACTTGCGGGAACCATATTTGCTGGCGGAGTGGAAAGCGCGGGGGATATTAACGGGCATCCGGCGCTTGCAGCTGCTTACAATATGGGAAAAGCAATTTAATATAATGCCGCATAAATAATAGCGCCGCAGCCTTTTGGCTGCGGCGCTTTGCCGTATTTATTTGCTTTATTTTTGCAGATTGAACCGAATTTCTTTAATTGCGTTCCAATCGCTGGTATTATTGCCCTTTGCTACGTACTTGATGTATTTTGCTGTTACAGGCGTGGGGAACGTAAAGGTTTCACTTTCGGTCTTGCCATTGCCCGCTCCATCCGTAATTACAGGCGTAAAGTTTACGCCGTCTGTGGAGGCCAAAACGTCAAAGTACGCGATACGTTCGGTCGCTTTGTTCAGATAAATAAGCATTGACTCAATCGTATATTCCTGATCAAATTCATACACAATCCATTCGTCAGTGCCCTCTACCGACCATACCGTACTGAGGTCGCCGTCGAACGAATACTCGCCGACCTCGCCGTTAAAGTCACCGCTTGTTTCGCAGCCAATAATCGACGCAATGGTTTCATCCTGATTCGGCGGTATGATAATTCCGGGCGTAATCAGAACGCTCTGTGAGAACGGATCCCACTCAACCTTTGCGTTAAATGCCTCGGAAACAAAGCGTACCGGAACCACAAAACGGTCGTTATGGATGGTCGCCGTAACGTCAAGCGCCTGTTCCGCACCGTCAATATAAGCAACATTGCTGCCCTCGGTAATCGTTACCACGCGGCCGTCCTTGCTTGCTGTAGCAGTTGCGGTGGATTCGTCCCAATCTACCTCTGCTTCCAAAGCTTCAAAGATTGCGCGCATCGGAACGAGGGTCCGGTCGCCTTCAAGATAAGCCGGAACATCCGAGTAGATGTACATACCGCCGACTTTAATGCCGATTGTTTCAACATCCTGCAATACGGGGTTTATTTCATCGCGCGTTGCATTGGTGTCCTTGTACGTGAGCGTTACCGTACCTGCCGGTGCGGTGAAGTATGCTACGCCGCCTTCCTCAGTTACGATTACGTCCTCGCCGGTGCTTACTGTCCAAGTACCTGCCGTCAGACCTGCAACAAACATTTTGTAATCGCCGCTGCCCGGTACGTCAAAGGAGAGTGAACCGGAAATGCGGTCTTTATCCTTTGCAAATACTGCTACACGGTTCGAGATAACTGCGCCGGCATAGTTGTCGCCCTCAATAAGCGTGCTTTCAAGGTCAGCCGCTGTTGTATCAGCGTCAGAAACCGTCATAACATTCAGGAAGTAGTCGGTTTTGTTTGCCTCGGCCGGAGAAACCTCCACGCGGCCCCAGCCAACTTCAGCAGCCGCATTTGCGGTTCCAGTATACTCGTAGTTTGTGTCACCAATCATGAACTGCTGGCCTTCGCCGCCGATTTTCGTAATGTCAACCGACTTTGGAAGCAGAGTTTCATTTACCATGCGGCCGTTATAGTCCCCGTCTGTCCGGGTTACGATAATCTTGTTGCCGTCTACCTGCGGCTCTTCCTGCATGTGCAACAGCCAGCTCTTCTGGAAGTTTTCGTTCGTGCTTGTTACCTTGTCCATGACAATGAACGTCGCCGGGTGGTCGCTGTCCTCGAGCGGCAGGAATACCATGCTGCGCAGAACTTCGTCCACCTTTTCCGAATATGCATCCGTGATATCGCCGGCAAGGTAGCTGTACTCCGGCGTTACCGGGTCGGGGCCAAACTCGTGCGCGGTTACGCTTGCGCGCTGGTAGCCTTCGTTCATCCACTGTTCCATGTTGACCGGCTCTGCGCCGTTCATTGGTGTTTTCTGGCCGCCGTCGTTTGCAACAGTGCCATAGTAATCCATCTTCTCATCCGGGTCATAAATGGTAAGGATGTTATGCGCAATGCCGCGCTTATGGTAGTTATAGTCATGCTTGGAGCCGTAGCCAGAACCATAGTAACCGGACTCGCTTGCCAGAATACCCTTATAGTAAATCTGGAAGTTACCCGAGTCGAGATGCTCATGGTTTGATGCCCAACGCTCGCCGATCTTCATGTAAGCAATTGCATCTGGAGAATCATAGCCATCACTCCAGCCTGTGCGCGCAATCATGGCGCCGTTCGGGCTGCCAAAGTAACGGGTGAGCGGAAGTGCTACGTTCGACTTGCCCTGCAGGTTCGGATCATTCAAAATCAGGTGCATGGTCGGCGTATATGCGCCTTCCGTATCCTCCGGGAAACTTGCCAGGTTTGGCGAGCATTTTTCCGCCTCGCGCTTCAGGTATGGATCATTGTAGTATGCCGACCCGTACAAAAGTGTGGACAGATAGCTCGGCCAGAAGCTGGAACGCTGGTTGCCGTACTCGTTAAAGTCGTCGCCGGTGCGGATATTCTGCCCGTCCGGACGGCGGCGATACAGCAGCTCATAAAATACGCTGTGGAAATCGTCCGAGAAAACATCCACACCGCTCATGCGCTTGAACATGAATGCGCAGATAATGTCGTTCCCGTATCTTGCATAGGAGCTGCCCTGATGGTAGCTGCCCGACTGATAGTAGTAGTTTCTCGGCTCGATATATTCATCAAAGAAGCGACCAGCTACATAATTGTAAATGTCAGGCTGCTCATCATAGGTCGCAATTGCAAACGACATCAGATGGACGAGAAGCTGTCCCTCTGCACCGTGGCCGACGATAACGCCCATTTTATTCGGCGGATAGCCAATCGACAAATAAGACGCATGTGATGCTGTGTTAGCAATCAAAAGCGTTTTATCGTCGTCGCTGAGCAGGTTGTAACACCAGTCATAAACCTTGCCGACCGTCATAATCATACGGCCATATGCGCGGACAGCGAACTGGTCGTTTACAAAGTCTGCCGTTGCAAGTGCGTTCTTTATCATAGCGATTGCAGACTTTCCGTGTTCCGCATTGCCGTTAATGGCGTAGTCGTACGCCTTTGCCTCGATTGCGTTAAATACCTGATAATCGAAGTTGCTCTTTCCTGCTTCCGGAGCTGGAAGCGTACCGTCGGAGTCATAGTTCATCGACTTTTCCCAAGCCGCTTTTGCAGCCGCATTCTGTTCCGCGTCAAGATTTGCCTTCAGCGTCGGAATGTCTGCCTCAGTAAAAAGCAGGCGCGGATGCGACGGAGGCGGTGTGATGGATGGCAGCGGATAGTCGCCGCTCGGCAGCGTCGACACGGATGCCTGGGTCGGGTCTGGGTCCATCCCCTCCGGGTTAAATGCCTTGTTACTTGTTACAATGAATTTGTCAATGTTAATATTATAGCTCTGGCGCGCAATCAGCCGAACCATGCCAATGCCTCCAGCCGCGTTGACAGTCACCGTTGCAAGCTTTGTCCAGGCAAATTCCTCTGGTGTACCCTGAATGACAAAATATTTGTACGGGTCTGAGCCGGTCGAGAGGAATATGCTGTTGCCGGAAGAGTTTTCCTGCGTAGCCGTGCTACGCATCCAGACGTTGTATGTCCCTGGTGCATCTGCAACAAAAGAGAGGTCAATGTCTGCATCCTGTGTTGCAGGCGGTTCGTTTTTGTCCTCGGTCTGAACGCCGAGTGCCTTTCCGCCGGAGGCCGCTTCATTTTTCACTTCCGCGAAACGGGTCTTATTGTACGCCATGTCCTCCGCTTCTACAATTGCGTTGCCTTTTTCTGTTTTAATGGCAACCTTATCCGCAGACGGTGTGCTGACCGGAGAGGGGGTCGGCGTTGCTTCTGCAAGACCGAGCGAAACGTCGTCCGGCTTAAAAGACGTATCGTTTGTGATGATGAAGCGGTCAAACGCAATCCCCATCATCTGCCGTACACGCAGACGTGCGTAGCCTGTTTCGCCTGCTGCAACATTCATGCTGCAAAGCTTTGTCCAAGCCGGCTCGTCTGGTTCGCCCTCGATTTTTGTCCAACTATAAGGCTGATCCGGGCCTCCGTAGGAAAAATAAACGCTCTGGCCGGCCATGTTGGACACGGAAGCAGTATTACGCATCCAAATCGTGTATGTACCGCCGACGTCAGCTTTAAAACTGAGGTCAATGTGTGCCTCGGCATCAGGGGCCGGTTCGGCCTGATCCTCCGCCGGGACACTGAGTGCTTTCCCGTTCGAATACAGGTCCTTGTCCTTGACCAGCTTCAGCTTGTCCTTGTTGTAATCGGTGTCCTCAGCCTCAAAGTCGAGGTAGCCGTCCTTTGTCTCCATGTTCAGCGCGGCGCTCGTCCAAACCATGCCGGATGGCAGGATTGTCAGGAGCATTGCAATGCTGAGCAGACAGCAAAGGATTTTGCTCATCTTTCTCATATAGGTTCCTCCTTCATTGGGTATAAGTTACAACATAATTCTATCACAGGTCATACAATAGTCAATAACGCAATATTACCCTAAAATATAATGTTTTGACCAAAATGGCGAAATATGGGAGGATATGGAACAAAAAAGAGAGTTTTAAAGAAAAAAGGGAAATAATTTTTAAGGGCAGAAACTATCGCTTGACTTTTTTCGCATTCTATGTAAAAATAGAAACGAGGTGGTTTCTTGCGTATTATTGCTGGCAAAAAGCGCGGAATGAAACTCTCCGGCTTTGAAGGGGAGGCGATTCGCCCTACGGCGGATCGGGTAAAAGAGAATATGTTTAACCTGATTGCACCGCATGTTACAGACGCGGAGGTACTCGATTTGTTTGCCGGTACAGGCGCGCTGGCGATCGAGGCGCTGAGTCGCGGCGCGGCACATGCCGTATTGTGCGAGCAGGCGCGCCCATCGCTGGGGATTATCCGGAAAAATCTCGATAAAACAGGATTTATCGGACAAAGCTCCGTTGTGGAAGGCGACAGTTTTACATTTTTATCCCGGAACCAAAAGCAATTTGACCTAATATTTTTGGACCCGCCTTATAATACGGGTATGCTTTCAAGGGCACTGCACCTGATTGGCAGTCGGAAATGTCTTTCGCCGGATGGAATTGCCGTCGCAGAATGTGACGGAACGGAACGGCCGGGGGAGATTGATGGTCTGAAACTTATTAAGGAACGCCGTTACGGTAGGAGTTACATTTTGATTTACATGGCAGATGGAAGGGAATCGGTCTTATGAAAATAGCGGTATATCCGGGTAGCTTTGACCCGGTGACAAACGGGCATCTTGATGTGATACAGCGCAGTGCGAAGGTGTTCGATAAAGTAATTGTAGGCGTGTTGGATAACGCGGCAAAAAAGCCTGTCTTTACCTCACAGGAGCGGGAGGAAATGCTCCGTCAGGTGACGGCAGGGATTGAAAACGTGGAGGTCTACAGTTTTTCGGGGCTGCTGGTTGACTTCATGAAGCGGTTTGACTCTGCGGTGATTATTAAAGGGCTGCGGACGATTTCTGACTTTGAGTATGAGTTTCAAATGGCGCTGCTCAATAAGTCGCTGAATCCGGATGTAGAGACCTTTTTTATGATGACAGACTCGAAATATTCGTATATCAGCTCCAGCATGGTAAAAGAAGTGGCAAGATGGGGCGGAAGTATTGACGAATTTGTTCCATGTGATATAATAGAAGTAATAAATAGAAGACTTTCCGGGGAAAACAGACAATAGGATAAATTTGGTATGGGTTTTGCGCAGACGCATACCGTAAGACGGAAGAACGGAGGATAGAGCGGTATGGAAGTTTTGGAAATCATAGACATGTTGGAAGATGTGGTTGAAAAATCTATGGCGATTCCGTTTGCGGGCAGGGCGGTTGTCGACCGTGAGGAATTACTTGACCTGATACAGGAAATCCGTCTGAATCTGCCGGGCGACTTAAAGCAGGCAAAATGGGTCAAGGAGGAGCGGCAGAGGATTTTAGACGAGGCAAACAAAGAGGCTGAGTCGATCATGAAAAACGCAGAAGAAAAGATGGCGAGCATGATTGACGATCATGAGATTACGCAGAAGGCGTATGCGCAGGCAAATCAAATCATTGCGGCGGCGCAGAACAATGCGCGTGAGCTGCGGCTTGGCACGCGCCAGTATGCCGACGACGTAATGGCAAGCCTTGAGGCGCATATTGCAAAAGTTGCGGAAACTGTGCATGAGAACAGGCGCGAGCTCAATGAAAAGCCGAAGGAAAAGACGGCGAATAAGGAATAACGGCAGCTTTTCCCACATACAATGTACCAATGGATTTTGGTAAAGGATGTGTATGCGGGATGGCGGGGAAATTTCATACGTTTAATATAAAAAATATTAAAGGACTGGTTTTTCAGATTGCGCTTCCGCTATTGGTCGGGGCTTTGTCCGCTTTTTTGAGCGGCGACCAGAAGGCTGTATACGGGGTGCTGACGCTTCCGCCATACGCGCCGCCAGGGTGGCTGTTCGGCGTGGTTTGGCCCGTGCTGTATGTGCTGATGGGCATAAGCGCCTATCTGGTGCAAAAGACGGACTTCTACGATGCGGGGA
This sequence comes from uncultured Eubacteriales bacterium, assembly GCA_902492065.1. GTDB lineage: Bacteria > Bacillota > Clostridia > UBA1381 > UMGS1253 > Aphodoplasma. The sequence continues at coordinate 368,656 of CABUKE010000001.1, forward strand.
AAAAGCGGGCCTTTTTGTTTTACTATTTGCAGCTTGGCGTAAACTTTTTCTGGAGCATCTTTTTCTTTAAATTTCAGATGTATGCATTTTCATTTTGGTGGCTTGTGCTGCTGCTTGCACTGGTGATTGCGACGGCAGTCCTGTTTTACGACCGGAGCCGGGCGGCGGGATGGCTTATGCTCCCGTATGTGGCGTGGCTTTCCTATGCGGCGTATTTAAGCTATATGGTATGGATGCTCAACTGAACAGGCGACAATGGCTCCCGCATGGGAGCTTTTTTGTTTGACAATAGCTCCCGTGTGAGATATAATCGGTTTATGATAGATGAATGGGGGCGTCGGGATGGATTTGCGCAAACAGATTGTCGACTATTGCCTGACCTTGCCAGGCGCATATGAGGATTATCCGTTCGACGATTTTAACTGGACGGTCATGCGCCACGGATACAATAAGAAGGCGTTTGCCCTGATATTTGAGCGGATGGGCCATATTTGGGTCAATGTAAAGTGCGAGCCGGTCAAGGCGGAGTTCCTCAGAAGTATGTATCAGAGTGTTGTACCGGCGTACCACATGAATAAAACGCATTGGAACAGTATTATTCTCGACGGCAGCGTGCCGGAAGATGCGGTCCGGGCGATGATTGCCGACAGCTATGCGCTGATCAGGCCGGAGCTTCGGCGAGACAGAAATGGGGAGGAAAAGAGATGAATTTTATATTGCGGCCGTGGAAACTTTCGGATGCGGAAGGTCTGACGCGGTATGCTAATAATAAAAAAATAGCTGACAATTTGCGCAATACGTTCCCACAGCCGTATACGCTTGAGGACGCAAAGTGGTTTATTGCCAATGCGACGGAGAAGAACGGTACGACACAGCTTACATATGCGATTGACGTTCGAGGCGAGGCGGTCGGGAGCATTGGCGTTGCATGCAAGGACGATGTGGCGAAAAAGAGCGCCGAGCTGGGGTATTGGCTCGGCGAGCCGTTCTGGGGCAATGGAATCATGCCGCGCGCAGTGATGCAGATATGCAGCGAGGCGTTTGAACGGTTCGATCTTGTACGGATATATTCGGAGGTATTTGCGTACAACAAAGCCTCACAGCGCACACTGGAAAAGGCTGGTTTTGCGTTGGAGGGCGTCCTGCGCAAAAGTATTTATAAAAACGGGAAAATTTATGATTCGTATATTTTTGCAAAAATCAGGCCGGATGTCTGACCTTCGAGGAAAAAGCCGGAAAGGATATCCTTTCCGGCTTTTTTTATTTTTTGCGAATAGGACTCAGGATTGTCCAAACTGTTTCTTTATCCACAACGGGAGGAACGTCATAAATCAGCTCTACATTCCAGCCGCGCAGTTCATAATTTGTTGCATATCCCTGCCTGTCCAGTTCGCCCAAGAAGGCATATCCCTCACCAGGCCGTCCCTTCCCAACGAGCGTCGGCGGAAGGATACGGAAAGTATAGCCGTCAGGAACGGGCGTATCAAGCGTGGTAAAAACGCCGACAATATAGCTGTAGGTTTTGTCCTCGTCAGTATAGTTTCCCGACCATCCAACCAGCGCGCCCGGAATATAGGAGGGGAGTGAGCGCAACACTTCCAAGCTTCCGTCGGCAATACAGCGGTTCCAGAGCGTTGGTGCCACTGCATCGCCCAGAAAGCCGCCGCCCCGAATCTCTTTACCGATGAGTTTGATTTCGGGCATTTGGAAAACTTGGATTTCCTTTTCAATGGGTGTCAATTCACATAGCTGTTTCATCTTTTTTTGCCCCTTTCTATTTTGTCGTTTATCGTATCCGGCCGAACGACCACGGGTCTGCGTCGTCGCCGAGATAGTCCTTGACTGCACTGGTCGCCGTGCTCAACTCTTTCAGCACATCCGGCGTGAGCGTGATGTCCGCGCCCTTTGCGTTCTGCTGGGCCTGCGCCGCCGTGCGCCCGCCCGCAATTACGCTTGTAATGTCTTTTTGCGCGATGCTCCACGCGAGCGCAACGTCCGCCATATCCTCGCCGATATCGGCGCAGATGGTGCGTATTTTGTTGATTGCGGCAAAAGCGAGCGCCTCGCACCCATCCTGCCCGTGCCGCGCGCCCTCGCGGTTTTTGGAAAAGATTTTTGTGCGCGCACGCCCGGCCGGGAAGTCGTCCGCCGTCTTATATTTGCCGGACAAAAGCCCCTGCGCAAGCGAGCTGTAGGTGAGCACGCCGATACCATTCGCGCTGCACTTTGGCAGCACACTGTATTCGATCCCGCGGAAGAGCATGTTATACGCAAGTTGGTTTGACACAACGGCATTATATGGCAAAACCGTATCGAGGTCAAGTACGCCAAAGTTGGATACGCCAATTTCCCGAATTTTGCCCTGCTCTTTGAGCCGGAGCATGGCATCCATGGTTTCCTCGATGGGAATCTCCCGGCTGGGCCAATGGATTTGGTACAGGTCAAGATAGTCTGTGCCAAGGCGCTTCAGGCTGGCCTCGCACGACTGTATGAGCTTATCTTTGGTAAGGTTTGCCGCACTTACCTTTGAGGCAATCAGCACGCGGCTCCGGTCTGCGCCGAGGGCTTTTCCGAGAATACGCTCTGTCAGCCCGTCGGCATAGCCTTCTGCCGTATCGTAAAGCGTGATTCCCGCGTCATATGCTGCACGCACCGTTTCTATCGAGTCTTTTTCCGCCTGCGGGCCCCAGTTGCTGTCGCCGGTAAACGTCATACAGCCCAATGCTATAACAGAAACCTCTAATCCTGAGTTTCCTAATTTACGGTATTTCATACGTAACCTCCCCAGCAGGTATTTATTTTGCATCTATATTACAGTTTAACTGCCATAGCACAGAAAGTCAATCTTTACCTGCCAATTTTTTGGTATGGAGGACAGCCATACGGATATGCTTGGATAAGACAGAAGTTTGTGTTATAATAAAATACCTCATAGGGTTTGAAAAGCATAAATAGTTACGGAAAATGAAAAAAATACTTGACAGAAGACGGCGAGTACGGTAAAATATCAAGAGTGTAAAGCACAATGGCTTTACAATGATGGATTCGGGAAGTGAAATCATGGGAAAAGACTTGAGCGTGAGCGTGCTTCTGGACTTTTACAAACAGCTTTTGACGCAGAAGCAGAGCGACGCGCTGGATTTGTATTACAATCAGGATTTGTCGCTTTCCGAGATTGCACAGCATATGGGTATTACGCGCCAGGGCGTGCGCGATAATATTAAGCGCGGGGAGAAGCAGCTTTACAGTTATGAAGAAGAGCTTGGTCTTGCGGGGAAGTTTGCACGTGTGAGCGCGCTATGCGACGTGGTAAACAGCTATCTGGAGCGGCTGTCGGAGATGAATCTGCCGGACAGTGCCGGCGAATATTTAGCGGATATCAAATATCACATGGAACAGATTACAGACATTGTGTGATAGCATAGACGCGGTATATGGCGGCCCGCAGACGCGGGCGGAAATGGAGCAGAATGTATGGCATTTGAAAGCTTGGGCGAAAAGCTTCAGGGCGTATTCAAGAAGCTGCGCGGCAAGGGCAAGGTCTCGGAGGCGGACGTCAAAGAGGCCATGCGGGAGGTCAAGCTTGCGCTCTTGGAGGCGGACGTCAACTTTAAGGTTGTAAAAGAATTTGTCAAAACCGTTTCGGAAAAGGCGGCGGGCAGTGAGGTGCTCGAGAGCCTGACCCCGGGACAACAGATTATAAAAATTGTAAACGAAGAGCTTACGGCGCTGATGGGCGGCACGCAGGCACGGCTGACGTTCTCAAACCGTCCGCCGTCGGTGTTTATGCTGGTCGGATTGCAGGGCGCTGGCAAGACGACGACGTGCGCAAAGCTCGCGGGTGCGGTGCGCAAACAGTTTGACAAGCGGCCTCTGCTCGTCGCATGCGACGTATACCGTCCGGCGGCGATTAAGCAGCTCGAGGTTGTGGGCGCACAGCTCGATATTCCCGTGTTTGCGATGGGCGACGCGAAGAACCCGGTCGACATTGCCCGCGCGGCGGTGGAACATGCGGCGAAGCATGGCAACGACCCGGTCATCATTGATACGGCTGGGCGGTTACACATAAATGAGGAATTGATGGAGGAGCTGTCCAACATCAAGGCGGCAGTCAGCCCAAGCGAGATATTGCTCGTGGTCGACGCCATGACGGGCCAGGATGCGGTCAACGTGTCGCAGAGCTTTAACGAACAGCTCGGCATCGACGGCGTTATCCTGACAAAGCTGGACGGCGACGCACGCGGCGGCGCGGCGCTCTCAGTGCGCCACGTGACGGGCAAGCCAATCAAGTACGTCGGCATGGGAGAAAAGCTCGGCGATTTGGAGCCGTTTTATCCGGACCGCATGGCGTCGCGTATCCTCGGCATGGGCGACGTGCTGACGCTGATTGACAAGGCGCAGGAAGCTTTTGACGAGAAGCAGGCTGCGGAGTTGGAAAAGAAGCTGACGACAAGCGGGATGGATTTGGAGGACTTTTTGGAGCAGCTCCAACAGATCAAAAAGATGGGCCCGCTTGAGCAGGTGCTCTCCATGATGCCCGGCATCGGCGGCAAGCTCCCGAAGGATATTTCCATCGACGACAAGCAGCTTGCCATGCCGGAGGCAATTATCCGTTCGATGACGCCGAAGGAGCGGCAAAACCCGTCCATCATCAACGCAAGCCGTAAGGTGCGTATCGCAAACGGCGCGGGCGTACGGGTGCAGGACGTCAACGCACTTTTAAAGCAGTTTGACCAGATGCGCTCGATGATGAAGCGGTTTTCGTCCCCCAAAGGGAAAAAGAAGATGAAAAAGATGAATAAAATGCGCTTCCCATTTGCGTGAGGCGGTAAATTAGTTTATACTTATTTTTAAGATAAGATAAATGCAGGGCTTCCGCCCTGTAACCAATAAAACCTGGAGGTGAAAGACATGGCAGTTAAAATCAGACTGAAGCGGATGGGCGCGAAGAAGGCTCCGTTTTACCGGGTCGTTGTAGCAGATTCCAGATACCCGCGCGACGGCAGATTCATCGAGGAGGTTGGCACGTACAACCCGATGGTTGAGCCGGCGGAGGTTAAGATCGACGCGGAAAAGACGAAGAAATGGATCGCAAACGGCGCACAGCCGACGGATACGGTAAAGGGTTTGCTCAAGAAGGCAAACATCCTGTAAGGGAATCGGAGGAGCATTGCGATGAAGGAAGTTTTGGAAGTAGTGGCGAAGGCTCTGGTCGACCATCCGGACGACGTTTCCGTGACAGAAGTGGAGGGTGAGCGCGAAACTGTGCTCGAGCTTCGCGTTGCGGACGACGACATGGGGAAGGTAATCGGCAAGCAGGGCCGGATTGCCAAAGCAATCCGCACGGTTGTGAAAGCGGCGGCAAGCCGGGAAAACAAGCGTGTTATGGTTGAGATTGTAGACTGATTGCATGGTGGGGCGCATTTTGCGCCCCATTTTGTCATGCGGGAAAGGAATGCAGAGATGAAACAGCAGACATTGCAGGTTGGACAGATAGTCAATACGCACGGGCTGCGCGGCGAGGTGAAGGTTGTGCCGTGGACGGATACGCCCGATGTGTTTGAAAACCTTGAGACGGTATATATTGATATTAAAAAAGAAAAAAAAGCTTTTGCACTCCAGCACATCAAGTACCAGAAGGGAAATCTGATTGTGAAGTTTGCAGGCATTGACCATATAGACGAGGCGGAAACACTGAAAAACCATACGCTGTATGTGGACAGGGAGCAGCTTGGCGAGCCGGAAGAGGGCTACTATATCTGTGATTTACTCGGCTGCAGCGTGGAGACGGATGAGGGGAAACATCTTGGCAAGGTTGTGGAGGTGTTCCCGACCGGGAGCAACGACGTATACGTTGTGCGGCCGGAGAAGGGGAAGGATATCCTGCTCCCCGTGATTGATGAGGTCGTGCTGCGCGTCGACATTGAAGAAGGGAAAATCATGGTACATTTATTAGAGGGGCTGGTGGAGTGATGCGCTTTGACGTGCTTACGCTGTTCCCGGACATGTTTGAGGCTGTGCTGGGCGACAGTATTATCGGCCGCGCGCGGGAAAACGGCCTTTTGGAGCTGAATTTTATCCAGATTCGCGACTTTTCCACCGACAAGCACCGCCGTGTCGACGACTACCCCTACGGCGGCGGCGCAGGTATGCTGATGGCGGTTCAGCCAATCTATGACGCATACCGGAGTGTAACGGATGGACTTGGTTACAAGCCGCTCACCATCTATTTATCGCCGCAGGGGCGGGTGTTTGACCAGCCGTGCGCGACAGAGCTTGTACAGTTGGAGCATATCGTCTTGCTGTGCGGGCACTACGAGGGCGTCGACCAGCGCGTGCTCGACGAGATCGTGGATATGGAGTTGTCTATTGGCGACTTTGTGCTCACAGGGGGCGAGATTCCTGCCATGGCAGTTATCGACACAGTGGCGCGGCTCGTGCCGGGCGTACTGGCGGATGCAAGCTCCTATATGGGGGAGTCGCACTTCCATTCCCTGCTGGAATACCCGCAGTATACCCGCCCACCCGAAATCTTGGGCCGGAGTGTGCCGGAAATACTGCTGAGCGGGCATCACGCCAATATCGAGGTCTGGAAGCGACAGCAATCGCTCCGGGTTACGCATGAGAAGCGGCCTGATTTGTTAAAAAAGGCGGAACTAAGCGAAACGGATCTTGCTTTTTTGAAAACATTGGAGTGTGGAGAGGGGGAGGGATGATGGAATATGTAACAGAACCGGCACGGGAACTGCCAATTGCAGGAGAATATGACGTGTTTGTTGCAGGCGGCGGCATTGCGGGCGCCGCGGCGGCGCTTGCCGCGGCACGCAGCGGGGCGAAGGTGCTCCTGTGTGAGCGGGAGTGTATGCTCGGCGGGCTTGGCACGCTGGGAATCGTAACGATTTACCTGCCGCTGTGCGACGGGTGCGGACGGCAGGTGAGTTACGGTATCAGCGAAGAGCTTTTGCGCCTCTCCATTAAGCATGGCGCGGAGGCGCGTTACCCTGCGCCGTGGCTCGACGGCGGCACACACGAGGAAAAGACGGCGACGCGGTTTGAGGTGCAGTACAATGCGCATCTGTTTGCAATCGAGCTGGAGCGTCTGCTGCTGCGCGAGGGTGTGACGTTGTTATATGCGACAGGGGTGTCCGGCGTATCAAAACAGGATGGTAGAATCGACGCGGTAATCCTCGAAAACAAGGGTGGCAGGCAGGCCGTTCGTGTCAAGAGTGTCGTCGATGCAACGGGTGACGCGGATGTTTGTGCCTTTGCAGGCGAGGATACGGCAGTGTTTGCCCCGGGGAACAAACTTGCGGCGTGGTACTACGGTTTAGGAAAGGCGGGGCACGAGCTGCACATGCTTGGTTTTGCAGATGTGGTGGATGAAAACGGGAATTATATTGACAAGGAGCAGACAGGCGCACGCTACAGCGGGTTGGACGGCTTTACAACAAGCCGCATGCTGACGCTGGCACATGAGCAGATTTTAAAGGATGTGCTCAAGCGGCGCAAGGACGACGCATCGTACATACCGGTCAATACGCCCACCATCCCACAGTTTCGCATGACGCGCAGGCTCGTTGGCGCTTATGAATTGGACGACCGGCAAATGCATACGCATTTTGATGACAGTGTCGGTATGATTGGCGACTGGCGCAAGCGCGGGCCGGTGTATGAGCTGCCCTTCCGGACGCTTTATGGAAATAAGGTCAAAAACCTGCTCTGTGCCGGACGGTGTATCAGCGTGACGGACACGATGTGGGACATTACGCGCGTAATTCCGGTGTGCGCCCAGACGGGCGAGGCGGCGGGGACCGCCGCGGCGATGGGGACGGATTTTGCCGCGCTTGACGTTTCGGCCTTGCAGAAACGTCTTATGAAAAATGGTGTTCGGCTGCACGAAACGGAGTTATAGAAAAAAACGGCTCTAAAAAGCCGTTTTTTTTATTTAATCTCCTGTTCCAGATTGTCAAATAAATCTGTATTGTAAAATTCGCGCAGAGAGATTTCCAGTCCGTCGCATAATTTTTTAATCGTTACAGCGCCAGGATTTTTGGTGATACCGTTTACAATGTCATTGACTGTTGACTGTGTTGCGCCCGCCTTGGAGCATAATTTATTAATTGTAATATTTTTTTCCCTGCACAGTTCTAAAATGCGTTTGACAATTGCTTCTCTGGTATCCATAACAATCCCTTCTTTTACTAAGTTTCTGTTAGTTATAGTATATGGATATCAGAATATATTATCATTCGGAATACCGTTGACTGTTATGCCAAAGTGTAATATAATAGCGGTATTCCGATACATGGAGGGGATTTTGTGCAGAGAAAGGAGCGGGCCTGCTGCTTTATTGGCGCAGAGGTTTTATACGGAGAAGACCTTGCGGCGCTTATGGGACAGGCTGTTATAGAAATGGAACAACTGATTAAGCAGGGGATTGATACCTTTTACAGTGGCGCAATGCCGGGCTTTGACCTGCTTTGTGCATCGGCTGTTGTTGAATTGCAGAAGCAGCGGCACGGGATAACGCTTGTTTTTTTGCCGCCGTGTGGTCGTTGGGAACAATTTTTGCACGGTACATGGCGCAGTCTGTATCAGCAGCTCCTTCCCTTTGCCAATCGGGTATCTTATACGGTAAATCCGAGGACGGACAATTGTATCCGCAAACGGAACGAACGTATGATAAAATGGTCAGAAGCAGTGCTTACCCATTGTCCGCATACGTGGGATATGGGGTGGAATCTGATTCAGGACTGCGATACAGACGTTATTAAGATATGAAAAAAGGACAGCGCAAGCTGTCCTTTTGCTACATCCGGTGAACCAGGTTTCTAACCCATTGTCCCTTAAAGGTACGGTGCGTCACCAGAATAAACTTCACGATTTCTTCACTGAGCATAATGGCATGTACGACAATGATATTGCATTTGAAAACAAGGCCGAACAGCGCGCCGAGCGGAAGAGCGATGGCCCATACGCCGGCGAGATCCAAATACAGAGTAAATTTCGTATCGCCGCCGTTGCGCAGCACGCCGACCATTTGTACGAGATTGGCATTTCGAAGCGGCGCATACAGGCCCGTTATAATAATTAGCCAAGTCGCATTGAACATGACTTCTTCCGAGACGTTGTAGATTACCCAAACGATTGGGGCACACACGGCAATCAAAATTGTAAACGCAATGCTGAACACAGGTGCAATCAGATTAAACCGTTTTCCGTATTCAAGCGCGAGATCCTCTTTCCCTTCTCCAATCGTTTTCCCAATGATAACACCGGCAGCATAACTGATGCCAAAGAATAATGCCCGGAACAGGTTGTCGAAGACATTGTTGATATTCATGGCTGCTACTACATTGGTACCCATGTGGGAAAATACGATGGAATACATAGCAACGCCGATTCCCCATGCACTTTCATTTAAAATAACCGGCGTTACGGCCCGCATGAACGGCTTTATAAACCCCATATGAAGCGCCCGGCCAAAGTCTTTGAGCCGGATAGAAATCATGGAGAAACGCGTGTATAGCACAGTTGTCACGACAATTAGCTCAATCAGACGCGTAATCGTTGTTGCAAGGGCGGCGCCCTCAACGCCAAGAGCAGGCAGTCCGAGCTTTCCAAAGATTAATATGTAATTGAGCACCGTATTGATAATCAGCGACATAATTGATGTGACAAGCGCAAGCGTTGGCCGTTCGATTGTCCGGACGGAGCTGCTGACCGTCAGCGATATTGCATAAGGAATATAGCTGATTGCAATAATGCGCAGGTACTTACATCCCAGAACAATAACCTGTTCATCATTGGAGAAAATACGCATTAAAAATTCCGGAGTGATTAACGCAAATAAGGTAAAAAGTGCGGATGGAACCAGACTGAGCACAATACTGAGTGCCATTGTCTTACGAATACTTGACAAATCACGTTTACCCCAAAATTGTGCAACAAACACATTGCACCCGCTGCTTACGCCAAACAGAATCAGAGAAAGAATAAAAAACACCTGATTGGCAAGGCCAACCGATGCGATTGAAGCCTCCCCTAACTGACCAACCATAACTGTATCGGCTGTGTTGACAGACGCGTTAATAAGATTTTGCATTGCAATCGGAAGCGAGAGTGCAAACATCCACTTTAGAAATTTTCTGTCCCGCAGCGCTTCTGAAAACCTCATATCCATCCCCCTTTATAAACGTCGCGTTACAGCGCAGTAATTTCTATTATAGCACAGAGTATTAAGAAAATGCAAGGATTCATAAATGTGAAAATTATAACAGATTCTATATAAATATTTTATAAAGTTGTGCAAATTATATAATAATACAAGTAAAATTTACACAATTCGCTGTATTCTTCCGAAATTTTACATAAAAAATTGTTTGATATAGCATATATTTCACAAATTTGCTTGACAATTTCGTGATTATTGCATATAATGAGGCCATAACTAAGATAGGACAACGGATTGGTACACCAGATAAGGAGGCAAGGATTAGGGTGCAAACGGCAAATAATCAAACGGCATCTTTTGCTTCCAAAACGGATGAAGAAACGGTTGCGCTGGCGCAGGAAGGGGACATTGGCGCGACAGAATACTTGCTTGACAAATATAAGAGCCTTGTAAAAGCGCGCGCACGGGCCTATTTTTTGATTGGTGCGGATCGGGAGGATATCATCCAGGAAGGAATGATTGGGCTTTACAAGGCGATTCGGGATTTCAGGCCGGACAAGCAGTCCAACTTTTCAGCGTTTGCCGACCTGTGTGCGACCCGGCAGATTGTGACTGCCATCAAGACTGCGACAAGACTCAAGCATACGCCGCTCAATAATTATATATCTTTGAACAAACCGATGTATGAGAACGAGTCGGAAAAGTCGCTGATTGATTTGGTAGCGGAAACGATTGTGTCTGACCCGGAACAGATCGTGATAAATGCAGAATCGTTCGAGCAGATTAGCAGTGAAATATTTAAGTATTTGAGTAAATTTGAAAAAGACGTGTTGCGCCTGTATTTAGATGGAAAAAGCTATCAGGAGATATCAGAGGAGCTTAACAGGACATCAAAATCAATCGACAATGCGCTTCAGAGAATAAAAAAGAAGCTGGAAACACAGCTAATGACATCCGGAGAGGCATAAGGGGCGGCTGTGGCAGACAGGAATGTAAGGTGGCCTGTTATTATTTCAAAAATTTGCCTGGTTATCAGGCTGATTTATCTCTACTAAAGTTTCAGAGGGCACAGGCGCGGGGCGTTTGGCGGCGACGGCTTATGTAGAGCTACCAATTTATTCAAAAGTGAGGGGATCAACATGTACGAGGACAAGACACTGATTTGTAAGGACTGTGGGAATGAGTTTGTTTTTACAGCGGGCGAGCAGGAGTTCTACGCAGAAAAGGGCTTTGAAAACGAACCGCAGCGTTGTAAGGATTGCCGTACGGCAAGAAAGGCTGCTATCCGTGCATCTCGGGAGATGCATGATGTAATTTGTGCAGATTGCGGCGCGCCGACTCAGGTGCCCTTTAAGCCAAAGGATGACCGGCCTGTATATTGCAGTGCATGCTTTGAAAAACATAGATAAAAATTTTTTATAAAAGCTTTTATCTTTTGAGAAAAAGACACATTATACTGTGTATGATGTGTTTTTTTCTTGCATTTCTGTAAAAAGGGTATATAATAGAGAGGTACATTAAGATAGAATTAAAATTGGGACAGAAAAAGGAACGAAAGGTATGAGCTTTGAATTCGTAAAAAGGCAATTACGCAAAGCACGGCTTTTTGCACAGTATAAAATCCGTGTCAGTGCAGCGCAGACTATTGTTGGCGGATTTTTGCTTATTATACTGGTTGGAGCAATCCTATTAACACTTCCGATTGCAACGCGGAGCGGGGAATCTACCGGTTTTGTGGACGCATTATTTACAGCGACTTCCTCAACCTGCGTGACCGGTCTTGTTGTCTTTGACACATACAGTTACTGGAGTCTGTTTGGCCAGACTGTCATCTTGACGATGATACAAATTGGCGGGCTTGGATTTATGACAATGGGTGCTGTATTTGCCTTTATATTGAAGAGCAAAATCAGTTTTCGGCAAAGACTGGTTATGAGCGAGTCAATCGGCATGGACATGACGAGCGGAATTGTGCGCATGACGCAGCATATTCTGGTTGGCACGCTGATTTTTGAAACGGTTGGCGCGCTGATTTTGGCGGTCCGATTTATACCGGAATTTGGCTTTTGGGACGGCATTTATAAGGGCGTGTTTCATGCGGTTTCTGCCTTTTGTAATTCTGGAATGGATTTGATGGGAGAGCGAGAGGCTTTTAGCTCTTTGACCTACTATGTCAACGACTGGACAGTGAATTTGACGATTATGCTGTTGATTACGATTGGCGGAACAGGCTTTTATGTATGGGAGGACATCTACCATGCAAAAAGTTATAAGGGGTTAAGCCTGCACAGCAAAATTGTTCTGACGATGAACATTTCACTGGTCGTTGTGGGGGCGCTGCTCATATTCGGTATGGATTATCACAACCCGGAAACACTCGGCCCGCTCTCACCGGCATCAAAGGTGCTGGCTTCTTTGTTCCAGTCTGTAGCGAGCCGGACGGCGGGCTTTAATACGGTTGATTTATCCTCTTTGTCGGTAGCTTCGACGTTTACCATGATTTTGTTGATGTTTATTGGCGGTGCACCCGGCTCGACGGCAGGCGGAATCAAGACGACGACGCTGGGCCTGTTGTTTTTCACGGCGATTTCGAGTTTGCGGGGGTCAAAAGACGTCAATGCATTTGCGCGGCGGATGGAGCCGATGGCGGTTCGCCGTGCGGTGACAATTGTATTGATTGCCCTGTGCGTGGTTGCCGTTGGAATTATCATATTGTCTGGCGCAGACCCGGAACTGTCGTTTATTGAGGTCGTATTTGAGGTTGTTTCCGCATTTGGCACGGTTGGCCTTTCGCTGGGAATTACGCCGGAGATGGGCGTTATCTCAAAGTTGGCGATTGCCTGCATTATGTTTTTCGGCCGGGTAGGAGTATTGACAATTATGCTGTCGCTTACTCTTAAAGGGTTTAAAGCAAAGAATACGGTTCGATATCCGATAGGAAGAATTTTGATTTAGTAAATATAAATGGAGTTTGATGGAAACAGAGGGAGAAACAAATGAAACAGTCTTTTGCAGTATTGGGGCTTGGAAGTTTTGGACAGAGTGTCGCGCGGACGCTCTATTCGCTCGGCCATGAAGTGCTGGCGATTGACGGAAACGAGGATACCGTACAGGCCATTTCGGCCAGCGTAACACATGCAATTGAAGGGGATTGCCGCGACGAAAACGTACTGCGCGCGGTCGGCATCCGGAACTTTGACGTAGTTGTGGTTGCGATTGGACAGGATTTGGAAGCGTCGATTCTGATTACGACGATTTTAAAAGAGCTTGGCGTGCCATATGTGGTGGCAAAGGCACACAGCCAGATGCATTCCCGAATACTCAAAAAGGTGGGGGCGGACAAGGTTGTGTTCCCGGAGCTGGATATGGGGGTGCGGGTTGCCAATACGCTGTCCAATGTCAATGTTGTGGATCTGCTGTCCCTGTCGGATGGTTACAGCATTGTCGAAATCAACTGCCCGGAAAGCTGGATTGGGAAAAGTATGATTGAGCTTGACATTCGCGCCCGTTATGGAATCAATATTCTTGCGGTGCGCAATGGCGACGATATTGACGTATCGCCAGACCCGAACCGTATTTTCACGGAAGAAGATATTGTGATTGTCATTGGCGCAAACGACGATATGAGTGGGATAAAATGATGACGGAGATACGGAGCAGTTCCAACAAGACATATAAATATATCAAGTCGCTTCAGACAAAAAAGGCGCGGGTGCAGAGCAAGTGCTATTTGGTTGAGGGCATTAAATCCGTTCGGGAAGCATTTGACGCGGGAATTGCAGCTGAGCTTCTGGCGGTCAGCAGCAGTGCAGTACAGGAGACAATGGCTGGGCCGCTTCTCTCTGCGGCGCGGGAGCGGGATATCCCGGTATATGAAATAGCGGATAATTTGTTTCCGCAGCTATGTGATACCAAAACGCCCGAGGGCGTGCTGTGTGTTGCAAAGATGCCACAAAAGCGGGAAATTGTGATTCAGGACGGCGTGTATTTATACTGTGACCACGTATCCGACCCGGGCAATGCGGGGACGCTGATTCGCTGTGCCGACGCGGCCGGTGCGGCGGGGGTTCTATTTTCGCCGGGATGTGTGGACTTGTACAGTCCGAAGGTTGTCCGTGCGACGATGGGTTCGCTGTTCCATCTGCCGGTCTATGACAGTGTGGAGCTTTCGCAGCTTTGCATGATGAAGGAACAGGGATTCCGGCTGATTGCGGGCGCGCTGACCGCATCGGCGCAGGATTATCGGGAGGCGGAGTATCCGCCGCGCTCAATCCTTGTGATTGGGAACGAAGCGAACGGCGTTTTATGCGACGTGCTTGCGGCGTGCGACAGCACGGTGATTATCCCGATTACCGGACGGGCAGAGTCGCTGAACGCCTCTGTCGCCGGGGCACTTCTGCTGTATGAGTGGCGGCGGAACAATCGGGTATAAGAAAGAAGGGGTACGCTATGGAGCAACAACGGTTTGAAAAGCAGCTTGCGTTTTTGGTCGAAGCCGATAAGATGAAAACCATCTTCCGGCGCACACGCCTGATTACGGAAAACAGGCGGGAGGACGACGCGGAGCATTCGTGGCACTTTGCGCTGACGGCGCTAGTACTGCTTGAGTATGCGAAGGAGGACGTGGACATTAACCATGTGATTCAGATGGCACTGGTACACGATTTGGTTGAGGTCTATGCCGGCGATACGTTTGCCTATGACGAGCAGGGCTATCAGGACAAAGAACAGCGCGAGCTTGCAGCGGCGGACAAAATATTTGGCCTGCTGCCGGACGAGCAGGGGAGACGGTTGCGCGCGCTGTGGGAGGAGTTTGAAGCCTTTGAAACAAAGGAAGCGTGCTATGCCAACGCGATTGACCGGCTCCAGCCGTTTATTAATAATGCGAAAACGCAGGGCCATACCTGGCGCGAGGGCAGCGTGACGAGCGCGCAGGTCTACAAGCGGATGGACGCGGTGCGTCTGTATGCGCCGGAGCTGTGGCCGTTTATTGTGTTCGTCATTGATGATGCCATTAAAAAGGGCTATTTAAAACCATGATTGATAGAGGGGCAGCCTGTGGCTGTCCTTTTTTACAGATAATAAGTAAAATATACTTGACTTTTTATAAAATATATATTAACATAGGAGGTAGAAAGGGCTGGTGACGCCATGGGGAAAAATCTGAAACTGAAAGCGGCCCGCGCCGCACTTGATATGACGCAAAAAGAACTGGCCGAGGCGGTCGGCGTGACGCGGCAGACTATAAATGCCATTGAAAAGGGCGACTATAACCCGACGATCCGGCTCTGCAATGCGATATGCAGGACGCTTGGGAAGACGCTGGACGAACTGTTTTGGGAAAACGATTGAGAGGAGGAGAGAAGATGGAGAAGAAGAACTATGACGAGTATCAAATCAAAATCCGGCACAGGCTTGCCTTTCATACCATGCTGCTGACGTTTGTGCTGATTATCGCAAACGCCTTTGTAAAGAGCTGGTATGTGTGGGCCGAGCCGGGCGCGGAGGCAATGGTACTTGTTGGAGTGCCGACGCTGTACTTCATCACGGGTGCAGTGCTTCAAAACGCCTATATCAGCGCAAAGGAGCGCAGTCCATGGGTTACGATAATTCTTTTTGGCCTGCTGGCAGTTGTGGAATTGTTTTCGTTTTTGGCAGGCGGCGCGGATAGGCTTGTAATAGACGGACGCCTGTCAACAGGAGTGCTACCGCTTGCACTGTTTATTCTATTCGGCTATTTATCGCTTATTTTGCTGGTTAAAGAGCTGTTGAGCCGACGTGAAAGAGAAGAATAAAAGGCTGCGCCAACTGGCACAGCCTTTTATTATCGGATATCAATTTCCCAGTCTTTGTGGTAATACTGCCTGTCCTGCTCGTTGATTTCCCGTAATACACGGCAGGGAGAGCCGACGGCAACGACGTTCGACGGAATGTCCTTTGTCACGACACTGCCCGCGCCGATTACGGAATTATCCCCGATGGTAACGCCAGGCAGGACAATGCTGCCCGCGCCGACCCATACGTTATTGCCAATGTGGATGGGCAGGTTATACTGGGCCACCTTGCTCCGCAAATCCGGGTCAATCGGGTGCGTCCCGGTTGCAAGGATAACATTTGGCCCAAACATTACCTTGTCGCCCACAAAAATCTCACAGTCATCCACCAAAACGAGATTGAAGTTGGCATAAACCTGGTTTCCAAAGTGGACATATTTTCCGCCCCAGTTTGCATGAAACGGCGTTTCAATGTAGCAGTTATCCCCGATTTCGGCAAACATTTCTTTCAGAAGGCGGGTTTTTTCCGCGGCCTGGCTCGGGCGGAGGCTGTTGTACTCGAACACCTTGTCGAGATAGGTGGCCTGCTCCGTCATGAACTCCTCGCTTCCGCAGAAGTAGAGCTTTCCGCCGAGAATCCGGCGTGTTAGTTCGTTTTTATCCATTAACTTCCTCCTTGCTCAATCCTTTGGAAACCGCAGAATGCGTACGCCGAAGGGAATGAGTTCGATTTCGCTTCCTGCCGGGAGATTCGTTTCCATATCAACAGCGCGCGCGTCCTCAAAGGTTGCAAACTGGATTTCTTCCGTATAATTCTGAACAAAAACATATCTGTTTTCCGCATCCTCGCGCATCGTGCAGACAACGCCTGCCGGAAGGTCGGCGAGCGGCGTGCGCGCGGGAGCAGTGTCAACAATTACTTTTTCGCAGAGTGCCTGCGTCAACGCACCTGTGTCGCGGCAGGCAACATAGTACGCCTTTCCGTTTTTATAGTCGTTTTCAAACACTGCGCCGCCGCCCTGATAGAAGTCGTGTTCATAGGTGGCGAGCGTTTTTGCGCCCTGCGTATGTACGATTTCGCAGTAGTCGCACACTTCGTAGCTTTGTCCGCCGTACGATACGGCATTGCGCTCGTCCGGGCAGAGTGTATCGACCTCCTCGGCCCATACGCCGAACACTTCCTTGAGCGTGCCGCAGGGGAAGCCGCCCAAGTAGCAGAGGTCGTTTTCGTTGACCATACCGGATAGATAGGTCATAATCGCCGTGCCGCCATTTGCCACAAATTGCGCAATGCGCGCCTCTACGCCCTCTTTTATCATGTAGAGCATAGGCATGACGAGTACCTTGTATCCGGAAAAGTCATAGCTTGAGTCAATAACATCGACGCTGACGCCATTTTTCCAGAAGGGATAGTAATAATTTACGAGCGTATCAATATATTTTTTGTCGCTTTTCTGGAAGCCCTGTGCTTCCCCAAGCGCCATGCGGTTTTCGTAGTCGTAGATGAGCGCGACGTCGCTTTTTGCCACCGCGCCGCGCACGCACGCGAGCTTTTTGAGGCATTTGCCAACCTGCGCCACATCGCAAAAGACGCGCGTATGTTCATGCCCGACGTGGTCGACGACCGCGCCGTGAAACTTCTCCGACGCGCCGCGTCCCTTGCGCCATTGGAAATACATTACACTGTCGGAGCCGTGCGCAATCGCCTGCAAAGAGGCCGTTTTATGCATGTTCGGACGCTTGGGCTTGTTGATTTCCTTCCAGTTTACCGCGCTGGGCGTGCTCTCCATCAAAAGGAACGGTTTCTGTAAGTACGAGCGCATGGAGTCGTGCATCAGCGCCGTGCGGCACGCAGTCATATAGTTGCTCCGCTTTGTATCGTGCCATTCCGGGTAGCTGTCCCATGAGATGAAGTCAACCGCATCTTTGAACTTACTGTAGTCAAGCCCGTCGTAAAAGTCCATAAAATTCGTCGTAATTGGGATGTCGGGCGTAATGGCGCGCAGCGGCGCGGTTTCATTATTCATGAAGTCAATTGTCTGGTGCGTCACGAACCGTTTCCAGTCGAGCGTCAGCCCGTGCAGGTACGCCTCGCCTCGTCCGCCCGGCGGGGTCGGGGATTCGATCTGGTCCCACGAAGTGTAGATATGGCTCCAAAACGGCGTCCACCATTGCCGGTTGAGCAGGTCAAGGTCGCCGTGATACTTTTCCCTGAGCCATGCGCGGAACGCCTGCTGGCACAGCTCGCAATGGCACTTGCCGCCATACTCGTTTGACACGTGCCACGCGAGAATAGCGGGGTGGTCTTTGTAGTGCTTGGCCAGTGCGGTGTTGACAGCGCGCACCTTTTCCCGGTAGATTGGGGATGTGTAGCAATGGTTGTGCCGGTGTGCAAAGAGGATTCTCTGCCGGTCCGGCATAACGCGCAGCACCTCGGGGTACTTTTGCGCCATCCATGCCGGACGCGCGCCGCTCGGCGTTGCGAGCAGGACGTGAATCCCGTTTTGATATAGATTGTCGATGACCGAGTCGAAAAAGCCGAATTCGTAGCGGCCCTCCTCCGGCTCGAGCACCGACCAGGCAAAAATACCGAGCGACACGGCATTTACGCCCGCAAGCTTCATCAGACGGATATCCTCGGCCAGAATGTCCGGCCGGTCCATCCATTGGTCGGGGTTATAGTCGCCGCCGTGCAAAAGCTGGGGCATGTTTCTGACAAGCGGTTTATGTTTTTCCATAGCAGCCTCCTCATGTGTTTGAAGTATTTGTTTCTTCTATCCAGCCTCGTGCCGCATGAAGCAGCACGGTTTTTTCGTTTTCTGCTGC
Source organism: uncultured Eubacteriales bacterium (assembly GCA_902492065.1). Lineage (GTDB taxonomy): Bacteria > Bacillota > Clostridia > UBA1381 > UMGS1253 > Aphodoplasma. Next base: position 387,430 of record CABUKE010000001.1, read on the forward strand.
GCCGTCTATGACGAGGGTGAGCAAATAGTCTAATGCCGCGCCGATCTGCCGTCCTTCCAGTCCGAGCGTAATCATGTCTCGGCCGTTCACCGCCAAATCGCGCAGCGAAAAACACGCGCCTTCGTCGAGCACCTCCTGCGCCAATGTGCGTATCTGCCCAAGCGCGTGAAGCCGCGGTGCGACGTAGGGCGCGGCATGCGCCATGCTGTCGGCGGCCTGTAAACGCAGCAGGTCAAAAAACAGTTCCGGCCCAAGCCGCCCGAGCCACCGCTTCACGCTCTTTTTCGTCGACGCCAACTCGGCGTCGTGGTACTCAATCAGCGTGAGGACAGCGTGCTTGGTCGCGTTGTCGCATTTTAAGCGGTTTAGCAGATTGCGTGCCAGCTCGACGCTCTGTTTGGCGTGACCGTAAAAATGCCCTACGCCACCCTCATCCATGGTAAAGCATGCGGGCTTCCCGATATCGTGCAGAAACGCCGCCAGCCGGAGCGGCAGGCTGTGCGCCTCGATACTGGCAAGCGCGCGCAGGCTGTGGTGCCATACGTCGCTGTCGTGGTATTTGGTGTGCTGCGCAAAGCCGAACATCGCCGTAATCTCCGGCAAAAAGACGGCCAGTACATCACGATATTCATCCAGCAGCGGCGCGGGATTGATTCCGCATAACAGCTTGAAAAATTCGGCCTGAATGCGCTCCGCCGCGATATGGGTTAGAAGCGTTTTGTTTTTGTGGATGCTTTTTGCTGTTTCCGGCTCGATTGTAAACCCGAGCACGGAAGCAAAGCGGAGCGCGCGCAAGATGCGCAGTGCATCCTCGCCGAAGCGTATATCCGGCACGCCCACGCACCGGATGAGCCGTGCGCGCAGATCCTGCTGCCCGCCGAAGCAGTCGACCAACCCCGTCGATGGGCGGTACGCCATCGCGTTAACCGTGAAGTCGCGCCGGGCGAGGTCGTCACGCAGGTTACCCGTGAAGGTGACGCAGTCCGGACGGCGGTTGTCATGGTAGTCGCCGTCAATGCGGAAGGTGGTAACCTCTACCGGAACCGAGTCGATCACAACGGTGACAGTCCCATGCTGAAGGCCCGTTTCCACGGTATGGTAAGCTAAAAACGCCGCAAGCACCTGCTGCGGCGTCGCGTTGGTTGTAATGTCATAGTCGGAGGGCGTGTCCCCAAGCAGGCTGTCCCGCACACAGCCGCCGACCAGATAGGCATCGTACCCATTCTGCTCCAGTACGGTGAGCGCCGTCTGTGCATGAGAAGGGATTGGAATCATGTTAACCATCCTCCTTCGTCAACCCGCCAGCTGCGCAAGCAGGGCGCTCGCCTCGTCGTAGCTGAGCGAAGTACGGGTATTTGACACGACAACAAGGCCGCGCGCATCGTAGAATACGTTTACGCCAATCATGTCACACAGCGCGCGGACGGGAAGGAACAGCCTGTCGTACAAGTTCACCGGCGGCTGGTCCATCGTCTTGACCGTCTGGCTGTAGAAACGTACGTCCGGGCTGTAGGTGAGCACCTCCGCCGTCGGCGTGTCCGCTTTGAGCAGGATGGATACATAGTCGCTCTGGACGAGCGCGCTATCGGTCAGATAGTCCCACGTTACCGTATAGCCAGGTACGTGTTCTGCAATGAAGCGCATGGGCAGAAGCGTCCGATCATTTTGGATAAACGCGCAGATGCGGTCGTCCGCGGGGTCGATCTGCGTCCGTACGCCGTCAACGAGCGCAGCGGACTGGTTCGTGAGCAGCGCAATTTCAAAGCTTTTTGCCTCTGGTTCTGCCATCTCATACCCATAGCCGGTCACGGGTGCTTCCGGCCCGGATGGTGTATAAAATGTGTCGCGCATAACGTAGAGCAAGCCGTCCTGCTGGCCTTTGACCAGCATGGCCCCCTCAGAAAAGCCGCCGTAATGGACGGGGAGGTAGCGGCGGGAGCTCCAGATGCCAACGCCTTCATTGTTTGTGATGGAGAGCAGGTCGTCGCCCACATTGACGCACACGCCGCCGGAGAAGCGCGACGGCATCCGCCCGGCGGGAACGTCCATGATGGCGCGGCCTTCCTTGTCAATCAGGTAAATCCGCTCCTCCTGCGGCTTTTTTGCCCAGCAGACGCCCTCAGAAAAACGGTCTGCATCCGTATAGATGCCCGGCTTGATGATAAACTTGCCCGTCTGGTCAACAAGTCCCATCTCAATGTGGTTAAAGTCATCCCCCATATCCTTACTTGCCCAGCAAACGCCGTCAGACCATTCGCCTGTCCATACGAAATCAAACCCGGTGAGCAGGTTGCCCTGTGTGTCCATAATGGCGCGGCGGCCGCTTTCGTTTTCGACCCAGCATACCCCGCTGTGAAACGAGCTGACGGGGGTATAGGACGGGTCTTTGATGATATCGACAAATTCTCCTGTTTTGTCAATGAAGCCTGTTTTGTCACCCTTTGTGACAAGCGCAAGCCCGCAGGAAAACTTTTCTGCCATGTCAAAGCCTGGCTCAATAGCGAAGGTGCCGCTTTTGTCAATGTAGCCCAGTTTACCGTATGGGACGCTCGCCGGAGCCAACCCGTCGACAAATGAGCCGGCATAAGAAAAGGAAAAGCTAATCGCAGTATTGCCCTCCTCGTCCAGATAGCCGCACAAATGGCCGTCACCACAAACCATAAACAGCCCGTCCGACAGAGCCGCCGCGTCATATACCTCGCCCGTGTAGGGCGCAGGCGTTACGGTAAAGCGCGCCGCGGACGGGATATCCTGTGCCGCTGCGCCGGCAAGCGGCGTCATGCAGGCTGAAACAATTAATATCATAGAAAGAAAACAACGCAAAAAGGGTCTCAAAATTTTTTCTCCTAACCAATGTAATTTTTATCAATGTTGATGACGGTGCAGTAGAAGCTGTCACGTGCAGCAACCTTGTCCTGAATCATCCGCTTGAGGTCGTCGTCGTTGATTTTGAAATCGAACGGCACGACCAAATCAAAAATCAGGTTCGTGTGCGTCGGACCGGTCACCATGCGGAAGTCGTGCAGGCTCAGTTCACTGCTGATGGAATGGATCACGTCCTCGACAAACAGCTTTGTCTGGTTAATCAATGAATTATTGGTTTCAATCGGATCCATGTGGATGACTGCGTCGCATTTGAATCGGCTTTGCAGTTCCTTTTCAATCAGGTCAATCGTGTCGTGCATCTGTATCACATTTTCGTCCGCGCTGACCTCCGCGTGCAAAGAAAGCATAAACCGCGTCGGGCCGTAGTTGTGGATAATCAGGTCGTGCATCCCGATAATGCCCTCGTGCGACAGCACAAGCTGTTCAATTTCCTTTACCAGCTCCGGGTCGGGCGCCTGCCCCAAAAGCGGCGTAAGCGAATCGCGGATGGTCGTGTAGCCGGTCCAGAGGATGAACGCCGACACGATTAAGCCAATATAGCCGTCGATGGTGTAACCCGTAAAATAGGAAATAAGAACGCCGACCAGTACGGCTGCCGTCGCAATCGAATCGCTCAGACTGTCTTTAGCTGTGGCCGCCATGGACTGGGAGGCAATCTTTTTGCCGATTTTCCGGTTAAAAAAGTACATCCAGGTCTTGAGCAGAATCGACACAATCAGGATAAAAACGCTCGCTGCCGTCACGACGATGGGTTCCGCATTCATAATTTTATCGAAAGAGGAACGCACAAGCTCGATTCCCATGTATAAAATCGCAATCGACACAAACAGCGCGCTGATATACTCAATTCGCCCGTGCCCAAACGGGTGCTGGCGGTCGGCGGGCTTACCCGACATTTTGAACCCAATCAGCGTAATGACTGAGGAGAGTGCGTCGGACAGGTTGTTGAGTGCGTCGGCAACAATGGCGACCGAAGCGCTGAGCAGACCGGCGCAGAGTTTGATACAAAACAAAAGGATATTGAGCGCAATCCCGACCGCGCCGCCAAGCATGCCGTAACGCTGCCGCACGGCCTCGTTGCCGGTGTCGTCCGGATGTTTGATAAATAATTTAATCAGAAGATTTCCCATACAAATACCGTCCTTTTTACATTTCCCATACTGAAAATTATGCCATACAACCCCTCTTTTGTCAAGGCGCACAATCGGCGCCAGATTTTGCAAAAACTGCGCTGTACCGCATGGAAAGAGGGTGGAAACCCGTCCGCAAATTGCGCTTGCTGTCGGTGTGCGCGGTTTTGTTCCTCTTTTTGTCATTCTAAATTTTTTCCGCTCTGCCGCGAAACTACATTTTTTTCCCGCCTGTCCTGCTATACTGAAACACGACAGCAAAAACAAATGAAAAAACGCCTGCGTGCGCCGAACGGAGATAGCATGGATGAAACCGACTGTATATCTGGATATTCTGTTTCTGACGAATTTTATAACCGACTTTTTTTTGCTCTGCCTGACGAAAAAAATCTGTAAAAACAAGGCGCGTACGTGGCGCTTGCTTATCGGCGCGGCAGTAGGAAGCCTGTACAGCGTTTTTATGTTTTTTCCGAATATTTCGCTCTTATACAGCGCGGTTTGCAAGCTGCTTGCAAGCGGAGCAATTGTTCTGATTGCGTTCCGAGTGCGGCGCATGCGAGAGTTTTTTTCCCTGCTGGGGATGTTTTATTTGTCGAGCTTTGCGCTGGCAGGGACGGCCGTTGCTTTGTTTTACTTTACTTCGCTTGGGCCGAAGGTGGGGGCCGCCGTGTCGAACGGGGTGTTCTATATCGGCGTAAACCCGCTGATATTGCTTAGCGCGGCGGCGCTGTGCTACGCGTTTTTACACGTTGCGGAGCGGCTCTACACAAAGCGGCTGGCGCATGGCGCAAACATGCACCGTCTTACGGTTGCATATGGGACGAAAAGCGTCCAGATGCACGCTCTGTTGGATACGGCAAATTCTGTCTCCGACCCGGTGACGAACCTGCCGGTCATCGTCTGCACGATTGAGGCGGTCAAGCCGCTTTTTCAAGACGAGGATTTTTATACGCGCCTGTGCGACGTAGAAAAGACGGACTCGGACAAAATCAAGGTCGAACTTGTGTGTGATACGCCGTTCCGGCTTGTGCCATACCGCGCGCTTGGCACGTGCGGGGACGTGATGCTTGCGTTTTTACCCAGCCGGCTCGACGTGGACGGCAGGCCGTATGAGCGCGGTGCGCTGATTGGACTTTGTGCAAAGCCGCTGTCCCAAAGCCCGCGCTACGACGCGCTGATTCATCCGCGTGTGATGGTAAACCTGTAAAACAGGACACAACAACAGGACAGGGAGGAGAGAATCATGAAGCTTGCGCAGAAACTTCACATGGCGGCCCGGCTTAAATGTGCGGAAATTCTAGTGCGCATCAAAAGCCTCATTGACGACGAGGTATACTATATCGGCGGGAGCGAAACGCTTCCTGCGCCGTTGACACCACAGGAGGAGGCGGAGCTGCTTGCGCGGCTCGGCACGGATGAGAGCGTGAAGACGGCGTTGATTGAGCATAATTTGCGTCTTGTCGTCTACATTGCGCGCAAGTTTGAAAATACAAATGTCGGAATCGAGGATTTGATTTCGATTGGGAGCATCGGGCTGATTAAGGCGATCAACACCTTCAAGCCGGACAAGAACATCAAGCTTGCTACGTATGCGTCGCGCTGTATCGAGAACGAAATCCTGATGTATCTGCGCAAGAACCAGAACATCAAGACGGAAATCTCCATCGACGAACCGCTCAATGTGGACTGGGACGGCAACGAGCTGCTGCTCTCGGACATTTTGTCCGCAGAGGGGGACGTAATCAACCAGGGATTGGAAGACGAGGTGGACCGCGCGCTTTTAGACCTTGCCATCAGCAAGCTGTCCGAGCGGGAACAGCGCATTATGGAGCTGCGCTTCGGACTGCGCGGACATGAGGAGCGGACGCAGAAGGAAGTCGCGGATATGCTGGGCATCTCGCAGTCGTACATCTCCCGGCTTGAAAAGCGTATCATCGTCCGGCTCAAAAAAGAAATCATGAAAATGACATAATGTCGGTATAAAAATTTTGCCGGACAGTTATACTAAAACTGTGTTTATATCGCTGTACATAACTTTCCTGGGAGGCAGCGAATATGATCAACAAAGTCGAAATCTGCGGTGTAAACACAGCCAAATTGCCCAACCTGTCCAACGACAAAAAGATGGAGCTGTTAAAGAAAATTAAGGAAGGCGACACGGGTGCAAGAGAGGAGTTCATACAGGGGAACCTCCGCCTTGTGCTGAGCGTGATTCAGCGGTTCAACTCCCGCGGGGAGGCGGCCGACGATTTGTTCCAGGTGGGCTGTATCGGTTTAATCAAGTCGATCGACAACTTTGATTTGTCTGTGGGTGTACGGTTTTCGACCTATGCTGTCCCCATGATTATTGGAGAAATCCGCCGGTATCTGCGCGACAATAACTCCATTCGGGTGAGCCGCTCGCTGCGCGATACGGCGTATAAGGCGCTTCAGGTCAAGGAACGCCTTACGGCGCAGAACCAGAAGGAGCCGACCGTGAGCGAAATTGCAAAGGAGCTCGGCATGGAGAAGGAGGATGTCGTGTTCGCGCTCGACGCCATTGCCGACCCGGTGTCGCTCTACGAGCCGGTCTACCACGACGGCGGCGACGCGATTTTTGTCATGGATCAGGTCAAGGATGAAAAGAGCTGCGACGACCAGTGGCTCGAGCAGATTGGCCTAAACGAGGCGATGAAACGCCTGAGCAGCCGGGAAAAGCATATCCTGAACCTGCGGTTTTTCCAGGGCAGGACCCAGATGGAGGTCGCGGACGAAATCGGCATCAGCCAGGCGCAGGTTTCGCGCCTGGAAAAGAGCGCAATTGCGCATATGCGCAAGTATATGTAGCATAGAATAGATAGCATAAAAAGAGCAAGTATCGTAGACACGGAGGACTGGCCGCTGTGCGCGCCGGTTCTCTTTTTTTGCGGTAGCGAACCAAACGGGGGGCCGCCGCATACAATGAAACAGATTGGTATGATTATATGGAAAGGGGCAAGAGCAATGGAAGAAACAAAAAATTGTCTGTCTAATGCGCGCGAGGAAAACGTACAGCATACGGAACCACAAATCCGGGACATAGACGATTTAATCTTTGCGGGCGAGCCAGTCAAGCTGCATTCGGAAAAATAAGCTTCCGAGGCGGAACGGCGGCCCGCCGTTTTTTTTATTTATGGAAAAATAGCCGGGAACGTGAAATAATATTTCTCTGTACTTCCAGGCAAAACTGTGCTAAAATAAAAACAGAAAAATTGTCGGGTTGTTTGGAGAGGACGCAGATGGCACAACAGGGCATACAGATTGGCGGGCATGCGCTTTTGCAGGTGTTGCCGGGGCTTGACGGAGAATGCGTCAAGCTGTATATTTACATAAAATATCTGTCAGAGAAAAACGGCGGAGCGACCAGCGTTTCCGAAGTGGGACGCTTTTTAAGCATGCCTGAAGAAACGGTCGGGGAGGCTGTACGCGAGCTGGTACGGCAGGGGCTCGTGCGGCTCGGCGCGCAGGGCAGTCTGTCGCTCTGCCCGGAGGAGGGCGCACGCGTTTTGGCAGAGGAGCCGCCGGCCTACCGGCCCGGGGAAGTCGGCGCGATTTTAGAGTCGGACAAGCAGCTCTCCGATATGCTTGCGCTCGCGCAGAAAATACTGGGCAGGACGCTGTCCTACTCCGCTATTGAAAAGCTTTACGGGCTTTACGACTGGCTGGGGATGGCGCCGGAGCTGATTCTGCGCCTGCTTGAATATTGCGCGGAGCTTGGGAAAAAAGATATGCGCTATATCGAAAAGGTAGCGCTTTCCTGGCACGAGATGGGAATTGGTACTGTGGCGGAGGCAGAACGCTATATTGAACGGCAAAGCTACAAACGCACCTATCTGTATCAGATACAGAAGGAGTTTGGCATTGCGGACCGGAAGCTGACAGCGAGCGAGACGCGCTACATCGGCGAATGGTATACGATGGGTGTGCCGGTGGAGCTTGCAGCCTTTGCGTACGACTACAGCGTCACAAAGACCGGACGACTGGCAATGGCGTATATAAATAAGGTACTGCAAGCATGGATGCAGGAAGGAATCCGCACGGCGGAGCAGGCGCAGGAGAGCCTTAGACGGCGCAGTACGGCGCAGCCGCAGGCAGGTGGGCCGAAACGGGCAAAACCCTTTGAGGTATACGGCTCCGGCCGCTACGACTACGAGGAGATTGACGCGCTTGCGCGGCGCAAGCTGAAGAAAATGATTGGGAAGGAGTAGGCGCGATGGCTTACGAGCAGGAAATTTATAGAAAGGCGCTCAATGCCTATGAGGCGCAGCGCATGGTGGAGACGCGGGAACGGAAGCAGCGGCTGTTCGAGGTGTACGACGCCTGTCCCGAGGTCAAGCAGATCGACGAGGAGATCGACCGCGTCGGGAGCGGCGCCGCGCTTGAGATATTGAAAGACCCACAGAAGGCACCGACGATAGCGGACGATTTGAAGGAAAGCATGCAGATGCTGTCCGCCATGCGGGAGCGCGCGCTCGAAAAGGCCGGCTACGAGAAGGACTATACCGACATGCGTTACCGCTGCAAGCTGTGCAAAGACGAAGGATACATCGATGGGAAACCATGCGAGTGCTTTAAGGCGTTTGTAAAAAAGGAGGCGTACCATGCCTCGAAGCTGTTTAACCTGTTTGAAACGCAGGGGTTTGACAAGTTTGACCTCTCGCTGTTTTCCGACACGGTCGACCAGAAGGCGGGCATTTCGCAGAAGGAGGCCATGGAGGAGGCGCTTGCCGTGTGCAGGGCGTTTGTGCGCAGCTTTGAACAGCCGGGCCCGGGGCTGTTCTTTTACGGCGGTGTGGGACTCGGAAAGACGTTTTTATCCACCTGCGTCGCAAAAGAACTGATTGACCGGGGGTACACGGTCATCTATCAGAGTGCGGCAAAGCTGTTTTCCTATTACAGCGACTATTTGTTCGGGCGGACGGACGCGGCGCGCGCCCGTGCGGAGTTTGACAGGCTGGCGGAGTGCGACTTGCTCATCATTGACGATTTAGGCAGCGAGGCGACAAACGCGCAGACGGTGTCGTTTTTGTTTGAACTGGTGAATGACCGGCTGCTGTCCGGCAAAAAGATGGTGATCAGTACGAATTATTCTATCAATGAGATTGCAAAGGTGTATTCGGAGCGGCTGCATTCCCGCATTTTGGAGCATTTTACGCCGGTACGGTTTTTTGGCAGCGACGTGCGGCTCAAAAAAATGTTTGGATAGATAAGGGAAAGCGTCTGCATGATTTACGTGGAACCGACATATGAATAGGAGGCGGGAGGTGGACGCTGTGGCAAATATGCTCGATTATATACAATGGCGTGGCGACCTGGGCTTTTTGCAGTCTGGTATAAATGTTGTCGACAGCCTGATTTTGTCCTGCTTGTCTTATGTAGGGTTCGACGGCATTGCCGGCGCAGATGGCGAAGCGCCTATTTCGCTTCGGGAGGCGGCGGAGCGGTATTTTGCTCAGCCGCAGGAGAAAAGGCATCTGCGTACGCCGGAGGACGAGGACCTGCTCTGCGCCGCGGCGGGTTGCCGCCGGTTTCAGAATATATTGCTGACGCGCTATGTCAACCATGTCGACGGCGACGCGCAGACACAGTTTGCGGCGATTACCATTTATCTGGAGGATGGGACGACGTTCGTTTCATTCCGTGGGACGGATAATACGCTGGTCGGGTGGAAAGAGGACTTTAATATGAGTTTTCTTACGCCTGTACCGGCGCAGCGGTGCGCGGTTGCATACTTGGAGCAGGTCGGCTCGGTAGAAAAGCTGTATATTGGCGGCCATTCCAAAGGCGGAAACCTTGCTGTTTTTGCCGCATCCTATTGCCGCAGTGAGATTCAGGCGTGCATCCAGGCCGTTTACAACCACGATGGGCCGGGGTTTGACGCACGCGTGCTTACGAGCGGGGGATATCTGGCTGTGCGGGACCGGACCCATACTTTCGTTCCACAGTCGTCCGTAGTTGGGATGCTGCTTGAGCACGAGGAAAACTATACGGTCGTTCACAGCGTACAGCGCGGCTTTATGCAGCATGACCCGTATTCATGGGAAGTACTTGGAACCGACTTTGTGCGTCTTGACACGGTGACAAATGGAAGCCGCTTTATGGACCAGTCGCTCAATGCTTGGGCTAAGGAGATGGATGTATCCCAACGGGAGCAGTTGTTCGACATTCTGTACCGCGTATTGATGGCGACAAATGCGGAAAAGGTAACAGAGCTGAGCGAAGGATGGCTGAAAAATGCGGTGGTGATTCTGCGCTCGTTTAATAATATCGATGAAGAATCGCGGCAGTTTGTGTTTCGTATGCTGTCGCTTTTGCTCCAGTCGGCGCGGGATAATGTATCGCTGTTTTTGCCAAAGCCGCCAGTTTCGACGCCGCATAATGAAGGAAAAAAGAAACGGCCTAAAAGTGTAGGGAAAAAACAGAATAGATCTAAGAAAGGATAAGAAAAGAGCCTGCATATGCAGGCTCTTTTGATTTGTGAAAATAGCGTTTACCAACTGTCGTTCCATTTGAAAAACGAGTATAGGCATTCAAAAAGGACAACCTGTACGAGATAAATACACCCCAAAATGATTGAAATTTCCTTTTCTCCTAATATCGCCAGGATGAAAAAGCCAATTATTTCCGCTGTAACCGTAACATAAAATGCATAATACGCGGCTTTCATCCGGCAGTCACAGGAAAAATCCGAATGTGCTTCTTCATATTCTTCCTTACGCTTTAAGTAACGCTTTTTACTGCATCCGTCACAAAGTAGGATAATTGTGTACATCAATGCCACACCGATGGAACTGCCAATAATGGATGTGTCCCAATGAAATACAAAGCTCGATATGACAATCAGGATGATAAGAATTGCCTGAATGGTTCGCCAGCGAAGTTCTTTTTTGAACAGCCACATCTTCCTTCCCCCTCTTCATTATCACAGCTCAACAGGGCTGAGTGTCACTTGTAAGTTGAACGAGCCGGATGCGTCCGGGATATGGATTTGAAGTTTTCTGATATTTCCGTTTGCGTTTTGCCCATCCGGGTGGGGCGAGCTTTCCAGCGGCTTTGCATCCGCCGCCTCAAAAGTTCCCTCGCCTTGCGTGATATAGACGTACAGTTTTTTACCATTTTGCTGTAATACAGCGCTTCTGCCGTCCGCCGCAATCTGTATGGATGCCTTTGTGTGCATAAACCAGTACAGGTCGTTCGTTGTACCGGCTTTAAACTCGAGTGTATCAGTGATATCGCACCGCCCGGTCAGCTTATCGAGCCGGATCGAACGCGTCGCGCTATCGGTATACTGCCCGTATATCGGCTGCATGTCAATCTCGCCCGCGCCCACGGTATCGCCCGGCGTATAGGAGCTGATTGTCGCCGTCGTGTCGAGCGGCTGGTCGGCGGGTTTCGACGGATTAGTATTGGGATTGATAACAATTGTATTGTGCCCTTCGCCGCGGTTCCGGTAGTAGACCCACCGGCCATTGGTTGCATTGCTGTTGTTGAAGTACCCGGGTAAATTGTAATTGTCGTTGCCAATGTCGATTGCCCAGCGCACGCCGTTTGCCTCATAAACGAAATTGCCTGCGTCAATATGCCCGTGGTTGATTCCGTTCTTCCCACCGTGCAGTGCGGCAAAAAACACCTGATCCGTAAAATACTCATTGCGGAAGGTCATCAGCTCCATGTCGCGGAACGCAAAGTCGAGCTGCATATCGTCGAGCGAGCCGTCTCCAATCAAAGCGGGGTCGTACCACAGAAGGTCGTGAATCGACGGCGTACGCTTCTGCGTCTGGAGCTGGTAGTAGCGGTACTTGGCCGCCGTTGTGTCGCCGAACTGGGCGGCAAGGTAGAACAGCTCCGGCGGCGTGAGCTTCCCCTCCGACGCATCGTTGAGGTTTACGGTGTTGTTCTGGCCTGTAACGCCAATTGCAAAGTGTGCCGTCTTGTCGATTCCCTCGCTGGAAAGATAGCCGTAATCTGTACCGGTTGCCGTTTGCAGCGCGCTGAAATACATCGACATGTACCGCACTGTATAGTGCCAATAGCCCGGCCCCTCGTACCATGCGCCATCCGGCGCGAAGTGGACGATGCTCTTTTCGATTGCGCGAAGCCCCTTTTCGAGCACATAACCGCACAAATCGGCATATTCTTCTTCGTCACCAAGCGCCAGCGCGCCGAGCGCAACGCCGCCGTTGCAGACAAACGACCAGTTGTTGTCCGTTGTCGTCCACCAGTCGTCCACGGTGGCCGTTCCGTTAAAGGCTTTCTGCGCCTGTACGAGTCCCATGTTCACCAGTGCATCTACGAGCATTTCTTTCTGCGCGGCGTTTTCGGGCCGCTGCCAATAGTCATAGCACCAGTCGTATGCCAGTGCCGTCCCGCGAATCAGCGCCGCTGTATCGAGGAAGTGCTTCGGGTTCCAGTCCGGCCAGTTTGCACAGTTTTCAATCTCTTTGACGAGCTGCTCCATATAATCATCTGTGCCTTCAATGCTGTACACAAAAGCGAGCTTCATTATCCGGTCCGCCGCTGTTTCTGCGGATTGGAGCCGTAGCTCATCCGAGTCATCGTAGGATGGAAACTTGGTGCTGCCAAGCAGCTTATCCGCCTCCTTTTTGACGCTTGCATACCAGGTTTTATACGGTTCCTGCGTCTTGCAGGCCGTTTTTAGAAATGTAAGTTTATCCTGGGTCATTAATAGGCGTGGATGTGCGTTGTTTGGACTATGCTCCTTTAAATCGTGGAGAATCTCCTCTGCAAAGGGCTGCGTGTACGTGCTTTGTGCAAATGTTGTGGCATATGTCAAAGGCGTGAGGAAATCATTCCCGTCAAACAAAAGCAGCTTTAGCTTGTCGCCTTCGTTTAACGTGTCGAGCTTAAATTGTGCAGTCAGGTCGACGCTTTCTCCAGCGGACAGCGCTTTTGTCTCGGAGAAGAAAACCCCTCTCATGCCGCCGCTGCTGTCATACACAGCCGCTACAAGGCGTACCTTCTGCTCTGCCTGAGAAAAGTTTTCAATATTGACCGATGCGGTCAGGTCGCCGGCCTTTAAGCTGCTCAGCTCCCGCATCTGACCGTCGATCGTTTTATACAGTGCCTTATCCGAGATAATAAACCGGCCGTCAAAGGAATCAAACGGAGAAAAGCGGATATCGTCGAGGTCGTACTTTGTCACAGCGCCCGTTCCGCCGCTGCCATACTCCTGAAACCGCAGAGAGCAGCTTCTGTAATTATAATTTTTCAGCTTGTCTGTGCCGGTTGTTGTGCCAGTCAGCGTAGCTTTCAGAACATTGTCGCGGTATATCCTGATGTTGTCCTCCAAAATGTTCATGTCAATCCGGATTTCAGTCCACTCTGTCGGGGAAAAGGTCTCCTTCACAGAGCCGGGATACTCCTTCCCGTATGTAATTAAACCGTTGCCATTATTAAAAGAAAGTAACTCCACCGTGCCGTTCCCTGCGTTTGTGTTGTCATCGCGCAGTGCAATACTGATATTACCGTTTGCGGAAACGGAGCGGATCCGAAAACTGATTTGGGTCCGCAGCGTCAAATCCCGGGGCGTACTCGTTTGGATATAGACGTCGTTTGAGGCTTGGGAGGCAAGCACCGTTTTTGCTATTTCAAGATACTGATTTGATGTTCCGCCCACGTTTTCTTTCTGAATTATAATGCTGCCGCCGTCGCTTTCCTTTTCGACTATGCTGAAGCCTGGCATGACCGGCGTTTCTCCGGCGATGAAGGACGAATCCTCAAAGTCGAACCACAGCCCGTCGGCATCCGCAGCAATTCCGCTGGAACAAAAAACAAGGCATAGAACGAGACAAAGAATACCTACGCCGGATACTTTTTTTCCCCAGTTTTTCATATGTTTCCTCCTTAAATAAAATCAGTTTCCTGCAAGCCTGTATGGAGTGATACCAGCGATTCAAGTCCTGCACGAAACAGACTGTTTTTGTTTCTTTTTAACAAAAATATGAAAACAGATATCACAATTATAGCACAAAGGAGCGAAAAAGTCGAGCGTAGATATAAAATTTTAGGACATCAAAAAGCGGAATCTCCGCTGTAGCAGAGTCTCCGCTTTTTGATAATTATTTTGCGCGGGGCAAAGTGCAACCCGCATCTTTATAAGTCCTGTAAATCCGCCGCTGAAAGATCGTTTTCAAGATTATCTCTTGCCAAATCCGAATCAATGGCTGAATATGCCGGAGAAACCGGCCTTTCCGCTGCGTGGGGCTTACTATGATAAACCTTTTGGGATGAGCCGGCCGTACCCGCAATGATGGGGTTTGCCTGTGTCTTTCTCTGCTTTGCTTTCCCTTGAATTTCGGGTACTGGGGATACATCGTTTTTCGGCGCTGTATGTGTGCGCTCGATTCGTTTCATTCCTTGCTTTGCCATGAAAAATCACCTCATAGGTAGTATTTCACCTGAAAAAATATTTATGTGGTGAAGATTTAAAAAGCGCCCTTTTGTAAAAGGAAGCAAAGAAGTCAAAGAATGAATAGTTTTTCATAAGAGGAGGAACGATGGAGCGTGTGCCTGATTTTTGTGCAAATAAAAATCGGAACGGAGCAAAGTCCGTTCCGATATGGTGCGAGTGATGGGACTTGAACCCATACGCCATAAGCACACGCCCCTCAAACGTGCCTGTCTGCCGATTCCAGCACACTCGCAAACAACGAAACTTATTATACATTGTTTTATTGCTTTTGTCAACCCTTGTATTTAATTTTTTTCTGTGCTACAATACAAATAATTGAGCTGGCTTTGGAGGGCATTGCATGGATACATTTATTGAGTATATGGTAAAGAAAAAAAAGACCGGCATGGATATGCTTAAAATTTTGGGAGCAATTGCAGGTGCAATTGTTTTGTGCATTATTCTCGGTTTTCTGGTTACGATAACGGCGCAGATGCTGTTTCTGCTCTGGTTTGCCCTTGCTGTGGCAGTATGGTACGGCGTCTATATTATTGTTTCCCGCCAGAACATTGAATATGAATATACATTTACAAACGGCGAGCTTGATATTGATGTTATTTACTCCAAGCGGCGGCGCGTCCACCTATTGACGCTCCGCGTCAAGGAGTTTACAATTTGTGCTCCGGCCTATGATGAACGGTTTAAAGAACAGTACTTGAATGTTTCTGGTATCAAACGGTATTACAATGCGGTAAGCCGGATGGACAGCGAAGCCGTCTATTTTGCAGATTTTCTGCTCAATGGGGACAAGATGCGGCTGTTTTTTGAGCCTTCCGGGAAAATGATTGAGGCAATTAAGCGGTTTAATATGCGTAATGTACATGTGCGCGGCCAGTAGGCACAATTGTTTAGGATGAGAGTGTGAAACGGATGATTGTTGGAATTGGGACGGACCTTGTCGAGGTCGGCAGAATCCGGAATGCGTTGGATAATTGCCGCTTTCTGGAAAAGTGCTTTAGCGCAGAGGAACGGGAGCTTTTAGATGCCAAAAATGATCCTGCGCCAAGTGCGGCAAACAACTTTGCGGCAAAGGAAGCCTTCTCCAAGGCGCTCGGCACAGGCGTGCGCGGGTTTGCACTCTGTGAGGTTGCGGTCCTGCGCGACGCACTGGGCAAGCCCTATATCTGCCTAAGTGGAAAAGCGGAAGCTGCGGCGCAGGTGCACGGTGTGGAGCGGATTCATGTGTCGCTGACCAACACGGAGGCATATGCGTCCGCATTTGTCGTATTGGAAGGATGAAGTTGATATGAAGATATACACAGCGGAGCAGATGAAAGCGGTTGACACGGAAACGATTGCTGACTACGGTATCGATGGCCTTCTTCTCATGGAGCATGCGGCCATGGCGGTGCGGGACGAGGTGCTGCGCGCGCCCGGCGGGCGTATCGGTAAGGTGCTCGTGGTGTGTGGGAAGGGGAACAATGGCGGCGATGGCTTCGCGGTCGCAAGGCTGCTGGACGGCCGCTGCGGAAGCGTATGTGCCGCTTTTTTTGATGATCCGGCACAGCTGAGGGGCGACGCGGCGAAGAATTACGCGCTTTTATCCAGCGTGGGCGTACCGGTTATCCGCGATATGGAGGCGTTTACGGCACAGCTCGCAGAGAGCGATATCGTGGTTGACGCGCTTTACGGGTTTGGTTTCCACGGTGCGTTGGCGGGGCGCGACCGGCAGATTGCCGAACAGATTAATATGTCGGGCAAATATGTGATAGCAGTTGATATGCCAAGCGGCGTGGGCGCAGACGCGGGCGTATGTGAGTATGCGATATATGCGGACAAGACGG
Organism: uncultured Eubacteriales bacterium; assembly: GCA_902492065.1. Lineage (GTDB taxonomy): Bacteria > Bacillota > Clostridia > UBA1381 > UMGS1253 > Aphodoplasma. The sequence goes on from CABUKE010000001.1 coordinate 403,719, forward strand.
TGACCTTTACGGGGTACAAGCCAGCCCAGCTTCTGTTTCCAGCGGCGGCTTTTTGTGGGGAAACGGTTGTAGCGGATATCGGCATTCCGCGGCAGATAACCGGCAAAGGCGGAATCGCAGAAACAATATCACGCGGGCTTGTGCGGTCGGCATTGCCTGTGCGGGCGCGCAATGCACACAAGGGAACGTGTGGTAAGGTTCTTGTGGTCGGCGGCAGCCGGGGCATGGGCGGCGCAGTCTGTATGTCGGCGCGCGCGGCTCTGCGCAGCGGGGCGGGCCTCGTGACAGTCGGCGTACCACGCTGCCTCAACGATATCGTACAGCAAAAGATTTCGGAGGCGATGACGCTGCCGCTCCCCGAGGACGAAGCGGGACAGTTGTCCGAAGAGGCTGTACCGGAGCTGATTCAGTTTGCACAGGGCTACGACACGGTCGTGTTCGGACCGGGCATTGGACGGAGCAGCGCGATTGTAACGCTTCTGCGCGAAATTCTAAAGCTGGATAAGCGCGTCGTAATTGATGCAGACGGCCTGTATGCGCTGGCGCAGGATGTTAGTATGCTAAAAGAAAAGCGGGCCGAGGTCATTATCACGCCGCACCATGCGGAGATGGCGCGCCTGATTGGAACGACGGCGGCTGAGGTTGAACCGCGCGCAATAGAAACGGCGAAGGCGTTTGCAGAGAAGCAAAACGTCACCGTTGTGTTAAAAGGCGCATATACTGTTGTAGCAGATGGGGCATGTTATGTAAACAACTCTGCCGGAAACGCCGGGATGGCAACGGCTGGGAGCGGCGACGTTCTCTCCGGCGTGGTGGGCGCGCTTTTGCACCGTGTTCCGGACGCTGCTCTGGCTGCGGCATGTGCCGTATACCTACATGCTCTGGCGGGCGACGCCGCGCAGCAGCGGTTTGGGATGGAGTCCATGACGGCGGGCGACCTGATTGCATCCTTGCCGGAGGCTTTTCGTATTTGTACGGAAGCGTGTGAATAAACATTTTGAAAAAAGCTGATAATTTACGATAAAAGAGGGACTATAATGGATAGTTACACACAGCGTGCATGGGCGCAGGTGAGCTTGGATGCAATTGCGTCGAATATGCAAAATATCCGGCGTATGACGCGTCCGGAGGCGGCGGTGATGGCGGTCGTCAAAGCGGACGCATACGGGCATGGGTTTTTGCAGGTGGCAAAAACGCTGCTGGAAAACGGCGCCGATGCCTTTGCAGTCGCCATGCTGGACGAGGCCAAGCAGCTCCGGAGCCGGGGTATCGACGTTCCAGTGCTGATACTGGGCAACACGAACCGCGACCTGTGTGAGGATTTGATCGACTACGACGTGATGCCGACGGTATTTTCGTACGATATGGCAAAAGCGTTGTCCAACGTGGCGGTCAAAAAAAACAAGGACGCGAAGCTGCACATCAAGCTTGACACCGGCATGAGCCGGATTGGATTTTTGTGTGACGAGCGGCACGCGCCGGAAACCATCCGGGAGATTAAGCAGATTGCCGCGCTTCCGAATTTGGAAATTGACGGGATTTTTACGCACCTTTCCTGTGCGGATGAGGACGAATATGCCTATACGAAAATGCAGTTTGACCGATTTATGGCAGTCTGCAATCAGTTGCAGCACGACGGCGTGCAGATTGGGCGGCGGCATGTATGTAACAGCGCGGCGCTTGTCCTCTACCCGGAGATGCAGCTTGACATGGTGCGTCCGGGCGTAATTCTGTACGGGTTGCACCCGTCGCCGCTTACGGAAGGGAAAATCGAGCTGCAAAGTGCGATGAGCCTGAAAGCGCGGGTGACGCTGGTCAAGCGAATTGAGGAAGCGATTGGCATAAGCTACGGCAAGGAATATATGACCGCGCCGCCGGCGACAATCGCAACGATTCCGATTGGATATGCGGATGGATATTCGCGCCTGCTTGCGGGAAAGGCGGAAATGCTTTGGCATGGTAAGCGGCTTCCCGTTGTCGGAAGAATTTGTATGGACCAATGTATGATTGATGCAACAAATGCAGATAATATAGAAGTAGACGACATTGTTACCGTGATGGGAAGCGACGGCGGCGCCTGTATCAGCGCGGACGAGCTTGCGCATCATATGGGCACCATCAACTACGAAATTGTTTGCCTGATTGGCAAGCGAATCCCCCGTGTTTACACGTCGAACGGCAGTGTTGTGCGGGCGCTCAATAATCTGGTATAAACTGCTATTGACGAATATGTTTTTTTAGTATATAATTTGAGTATATACTGAAGGAATATATTTTTGCCTTCGGCGTTTCTACCAAACCGAACAGCGAACAAACCCTTTGCTGTTTTGGATATTGAGGTCATCACGCATGAATGGGGGTCGGGTTACGGTGCCGGAATACAAGAAAATTTTAATCGCGCTTCCTTTGGAGCTGGTCGAAGGGGTGGACGAGGTTTCGTCTGCTGAGGGGATCAGCCGGAGCGAGTTTATCAGGCGCGCGCTTGGGGAATGCTTAAAGGAGCAGGAGCGCAAAAAGCTCAGGGAAAAGCTGAAAAACGGATATATTGAGATGGGGGACATCAATTTATCACTCGCAGAACTGTATTTTGAAGCAGATAATGCTGCACAGATGTATTATGAGGAAAAATTATCGGAGTGTGAAACTGAGTGATTGTTAAAAGAGGCGACATTTTTTATGCTGATTTAAGCCCTGTTATCGGCTCGGAGCAGGGAGGCGTCCGTCCTGTTTTGATTGTGCAAAATGATGTTGGGAATAAATACAGCCCGACGGTCATTGCGGCTGCAATCACATCGCAGATTAATAAAGCAAAAATGCCGACGCATATTGAGATCGGCGCGGCGGAGTACGGCCTGAACAAGGATTCTGTGATTTTGCTTGAGCAGATACGGACGATTGATAAAAGAAGGCTGAAAGAAAAAATCGGACGTCTGGACAATACACTTATGGCGCGGGTCAACAAGGCGATTTCCATAAGCTTTGGATTGGTGGACATTTGATTTTTACCAGGATATAGATACGCAGGAAATTATGTATGAAACAGGGGTGCAAAAGATGAAAAAGAGGATTGCGGCGCTGTGTGCCGCAGGAATTATAGCAGTTTGTGGTGTGGGCTTTGCGTTTGCAGCCGACCCGGGCAGCGACGGTGACCCGCTGATCAGCAAAAGCTATATCGATAATGTTTTACTGCCGAAAATATACTCCTACATAGACAGTGTTGTAGGCGGACTTACCCCTCAAAATCCACAGGGGCAGAGCGCGACGTTTGAGGTTGTCAATGTCAGTGCGGGGCAGAAGGTTGTGGCCGGCGAGGGGACGGAGCTGATTCTGCGCATGGGAAGCGGAACGGTGATTGGCTCTATGCGCGGCGGTATCGCGGATACGACCGGTGGAACCGATTTGGCCGATGGGACAGAGGTTCCGTCGAACCATTTGCTCATTGTACCGCTTGCGGACGGGCGCGGTATCAACGTCACGAGCGAGGCGATCTTTATGATAAAGGGAACATACGAAATTCAGTAAAAAAAGACGGCGCCCGCCGTCTTTTTTCTTCATAATAATATAACAGCTTATCGAAGGCAGCTCAGTTCCGCCATGCTGATGTAGCCGGACTTGCCGGCAATGATATGGTCGACGACCTCAATATCTACGCTTTCAAAGATTTGGACGAGTTTGTGTGTCGATTCGATATCGCCCGGAGAGGGCGTCAGGATATCCGAAGGATGGTTGTGTGCGAAGATGACGCGCTGTGCCTTGTGACGGAACGCAGCCTCTAAAACAAGGCGCGGATAGCACGGCGTTTCGTCGAGTGTGCCCTCGCATATTTTTTCTTCGTGGATGACGCGGCAGGACTTGTCCATACAAAAGAGGTAAAACACCTCATAGATTCGGCCCATGAAAAAGTTTTTGATATATTCGCCTGCAGCCTGCGCGCTGTTGAGGATCGGGCGCTCGCGTGTCAGGTCCTTGAGATATGCGCGCGTAAGCTGCGGAATCATGGAGATGAGCGTGCTGCTGTGCTCGCTGATGCCGCGTACCTTTTGCAGTTCCTTCGGGTGTGCATCAAATACGTGCGACAGCGAGCCGAAGGTTTGGATCAGGTCGTGTGCGATTTCGTTTGTATCCTTGAGTGGAATCGTGTAAAACAGCAGCAATTCGAGAATCTGGTGGTCGTTGAAGCCGTCAAGACCCTCGGACAAAAAACGCTGCTTGAGCCTTACGCGGTGTCCGGAATGGGAATTGTCTTTTGTGGTGTTCTGTGCCATGGTGCCGTTCTCCTCCGTCAATATTAATTTGGAATAAAACCCGCTGGTTCGGTTACAATTATTATATCGGTTCCGGAAGGAAAAGGCAAGGGAAGGGATGTCGTATCTTGACGAAAAAGCTGATTTTGGGAAACGATTTGTCAAAATTGCGGCCGGATAAAAAATATTTCTGGTTCCCTCTTGACTTGTCTATAGGATTATGGTATAGTAATAGTGCTTTCGTGGAAGTCTTTTTTTTTGTGCGTAATTGTTTGTTATTTTTCTCCCCTGTATATTTGAAGGGGCAGAGACTGACGGAAGCGGAAAAAGCAGGCTATACGCCGCGTGTGCGGCGCGTATGATAAACGGAGGTGTAGAAAGTGAGAACGAAAATTACATTGGCGTGCAGTGAGTGCAAGCAGAGAAACTACAATACGATGAAGGACAAGAAGAACACGCCGGACAGGCTTGAGCTCAACAAGTATTGCAAGTTTTGCAGAAAGCACACGCTCCATAAGGAAACGAAATAACAGCGCAAAGGCCCTAATGATTTTAGGAGGAGATTTGGTATGAGCGAAACTGCAAAGAAGGCAGGATTCTTTTCGAGAATCGCAAAGTTCTTCCGCGAAGTGAAGAGCGAGATGAAAAAGGTTGTGTGGCCGTCTTGGTCGCAGACGGTGAATAATACCGTAATCGTAATCACCGTTATTATCATTGTTGGCATTTGTCTGGCGATTGTTGATGCGATTTTTGGCGGTATTGTGCGCGGTGCAATCATTGGTGATTTCGGCAAGGCATTTTCCGAGATTTTGAAGTTCCAGTAATTTTAACGGCGTCTGCTGCGGCGGATGCTGTTGCAATCGCCCGCAAAGGAGCAGTGAAGTATGGCTGATACAGCGAAATGGTATGTAATACATACCTATTCGGGCTATGAGAATAAAGTTAAGACGAATATTGAAAAAACGGTTGAAAACCGCGGTATGCAGGACATGATTCAGGAAATCCGTATCCCGATGGAGGAAGTTGTCGAGGTCAAGGAAAAGGACGACGGCACGCAGGAGCGCAAGGCGGTATCCCGCAAGGTGCTTCCGGGATATGTGATTGTTAAGATGGTCATGAACGACATGACGTGGTTTATCGTGCGGAATACGCGCGGCGTGACAAGCTTTGTCGGCCCGGGGTCAAAGCCGGTTCCTCTCACGGAGGAAGAGGTGTATGAGCTGGGGATTGAAAAGCATGTGGCAGAGGTCAACTTTGCGGTTGGCGACAGCGTAAAGGTCGCGTCCGGCCCGCTCGACGGCTTTATTGGCGTAGTGGAAGAAATCAACGAAGAGAAGCAGAAAGTTCGCATCTGTGTTTCCATGTTTGGGCAGGATACGCCGGTAGAGCTTGACTTTTATCAGGTTGAAACACTCGATTAATAGACGGCTTGCCGTTTGTTAGTATAGAGCGCAGAGGTTTTGCGCTGTGCAGGGCAGTACTGTCCTGCGTGGGAGGACGTATGTCCGCCATTACCACATTTGTTTGAATAGGAGGTGCAAGTCACATGGCTCAGAAAGTTGCAGGTTTTATCAAATTACAGATTGCGGCAGGAAAGGCAACACCTGCTCCGCCGGTTGGCCCTGCGTTGGGTCAGCATGGTGTGAACATCATGCAGTTTTGTAAGGAGTTTAATGAAAAGACGGCTAAGGATGCCGGTTTGATCATCCCGGTTGTTATCACCGTATATGCAGACCGTTCCTTCTCTTTCGTTACGAAAACTCCGCCGGCTGCTGTCCTTCTCAAGAAGGCGTGCAAGATTGAAAGCGGCTCCGGCGTACCGAACAAGACAAAGGTTGCTACGATTTCGCAGGATGCGCTGCGCCAGATTGCGGAGCAGAAAATGCCCGACTTAAACGCTGCGAGCGTAGAAGCTGCGATGAGCATGATTGCCGGTACGGCAAGAAGCATGGGAATCGTAGTGGGAGACTGATTCGGCACATATGGCCGAGTGATTTCGTGGGAGAAGCGGGAAAATGCCGCTTTGTCGGACCACAGAAGGAGGAAAGGAAATCATGTTTCGAGGGAAAAAATATCAGGACAGCGTAAAGCTGTTTGACAAGTCTAAATTGTATGACCCGGCGGAAGCGATGGACTTTGCGGTGAAAACAGCAAAGGCAAAGTTTGACGAAACGGTTGAGGTTCATATCAAGCTTGGCGTTGACTCCAGACATGCGGATCAGCAGGTGCGCGGTGCGGTTGTACTGCCGCACGGCACAGGTAAGGTAGCGCGTGTGCTCGTATTTGCTAAGGGCGACAAGATTGCGGAGGCAGAGGCGGCTGGCGCCGATTTCGTAGGCGGCGAGGAGCTGATTCCGAGAATTCAGAACGACGGCTGGTTCGACTATGATGTTGTTGTTGCGACGCCGGATATGATGGGCGTTGTTGGCCGTCTTGGTAAAGTGCTCGGTCCGAAGGGCCTCATGCCGAGTCCGAAGGCGGGTACGGTTACGCCGGACGTTACAAAGGCAATCAACGAGATTAAATCTGGTAAAATTGAGTACAGACTGGACAAGACGAATATTATCCACTGCCCGATCGGGAAGGCATCCTTTGGCGCTGAGAAGCTGATGGAGAATTACCGCACGCTGATGGGCGCTGTTATCAAGGCGAAGCCGTCGGCTGCGAAAGGACAGTATTTGAGAAGCGTTGCCATCGCATCGACGATGGGCCCCGGCATTAAAATTAATCCGGCGCGTGCAGAAGCGTAAAATTTATGCTTGACATGCTTTTCAAGTTGTGGTAATATATATACGTTAAAATTTTATATCTTCCGTAGACAGCAGGTGGCGTGGTGCATGCCATAATAAGCGGATTGCTTTCCTGCCGAGGTGGGCTTTTGCAATACAGTGTAGCTGTGTTGTTGGTATTGTATATTTACAGGCTCTCTTGCGTTCTGCGGGGGAGCCTGCTTTGTTTTCTTTATCGAAAACGCAGAGAGGCAGAGTGTAATCCAAGTATGGGAGGTGAATCTACAATGCCAAGCGAAAAGGTTTTAAATCAAAAAAAGCAGATTGTTGCAGAGCTGACAGAAACGCTTAGAAATGCGCAGGCTGGCGTACTGTTTGACTACCGCGGTCTGACCGTAGAGGAAGATACAAAGCTGCGTAATGACCTTCGTGCAGCTGGTGTTGACTACCATGTTGTAAAGAATACGCTGACGCGGTTTGCATCCAAAGAGGTAGGTCTTGAGGAGTTGGATTCCGTTCTGCATGGGCCGACTGCACTTGCAGTTTCGTCCACGGATGCAGTTGCTCCGGCAAAAGTGCTTGCCAAGTTTGCAAAGGACAATGATGTTGTAAGCATCAAGGCTGGCTTTGTTGACGGAAAGGTAATCGACGTAAAGGAAGTTGAGGAATTGTCGAAGCTGCCGTCGAAGGAGGAGCTCATTGCAAAGTTGATGGGCAGCCTGAATGCGCCGGTATCCGGCGTTGTCAATATCCTGCAGGGAAATATCCGTGCTATGGCTATTGCGCTTAACGCTTATGCGGAAAAGAAAGCCGCAGCGGGCGAGTAATACACAATACATGAAAATTTTAATATGAATAATGGAGGTATAACAATGAGTGAGAAAGTAACAAGCGTATTGGACGCAATCAAAGAGTTGACTGTATTAGAGGTTTCGGAACTGGTTAAGGCTATGGAAGAGGAATTTGGCGTAAGTGCGGCTGCTCCGGTAGCAGTTGCTGCTGTAGCTGGCGCTGCTGGCGGGGACGCTGGTGCGGCTGCTGCTGAGAAGACCGAGTTTGACGTTATCCTCGCTGAGGCTGGCGCTGAGAAGGTTAAGGTTATCAAGGTTGTTCGTGAGATTACAGGTCTTGGCCTGAAGGAAGCGAAAGACCTCGTTGACGGCGCACCGAAGCCGGTTAAAGAAGGCGCTTCTAAGGAAGACGCAGATGCAATCAAGGCGAAGCTTGAAGAAGTTGGCGCTAAGGTTGAGGTTAAATAATAATTGTACAATTATTGTACAGACAAGGCGGCTGCATATTGCGGCCGCTTTTTTTTATTACTTTTTCTTAAATATAAAATAATTAACATTATTAAAAAGGAAGAGATACAATAGTATTGTTTTGTCTATAACTTGGTTTATAAAAAATATAACAAAACAAAAAATATTAAAAAAATATACTGTACAAAATGTCCAATATATAGTTGCTTTCTTGTGGAAATATTCCTTCTAACTGTGTAATATATTCTGAATTGTGTGTATAAAACAATCAGTTTTATAAAAATATAAACTTTCTTCTTGAAATTATAAATTTGCTTTTATATAATAATAAATAGGGAAATGGGTTTTATAGGCAATGTGCCTATAGCCTAAGAGATAAAGGGGGAGAGGATATGCACAAAAAAGCAAAAAAGATTGTAAGCGTTTTGCTTACGGCGGCGATGCTTCTGTCGTCATCGAGCGCATTTGCGTTCAGTTTTGACGATTATGACAGCGAGGCCGGGGACCGCTTTGTAGCGGATTACTATGCGAATAAGGAAAGCTATTATCAGACGGATAATAAGGTAACGCGCTTTCCCGCATATGCGCAGCCGCATAAGCTCTATACAGACGCGGAAATGCAGAATGAGGGGATTCATAACTTTATTCCCGAGGTCAGCAGCGAGATTGGTGCGCAGATACAGGCTGCCGGCGGGGACAACCGGGTGGTGAACCGCTGGATTAAATACGAAGATGCGGGTGCAATGGGCTCGTCGCAGAACTTTTCTGACCATGACGTTATGTCGATGGCCTATTTGTCGCGTAATTTCGTGGGAGCAAGCCAGATATTGATTCCATACTATCCACTACAACGCTGCTTTAACAAAGATCCGGCTGACATTAACATTACGGAGTATACGGAATTATACAATTTTTGGCTGACACCGGATTTGGACGGAAGATACAGCACAATGGCGTCGTTTTATCCAGATGGGGATGGCACTATCTATTATGTAACATATGCAAATGCACGCGGCTTTGACAGCAGGAGCGAATGGGAAAAGATTTCTCAGGATATGTCAAAATCGTTGATGTACAATAAGCTTACGGGAAAGCCGGGAGAACAGGAGTTTGCAGATTCAAATAAGAATTATCCGGTTACGTTAATCAACGATATCGAATATTCGTGGACGAACTTGCAGCAGATGGCTAAGATGAAAGCATCGGCATGGCTGGATAGCGAAGCAGGAATGCCATATTCCTATGAGCATGAACGTGTATTGACCGGTACAAACTCTGCGCCAGACGGTCGTCTGGATGTGGGGGGGATTTTGTATGTATACAAAATGTCTTTTACAGCAGGACAGCTTGTCGAGCTTCCTACGCCGGCGGCAAAGGGCGGCTATGGCACGTTCCTGATTCGGTGGAACGACCGCCAGAGTGAGAAGGCATCACTGGACGCATTGGGGTACAAAATCAATGGGGAAGGCGAGACGATTAGTGTTCCGAGCTATAATCCCAATACGGAAACGTATACAGTTGACGTTGGGTACGGAGCTGCCTTTGCCACAATAGAGGCGAGCGGTGCGGGAGAGATTAGCAAGCCGGATATTATTGATTTTACGGATGGAAGCGCAACGGCGGATGTGGCGGTAAAAACGGAACATGCAGAGGAAACGTATACCATTGAGTTTACGGCGCCGCAGTTTGAAAGCGCTCTGTCTGCACCGGACGCAATCAGCTATTTGACGCCAAAGACGCCGAACAGCAATACAAACGAGTCTGAGGTTCTGGTTGACGGCTATCATGAAACATCACAAACAACGGAATTTTCAATCAAATTGTTTGCTAACCAAGCAGCGACAGAGTTTAAGGCGAAGAAACCGTATGATACAAACGTGGAGCTGACAGAAGCCGACTCGTCTTATCCCTATCTGGAAGGAACAGCATACCGCGCCTTTAATATGACTACGGGGGAAGAAACGTGGAATGCATCAGTAGGTGACACGGTGAAGATCCTCGCAAGCCGCACGGTGGATGACCATACATACAAGAATGTTTACACGATTCATGTCGGACAGTTTGCGCCAGCCTACGGCTACAACGACGGAAATATTACCATTACGCCGGATGTGGGCTTAAAGACGGTGGGGCCTGTCGTGGTAAACCCGAGCGCACTTGATGCGCGGGTACCACTCTTCTCTGACCGCTATCCGCAGCATGTGCTTGCCTTTGCAGGAGAATATGTCAAAGGCGCGACGCATATCGCTCTGCCGCTGAACGATTCGACCCGTTCTTCAGATGAAGAAATTAAAGCGTACCATGCAGGGGATAATAAATATTTCGCCGTTACCGCAAAGAAGCCGGGAACGATTTATCTTGCGGCTTCGGCTGGTGATGTGTCAAAGAACCACACAGAGGAGCGTGGTTGGAAAAAGGTTGCTGACGTATATACGGACTTTACAAATGAAGTTGTCAATGCAAACGATAAATATACTGGCGGTGTAAACCAGCTGACAAACTTAACGGGTGCTGACATATCGGATAGTTTTGCGTTGCCGCTTGGCTTCTACCGCATTCAGTACGGCGAGACGATAAACGGTGTTTACCGGGTAGGCGATTCTGTCACGCCGAAAAACCGAATTGACCGTACAAGGAAAAAGAACAGTGCAGGTGTTTATGAGGATAAAGTTTGCTCTGCTACAGCAAATCAGATTTCCAATCGGACGATGGTTTATCGCCACTTTGAGGCCGGCGAAGAAGTGCAGATTTATACCATGGGCAGCAGCGAAAATGAGAATTTGATTCCGTTTATTGTATGGGATGATGCGACGGCAGAGGACATTAACGGCCCGGATAAAGTGAAGGATTTGACATTGAACGCGGATTTCTGTTATACCTATATGGGGGACGCTGATACGGCGCCGAAGCAGGACGCAGTTAAGATTTATGGAGGCGACGGACTCCCGGGGAGTGCATACTACAGCCAAAATATGGCGGCGACCTATGGGCTAAACTATGTTGTTGAGGACGATATTGTATTGGGGGAAGGAAAGACCGGCGATTCTACGCTTGTGTATTCCGACCGTAATAACCGTTTTTTATCGCAGAGCAATACGTCAGAATACTTTAGCGGCGGCACGATTATACGCCGTCCAAAGGGGGAAACGGGGCCGCTGAAGTTTGACACAGTTACCGATCCGAATGGAATTGTAATTGAAGGGTCGAAGGGACAGCCCTTCTTTACGGGAGCTTACTCGGGCAAAAACGGAGAGCCATACTGGATGAGCTTTACGGTGACATCCGGCGCAACGGTGTTTACGAATACTGTCAATGGCACATGGTATAATGCGCCTGAAGATTGGACAAAGGCGGACGAAAACAGTCTGAAATTGGCAGACAAAAATGTTTATTACCGCCATTTCAATGCGGGTGAAACGGTCAATATCCCCAACTACGGCTGGGATGATTCGCTTCCGGAAACGACGACCTATTGGGACCCGACGACGTATGTAATTGTCTGGGACAGTCAGGGAAAAGTAAACCCGGATACGCTCTCAGGTGATGCGTCCATTGCATCAATCACGGTCAACGGGGAAACGGTTCCGGTTTTTGCAGAACAGACGGCGTATACCGTGGAAGTCGATGCTGATACTATGACAGCGGAGCTTGCCGTTACGCCGACGGAGAGCGGTGCGACGGTGCTCTACGGCGACGAAGAGGCTACGGGCAGCTCTTATCTGGTCGCGTCGTTACCGGCTGAAATCCCGGTCAAAGTTAAGGCGCCAAAAGGTAACATAGTGGAATATACGTTTACATTTACCCAGGCTGTACAGCAGGTGCATCTTGCTGTTGGCGCGTCGGGCGGAACAATACAGGCCGTTGTCGGCGAGGAACCGTCGGCAGACTGGTCTACTGGGAAAGAGGTCGACTTTGCACGTGGCACAAAGATTGTGCTGACTGCGGCTGCCGATGCAGAGTATACCTTCCTTTACTGGCTTGATAAAGATTCCGGCCGGATTGTATCCGACCAGGCGGAGTATAGCTTCTATCTCGGGTCAGACCGGAATCTGGAGGCTGTGTTTGCACCGGCGGCGACGGATGAAACAAAAACGGTAGTGTTCAAGAATAAGAATAACCAGATTGTGCTCTACCAGCAGGTACAGGCTGATGGCAGCGTTGTAGTTCCGGAGAATCCGTCCTATACGGGCCGTATCTTTGGCGGTTGGCTGAAGGACAATGCCATGTCGAGTATTAAAGCAGGCGATACGCTTTCGTATGACCGCCTGGCAGCAGGCAGTACTATTTATACGGCAGGCTATGCAAAGGCAAGTGACAAGTATGCGGTTACTGTAAGCGGCGGTACGCTTGCTGACGGTACAACGTCGGGCAGCTATGCATACGATACGCTCCTGACAGTGACGCTTGACAAGAATGCGGTTCCGGAAGGAAAGAAGTTTGCTTATTGGACAAAGGAAGGCAAAACCGTCAGCTACAACGAAACGTATTCGTTCTATATGGGCATGACGCAAACTGCGGTAGAAGCCGTATATGTGGACGAAACAGTGGAGGTTGTAAAAGAACCGGTCATCGTGGCGTATGAGCCGATTGTAATGGAAAACGGCAAGATTGCCTTCTTCTCGGAGCGGAGTCTGGACAACTCGTATACGCTTGTAGAATCCGGTATTTTGCTGTATAACCAGCCCGGTCACTTCGACATCACCACGGACGGTGTGATTAAGGCAGTTGGAACTTCCACGGCGAACGATGGACAGTACACAATCCGGAAGGCGAATGTCTCCGGTGGGGAAACATGGTATGCAAAAGCCTATATGATTTATCTGGATGGGAATGGCGCAGTTCACTATGTATTCTCCGACACGGTAGAAGAGTCGTATCCGATTGAGTAAGGGAAAATAAATGAAAAGGAGGCGGATTATCCGCCTCCTTTTTTTGAGATTTTAAATCAAAATCCCAGATACTCAATAATATTGTCACAGCAAATACCGCGTATCAGCTTTGTCAGCGTTTCGTCGTCGTTGGGGAACTGGCCCTCCTCGACCCATCCGCCGATAATATCGCAGATAATACGCCGGAAATACTCGTGGCGCGGGTACGACAGAAGCGAGCGCGAGTCCGTCAACATGCCGATAAACGTCCCTGCCGCGCCGATTGACGCGAGCTCGCGGAAGTGGCGCGTCATACCCTCGATATGGTCGCAGAACCACCACGCCGACCCAAACTGCATTTTGCCGCGCACGTCGGCGGCAAAGTTGCCGAGCATAGCCGCGAGCACATAGTTGTCGGAGGGGTTAAGCGTATAGAGTATTGTTTTGGGTAGCTTATTCGCTTTCGCCAGGCTGTCGAGCAGGCGGGAGAGCTGCTCGGCATAGTTGGACGCATAGACCGAGTCGTAGCCCGTGTCCGGCCCGAGCCGCTCAAACATAGCCGTATTGTTGTTGCGCATGGCTCCAATATGAATCTGCACGGCCCAGCCGAGGTCATAGTATTTTTCACACAGGCGCAGGAACACATACGTTGTGTAAGCGTCGGCTTCCTCGGCGGTAACTGCCTCGCCGCGCAGGCGCTTTGCGAAAATTTCGTTCACAGTCGTCAGATGGGCCGGAACGAACGGAACCGTTGTAAACGCATGGTCGCTGATTTTGCACCCTACGGAAGCGAAAAAGTCCGCCCGCTCATACAGAGCGGCAAGCAGTGCGTCCACGTCGGCAATGTCTTTGCCAAGCAGGGCGATATAGTCTGCAAAGCCGTCCTGGCGGATATTTAATGCCTTGTCAGGGCGGAAAGTGGGGAGCACGCGGGTCGAAAAGCCATCTTCCTTGAGCTTAATGTGGTACTCGAGCGTATCGGTCGGGTCGTCGGTCGTGCATACGACGGCGACATTCGACATCTCGATAAATTTACGTGCGCTGAAGCGTCCGCTTTTGAGCTGCTCTGCCACATTGTTGTAAATCATGTCCGCTGTTTTCTCGCACAGCGGCGTATGGATGCCGAAATACCGCTGTAATTCAAGGTGCGCCCAATGGTAGAGCGGGTTGCCAATCAATAGCGGCATGATCGACGCAAAGGCATGGAACTTTTCTCGGTCGCTTGCGTCGCCCGTGATGTATGTTTCTTCCACGCCACACAGCCGCATGGCGCGCCATTTATAGTGGTCGCCGCCGAGCCAAAGCTGCGTCAAATTGTCGTAGGTGCGGTCCTCGTAGATTTCCGCCGGAATAAGGTGGCAATGGTAGTCATAGATGGGCAAATCCTTTGCCACGTCGTGAAACAGGTGCTTTGCCGTATCGGTTTTGAGTAAAAAATCCTGATCCATAAATGCTTTCATGTGAACCGTCCTTTCTGCGCGGTGTTATACGCCGGAATATGCCGAGAAGCCGCCGTCCACCGGCACAACGATTCCCGTGACGAAGCGGGACTGTTCGTTGTCGAGCAGGTACAACAGCGTGCCTAAAAGCTCCTCCGGCTCGCCGAAGCGGCCCATCGGCGTCATATTCAGGATTTTGTGCGAGCGCGCCGTGTAGCTCCCGTCCTCGTTGGTGAGCAGTGTTTTGTTCTGCGCCGTCAAAAAGAAGCCCGGCGCAATCGCGTTGACGCGGATGCCCGTTTTTGCAAAATGCACTGCGAGCCACTGTGTAAAGTTCGACACAGCAGCCTTTGCGCCGCTGTAAGCCGGGATGCGCGTGAGCGGACAGAACGCATTCATGGACGATACGTTGACGATAACGCCGTCCTTATTGCGCGCCATATCCTCTGCAAACACCTGTGTCGGCAGGAGCGTACCGATAAAGTTTAAGTCAAATACGAACCGGATACCGTCCGGGTCGAGGTCGAAAAACGACTTTACGCCCTCTGCGTCGATGTCGCCGTCCTCATAAATGTCCTTGTCGGTCGAACCCTTCGGGTTGTTGCCGCCTGCGCCATTGATGAGAATGTCGATTTTGCCGAGCTTGTCGTTGATAATTTTCTTTGCCTCCACGAGCGAGTCGCGTACCAATACATTGCATGCCACTGCAAGCGCGCACCCGCCGCCCGCGTTGATTTCGTCTGCGATACGCTTTGCCGCATCTTCGTTTAAGTCGAGCACCGCGACCTTAGCCCCGCATGCACCGACTGCCTTTGCAAACTCGCTGCACAGAACGCCGCCCGCGCCCGTTATGGCGCAGACCTTGCCGTTTAAGTCGATTTTATTCATGATTTGTCCCTCTTTTCTCCTATCCTTTATTGATTCGCTTTTACAACGGCTTCCCACAGGCCATTGATGTACGCCGCGCCGAGCGCGCGGTCGTAGAGTCCGTATCCGGGCCGGCCCTGCTCGCCCCAGATCATGCGCCCGTGGTCGGGCCGCACGTACGCTTCCGGCGCGGCCTCATACATGGCCTTTACGATCTCATACATGTCAAGCGAGCCGCAGGACGACAGATGTGCCGCTTCCTCGAAGCATTTCTCACCCGTGAGCTTGACGTTGCGCAGGTGGATAAAGTGCGCCCGGTCGCCGTATTTGCGGATAATGGCCGGCAGGTCGTTGGCCGGCGATGCGCCGAGGCTGCCCGTGCAGACGGTGAAACCGTTGTTCAAACTCGGACAAATCGAAATCATTCGGTCGTAGCTGTCCGCGCCCGTAATAATGCGCGGCAGGCCGAAAATGGGCCACGGCGGGTCGTCCGGGTGAATCGCCATTTTCATCCCGACCTCGTCGCAGGTGGGCATGATGGCGTTTAAAAAGTATGCAAAATTCTCCCAAAGCTTCTCTGCGTCAACGGCTTTGTATTCGTCCAAAAGCGCAATTAGGCCGTCTTTTGTATAGCTCGCGTCCCAGCCTGGAAGCGATAAATCGGACGTGTAGGGGTTGAGTGCATCGACCGTTTCCTGCTTGAAAATCAGCGCGCTCGAGTTGTCGGCAAGCTTATAGTCCAGGTCGGAGCGGAGCCAGTCGAACACCGGCATAAAGTTGTAGCAGATGACCTTTACGCCGTATTTTGCAAGGTTTCTGATGTTCTGGCAGTAGTTGGCGAGATATTGGTCACGGCTCGGCTTGCCGAGTTTGATGTCCTCATGTACCGGCACGCTCTCGATTACGTCGAGCTTCATGCCCGCCGCCTCAACCTTATCTGCCAGCGCTTTTATCTTGTCCTCGCTCCATACTTCCCCGACCGGAACATCGTAGATTGCGCTGACAATGACCTCCATGCCGGGAATCTGGCGAATATATTCGAGTGTGACCGGGTCGGAGCCGCCGTACCAGCGAAACGACATTTTCATGGTTTCACAATCCTTTCTGTAGTGGAAATAAAAGTTTGGCGGGCAGCCAATGCGCCTGCCCGCCGGAAGTAATGTAGACTCTTATTTGTAGCCCATTTTCTTGAGGTTTGCGTAGCTTGTCGCAAGCGAGGTGAACGGGTCGGGCGTCCAGTTTGTATCCTGCTCTACATAGATGTAGCGCGGCTGAATCTCGTCGCAGACAGCGCAGATTTCCTCCCAGTCAAGGTTGCCCTCGCCAACCTCGCAGATTGCGGGCGCATTGTCAACGACCTTCAAATCCTTATAGTGTACGCCGCCGACCATGTCCTTGTATGTGCGCAGGAACTTCACCGGGTTGATGCCTGCAACGCTGAGCCAGTAAACGTCAACCATGAGTTTGAAGTTGTCATTTGCCGTTTCGAGGATGTAGTCCATGATGGTCTTGCCTTCTACCTTTACAAACTCGAACGCGTGGTTGTGATAGGTAAACGTCATACCTTCTGCCGCAAGCTTATCAGCAACGAGGTTCGCGTCCTTCATAAAGCTGAGGATCCCCTCCTTGCTCGTTCTTGCCGACTCCGGCAGACCGCCGATGCCCGGCATCATGCAGCCGTAAACCTTATGGTCGGCAATAACCTTCGCCGTATCGTTTACGAGCGCGTCCCAGTTGGTGTGGTCGCCTGTAATCTGGTAACCTGCCTTGTCGCAGATTTCCTTGAGCTTTTCGGGTGCAATCGGCCCCATTGCGCTGTTCTGGCCAAATTTGTAGCCAATGTCAGCGAGCTTTTGAATCGTTGTTTCGATGTCCGCCTCAGTCTGAATCTGCTCGCGGACGGTGTACATCTGTGCACCAATCAATCTTTCCATGTGAAAACTGCCTCCTTAAATATGTAAAATAAATTAATAGCTACCCTCTGTTCCTGCTGTCTTTTGCTTTACTTCTTTTACAACCGTCGACTTTGCAACCTTGTCCTGCAATGCGCTGTAGAAGCCGTCATGGTCAAAGTTTTTCACGTCGACCCACTTGTTGCCGAGCCAGTCGGAATAGTAAATCGCGTTTGCAATCGTCATTTCGTTGATGCCCTCAAGGCCGGGGGCGAGCAGCTCTTTGCCGTGCAGTACCGCGTCGGCGAAGTTGTCGAGCAGGATTGCGTGCTGCGGACGGTCCTCGTCTTTGGTTGGAATCTCGCACTTCCAGCACTCCGGCGTACCGAACACGCCGTCAAAGTTTTTATTGAATTCACGCTCCGATTCCACATTGCGCCAGAACGTAATTTTGCCGAACTCACATACGATTTTCCCCATGTCGCACGAAATCTCGAGCCGGTTTGTGCCGGGGGCCTCGCCCGTCGAGGTCGTGTAAATGCCGACTGTGCCGTTGTCGTATTTAAAAAATGCCGAAACGTCATCCTCTACTTCAATGTTATAATATTTGCCGTAGTCATTCATGGAAAGAATCTGCGACGGCATCCCGAAAATCCACTGGAACAGGTCAAGGTTGTGCGGATTTTGGTTGATAATTGTGCCACCGCCCTCGCCCTTCCACGTCGAGCGCCAGCTGCAAGAGTCGTGGTATGCCTGCGGACGATACCAGTCCGTCGCAATCCAGATTACCTTTTTGATATGGCCGAGCTGTCCGCTCTGGACAAGCTCACGCACTTTCTGGAACGGCGGGCGCGTCCGCTGGTTAAAGCCCATGGAGAACACCTTGCCGGACTTTTTCGCCGCCTCGTTCATCTCCAATACCTGTTTTGTATAGACGCCGGCCGGCTTTTCGTTATATACGTTCAAGCCGTACGAAAACGCCTCAATCGCAAGGCGCGGATGGTCGTAGTGCGGCACGGCAATCAGCACACTGTCGATTAGCCCGCTCTTCATCATCTCCGTAGCGTCGTCAAACACTTTTACGCCGGGCAGATTCTTCTCCGCCCATGTGCGCCGGTCGGGCGCAATGTCGCAGACAGCGACCAGGTCGACGAGCTTCGTCTGCCCGCCTGTAATGTTTTTGGAGTGGGTCACGCCGATGTTGCCCACACCGATGATACCAAGTTTGATTTTCTCCATACTGACACGATTCCTTTCCTGTTTAGTTTATACTGCGTATACGGGTCAAATTCTGTTCAATATCTTCATAAGCGAATCCTGTGCAAGCTTGAATGTGTCCGGCCCGCTTTTGTCCTCGTTTACAACCGTCGTATCGGATTGCAGCGCGTCCAGCCCGGCAAAGTGGCCCAGATGCGGCTCCAGCGAGAGGAAGCCCCGGTAGCCCGCCTGTTCAAACGCGCGCAAAAGCTCCTCAATATGTCCGCTGCCATAACCTGCGGGGACAATCTTCCCATGCGCAACAGCGTCTTTGATATGTATGTAAACTACATAGTCCTTGAGCAAATCATATGCCGCCGGGTACGTCTCTTGTCCGCACTCGACGAAGTTCGCCGGGTCAAACACGGCGCGCAGGTTCGGAGAATGAACTGCATCCAAAATCTCTTTGCAGCGCGGCGCAGTATCGCCGTAGATTTCCTTTTCGTTTTCATGCAGGAGGATAATATCTTCCTTTTCTGCCAGCGCAGTCATGGCCTTCATCCGGCGGATGACCTCATCTTTGTACGCCGTCGGCTCCTCGCCCTGCGGGATGTAAAAGCTGAACACGCGGATGTAGTCCGTTTCAAACAGCTTTGCCAGCTCGATAATATGTGCAAGCTGCGCCATATGCGGCTCAAACGGGTCGGTAATTTTTATCTTGCCAATCGGCGACCCGATTGAGGACACCCGAATGCCGTACCCGTCGGCGAGCGACTTCACCTTTCGCGCTTCCTCAAGCGTCAGGTCAGAGATGTTTTTATCGTTGACGCCGCGTATTTCAAAATATTTAATTCCAAATTGGTTGAGATAGTAAAGCTGTTCTTTGATATCAGGCGATATCTCATCTGAAAAACCTGTGAGAGTGAATATATCGGCCATGTGTAACCTCCGTTTAAACGGTAAAATTTACCGGTAAATTTTACCGAAATATTTTCACAACTATCATATCACACCCTTTCAGTATAAGCAAGTAGAAAAACAATTTCAACACATATTCTTGCATATGCAAGAAATTCAACAATATTTGACCTACTGTATTCAAATGCGGAGCATGGCGGGCCTTTTTGCACAGAAAAACAGCGAAATCGTAAAGTTTTCTATCTTGCAATAGGAGGGAAAGCATGGTATGATGAAGCTGTATGGAAAAAGCAATATCAGGGGGGATTCTGTGAAAATCAGGAGCGCATTTCAGCACGAAAGTTATAAGCATGTACATAAGCGATTGTATGCAATAGAGAGCGTAAAAGCGTACGAGGAAGCGCTGTTTGCCCGGCAGTCAATCCAGGTAAGTGCGGCGAAAAACGACTTTGCAGCGTTTCAAATATTGCTGGAGTCGGACGCGGCAACCTCGGTTACGATTGGCACTGAGCCGTATTTCAGTACGCGCGACGTACGTGAAAATATCCGTATTGAAACGTGCGGACTGCCGTTTCCCGTGACGCTGCGTCATATTGGAGCGGTGACAGACGACGATAGTCTCCGGAAAGCGGATATTTTGCTTGCAGATGCAACAGTAGAGGTGGCTGCGCACGAAATCTGCTGTATTTGGGCGGAGGCGGATATCGGGCCAGAGGCCGGGCCGGGGCAGCATAAAGGGGAGGTTCGGCTTTATCATCACCGGATGTTTGAGCCGGAAGAATTGGTGCAGACGCTGCCGTTTACTATACAGATTTACAATGTGACGCTTCCGAAGGCAGAGGAGCGCACGTTCCATCTGGATTTGTGGCAGCACAATAGCAACATTGCGCGCAAGCAGGAAGTGCCGCTCTACGGCGACGCACATTTTGCAATTTTGGAAAGGTATGTGAAGTCGCTGGCTGCGCTGGGCCAGAAGGCAATTACAGTTGTTGTGAGCGAGATACCGTGGTCGGGCCAGCGGTGCTTTTATGACCCGCAGGAACCGGACGACCTGTTTGAATACAGCATGATTCAGGTACGCCGGGACAAAAGCGGAGCGTACCACTACGACTATTCGGTAATGCAGCGGTATATCGACCTCTGCTTCCAATACGGCATTCGGGATGAGATCGAGGTGTTTGGCGTCTGCAACATCTGGAAGTGTGAAGACGACGAATACCAGTTTGCGCCGGAAGGGTATCCAGAGTATATCCGCGTCCGGTACTATGACGAGGCAACGGGCACATACCGCTATATTTCTGACGCGGAGGGGATTTACGCCTATCTGTCTGCATTGGAGGAATATTTTGCCCAGAGGGGATATCTTGACATTGTCCGTATAGCGGCGGATGAACCGAACGATTTGGAGCGGTATCAGAAGAGCCTTGCCGCAGTCCAGAAGGCCGCGCCGCGGTTCCAGTATAAAACGGCGGTCAACCACCGCGAGTTTATTGAGGAATTTCGTACTACAGTGTCGGATTTCGTTCCGGGACTGTTCTGCATGGCGCGGGACTACGACCTATTGCGCGACATGGCGAAAAAGGGGACGCACCGTGTTTCATGGTACGTCTGCTGCAGTCCGAAGGTGCCGAATACATATCTCTGCTCGCACCTGCTCGAGTCGCGCGCAATCGGGTATCTGACCGACTATTTCGGCTTTGCGGGCTTCCTGCGCTGGAGCTATACCGTATGGCCGGACGACCCGCGCGCGGATTTGCGCTTCCGGTATCCGGACTGGCGCTGCGGCGATACAGGATTTGTCTATCCGTCGCGCGGGGGTGATGTGCTGCTGAGCCTGCGCTATCAGGCACTGCGGCGCGGCATTCTCGACTATGAGCTTTTGCATATGGCGCGGCAAAAGGGCGGCGGCGCGCTTGTAGAGGAGATTATGGACCGGATTGTTCGTATAAGTGACTTTTCGGTGTTTGATAAACTTGACAAGATGGAGGCTGACGAGATTGTCAGCCTGACGGCGGAAGATTACGACTGGGCAAAAGAAAAGCTGCTTGCGTTTTTGCAGGAATAAAACAAGCCACAGGGAAACCTGTGGCTTTTATTTTATTTGATACTCGTAGAAAGCGCCCTGCTTCCCGGTACGGACAAGCACACCCATATAGTGGAGAATATGTACGACGCGCTGGGCTGCGTTTTGCCGGAGCTTTGCCGCATGGGCAAAGTCCCTTGTGGTAAATGCATCCGGCAGGGGGTTAGGCACAAGCGCACGGTAATCCGCTATACTGCGTAGATAAACCATATCAGACAGCGCGACAGGAATCCGCTCGCAGCGCGACGAGCCCTTCTTTCGGTCAATGCTCCACTCGTTGAGGTAACGGTATTCCTCCACATCAATCAGCGGAAAGCACAGCGTCAGGTTTGGGTGGGGGAGCAGGGGCTTAATTTTATACAGTTCATAAAAGGCGTCATACACCGAGCCGGTCTTTGGGCTTTTGCGCTTGTTTGTCAGCGCACCGCTTTCCGGATCGATCCAATAGAGCCACTTTGTGTGTGCAATCGGGTACACGACCGTGACCGGTCCGCGCTCCAAAAAGGCGGTAAGTTTCGGGCGGAGAGCATGAAATGCGCGGGTCTGTATCTCGATAATACCGCTGTCGTTTACAATGTCAGCAATGTAGCGGCCGACTTTTACTTCGTGTTTAGCGGTGTCCGGTTCAAAAAACTGCTTCAGCACAGCATGGAGCGTCTTTTCCGACAACGTGCCGATTCCGACACGGGCACGCTCCTGCCCGTTGAATGCAGAACAAAGACCAGAAAAACGTCGAATTTCTTCCATAACTTTCCTCTACAAAACAGAGCCGCTGCCGCGCTCCATAGCGGTGATTCCGGTACGGCACATCTCAATGATGGTATAAGGGCTTAAAAACTCCAAAAACGCGTCGATTTTGCTCTCCTGCCCGGTCAGCTCCAGAATGATGGAAGCAGGCGCAACGTCGATGATCTTCGCGCGGAACAGCTCCGCCGCCTCCTTTACCTTTGTCAGCGTCGATGAATCGATTGCCACCTTGAGCAAAAGCAGCTCGCGGCACAGCGCGTTCTGCACATCAACCTTATGTACCTTTACTACATCTTCGAGTTTGGAAAGCTGTTTCACAATCTGTTCCAGAATATATTCGTCGCCGCGGACGACGAGCGTAATACGCGAGATTGCGTCGTTGTTGGTCGCACTCACCGTCAGGGAGGCGATGTTGTAGCCGCGCTGCCCAAACAGGCTCGATACGCGCGACAGCACGCCAGACTGGTTGGAGACCAGCACGGATAAAATATATTTCTCCATCAGGATTCCGCCTTTCTGTATATAAGTGTTACCGCATCAGGATATGTCCGCCGCTTTCCTGCAGGAGGGGGTCGACCTCGATGCGTTTGTCAATCTTACAGTGGATGACGAATGGGCCGTCCGATTGCATAGCCTCCGCCAGTGCCGCGTCAAACGCCGCACAAGTATCTGCGTTTGCCCCCTGTGCGCCAAATGCGCGTGCGACGGCGGCAAAGTCGGTCGTCCCCACATCGTCGGATTCCGCATAACGTCCGCCGTATTGCAAATGCTGCCATTGACGCACCATGCCAAGTGATTCGTTATCCATGACGATGACCTTGATGGCGAGGCCGTAGCGGACTGCGGTCGCAAGCTCAATCAAATCCATATGAAAGCTCCCGTCGCCGGTAATGAGGAAAACCTGCTTCTGCGGTGCGGCGAGCTTTGCCCCGACAGACGCACCCATGCCAAACCCCATCGTACCAAGCCCGCCAGGCGTAATCAGTGTTTTGGGATGACAGAACGGATAGCGCTGCGCAGCCCAGATTTGGTGCTGGCCCACGTCGGTCACGAGGATAGCGTCCTCCTGCGCCGCCTGCGCGAGCCGGTCTATGATATACATGGGTGACAGGCCGGGCAGAACCGCATAGGGGTCAGGCTTGTCAAGCATATCCTGCAATTTGTGCAGCCGGTCAAACCACGCCGTGCGCGCCTTCGGCTCAACCAAAGGAGCAAGCTGGGACAGCACGTCCGCTGCGTCGGCCTGGATGCCGAGCGAAATGCGGATATTTTTACTGATTTCTGCATCGTCAATGTCGATATGGACGCGTTTTGCCTCGTGTGCAAAGTCCTTTCCGGACAGGGCAACCCGGTCGGAAAAGCGCGTGCCGATTGCAACGAGCAGGTCACACTCGTCGATTGCTTTGGCAACGCTGCGCCGCCCGTGCATGCCGGCAAGGCCAAAATTGTACGGGCAGTCCGCCGGAAGTGCGCCCGTCCCCATCAGCGTGTGGCACGCCGGAAGATTCGCCTCCATGCAGAGAGACAAAAGCATATTGGATGCACCGCCAGCAATCACACCGCCGCCGAAGTAAAGGAGCGGACGTGTGCTGGCGTTGATCAGCGCCGCAAGTTTTTTAATATCGGACTTGCGCGCTTTGTACGAGGGCGCGCGCTTTTTTCTCGGTTTTGTGAAAGTGGTTGCCTGGGTCAGAATATTTTTAGGAATATCGACTAAAACCGCGCCGCACCGGCCCTCCTGCGCAATCTCGAACGCACGCCGGAGAGAGGGGGCGAGGGCGGCAATATCGCGCACGACAAAGTTATGCTTTGTGACCGGCATGGTGATACCGGCGATATAAACCTCCTGAAAGCTGTCCTTGCCAATCAAATCCATGCTGGTATTTCCCGTTATGGCGACCAGCGGAACAGAGTCGGCCTGCGCGGTGGCGAGTGCGGTAACGAGGTTTGTCGCGCCGGGGCCAGATGTGGCAAGCACGACGCCCGTCTTTCCAGTCACGCGCGCATAAGCATCGGCGGCATGTGCCGTACCCTGTTCATGCGCGCCGCGGACGGAGCGGATACCGTAGCTACCGGTATACAACTCGTCATATATGGGCAGAATGGCCCCGCCTGGATAGCCGAATATAGTGTCGATTTCGTTTTCTTTCAATATTTCGAGGACAATCCTCGCGCCTGTGTACTGCATAGTACCACCTTCCAATTTAACGGTATTATACTACAGGAGTACAAAAAAGTCAAAAGCAACAAAAAAGAACCGGAAAAGGGGGGGACCGGTTCTTTTTTGTGTAGGGCAAACGCCCCAATTAATTCCTTATATATAAAGCTAACAGGAATTACTGATTGAAGAAATTATTCATTTGGGGTAGGCGTCGCCTTGCCACTGCGGTCTTCCTGAAGCGTAATGGAAACCTCCATCCGCTGGCCGTCGCGGACGATTGTTAGCGTCAGTGTATCGCCAACCTGATGCTGGTCGCGGATTTCGTTAAGCTCATCTACGGTTTCAATCGTCTGGCCGTCGCACTGAACAATTACGTCGCCCGGGCGCAGGCCGGCTTTTTCCGCTGCGGAAAACTCGGTTATGCTTTGAACATAAACGCCAACCGGCAAATCGTAATACCGTGACATTTCTTCTGTAATGTTACGCCCGCCGACACCAATGACCGGACGGCCCTTTACATAGCCGTACTCCATCAGATCGCTGATAATTGGCTTTGCCGTGTCGGACGGAATCGCGAAGCCAAGCCCTTCCACGCCGGTGGAAGCCATTTTTACGCTGTTAATGCCGATAACCTCGCCGTATGCGTTAACCAGTGCGCCGCCCGAGTTACCCTCGTTAATTGCGGCATCCGTCTGCAATAAGGTATACTCTACATTGTCAACTGTTACCTGACGGTTTGTTGCGCTGATGATACCGGTTGTAACCGTGCCAGCCAGCTCCTGTCCAAGCGGATTGCCAATTGCGATTGCAAGCTCGCCGACCTCAACATCACTCGAGTTGCCGAGAGGTGCAGCAGTCAGGCCGCTTGCTTCGATTTTGATAATGGCAAGGTCTGTTTGCGGATCTGTTCCCACAAGCTTTGCGTCGTATTCCTCCATTGTATTGAGGGTAACCTTTAAACTGTTGGCGCCCTCTACTACGTGGTTATTTGTTACAATATAACCGTCGGAGCTGATGATAATGCCGGAACCGCTGCTCTGCGTCTGTTGTGGAATCAGGAACATTCCATTCGACGACTGTCCAGTTGCGACAATTCCAACGACTGCCGGGCCGACGCGCCGCGCAATCTCTACGATGCTGAGCGGTTCCTGGCCGCTTGCGGACTCGCCCTGCAAGCCGAGCGCGGTGGAAAGGTCAACCTTGTTCCGCATATCCTCGCCGTCACGGTAGATAACCGCCGAGCCAGAGGTCAGAGAGCTGAGTGCTGGAACAAATACGAATGCACCAATAAGGCTTGTGCACAGCAGGCTCGTAATCAATGCGGTGATAAGCGCAACCGTCCAGGGTTTCATCTTCTTTTTCCTTTTCGGGGGCTGCGCCGTTGCTTCGGATACGACAAGGGATGTTTCCTTCTTATGGGGGTCAATGCCCAGTTGATAATCATCCGGATACCATTTGTAATCGCTCATAATCAAGTCACCTCATTTTTTATTTCGATGCTCTGTTTCTTGCTATGGCTTTATTATACAGTCCCTTTTTGTCTAAAGTATGAATAAACTGTAAAACCTGAAAGAAAATTTTATGCGCTTACGCCAGCTCCAGCGAGAAGATAAAGGTCGTCCGCTTTGCCGGATGGTTCAGGTTACCATCATATTCTTCATCGGAGATGTCTACACTGTTGACCACAATTTTTTGCCCGTGAATGGCAAGCAGGTTTTGTACCAGATACAGCCCAAGGCCGGTGCCCTTCTTGTCATTTCTCGATTTATCCGTTTTAAAGAACCGGTCAAATACATGCGGCAGGTCCTCCGGCTCAATCCCAAAACCTTCGTTGGAAACGGCGGTATAGGCTTTGCCACCCTTTGTAAATACCTTGATATCAAGATGTGAGGCCGGGTCGGAAAACTTAACCGCATTGTCCATCAAATTTGTGACAACGCGTGAGATGGAATCGCGGTCGGCAATGACGTTGACATGCTCGCTGGAAAAATCGACTGTAACGTCGAGGTTTTTCTCCTCGATGCGGCTCTCAAACTGGATAATCGTCAGACGAATCATCTCGGCAAGGTCAAACGGCTTCATGTCAACGGAGAACTGCCCGAGGCTCATTTTGGAAATGTCGAGCATATCGGTTACCAGCCGGGCCAGCCGTTTCGACTCGCTCAGCGCAATATTCAGATATTCGCCTGCGCGTTCTTTCGGGATGGTGCCGTTGAGCACATTCTCGATAAAGCCGGATATTGTTGTCATTGGCGTGCGCAGCTCGTGCGATACATTGGCAATAAAGCTCGTATGCGTGTCGTCCAGCTGCTGGAGCGCCTCTGCCATATAGTTAAAGGTTGCCCCAAGCTGCCCGATTTCATCCTTGCTTGTCACATGTACCCTGGATTTAAAGTTACCGGAAGCAATATTCTTCGCCGCCTGATTGATACTTTTGAGCGAGCGCGACATCCTCTGTGCGACAATATAGGAAATCACAAAGGCGAGCAAAAGTACAACTGCACTGATTACGATAAAGAGCCGGGCCATGTTGAAGCGGTCGCGGTCGAGGTTTGGCATGGATACATTCATAAAGACGACGCCGATTACTTCATTATCATAACGGATCGGATAACCGACAGTCAGAACTGTTTCGGCAAAAATGCCACCGAGCTTGCCGGTTGTTACGCTCGTCACGCCGCCCAAAGGCGCGCGCATATATTCTTCGTTTACGCTTACTGCGCTGTCGCTGATGCGCGACGTTTTTGCAAAAATTTCGCCGTTGGTGTTTGTTACGATGATATGCGTGCCGCTAACGATGCTGAGTGTTTCAAGGTTATCTAAATATATCTGTCGATAAAAGATACTGTTGTTCTCGATTTGTAAACTGATTGTCATATCGGCAATAGAGGGGGCAATTTCCTCGAGAGAATTGGCCTTTTCGTCGATGACATACCAGCCCAGCATAGAAAACAGCATGATTCCAGTTAAAAGGAAGCTGACGAATAAAATGGCGATATTCGACCACATCAGCTTCCCGAAAATTGTTTTAAACATGGGTTACTTCACCTCGAATTTGTAACCGACGCCCCAAACCGTTTTGAGCTGCCAGTTTTTTTCGTGGCCTTCGAGCTTTTCGCGCAGACGTTTTACGTGAACGTCGACTGTGCGGGAGTCGCCAAAATAGTCAAACCCCCATACCTCCTCCAGAAGCTGTTCACGCGTAAAGACGCGGTTGGGGTTGGAGCACAGAAAGTACAAAAGCTCCAGCTCTTTCGGCGGAATGTCAACCGTTTCCCCTTCGATTTTCAGCTCATAGTTGGAAAGGTTGATAATCAGATTCGGATACACGACCTCCTGCGTAATATCCTGCCCTTTGGTTTCGTACCGGCGCATGACGGCCTTAATCCGGGCAATCAGCTCCTTGCTTTCAAACGGTTTCACCATATAGTCGTCCGCGCCCAGCTCGAGGCCGAGTACCTTGTCAAAGGTATCGCCCTTTGCTGTCAACATAATAATTGGGATGTTGCTGACACGGCGAATCTCCCGGCATACCTGCCAGCCGTCCACCTTTGGCATCATTACGTCAAGCAAAACGAGATTAGGCGCCTCGGACTTAAACTTCTCAATTGCCTTCATACCGTCGTTTGCCACAATGGTTGTATAGCCTTCTTTTTCAAGGCAGAGCCGAATCAGCTCCGCTATGTTTACATCGTCGTCGACAATAAGCACCTTTGTCTGCTGCATAACAAACCCTCCTGATATATTTTGTTTCCTTTGGCTCTTTGCTTACACTTACTTTCAGTATAGCATATCAAAAGGAAAGAAGCAAAGAAAATTTTCTGTAAACTTTTACGGTGGAATATGAATAAAAAGAGCTGTGACTATGTGGTTTTGCTTTACAATTTAAAAAAACCATACTATAATAGGTAAGGTAAGAAGAAAAAACGATAAATTACATAAAGAAAGTAGTGGATAACTGGTGCAGAGTACAGAGCTGAAACAGGCAAAACGAATTGTATTCAAAGTCGGGACTTCGACGCTTACATACGAAAATGGAAAGGTCAACATCCTGCGGGTAGAAAAGTTAGCGCGCGTGCTGTGCGATTTGCGCAATTCCGGCAAGGACATCATCCTGGTTTCGTCCGGGGCAATCGCCGTCGGCGTAGCAAAAATGGGGGAGAGCGAGCGGCCGAAGGCGCTGCCGCATAAGCAGGCAATGGCTGCCATTGGGCAGAGCGAGCTGATGTACTTGTACGACAAATTATTTTCGGAGTACAACAACACGGTTGCACAGGTACTTTTGACCATGGATGTAATGGGGCATGCGCTGCGCAAACAGAATGCGCAGAATACGTTTGAAACACTTTTGGAACGGGGCGTGATTCCCGTTGTGAATGAAAATGATACCGTATCGACCGAGGAGGTCGAATTTGGTGACAACGACACGTTGTCTGCGCTCGTAGCAGAGCTGATTTCTGCGGACTTGCTCGTGATTTTGTCAGATATTGACGGTCTTTATGACAAAGACCCGAAAACAAATTCCGACGCAAAGCTAATTCATGTGGTTGAGCAAATTGGGCCGGAGATCCGGGAGTGCGCGGGCGGTGCGGGGAGCCGGCGCGGCACAGGCGGTATGATTACGAAGCTGCACGCGGGCGATATTGCGACGCAGGCGGGGATTGATATGGTGATTTTAAACGGGGAAAACCCGTATGATATTTACAAAATGCTGGACGGCGAGCCGGTTGGGACGCTGTTTCTGGGACAAAAATAAACAGAATCGGAGGGAAAACCATGCGGAATTTGAACGAACTGGCTGCCGGGGCGCGGCAGGCGTCTTATATACTGGCGAAGGCGGGTAGCGCGAGGAAGGACGATGCGCTCGCAAAAATCAGCGAGTTTTTACGTGAGCGGGCGGACGAAATCCTCGCTGGTAACGAGATTGATTTGCGCAACGCGCGGGAAAAGGGAATTGCGCCGTCGATGATTGATCGGCTTGCGCTGACGCGCGAGCGGATCGACGCAATTGCGGACGGCGTCATGCAGGTGCGGAGTCTGCCGGATCCGGTTGGCGAGGTGGTGCGCATGTGGGAGCGGCCCAACGGGCTGAAGATTGGCCAGAAGCGCGTTCCGCTCGGCGTAATCGGGATTATTTACGAAGCTCGTCCAAACGTAACGGTGGACGCGGCGGCGCTGTGTTTAAAGTCGTCGAATACAGTTATTCTGCGCGGCGGTAGTGAGGCGATTCATTCCAATACGGCACTAGCAAAGGTGATGCGCGAGGCACTGGCGTGCGTCGGTCTGCCAGAGGACTGCATCTGCTTTGTGGAGGATACGTCGCGCACGGTGGCAACGGAGATGATGAAGCTCAATGGCTTTATCGACGTTTTGATTCCGCGCGGCGGCGCAGGGCTGATTCGCTCTGTGGTAGAGAACGCAACGGTGCCGGTAATCGAAACGGGGACAGGGAACTGCCATATCTATGTCCACAGCGCGTGTGACTCGGAGATGGCGGTCAATATTATTGTCAATGCGAAGGTAAGCCGCCCGTCGGTCTGCAATGCGGCGGAAAGTCTTGTGATTGACCGTGCGGTGGCAAAAGATATTCTGCCTATCATTTACGAGACACTTGACAGACATGGCGTAGAGTTACGCGGCTGCGACGAGAGCAGGGCGATCTGCCCGGATATTAAGCCGGCGCAGGATGAGGACTTTTATACCGAGTACAACGACTATATCATGTCGGTTAAAATTGTCGGCGGCATTGATGAAGCGATTGCGCATATCAATGAGCACAGTACAAAGCATTCCGAGGCAATCGTGACGAACGACTATTTTGCGGCGCAGCAGTTTTTGGATGAGGTCGATTCTGCGGCAGTCTATGTCAATGCGTCAACCCGCTTTACTGACGGGTTTGAGTTTGGCTTTGGAGCGGAAATCGGCATCAGTACGCAGAAAATGCATGCGCGCGGTCCAATGGGGCTCAAGGAGCTGACGACGATAAAATACATTGTATACGGTAATGGGCAAGTTCGATAGGCTTTGATTTGAACCAGCGTTCGCAAAGGAGGCGGCTATGAATAAACGGGAAAACCTGTTGTCGCTGCTGCACCGGAACGGGTACGAGCAGGTGCCGGTGCAGTTTGATTTGTGCCCGGAGCTTGCGGAAAAGATGACGGGGATGTTTGACCCGGACGAAATTGGGGTTCCGTGGAAAAATATCTGTGACAGCCGCCTTGTATCTGCCGCGCGGCAGGAGTACGAACACTACTATAAGGATTTGCAGCCCGGTGCGGAGATTGACGTTTGGGGTGTAGCGCACGAGAAAGGGAGCGCCGCGGCCAAGCATATGACGTATATGCGCCACCCGCTCGACGGGCTTGACAGCCTTGCGGCGGTGAAGGAGTACCCGTTCCCGGCTTTGGAGACGGATGAAGCGGCGCAGGAACGCGAGGTGCAGGATTGCCTTGCGGCGGGGCTTGCGCCGGTGGGCAACATGCAAATGACAATTTGGGAACAGAGCTGGTATCTGCGCGGCATGGAAAATCTCATGGTTGATATGATGTGCAATGAGCCGGTCGCGGAATATATTCTCGACACGGTAACGGAGATTAATACACGTCGCGCGGTTGCATTCGCGCGCGCAGGGGTGGATATCCTCTATCTCGGCGACGATATCGGCATGCAGCGGCAGATTATGATGAGCCGTGAGCTGTACCGTACGTGGCTGTGGCCGCGCCTGAAGGGGTTGGTCGACGCGGCGAAAGCGGTAAAGCCGGATTTGCTCGTCTTTTACCACACCTGTGGCTTTGCGGAGCCGCTGATTGGCGATCTGATTGAGGCGGGTGTAGACGTACTCAATCCCGTTCAGCCGGAGTGCATGGATTTTGAGAAAATCCACAGTGAATACGGCGGCGCGCTGTCGTTCCACGGCACGATTGGGACGCAGACGACCATGCCTTTCGGCACGCCAGAGGACGTACGCTGTGCGGTGTTTCGCAATCTTGACATTGCCGGGCCAAAGGGCGGATTATTTGTCGCGCCGACACATCTGCTTGAGCCGGAAGTACCGCCGGAAAACGTGTTGGCGTTTATCCAGGCGTGCCACGATTACACGAAGTAGGTGAATGGGGTGGAGAAAAGCGAAAGGGCAATTTTTACGACGCTGTGCATGGTTTACTGCGGGGATGAACTTCTGTTGCAAAACCGGGTAAAGCCGGATTGGCCGGGGTGGACGTTTCCGGGCGGACATGTCGAAAAGGGCGAATCATTTGTGCAGGCGGCGAAGCGCGAGGTGTTAGAGGAAACAGGGCTGACGATTGCAGACCCACGCCTATGCGGCATCAAGCAATGGCAACGGGATACAGGCGAGCGATACATTGTCCTGCTATTTAAAACAGACCGCTTTTCCGGCGTGCTTACTTCGTCGGCAGAGGGCGAGATGCGGTGGGTGAAGCGCAGCGAGCTGGCGCGCTATTCGCTTGCGGACGACTTCATGGCACATTTGCAGGTGTTTGACAGTGAAGAGCTTAGCGAGTTTTTCTACCGGCAGGAGAAAGATGGCACTTGGAACTATGAATTGTTATGAAAACGGCGGGGCGGAGGCTCCGCCGTTTTATATATTCCCTGCTACGGTGTCTATAGTGACAAAATACCACTGCCTTCCGGTGCGATTCTTGTAAAAAATGCGCCGCCGCAGCGCAAATATGTGCAAAAACCGCGTAAAACAGCCGCCGGAATGGAAAAATATCTTTATTTTATAGTAGGTTTTGTGCTATACTATATAGGTTGAATTGCAACGGAAGAATTTTATGATGGGGAGTCGGTAGTTTGATTCGGGAAGATTTGAGAAACATTGCAATCATTGCGCACGTTGACCACGGCAAGACAACGCTCGTGGACGAGCTTTTAAAGCAGGGCGGCGTCTACCGCGAGAACCAGGTCGTGGAAGAACGTGTGATGGACAATAACGCGCTCGAGCGCGAACGCGGCATTACGATTCTTTCGAAGAATGCGGCGGCGCACTACAAGGGCGTCAAGATTAACATTGTCGACACGCCGGGTCACGCCGATTTCGGCGGCGAAGTGGAGCGCGTGCTCAAAATGGTCAACGGCGTTATCCTGCTCGTCGACGCGGCGGAGGGACCGATGCCGCAGACGCGGTTCGTGCTCTCGAAGGCGCTTGCGCTGGGGCATAAGATTATTATCGTCATCAATAAGATTGACCGGCCGGACGCGCGGCTTGGCGAGGTGGGCGATGAGGTGCTTGAGCTTCTGCTTGAGCTGGATGCGACAGACGAGCAGCTCGATAGCCCGATTATCTACTGCTCCGGGCGCGACGGCACGGCGTCGGAGTCGCCGAATGAGCCGGGCAAGGATTTGTCGGTTCTGTTTGATACGATTGTCAACTATCTCCCTGCGCCGGAGGGCGACGAGAACGGCTCGTTCCAGATGCTGATTTCCTCAATTGACTATAGTGAATACGTGGGCCGTATGGCGATTGGGCGCATTGAGCGCGGCAGCGTAAAGGTGAACCAGGAGGTCGCGGTGTGTGACTACCACGATACGGCGGTATCGCACCGGGGCAAGGTCGCGGCGATCTATCAGTTCGACGGGACGGGACGTACGGCGGCCGACAGCGCGAAGGTGGGCGACATCGTGTGCGTGTCCGGGCTGGACAACATCACAATCGGCAACACGCTGACTGCGCCGGATACGCCGGAGCCGGTCGAGTTTGTGAAAATCGGCGAGCCGACGGTCGAGATGACCTTCTCAGTCAATGACAGCCCCTTTGCCGGGCAGGAAGGCAAGTTTGTCACCTCGCGCCAATTGCGCGACCGGCTCTACCGCGAGCTTTTGAAGGATGTATCCCTGCGTGTGCGCGATGCGGAAACGACCGACAGCTTTATCGTGTCGGGTCGCGGTGAGATGCACCTCTCCATTTTGATTGAAACCATGCGCCGTGAAGGGTATGAATTCGCGGTCAGCACACCGCGCGTGCTGTTCAAGGAAATTGACGGCGTGAAATGCGAGCCGATGGAGCGGTTGCTCGTCGACGTGCCGGAGGAGAGCGTCGGTTCCGTGATGGAAAAGATGGGCCAGCGCAAGGGCGAGCTTGTCCACATGGCGCCGACTGGGACGCGCATGCGGATTGAGT
Source organism: uncultured Eubacteriales bacterium (assembly GCA_902492065.1). Lineage (GTDB taxonomy): Bacteria > Bacillota > Clostridia > UBA1381 > UMGS1253 > Aphodoplasma. The sequence goes on from CABUKE010000001.1 coordinate 437,262, forward strand.
ACAACATTCCCGCGCGCGGACTGTTTGGCTATCGGAGCGAGTTTTTGACCGATACGAAGGGCGAGGGGATTCTAAATACCGTATTTAATGGCTACGAACCGTATAAGGGCGATATCACGCGCCGGTTCACCGGCTCTCTGATTGCGTTTGAAACCGGCGAGGCGGTCGGCTACGGCCTGTTCAACGCACAGGCACGCGGCACCATGTTCATCGAGCCGGGCACGCCCGTGTACGAGGGCATGGTGGTCGGCGTTTCGCCAAAGGCCGGCGACATCAGCGTGAACGTCTGCAAGAAAAAGCAGCTTACGAACACGCGCGCGGCTGGCAGCGACGACGCGCTCCGGCTTGTGCCGGCAAAGAAGCTGAGCCTGGAGGAAGCGATTGAGTTTCTGGGCGAGGACGAGCTGTTGGAGGTTACGCCGAAGAACTTCCGCCTGCGCAAACGCATTTTGAATAACAGCCTGCGGCTGAAGGCGCAGAGCAAACTGAAATAGAGCATGGGGCGGCGTATGCCGCCTCTTTTTATTCTGTAATATCTGAAAAGTATATCCCGCCCGGCTTCGCCGCTTCTATGCCGATTTGCAGGCCCAGCTTGAACCCGATGATGAAATTTTCCACATCTGACAGCATGGACGCTTCTTCACTCAGCCTGGAAAACTGGGAAAACAGGCTTTTTTCCTCTCCGGCCAATGCCTTTAGTAGATCTTCTTCCGCGTTTACCATGTTTTCGACCGTTTGCCCGAACCTGCTCCCAGCTTCAAAACTCTGCATGTTTGGATTTAGCTCCCCGTAATATAGTTGTTCTAAGATTGTCATATTTGTTCCCTCCTGTCTGATTTTGAATGAACGATTATTGTTTTGCATGGGAATCATCTCGAAGGTATTGTATCATAGATTTGTGATGAAGTGTCGTTTTAAACCTTATCGGGTGTAAAAGATATTTTATTCAATTATAACATGGATTTTAGTTCATTATCTGTTTTAGAATATTTTGTTCTTAAAAAATAATAGGCGGATACTTTCTGCAAGTTTTATCTGTTTATCGGCTACTGTTTTAGCCCGCGCAGCGGCCGTTTTAAAGGGGGTGTGGGGGGAAATCGGAATCCCCCCGGACTTTTGGGTACTTTTGGTATCAAAAGTACCGCGCCGCAGGCATATCCGAAATCAATTATTCGATAAAAACTAAAACCAAACGCACAGATTATTTCGCTGGGTATTTATTTCTACAGACAATTATTTTATACCATGCCTACGGCGTGGTACTTTTCGTGTGAAAAGTACCCAAAAACGTGGGGGGGTTCCGATTTCCCCCCACACCCCCTTTAAAACGGCCATTGCATGGAGCTAAAACCCGCACCATGAATTTCATTGTAATTTTTCACAAAATTCTCACAAAAATTTCGTGAAAATTTTTATAGAAAAAACTTGTAAAAAAGAGCGAAAATGCTTGCAAAATCAATGGATTTAGGGTAAAATATTATTCGTTGTGACATGGCATACGATGAAACGGGAGGTTGCAGGCGAAGTTGGGCCTGGTTTTTCCGTGGAGAATGTCCGATTCCTGAAACCGGGCGACAGGTCACGCTGCACTTTCATAGCGGTTTTGCAGCTTACTGTACTTGACAGGGGCGATTTGCGTGCGTTTGCACGCGTATTTTGCTGTTTGGACAAGGATTGGACCCGGGTGTGCCCTGGATGGGTAATCCGGGTTTTCTTTCGGGAACGGCGGGAACGCCCGGCAGGGTGTAAACACCGGAAAGTGCGTGCTGTCGTATGTGGAACAACCAAAACAACAAATTTACAAGGAGGTAAAACTATGGCAGCAACCCAGAAAATCAGAATCCGGCTCAAGGGCTATGACCACACGCTGGTTGACCAGTCGGCGGAGAAGATCGTTGAAACGGCGAAGCGCTCGGGCGCAAAGGTGTCGGGTCCGATTCCGCTTCCGACGAAGAAAGAGGTCGTAACGATCCTGCGTGCGGTACACAAGTACAAGGATTCGAGAGAGCAGTTTGAGATGCGGACACACAAGAGACTCATCGACGTGCTCGTTCCGACTCAAAAGACAATAGAAGCTCTGACAAAGCTTGATTTGCCGGCTGGCGTCGACATTGAGATCAAGCTGTAAGTTGTAGCGGGCGTTTGCCCTGCTGCGGGTCACGTTTGCCGCCTCGCGCGGTAAACCAATAACCGATAAGGAGGAGAAAGGAAATGAAAAAAGCAATTTTGGGAACAAAGCTTGGTATGTCGCAAATCTTCATGGAAGATGGCAGACTCGTTCCCGTGACTGTCATTTCGGCGGAACCGAACGTGGTTGTGCAGAAGAAGACAGCGGAAACAGACGGCTACGACGCCGTACAGGTTGGCTACCTGAACAAGCGTGAAAAGCTTGCAAACAAGCCGGAGAAGGGGCACTTTGCAAAGGCGAATGTTCCGGTGAAACGCTTCCTGCGCGAGTTTAAGCTCGACAATGCGGCGGAGCTGAACGTCGGCGATGAGATCGCGGTTACTTCGTTTGAGGTAGGCGACAGAATCGACGTGACAGGTATTTCAAAGGGTAAAGGATTTGCAGGTTCGATCAAGCGCCACGGCCAGCACATTGGTCCGAAGAGCCACGGCTCGGGTTACCACAGAGGCTCCGGCTCCATGGGCGCATGCTCCGACCCGTCGAAGGTCCGCAAGGGCAAGAAGCTCCCGGGCCACATGGGTGTTGAGCGTGTTACGATTCAGAACCTCGATATTATAAAGATTGACGCGGAAAACAACCTCATCTGTGTAAAGGGCGGCGTACCCGGCATTAAGGGCGGCCTCGTGATCCTGAAAGACACAGTAAAGGCTTAACGGATATTTGAACGGAAAGGAGGACATACAAATGGCGAAATTGGATTTATATAACATGAGCGGCGAGAAGACCGGCACAATTGACGTGAAGGACGAAATCTTCGGCGTAGAAGTGAAGAAGAGCGTGCTGCACGACGTAGTTGTGAACTATCTTGCTAACCAGCGGCAGGGCACGCAGAGTGCGCTCACCCGTACGGAAGTACGCGGCGGCGGCATCAAGCCGTGGCGGCAGAAGGGTACAGGCCGTGCAAGACAGGGTTCCATCCGTGCTCCGCAGTGGACGGGCGGCGGCGTTGTGTTCGCACCGAAGCCGCGGGACTACTCGTACCGCCTGAATAAGAAGGTAAAGGCGCTCGCGCTGAAGATGGCGCTTTCGTCGAAGGTAAATACTGAAGATATTATCGTTGTAGACGGCCTGAAGTTTGACGAGATCAAAACGGCAGAAGCGGCAAAGATGCTCAAGGCACTCGGTGCGGACGGTAAGGCGCTCGTTGTTACAGCGGCGAACGACACAAACGTTTACAAGTCGGTGCGCAACATTGAAGGCGCAAAGGCGAGCAACGTAGACGTACTCAATGTATATGAGATTTTGAACCATAAGAAGTTTATCATAGCAAAAGATGCTGTGGAGAAAATCGAGGAGGTGTGCGCAAGATGACCTTTGCTCACGATATTATAATCCGCCCGATCATTTCCGAGCATTCGATGGAAATGATCGAGAACAGAACGTACACCTTTGAAGTAAAGAAGGACGCCAACAAGATCCAGATTGCAAACGCAATCGAGGAGATTTTCGGCGTAGATGTGGAAAAGGTTACGACGATACGCATGCAGGGCAAGATGAAGCGCATGGGCGCGCACCAGGGCCGCCGCGCTTCCTATAAAAAAGCGATGATCAAGCTCAAGGAAGGCAGCAAGACCATCGAGTTCTTCGAGGGCATGGCGTAAGAAACGAAAAGTCTGAAATATTATAATTAGGTAAGGAGTGACAATTAGGATGGCGATTAAAAAGTATAATCCTACTTCTCCTGCAAGAAGGCACATGTCCGTTTCCGCATTTGAGGAAATTACGAAGACGACGCCGGAGCGCTCGCTCTTAGAGCCGCTCAAAAAGCATGCAGGCAGAAACTCATATGGTAAAATCACCGTTCGTCATCGCGGCGGCGGTAATCGCAGAAAATACAGAGTAATTGATTTCAAGCGCGATAAGGATGGCGTAGTTGCAAACGTAATCGCAATCGAGTACGATCCGAACCGGAGCGCAAACATTGCGCTGCTCGAGTACGAAGACGGCGAAAAGAGATACATCATTGCGCCGTACGGCATTAAGGTTGGCGACAAGCTCGTAAGCGGCAGCGGCGCGGACATTAAGCCGGGCAACGCACTGAACATTGCGGATATTCCGGTAGGTACGCTGCTTCACAACATTGAGCTTTCTCCGGGGCGCGGCGGCCAGCTCGTTCGCGGCGCAGGTACGGCGGCGCAGCTCATGGCGAAGGACGGCGGCTATGCGCAGGTACGTCTTCCGTCGGGCGAGGTTCGCATGATTCGTCTTGACTGCAAGGCGACAATCGGCCAGGTTGGCAATCTCGACTATGAGAACGTGAAGATTGGTAAGGCAGGCAGAAAGCGTCACATGGGATGGCGGCCGACGGTACGTGGTAGCGTTATGAACCCGTGCGACCATCCGCACGGTGGTGGTGAAGGTAAGTCCCCGATTGGACGTCCGTCGCCGATGACGCCGTGGGGCAAGCCGGCGCTGGGCCTCAAGACGCGTGCAAAGAAGAACAAGTCGAACAAGTTCATTGTTAAGAGAAGAAACCAGAAATAAGATAGGATAGAAACCTGCCGGAAGGAGGATGCGAATACTATGGGTAGATCCATAAAGAAAGGGCCTTATGTGGAAGAAAGGCTGATGAAGAGAATCATTGCCATGAACGAGTCGAACACGAAAACGGTCGTAAAGACTTGGTCGCGGGCATCGACGATATTCCCAGAGATGGTTGGGCACACGATTGCTGTACACGACGGCAGAAAGCATGTCCCGGTATTTATCAGCGAGGACATGGTAGGCAACAAGCTCGGCGAGTTTGCGCCGACGAGAACCTACAAGGGCCATGCAGGTGCGAAATCATCGAAATAAGTCATATTTCGTCATTTGATGAAAGGAGGATACCAAGGTGGAAGCAAAAGCAGTATTGAACTATGCGCGCATTTCGAACCGCAAGGTTGGAATCGTGTTGGATTTAATCAGAAATAAGCCGGTTGACGAAGCAAAAGCAATCCTGCGCCACACGCCGAAGGCGGCTGCAATCTTAGTAGAAAAGCTGTTGGCGTCCGCAGTTGCGAATGCGGAGAACAACTTCAATATGGATACGAGCAAATTATACGTTTCGGAAACATTTGCAAACCAGGGTCCGACACTCAAGAGGGTTCGGCCGAGAGCGCAGGGACGCGCATTCCGCATCAGAAAGAGAACGAGCCATATCACAGTAGTTGTAAAAGAGAAGGAATAAGGAGAGGAGGTTACACATGGGACAGAAGGTTAATCCGCATGGACTTAGAGTTGGTATTATCAAGGATTGGGATTCGAAGTGGTTCGCAAACGACAGCGCGTTCGGCGACACACTCGTAGAAGACTATAAAATCAGAAAGTTTTTGAAGAAAAAGCTGTTCGAGGCAGGCGTTTCCAAGTTTGAGATTGAGCGTAAGGGTACGCGTCTCCTGATTAACATTTACGCGGCAAAGCCGGGCATCATCATCGGCCGCGGCGGCGAGGAAATCAACAAGCTCAAGAAGACGCTTGCAAAGCTCACGAAAAAGGATGAGCGCGACGTAAACATCAATATTGTTGAGATTAAGGTTCCTGACATGTGCGCACAGCTCGTAGCGGAGAACATTGCGGCGCAGCTCGAGAGGAGAATTTCCTTCCGGCGCGCGATGAAGCAGTGCATGGGCCGCTCGATGAAGATGGGCGCAAAGGGCATCAAGACGTCGGTTTCCGGCCGTCTGGGCGGTGCTGAAATCGCGAGAACGGAGCACTACCATGAGGGGACGATCCCGCTGCAGACCTTGCGCGCGGACATTGATTACGGTTTTACGGAGGCGAACACGACCTACGGTAAAATCGGCGTAAAGGTTTGGATTTACAAGGGTGAAATTCTTCCGGAAAGCAAGGCTTCAAAGAAAGCGGAAGGAGGCAGATAAGCATGTTATTACCGAAAAGAGTAAAATATAGAAGAGTAATGCGCGGCAGATTAAAGGGTAAGGCAACACGCGGCAACGTTGTTTCCTACGGCGATTATGGCCTGCAGGCGCTCGAACCGGCGTGGATTACCTCCAACCAGATAGAGGCTGCCCGTATTGCAATGACCAGATATACAAAGAGAGGCGGCCAGGTTTGGATTAAGATTTTCCCGGATAAGCCTGTGACGGAGAAGCCGGCTGAGACCCGTATGGGTAGCGGTAAAGGTTCGCCGGAGTACTGGGTAGCAGTTGTAAAGCCGGGCCGCGTTATGTTCGAGATCGGGGGCGTATCGGAGGAGGTTGCCCGTGAGGCAATGCGTCTTGCGATGCACAAGCTGCCGATCAAGTGCAAGTTTGTGAAACGTGAGGAAAAGGAGGCGTCTGCAAATGAAAGTGAATGAGATTCGGGATATGACCCAAGAAGAATTGGCTCTTAAATTGAGCGAGCTGAAAGCAGAGCTTTTTAACCTCAGATTTCAGAACGCGACAAACCAGCTTGACAATCCGCTCAAAATTGCAGATGTAAAGAAGAGCATTGCAAGAGTGAAGACGATAATCCGCGAGCGCGAGTTGTCCTAATCGGGTAGCTTGCATTGGTGAAAGGAGGAACAAGAGCTGTGTCTGAAGAGAGAAATCATAGAAAAGTAAGAATCGGCAAGGTAGTCAGCGACAAGATGGACAAGACGATTACCGTTGCGATTGAATACAGTGTAAAACATCCGCTTTACGGCAAAATCGTAAAGAAAACGTATAAATTGAAGGCGCATGACGAAAACAACGTATGCGGCATCGGTGACAGAGTCAAGGTTATGGAGACAAGACCGCTTTCCAAGCAGAAGCGTTGGAGACTGGTTGAAATCGTTGAAAAGGCTCAGTAATGGAATCGACTGAGGAAGGAGGAGATTTACGTGATCCAACCACAAACAAGAATGAAGGTTGCTGATAACACGGGCGCAAAGGAAATCATGTGCATCCGCGTGCTTGGCGGCTCGAAAAGAAAGTTTGCGAATATCGGCGACGTGGTTGTTGCCAGCGTTAAAAAGGCAACGCCCGGCGGTGTTGTAAAAAAGGGTGACGTGGTAAAGGCGGTTATCGTGCGCAGCGTAAAAGGCGTGAGAAGAACGGACGGAACTTATATCCGCTTCGACGAGAATGCTGCCGTTATCATTCGCGATGATAAGAACCCAAGAGGTACGCGTATCTTCGGGCCTGTTGCAAGAGAGCTCAGAGATAAAGAGTACATGAAGATTTTATCATTGGCGCCCGAAGTATTATAAGGAGGTGGCGAGAGGATGAATAATAAACTTCATATAAAGTCAGGCGATACGGTCGTTGTATTGTCGGGCAAGGACAAAGGCAAGAAGGGCAAGGTCCTGAGCGTAAACCCGGAGGAGCGCAAGGTGCTCGTTGAAGGCGTTTCGATGGCGTCGCGGCACACAAAGCCGAGAAAAGCCGGGCAGCAGGGCGGCATTCTGAAGAAGGAAACACCGATCTACGCTTCCAAGGTAATGCTCGTATGCAGCAAGTGTGGCGCTGCCGCTCGGACGGGGCATAAGATTTTGGATAACGGCGTAAAGGTAAGATATTGCAAAAAGTGCCAAGAGACATTGGACGACTAATCTAAGGCAAAAGGAGGTTAGAACATGGCAAGACTGGAAGAGTTGTATAAAAACCAGGTAGCTCCTGCACTTATGCAGAAGTTTGGATATAAAAGCACAATGCAGATTCCGAAGCTTGATAAAATTGTAATCAACATCGGTATGGGCGACGCGCGCGACAACCCGAAGGCAATCGAAAGCGCGGTAAACGACCTTGCACAGATTACTGGACAGAAGCCGATCGTAACAAAGGCGAGAAAGTCGGTTGCAAACTTTAAGCTTCGTGAAGGCATGAACATTGGCTGCAAGGTAACGCTGAGAAGCAGCCGGATGTATGAGTTCCTCGACCGTTTCTTTAACGTGGCGCTTCCGCGTGTCCGCGACTTCCGCGGTATCAGCGCGAACTCCTTTGACGGCCGCGGCAACTACGCTGTAGGTATTAAGGAACAGCTGATTTTCCCGGAGATTGATTACGATAAGATTGACAAGATTCGGGGTATGGATATTATTATGGTTACCACCGCAAAGACGGACGAAGAGGCCCGCGAGCTTTTGACGCTGATGGGCGCACCGTTTGCGTCGGCGAATTAAGGAGGTACGCAAAGTGGCAAGAAAAGCAATGATTTTGAAACAGCAGAAAGCTCCGAAATACAGCACGCAGGCGTATAACCGGTGCAAAATCTGCGGCAGACCGCACGCTTATCTGAGAAAGTATGGCATTTGCCGTATTTGCTTCCGCGAGCTGGCTTACAAGGGCCAGATTCCGGGCGTGAAAAAGGCGAGCTGGTAAGGCGCAGGCGGCCCGGGCGTGAGATGGGCCGCGGTAAACGATTCTTTCTGAGGGCAGTCGTGCATAAGCTGCTCCAGAATCCAAGTTCTTGGAAGGAGGTAAAAAAATGCAAATCACAGATCCGATCGCTGACTTGTTGACCCGGATTCGGAACGCAAGCTCGGCAAAGCACGCTACAGTTGACATCCCCGCTTCCAATATGAAAAAAGCGATTGCGCAGATTTTGTTGGATGAAGGATATATTAAGAATTTTCAGGTTATAGAGGATTCCAAGCAGGGAATAATCAGAGTGACATTGAAATACGGCGAGAATAAGTCGAAGGTGATTACAGGGCTTAAGCGGGTTTCCCGTCCGGGCCTGAGAATTTATGCCGGCGCAGACGAGCTGCCGAAGGTACTCCGTGGGCTGGGCATCGCCATTATTTCTACGTCGAAGGGAATCATGACCGACAAAGAAGCACGTGCGAACCACATCGGCGGCGAGGTACTGGCGTTTATCTGGTAATCGCGCTTTGAGTATTTATTAGGAGGTGTAACACAAATGTCAAGAATTGGCTACAGCCCGATTACGATTCCGGCAGGAGTCGATATAAAGATTGAGGCTGAGAATGCAGTGACAGTCAAAGGCCCGAAGGGTACGCTGTCGAAGAAGCTGCACAGAGATATGATTATTGAAAAAAATGATAATACATTGCTTGTAAAACGGCCTTCAGAAGACAAGGAGCATAAATCCCTGCACGGCCTTACAAGAACGCTGATTAACAACATGGTAATTGGTGTTACGGAAGGGTTTTCCAAGACATTGGAAATCAACGGCGTTGGTTACAGAGCGGCAAAGCAGGGCAACAAGCTCAACCTCACGCTCGGTTTCTCCCACCCGGTTGAGATGGACCCGCCGGCAGGCATTACGATTGACGTTCCGCAGCCGAACCAGATTGTTATCTCGGGCACGGACAAGCAGAACGTAGGCCAGTTTGCGGCGCAGGTACGCGAGATGCGTCCGCCGGAGCCGTACAAGGGCAAGGGCATCAAGTATGCTGATGAAGTAATCCGCCGCAAGGAAGGTAAAGCAGGCGGCAAAAAATAAGAAAGGAGTGGATTGTAAATGGTAAACAAAAAGTCAAGCAATAAGGCAAGATTAAAGCGCCATATGCGAATCAGGAAAAAGATTCACGGTACGGCAGAGCGTCCGCGCCTGAGCGTGTACCGCAGCCTGAAGAACATGTATGCGCAGCTTATAGATGACGAAAACGGTGTCACAATCGTATCCGCTTCTAGCTTGAAGGACGATTCGTACGGCGGCAATGTGGACGCTGCAAAAGAGGTAGGGAAGAAGTTGGCTGAGGCCGCGGCTGCAAAGGGCATCAAGTCCGTTGTATTTGACCGCAGCGGCTATCTCTATCACGGAAGAGTTGCAGCGCTCGCAGAAGGCGCAAGAGAAGGCGGATTGGAGTTTTAATAAGAAGGAGGGATACCATGCAGGACAGAATTGACGCAGCTACACTGGATATTAAAGAAAAAGTTGTAAATATAAGCCGTGTTGCGAAGGTTGTTAAGGGCGGCCGTACGTTCCGTTTCAGCGCGCTGGTCGTTGTAGGCGACGAGAACGGACACGTTGGTTACGGTACGGGCAAAGCGGCAGAAATTCCGGATGCAATCCGGAAGGGCATCGAGGATGCAAAGAAGAACATGATCACGGTTCCTCTGGTAGAGGGTACGGTTCCGCACGAGATAATCGGCGAGTTTGGCGCAGGCCGCGTATTGATTAAGCCGGCTGCGGAAGGTACGGGCGTTATCGCAGGCGGCCCGGCCAGAGCGGTTTTTGAGCTCGTTGGGATTCGCAATATCCGAACCAAGTCCCTTCGTTCCAATAACCCGAGGAATGTGGTTAGAGCCACAATCGAAGGTCTTGCTTCGCTTACTTCTGCTGAAGAAGTGGCAAAACGGCGCGGCAAGAGCGTAGAAGAATTGCTGGGTTAAGGAGGAAAAATAGATGGCTGGAGCAAAAACACTGAAAATTACGCTTGTAAAGAGCACAATTGGCCGCAAAGACGACCAGATTGCTACGGTTAAGGCGCTTGGCCTTCACAAGATTCGCAGCGTAGTGGAAAAGAAGGATACGCCCCAAATCAGAGGTATGATCAACAAGGTTTCCCACCTGGTTACGGTAGAGGAAGCTTAAATCCAGGTTAAAACAAAAGGAGGTGCAGCACAATGAGACTTGATGAACTTCAACCTGCAGAGGGTTCTAAGTTTGTGGCAAAGAGAAAGGGCCGCGGTCCGGGTACGGGCAACGGTAAGACCGCAGGCAAGGGTCACAAGGGTCAGAACGCGCGCAGCGGCGGCGGTGTACGGCCGGGCTTTGAAGGCGGCCAGATGCCGATTTACCGTCGTCTTCCGAAACGCGGGTTTACCAATATTTTTGCCAAAGAGTATGTTGCAGTAAATGTAGAAGTTTTAGAGCGGTTTGAAAAAGGCACAGAGGTTACGGCAGAGCTTCTGAAAGAAGCAGGCGTGATTAGCAAAATTAAGGACGGGATTAAAATTCTTGGACGAGGTGAGATCACGAAACCTCTGACGGTAAAAGCAGCGAAATTTACGGAATCGGCTGCCAGCAAGATTGCCGCAGCAGGCGGAAAGGCAGAGGTGATTTAATTGTTTAAGACACTACGAAATGCCTGGTCGATACCCGATTTAAGAAGAAAGATGCTTTTCACGGTCATGATGCTTATCATCTACAGGCTTGGCAGCGTTATCCCGGTACCGGGGCTTAGCGCGGACGCCATGGCTGCATTTATGTCGCAGGACGGCGGCATGGGCCTGTTTTCCCTGTTGGATACGTTCACGGGTGGTGCGTTCTCTAATGCAACGATTTTTGCAATGGGTATCACGCCGTACATTAACGCATCCATTATCATGCAGCTTTTGACGGTTGCCATTCCTGCCTTGGAGCGCCTGCGTAAAGAGGGCGAAGAGGGAAGAAAGAAAATCAACAGCATTACCCGTTACGGTACGGTTGTGCTGGCGTTGATTCAGGCGATTGGCCTTTACTTCACGCTGCAGGCTTATGGCGTTGTTGATAACCCGGGTGTTATGTCGTTTTTGGTAATTGCAATGACGTTTACGGCTGGTACGGCGTTTATTATGTGGCTTGGCGAGGAAATCACAGACAAAGGCATTGGCAACGGTATTTCGCTGATTATTTTTGCAGGTATCGTTTCCAGACTGCCGCAGGCGTGCATGACGCTTTACAATGAGTTTTTGGGTGCGAACCTGAGCATGCTCAATGTAATCTGGCTCGTGCTGATTATTGTGCTTGCTATCGCAGTTATGGGCTTTGTTGTATTTATGAACAATGCAGAGCGCAGAATCCCGGTACAGTATGCAAAGCGTGTGGTTGGACGTAAGATGTACGGCGGCCAGAGCACCAGCATCCCGATCAAGGTTGCTATGGCGGGCGTTATCCCGATCATCTTTGCGTCGAGTATCGTATCCTTCCCGGCTACGATTGCGCAGTTTGCAGGCGGGATTCCGGAAACGGGATTTTGGCACAGCTTCTTTGAGGTGATTTCACCTGGCGGCTGGGTTTATGCAATTATTTATTTTGTATTGATTATCTTCTTTACGTATTTCTACACGGCAATGCAGTTCAATCCGGTTGAAATGGCAAACAACATCAAGCGGAACGGCGGCTTTGTGCCGGGCATTCGTCCGGGTAAGCCGACGAGCGACTATATTGCGAAGGTGCTCAACCGCGTTGTTTTGGTTGGCGCGCTGTTCCTGGCATTCATCGCAGTGTTCCCGATGGCGTTCAGCGGCATTGTACCGAGCATGATGCTTGGCGGCACATCCCTGCTGATTGTAGAGGGTGTTGCGCTTGAAACTGTAAAGCAGATCGAGTCGCAGATGCTCATGCGTCACTACAAGGGCTTCCTTGAGTAGAATACGGTTTAAAAGAGAAACAGACTGGCAATAATGTTTTAATGTGACTTAGATATGAGGTCAAAAAGAGGTGGAAGAACATGAAACTGGTATTTTTAGGCCCTCCGGGGGCAGGCAAAGGCACGCAGGCGGCATACATTGCCGAAGCGGCGAAGATTCCTACCATTTCCACCGGGGCAATGCTTCGTGAGGCGATTGCAAACAAGACAGAACTCGGCAAGACGGCAGAAGGCTACACCAGCAAGGGCGAGCTTGTGCCGGATGAGGTTGTAATCGGTATTGTAAAGGACAGACTCACAGAAGCAGATTGCAAAAACGGCTATATTTTAGATGGATTCCCGCGTACGGTCGCACAGGCGCAGGCGCTGGACGATATGCTGCCAAATGCAATTGATGTGGCGCTTTCGCTTGAGGTTCCGGACGAGGCGATCATTGAACGTCTGACCGGACGGCGCGAGTGCAAAAACTGTAAGGCGACGTTCCATATCAAGAACAATCCGTCTGCAAAAGGTGATGTTTGTGACAAGTGTGGCGGCGAGCTGATTCAGCGGGCGGACGACAGCTTGGAAACGATTCAGAACCGGATGAGTGTATATCATGCGCAGACTGAGCCGATTAAGGATTATTACAAGGTTTGTGGTAAGCTGAAGTGCGTGAATGGCGTTGGCAGCGTAGAGGAAATCAAAGCAGCGCTGTTTCAGGCGCTCGGCCTTACGGAGGCACTATGATTACAATTAAATCGCACAAAGAGGTAGACTTGATGCGCCAGGCGGGCAAAATTGTCGCGGGGACGTTTGAAGCTCTGCGGCGTGCGGTTAAGCCGGGCGTTACGACAAAAGAACTCGACCATATTGCGTACGATTATATCCGCAGCCACGGAGCTACGCCGTCGTTTTTGAACTACGGCGGGTTCCCGGCCAGCATTTGTGCTTCTATCAACAATACGGTAATTCATGGCATTCCGGACAATACGAAGCTGTGTGAGGGCGATATCATCAGCCTTGACATCGGCGCGTGCTACAAGGGATATCACGGCGACAGCGCCAAGACATTTCCTGTTGGCAAAATCAGCGCCGATGCACAGCGTCTGATTGATGTGACTCGGCAGAGCTTCTATGAGGGAATCCAGTTTGCAACGCGGAAGAACCGGATTGGTGACATCAGCGCAGCAATTGGTAATTATGTGGAAGAGAATGGTTTTTCCGTTGTGCGGGACTATACGGGCCATGGCGTCGGCAAAAATCTGCACGAGGATCCGAGTATACTCAACTTCGGCAGGCCGGGACACGGGCCGCGGCTGATGGCTGGAATGACGATTGCAGTAGAGCCGATGGTAAATGCGGGCGGCTACGGCGTATATGTGGAGGACGACGACTGGACGGTAAGGACGGACGATGGTTCGCTCTCTGCTCATTATGAGCATACGATTCTGATTACGGACGGCGTATGCGAGATTCTGACCCAATGATGGGAAAGAAATTATTGAGGTGATTTTTTTGGACGTCTGTGTTGGCAGCGTTGTAATTTCGAAGGCGGGACGCGACAAGGGGCGCAGCTTTATCGTTGTAGCGATGGAAGGGGAGTTTGCCTATCTGTGCGACGGCGACCTGCGCAAGAGCGATTCGCCCAAGAAGAAAAAACTAAAACACCTTGCGGTCACAAATACAGTTTGTGACTATGTAAGTGATAAAATAAAAGAAGGCAAAAAGGTGACAAACACCGAAATCCGCAGGGCTTTGGCGGAGTTTTGCGAGAAGAGCAAGACGAACTGAAAGGGGGCTTTATCCGTGGCAAAGGACGATATGATTGAAATTGAGGGCACTGTTGTGGAAGCACTGCCAAATGCAATGTTCCAGGTAGAGCTTGAAAATGGGCACAGGATACTTGCTCACATTTCAGGCAAGCTCAGGATGAATTTCATCCGAATCCTTCCGGGAGATAAGGTGACGGTTGAGCTGTCGCCGTACGATTTGACGCGCGGAAGGATCACATGGCGTGCAAAATAAGCTGCCGCCTGCGGCATGAGCCGCAAAGGACCATGCGCGCTTTGGCGCGCGGCGAGGTACTGTCCGGACGTGATGTGTCTGGATCGAAAGAAAGGATGGGTGTAAAATGAAGGTTAGACCGTCTGTAAAGCCTATTTGTGAAAAGTGCAAAATGATTAAGCGCAAGGGCAAGCTCATGGTAATCTGCGAGAACCCAAAGCATAAGCAGAAGCAGGGCTGATTTTTGCGCAGCGTACAGACGCGGAAAGCGTTACACAAAATTTGCCTATAATCTGCTGCGGCCGCGGCTGAGGCGTGCCTTTTGCACGCCGGGCCAAAGCAGGTTTTGAGCCTGGTGAGATTAAAATGCAGTGGCTTCGCATTTTAGTGTAAGGCTAGATGACGGCCCGGCAGGGCCTTGCGGGCGCGAATCGCGCGTCCGGGCAGGTTTGCTCACAGAAGCCTGCGAAGCATTTACAAGAGCTTATTTGGAGGTGTAAACAAGTATGGCAAGAATAGCCGGAGTTGACTTACCGAGAGAAAAGAGAGTGGAAATTGGCCTTACTTATATCTACGGTATCGGCAGAAGTGCGGCGAGCAAGATTATCGCTGCAACGGGAGTAAATCCTGATACAAGAGTAAAAGATTTGACTGAGGATGAGATCGGCAAGCTGCGTGAAGCCATCGACGCGAATTACACGGTTGAGGGCGACCTGCGCCGGCAGGTGGCGCTCGATATCAAGAGATTGATGGAAATTGGCTGCTACCGCGGCATCCGCCACAGAAAGGGACTTCCCGTTCGCGGACAGAGAACCAAGACGAACGCAAGAACGAGAAAAGGCCCGGCAAGGACAATCGCGAATAAGAAGAAGTAATAAAGGAGGGAATTGGCTAAATGGCTAAAGCAACAACAAAAAAGACCACCCGTACAAAGCGTAGGGACAGGAAAAATATAGAAAAAGGCGCAGCTCATATTCGCTCCACCTTCAACAATACGATTGTTACAATCACGGACGTTGCTGGTAATGCGATTTCGTGGGCAAGTGCAGGCGGCTTGGGCTTCCGCGGTTCGCGTAAGAGCACGCCGTTTGCGGCGCAGATGGCTGCGGAGACGGCTGCAAAGGCTGCAATGGAGCATGGGCTCAAGAGCATTGAAGTTTACGTAAAGGGTCCGGGCGCGGGCAGAGAGGCTGCAATCCGTGCGCTGCAGGCGGCAGGCCTTGATATTAACATGATTAAGGATGTAACGCCTATTCCTCACAACGGCTGCAGACCGCCTAAGAGAAGAAGAGTCTGATTCATTGAGAAAAGGAGGAAAAAGAGCATGGCAAAAAATACTCAGCCTATACTGAAAAGATGCAGAACATTGGGCATTGAGCCTACAGTTCTGGGTATTGATAAAAAGTCAAACAGAAACCCGAAAAAGGGCAGAAAGAAGCAGTCGGAGTACGGCCTGCAGCTCAACGAGAAGCAGAAGGTTAAGTTTATCTACGGCGTGTTGGAAAAGCAGTTCCGGAAGTACTATGAGATGGCGGTTAAGAAGAACGGCATAACAGGTGAAATGCTTCTCCAGCTTTTAGAGTCGAGACTGGACAACGTAGTGTTCCGTCTGGGGCTTGCTAATACAAGGCGGGAAGCAAGACAGATTGTTAACCACGGCCACATTCTGGTTAATGGCCACAAGGTAGACATTCCGTCCTATCTGGTAAAGGCGGGCGATGTGATTTCCGTTAAGGAAAAGAGCAGAGGCTCGGTTAGAATCAAGCAAATCGTAGAAGAGAATGCAAAACGTGTCATTCCTCAGTGGCTCGATATGGACAGAGAAACCTTCACAGGTAAGGTCGTACGTCTGTCCAATCGGGAAGATATCGAATACGACGTGGCGGAGCACCTGATCGTCGAGTTGTACTCGAAATAATAACGATTTACCCTCGGTAAAAGCGAAACGGATAGATAGTGATACGAGTTGTAACAGAATACTGGTTGTGTTACGATTCCGAGTAAAAAGGAGGGTTTTGGAATGATAGAAATGGAAAAGCCCAGAGTGGAATGCATAGAGATGCGCGAGGAGGATCATTACGGCAAATTTGTTGTAGAACCTCTTGAGCGCGGTTATGGAACAACCCTCGGCAATTCTCTTCGCAGAATCTTGCTGTCTTCCCTTCCCGGCGCGGCAGTCAATTCGATCAAGATTGATGGCGTGCTCCATGAGTTTTCCGTTATTCCCGGCGTAAAAGAGGATGTGACGGAGCTTGTGCTCAATATCAAAGGTATTGCGGCAAAAATCCACAGCGATGAGCCAAAGTCGGTCTATATCGACGCGCAGGGGCCATGCGTGGTGACGGCAGGCGATATTAAGACGGATGCAGACATCGAGATTTTGAACCCTGATTTATATATTGCAACGCTCGGCGAAGATGCAAAGCTCTATATTGAGCTTTCCATGTCGAAGGGCCGGGGCTATATCTCGGCGGAAAAGAATCGGGAAAGCGCGCCGCAGCAGATTATCGGCGTAATTCCGGTCGATTCGATTTATACGCCGGTCAAGAAAGTCAACTACAAGGTTGAGCCGGCGCGTGTCGGCGCGGCTTACGATTTTGACAAGCTGACAATTGAGGTATGGACGAACGGTACGCTCAAGCCGAATGAGGCAATCAGCCTTGCGGCGAAGATTATGAGCGAGCATTTGTCACTGTTTATTGACCTCTCCGATAATGCAAAGAATGTTGAAATCATGGTAGAAAAAGAAGAGAGCAAGAAGGAAAAAGTTCTCGAAATGACGATCGAGGAGCTGGATTTGTCGGTTCGCTCGTACAACTGCTTAAAGCGCGCAGGAATCAATACAGTAGAAGACCTTGCGAACAAGACGGAGGAGGACATGATGAAGGTCCGCAATCTGGGCAGAAAGTCATTGGAGGAAGTAATTCACAAATTAGAGTCCCTAAACTTGTCGCTTCATAAAGAAGACGACTAAGAGCGGACAGAAAATACGGTATTTTGATTCAAAGGAGGTTTGGTTATGCCGGGTACAAGAAAATTAGGTCGTCCGACCGACCAAAGAATCGCGATGCTTCGCAATCTCGTGACGAGCTTTCTTGACACGGGCCGTATCGAAACGACGGTGACCCGTGCAAAGGAAACGAGAAGCATGGCCGAAAAAATGATTACACTCGGAAAAGAAAATACATTGCATTCGAGACGTCAGGCGTTGGCATTTATTACACGTGAGGACGTTGTAGCGAAGCTCTTCAGCGAGATTGCGCCGAAGTATGCGGACCGGACGGGCGGTTATACAAGAATCGTACGGATTGGGCCAAGACGCGGCGACGCAGCGGAAATGGCTGTTCTGGAGCTTATCTAATCAGAATTCAAAAAAGGACTGACAATTCGTTTGTCAGTCCTTTTTTCTCTTTTAAAATATATCAGACAACGTTATGCTCCATCACATAATCGTCCATGACATAACCACAACCGATGTCTGCCGCCTGCTCTTTTACAGTATGAAATCCTTTTTTCTCGTATACCGCGATGGTGTTGTCATTGTGGCGGTTTACCGTCAGATAGATGGCACGCAGGCCGGAACGCCTGCATTCCTGCTCCAAAAATTCAAACGCGCGGCTTGCAATCCCCTGTCCACGGTATTCTTTTTTGAGATACAATTTACTCAAAAACATTTTTTCTTCCTCGCGCACAAAGCCCGTATAACCGACGCGTACGCCGTCCTTACAAATAAAGTAGTATTCGTACCCCGCGCTGGCAATCTGCTGTTCCATGGCAGGCGCGGATTGAAATTTCTCAACCATATAGTCGATTTGCGCTTCCGTGAGAATACAGGGAAAATATTCGTGCCATATCTGGTTGGCAAGCGCTGCCAAAGCGGTAATATCACCGTTCTTTTCAACCTTTTCAAATGTAATATTCATGTTTTTCATCCCTTTATATCCCATTTTTATTGCTTATAAACCCTTTGGTAAACGATACTTGATTTATTTGAAACTCGCGTCCGTTGAGGTATGTCAGCATCCCACCATCTGTTGTAAAATCAAAGCGGAGCCGGTATGCACATAGTGCCTGGTATGTCCGACCAGCGCGCTTATTTTCAGCATTTTTGCCGTATTTCCCGTCCCCGACGAGCGGATGCCCCATGTGGGCCAGATGCGCGCGGATTTGATGGGTCCGCCCGGTCACGAGGTCAACCTCAACCAGGCTGATTCCCGCCCGGTATCCAAGCACACGGTAGCGCGTGACAATTGTTTTATATCCTGCACGCGGCGTATCGGAAATGGATACCTGTTTTTTGCGCTCATCCTTCCACAGATAGGCGCGCGCTTCACCTTCCGGCTTTACAAACCTGCCAAAAGCAAGGCAGAGATAATATTTATGAATCTCCCGGTCTTTGACTTTTTGATTTAGAATACGGAGCGTTTCCGCGTTTTTGGCGGCGAGAACGATCCCCTCCGTGTTCCGATCAATCCGGTTGCACAGTGCAGGTGCAAACGTCTGCTCCTGTTCGGGGTCATATTCACCTTTGCGATACAAATAACTCTGGATTTGTGCAATCAGAGTATTTTGCGTCTTGGATTCGTCCTCATGGACAACTAAGCCTGCCGGCTTATTAACCAACAGGAGATTTTCGTCCTCGTATACAATGTCAAGTTTGGGTATGATGGTGCGGAACGCCTGCTCTGGCTCCGGTACGGAAAAAAATTCATCCCGGATATAAAAACTGAGGATATCTCCAGCTTGCAGCTGATAATTTTCTTTGATGTGCTTCCCGTTTGCGCGCACACACTTTTTCCGGATGGATTTGTAAATAAAGCTTTGCGGCATGGCGGGAAAAAACTTTGTCATAAACCGGTCGAGCCGCTGGCCCGCATCATTGGCGGTGACGGTAACTGTTCGCATGTGCTCACCTCTGAATCAGTATAGCACAAAATTATAAAAAAGAAAAGAGGCTTGTACAATTGGATATGGAATGATAGAATAGGAACGGGAGGCGGTAAAGGTGACGCGAAAAGGAATCATTTGGGCCAGTTTGACTGCGGTAGCTGTAGCGGCTGTCATAGTTGCGGCGGTTGGCCTGCGCCCATTCCTATACTGGCAGAATGGAACATTAGAGCTAACGCATTACACCATACGGAACGAGAAGCTTCCACGTTCGTTCGATGGATACAAAATCGTCCTGCTTGCTGATATACAGGGAAAGGTATTTGACGGCGACAATGCGTCGCTTTACGAGGCAATTGAGGCGCAGAACGCGGATATGCTCTGCGTTGCGGGCGATTTGGTCGACGAAGGCGTTGCGGGCAGCAGAGAGGTGGTAACAAATCTTCTGCGTACCTGCAAGCTGCCGGAGCAGGTGTATGCCGTGACAGGAAACCACGACGTCTGGTCGGAGGGGGTTGACGAGTTTATACAGGAGTTAGAGGGCACGTACCCTATCACGTTTTTAGAAAACGAGTCGGTACGGATTGAAAAAGACGGTGAAACGATTACCCTGTCCGGGATATCCGACCCAAATACCTGGGACGACGCGGAAGCGATGGAATACGTTGCCGCGGCAGACAAACAGATTGAAAAGGGCGAGGCATACCATATCCTGATGTTTCACCGGGCCAATATGCTGGACTATTTCAATGATAAGGAATATGATTTGGTTCTCTCCGGGCATATGCACGGTGGGCAGGTACGCCTGCCGTTTGTGGATGGGTTGAAGTCGCCGCACGGCGACTGGTTCCCCAAATACAGCGGCGGACGCTATGACGCTGCGGACAAGACGTACATTGTCAGCAGGGGAATCGGGAATGCAGTCAGGGTGCCGCGCCTGTTTAACCGGCCGGAACTTGTCGTGATTACGCTGCAATGCGCCTAAAGTACAAAACTGAGGTGGAAAGAAGGGAACCGGCATATGGAGTTTATCAATTTAACGGAAGATAACCTCGCCCAAGAGCATTTATGCTGTATTATCCGCAGTAAAAAAATGCACCCGGGCGTGGAAGCAAAACGGCAATGGCTCTCTGAACGAATCAGAGAAGGGCATGTTTTTCGCAAGCTGAATGCAAAGGCGGCAGTCTTTATCGAATATGCCCCGCTTGAAACGGCGTGGGTTCCAATTATCGGGGATAATTATTACTACATCTATTGTTTGTGGGTACTGGGAAAGGAGTACAGAGGAAAGGGCTACGGCCGTATGCTGATGGAATATTGCCTGTCCGATGCAAAGGAGAAGGGCAAGTCCGGCGTATGTATGCTGGGAGCAAATAAGCAAAAGGCATGGCTGTCCGACCAGTCTTTTGCCAGAAAGTATGGATTTGAAACTGTAGATACAACAGAGGAAGGCTACGAGCTGCTTGCGCTTTCCTTCGATGGCACAAAGCCGGAGTTTGCACAAAGTGTGAAAGAGCCAAAGATAGAACAGGAGGGGCTAACCATTTATTATGATATGCAGTGCCCCTATATTTATCAAACTGTGGAGGCAATTCGGCAATATTGCAGAGAACGTGATGTTCCGGCTTCTCTCTGCCAGGTAGATACGCTGCAAAAGGCAAAGACGCTGCCTTGCGTCTTTAATAATTGGGGTGTGTTTTATAAAGGGAAATTTGAAACAGTGAATTTGCTCGACATTGCCCATTTAGAGAGAATACTCAAAAAGTGAAGGAGCGGTTTATGCGCGTGCTGAAAGAGGGCGCATACGGCCGCTCTTTTTTATGACTATAAACCCCTGCTTGTCAGGAAATAAACGGGACAGACACCAAACCGGGGATAGAAGCATATATTGGAAGTATCCGGTTTTTCAATTGGGAGGGGTGCGGCTTGTTTAGTTTCTTGTTTGGGTACATTGTTAATTTGTTTTATCAGTTCTTTTTATCCGGGTATGTATCGGGAAATTACGCATTTCCAAAGCCGCTCGGCGCACAGGAGGAGCGCGAATATCTGCGCCGGTGCAAGGCAGGGGACGAGGAAGCGCGTGGAAAACTGATAGAACATAATCTCCGGCTTGTGGCGCACATTGTAAAAAAATATGCGCCCACGGCCGGAAACGATTCGGATGACCTGATTTCCATTGGGACAATTGGACTGATTAAGGCAATTGACAGCTTTGATGAAACGAAGAAGATTCGTCTGGCAACGTATGCGGCACGGTGCATTCAAAATGAAATCCTCATGGTAATGCGCGCGGGTAAAAACCGACAGCGTGAAACCTCTCTGCAAGACCCAATCGGCACTGACAGCGAGGGAAATACCATATCGCTTTTAAATGTCATATACAGCGATGACGAGGATATTGACGATTCTTTGGCCCTCAAGTCACAGGTTAAGAAATTGTATGAGGCAATTGAACAGAAACTCAGTCCACGGGAGAAAAAAGTGCTGAAAATGCGCTATGGGCTTGGTAACTGTGAGCCCGCCACGCAGCGTGAGATTGCAAAGCTGCTCAATATTTCCCGTTCCTATGTATCACGTATTGAAACAAAAGCGTTAGGCAAACTAAAGAGTGAAATTGGAGAGTCAGAATCCTGACGCTTCTTAAAAAATGATGGAAAACAAGAGAAAAAATTAAAAGATTTTCAATATTATCTTGCAAAATGTAATTCGATATGGTAAAATAGAAGCGTTTTAAAGATATAAAATGAAAGAAAACAATACTTTTGATTCAAAAAGTTACGTTGGAGGGAATTTGGATGAGCAGCATAGCAAAAAAGGCAAGCGGTATCAGCCCGTCGTCCACACTTGCGATTGATGCAAAGTTTAAAAGTATGAAAGCACAGGGGCTTGATGTGGTCGGTTTTGGCGCTGGAGAGCCGGACTTTGATACGCCGCAGCATATCAAGGACGCTGCGATTGCGGCAATTAACCAGGGAAAGACAAAATATACGCCGGCATCCGGCACGCTTGAGCTGAAGCAGGCAATATGCCGGAAATTTAAGCGTGACAATGGTTTGGACTACGAGCCGGCGAACATTGTTGTATCGAATGGTGCAAAGCACTCGCTTGTGAATGTTTTTATGGCAATCTGCGACCCGGGCGACGAGGTAATCATTCCGGCGCCGTATTGGGTGAGTTATCCGGAGATGGTCAAGATTGCGGACGGCGTTCCGGTGATTTTGCCTACGAAGGAAGAAAACGATTTCAAGTTTTCAATCGAGGATCTGAAAGCGGTTATTACGCCGAAAACAAGAGCAATTATCATCAATTCTCCGAGCAATCCGACCGGTATGGTTTATACGGAAGAGGAGCTTAGGGCGATTGCGCAGGTTGCGGTGGAGCATGATATCTATGTTGTGTCGGACGAAATTTACGAGCATTTGACTTATGAGGGCAAGCCGGTCAGTATTGCGACCTTTGGAGACGCGATTAAGGATTTAACAATTGTGGTAAACGGCGTTTCCAAGACGTATGCCATGACGGGGTGGAGAATTGGCTATACAGCCTCCAATGCAGCGCTTGCAAAGGTTATGGGCAATGTACAGAGCCACGCAACGTCAAACCCGAACACGATTGCACAGGCGGCAGCGGTTGCTGCGCTTGACGGCCCGACGGAAACGGTGGAGATGATGCGCAGCGCATTTTTGGAGCGCCGGAATTATATGGTGGAACGGATTAACCGCATGGACGGCGTGTCGTGCCTGTGTCCGCACGGGGCGTTCTATGTTCTCATGAATATCTCCAAACTGATTGGGAAGGAAATTGCAGGATGTACCATTGGCGGAAGCGACGATTTTGCAAACGCCTTTTTGGAGAAAGCAAATGTGGCGGTTGTACCGGGCAGCGGCTTTGGCGCAGATAGTTATGTGCGTTGGTCTTATGCGACAAGTATGGAGAGTATCAAAGAGGGGCTTGACCGGCTGGAGAAATTTCTTGCAATGTAAATGGATAGCTAAGTGCATTTCGATACGGGTTTTCCGTACCGAAATGCATATTTTTTTGAAAAATCAGAAAAAATACTTGACAGAAGGCGAAAAATAGTATATTATATTTACCGTGCCTTAGCGGTAATGCGGAATTGTGTAAGGGTAGCACAAGCGACTCTGACTCGCTTTGTCTGGGTTCGAATCCTAGTTCCGCAACCAAAATAGAGTAAGCTTCGCTTACTCTATTTTTTATTTTTATAAAGACAAACGGCATAGCCTGTAAGCAATGGGCTGTGCCGTTTAAAAATTTGCGAAACCAGTCCTCTCAGCGACCTAGCTTGACTCTCCGTCTGGAACTCTACCATGCGGTTGTACAGGCCACCGTTCTGGATGACGTATCGGGGAACCATGTTCCTTGACGACTCCGTTTGCGAGGATAACGATCTTGTCCTCGCCGGCTACCATTCGCATTTGATGTGCAATGACAAGAACCGTTTTTTCCTGAATCAGTCTGGAAATAACGCCTTAAATTAGGCTTTCATTCCAGAAATCTCACCCATATTATCAGACTGCTTTTGAAGGGAAAGGCTGGCAAAGTCGTGTTGAACGATGGACGCGCCTCCTCTTTCATATAGCGGTGTTATATAACGCTATTATAAGTATAGCAAACCTGTATGGGTTCGTCAGGCGCAGAAATATATTTAAATAAAGCCCGACGACACCGTGAGCATGAGCTGGGGGCGTTAGGCTTTATCGCAAAACCGGCAACAGAGAATTTATATCAGAATTGTTGTGCCAGTATCAAACAGTCATAGCCGCTGATTTCGCACTCGCCTTGTAGCATCTGTCCGCTCAAAAGTTCTTTTAATGGAGTGCTAAGCGTGATTTTTGCCGGTAAATTCTTATAATTTAAAAGGAAAATATAACGTATTCCCGCCTTTTCCCGGACAGCCAGTTCGACGGTTTCCGGTAGGCGGAGCACGCTGCTGAGGTTCAGCGGCGTTTTAATCCCAACTATATCCGCAACAAGCGCCGCCGTATCCTCCGCAAAAGCGCTGCCCACGTAGTAGGTCTGGCCTTTGCCGGTAGCCTTATGTACAATAGCGGGTGCGCCGTCATAATAGTTGTGGCGGAAATACCCGATTGGCGTTCCATCTGTCGGCTCTAAAATTTCATTATAAATCGGCGCGCTTACGGTACGTCCCTCACACACAATTTGTTCCGGCACATCAAATTTGGTTAGTGCGGTAAAGTCGTGTACCTCTACGCCGCACAGGTTTGACAGCGGCCCAGGAACTGGCTCCATGCGGCAGATTCCCGTTTCATTTTTATACCCGGTCAGACAACCGAGAATCAATGTCCCGCCATTGTTTACATAGTCATAGAGCAGGGTGGCACGCTTTTCGGTCAGAATCGCACCGTGGGGATAGATAATTTGCCGGTAACGCTGCAGGTCTGTAAGAAGTGTATCGTCCGTCAGGTAAACCATGTCAAGCGGAACGTGTCGTTTTTGCAGGCAGCAGAACCATGCGTCGTTGCTGGCCTTATCGCACGTACCATGCCATACATCGTGCTCACCCGCCCATTCATTGTCATAGTCCGCGATAAGGGCAGTTTCGGCGACATAGCGTGCACCGGCAAGACCGCCGAGCCTTTTTCTTTCGCTATCAATTCGGGCAACTTCGTCGATCCGGCGGCTTGGATAGTTTGAGTAATTATTCAAACCGTGCCAGTACATCTCTGTGCCAAAGGTACAGGTGCGCCAGCGAAAATAGCTGACAAAGTCCGCGCCGTGCGCAATTGCCTGATAGGTCCAAAGCCGTATCTGGCCCGGCTTTGGCATATTCTGCGCGATACGGAAGTTCCATCCGCCGCCTCCGGCCTGCTGTTCCATAATTCCGAACAGAGGAGAAATACTGCGCGTATACATCAGCCGGAAGGAGGCGTTTCGGTCCTCCAGGCCGTTCGTTTCCTTTGGATCAATGTTTGTTTCGTGGGCGAAGTTCGGATAATTGTCGTAAGTAATAAAGTCTAAAACGTCGTTCGTCAGCTTGTGGTAATCCAGATGGCCGTACAGACCATTAGTCGTAATGAATTGTCCGTCGCGGCGGTAGCGCTTGATAATGTCAGCTTGGAGCTTTAAAAAGCGGGTTGCCGAGTCTGAGATAAAGCGTTTTTCCTCAAGCTGCATATGGGGATTGGTTTCACCAGGAAAATTTGTCCGCCGGGTCAGAAATATCTCTTTCCAGTCGCTGTATGTTTGGTTCCAGAACGCTGTCCCCATTGCCGCATTGAGGCGGTCAAGCGTGCCATACTTGTCCTTCAAATACTGCCGAAAGGCGATATGGTCGCTCTCAGAATAATAAACGTCTTTTTCACAGTTGATTTCGTTATCAAGCTGCCAGCCAATCAAGTTTGGATAGCTCGAATAATGGCGCGCGAGCTGCTCAGTGATTTTGGCTGAAAAGTCCAGATACACCGACGAGTTGAGGCTGGTTTGCCGACGCAGGCCGGGATGGATATGGTTTCCGTCGATATCTGTGTTGAGAATCTCTGGGTATTTATGGCTCATCCAAAGCGGTGCCGTGGCAGTAGGCGTACAGAAAATAATTTGAAGGTTCTCCTCCTGCGCCAATTCCATAAAACGGTCAAAAAAGTCAAAGGTATATTCGCCCTCGCGCGGCTCAAATTTGTTCCATGCAAACTCGGCGACACGTACGACCTCGATACCGTATTCCTTCATCCTGCGCAGGTCGTCGCGCCACATGGATTCGGGCCAGTGCTCTGGGTAGTAGCACACGCCGAGCGTGATATGGGATAGATTGATTGCATTGTCCATGAAAGCCCCCCTTTTTTGAAAATTTTCCATTGTTTTTATTATACCTAAATTGTAAAGTCCTTGCAATGATTTTGTGATTGCTTTTTCATTTGCATGGATATATAATGGGAGTGAGCCAGATATTGTTAAGGAGGGGAAAAGGATGAAAAAATATATGACTTGGATATTCATGTTTGTAATAGTTACTCTGTTTTGTATGCCGGTATCGGCGGAAATTGTCATGAATGTGGAATATTTTGAAAATGGCACAGAAACGGTACTGCCGGAGACAGACCCACCGGGACTTATTGAGGTTAATGGGGTAAAATATATTAACCTGCGTGGCCCAGGCGGACAAATGCTTGCGTATAATGGGAACGAAGATGTATATTTGTCCTATACCAACAACTTAGAAAAAATACGTTTATCAAGCCATTGCATATGGACTGGAGAGTATTTTATGGTGCGAGATGGTTATTTAGATCATCCAAATGCGCCAAAATATGCAAAAGAAAGACCATATTTGTTTGGAATAGAACCACTCCAGTTTTATGATATTAATTTTAACCTTGTTAAGACTGTTCGATTTGAGGATGATGAGTATATTAAAAAGGCAACCTACGTAGACGGGACCTATTATTGCTATGTGGAACGTCCAAACGGATTCGGATACTATGCATCGACGGATTTAGAAAATTGGGAGGTGGTACGTGGGGCGATTCCTGAAAAAACTGGAAATGTGACATATAAGCTAAATAATTTGGTGCAAAAAGAAGAAAGTTTATTTGCTTTTGAAGATTTATTCTCTCTTAACGGAAGTGATTACTATGGTTTAGTAAGTGAAGGTGATCAACGGGCGGGAGGCGGCACCTCTTTCGGACAATGGAGGATACAATCTGGATTTGGGCGATTGCAATATGATTTACCAGCAAAAATGTATATTACAAACGACAGTATTTACAATGTTGTACTTTCATTTGATAAAGATTTAAAAACGTATGAGCCATACACAGCGGATAGCTATTATCAGGCATATCAAATTCAGCAAATTTATGAAAATGGCGACAATTTAGTGATAGACCTGAAAAAATTTCGCCTCACCACCCCCAAGCAACCCGTATATGACGCGCTCAACGCTATCAAAGATGCACCGTATGTACGGGTAGGAAATGAGATCCTCGGCTTCGAAACGCCGCCCGTGACCGAATCCGACCGGACGCTCGTGCCCATGCGGTTCCTGTTCGAGCAGCTCGGTGCGGAGGTAACGTGGGACGAGGCTACAGAAACAGCTACGGCGAAAAAGGCGAACACGACTATTAACTTCGCAATCGACAACACGACGGCTACCGTGAACGGTGCAGAAACCGTGATGGACGTACCGGCAAGGCTGGTGGGCGACAAGACGATGGTGCCGCTGCGGTTCTTGTCCGAGGAAATGGGCTATACCGTGGAATGGGACGAGGAAACAAGGATGGCGACGGTCATAACGCCAGAATAAACGCAATGTATAACAAAGATAAAAGCCCCCGCTTATGACAAACGGGGGCTTTATTTTATACCAATATGGTTATCAGGCGTTAGGAGCTCTTACTGTGTTGTACGAAGTGTAACAAAAACGACCTCAGGATTATTGAAAAAGCGTGGCTCCGTCGGAATTTTTGACAGCCCGCCGCTGACAATCATCTGGGAGTCGCCATTTCTATAGTAACCTTTTACGTACTTATCAACGCCATACTTAATTTTCAATACAAGCCGGTTCAAGCCGGGAATACCAACCTGTCCGCCGTGTGTATGGCCGGACAAAACAAGATCAAATGGAAATTCTGATACTGTATCGAATAAGGTGGCACGATGGCAAATCAAAATGTTAAACAGATTCGGGTCTTTGATTTTCTTTTGCAGAGCGCGAAGTTCTTCCCGCAACTCATCATGACGCATGACATCGTCGGAGTAAGCAATATCTTTATACCCGATCAGGTTAATTTTACTTCCACGGTACTCAATCTCCACTGCCTCCGATTCGAGCGGTACTACACCCTTTTCTTTTAAAAATTGAATATACTCATCGTAGAGCGGTAAAAATTTTTCGTGGTTACCGCTCGAATAATACATGGGATAACCGCTAAGCAGGTCTAAAAGCTTGGACAGGTTATACCAGTCTTTCGGATTTTCGTCACTACGCGAAATCATATCTCCAGCCAATACAATGATATCAGGTTTTTGTTCCTCAATGTGCTTATAAATTTTTTCATAATTGTCTGAATTATGGAAATCCGACAACAGGGCAATCTTATAATCTTCAAAAACAGCGGGAAGCTTAGCGGAATAAATCGTATAATTTGACGCTGTAACGCCGATGTTTTCATAATACAGCCATGCGGCAAGAATGGCGGCTATGGCAACCAGAACGATTATAACCCGTATAAAGCCAGCAAAGGCCCGCTTATAGTTCCCCAATGGCTCACCTTCTCCCGTGTGAAAGTTTACTCCAATATGGAGCGGTAAAAGCTATTCTTATTAATCACTATACCAGAATTTTTTACATTTTTCAATAGATTTACATAAAAAATACAGATATGTTTAACAGGAGAACCATTCCGGCAGTTGGCTTACGATTGCGGTGGCTTGCTTTCCAGCATGGAAACGACAAGCTCGACACGGTTTTTCAACTCGCTCAGTTCCCGGCCAAGCGTAGAAACCGCTCGTTTCAGCCGTTCGAGCTCTTTTGCTGTCCCGCTTTGTGCCGGCTTTTCCTGTGTAGACGGCTGCTTTTGGGGGCGTGCGGGCTGTTGGACTGGGGCTGACGGCTTTGGTGCAGCTATGGGATAAAATTTGATTTCTCCGTTGAGAAAATAACCCAGCGCCGATGTCCGCTCAAAACCTTGATGGAGTGTAAACAGGACTGAATTGGAAGCGGACGAAAGCAGACGTACTGGCGCGCAGAAGCTTTCCCCGTCGTTAACGCTTGTCGCATACAGGATGCTCCGGTCCTGTCTCCAAATGATATAGATTTTCTCCTCCTCAAACCGGAGGTACGGAGCAGGGGGGTTTCCTGCAAAGGAAAGCGGAATACGCACCTCCGGGGAAAAGGTTCCGTCCAAACCGCGTTGCCGGTAGAGAATCTCTTTTTTGCCGACACAACAAATATGCTGCCGTCCAAAGGAGTCAAGACTAGCATATGGCATACCTGTGCCGGAGGAAAACACGGGCTCAAAGTTTCCTAGCGATTTGGACGACCACTTATAGGTTTTATACCCAAGCACGCCCAACTCGTTTTGATAATAAAGGTCGGTGTCAAAGTTTTGACTTGTCACGGCATAAAAAGGCCGTTCCCCGTCATGAATCGGCGCAACTACTGCTGGCTGCGGTTGTGCGCCCTCGCCAAGGATTTGTTGGACAAGCAGAAGCTTGCCACCCGACCGGAGCGTATAGAACAGTTGGACACAGTTCCCGGCAGGCAGCAGAAAAAAGTGTTTATCATACGCGCCTTTGACCTTGCTGACAAGCAGGGTATATTTGTGCCATTTTTCATTTATATATTTTAAATAGAGTAAATCGCCGTCCATGTTTTGGCACGCAATATGCAGCGCGCCGCCGCACTGACAGAGGTCAAAGTCAGGATATGCGTCTTGCAGCAGGGTTTGGACGCCGGCATCCGCTTTTATACAAAGGCCGTCTGTTTCGGTATGGAAAAAGTGGACTGTACTTCCATTTTCGTTATAAAAAATATGATTGTTTTCATACAGCAATGGGCTCACCTCGTCCGGATTTATATAGTTTATTATATGGTTTGACTTGTTGCAAAATGCCCCTCTGCTGCATACTATATCTTGAAGATGTTTTACACTCGTCTGGATAAATGAATAAGAGCAGACAACAAAATTTAGAATGAAGAAGGTGACTGCATGGAGTATGCGTTGATAGTATTTGGCTCTGTGACTGTGGCAAACCGGGTGAAAAAGTTGATGCGAAAACAAACAGATTCTGCCGACGTCGTACAGCTCCCGCCTGATTTAGGGATCCGCGGGTGCAGCTATTGCCTGCGTATCCGGCTATGCGACTTTTCTTTGATGCGGCGGGTTGCAGACGAGTATGGCCTGCGTATCAAGGCGGCATACGCGGAGCGGGAAATAGAAGGACGGAAGGTGTATGAATCGATATGATTTATCTTGATACAGCGGCTACGTCGCATAAAAAGCCAGCGCAGGTTTATCATACGCTGGATGTTCTTACCCGAAAGCATAGCGCAAATGCGGGCCGGGGAGCAAGCACGCTCTCACTTGCTGCCGCTGATTACATTTATGAGGCCGCCGAACAGGCGGCGCTGCTCTTTCATATCAACGCGCCGGAAAATATAGCCTTTACCAGTAACACGACACTTGCGCTTAATATGGCAATCAAAGGCGTTACGAGAAAGAAACCGCATGTAATTATGACCTCCATGGAGCACAACTCAGTCGCACGACCGGTCTATGCCTGTGGTGCACCGTATACAATTGTACGTGCGGACCGGGAAGGCTATGTCAATCCGGCTGACATTGCGCGCGCAGTCCAGCCGGACACGGGGTTGATTATTGTAAATCACGCTTCCAATGTCTGCGGAAGTTTGCAGGACATTGCGGCAGTTGGGGAGATTGCCCATAGGCGGGGTATATTATTTCTGGTTGATTCTGCGCAAAGCGCGGGCGTCGTGCCAATCGACGTGGAAAAGATGCACATTGATATGCTGGCGTTTGCCGGACACAAATCCTTGATGGGGCCGCTCGGCACGGGGGGCTTGTATGTGCGCGAGGGATTATTGCTCGATACAATTATTGAAGGCGGCAGCGGAAGCAGCTCCGAAAGCCGGGAACAGCCGGACTTTATGCCCGACCGCCTTGTAAGCGGTACGGCAAATATGCCGGCGATTGCCGCGTTGGGAGAGGGAATCCGTTTTGTGCGGCGCATTGGTGTAGAGTCAATTTTGGAACACGAACGGATGCTTGCCCAGCGCCTTACAGACGGTGCGCAGGAGATTCCGGGACTTATCCTGTATGGCGGTGCGCCGGAACGTGGTGTTGGCGTGGTTAGTTTGAATGTAAAAGGAAAAAGTTGTGTCGAGGTGGCGCAGGAATTGGATAAAACGTATCAAATCGCGGTGCGGGGCGGCCTGCATTGTGCGCCGCTTGCGCATGAAACGCTCGGCACATTGGAGCATGGAGGCACAGTACGCTTTTCTTTCGGGTACTATACGACCCGGGGCGAGATTGACCGGGCGCTGTCTGCCTTAAATAAAATTTGTAAAAACGTATAAAACAAGAAAACCTTGCCAAAACTATGAGCAGAGAGAAACTTGAAGCAAAAAGCATATACGCTCTGCGAAAGGATGGCGATACGAATGAAAATTTGGGGCTTTATAGCGGCAGGAGTTTTGACGCTTGCAATCGGGTTCGGTGCGGGATACTATACAAAAACGATTGCATACGGCGGCGATGATATGGACCAGTCGGCACAGGGAGGCTCGCTCGTTTCGGAGCCGACACCCGCCACAGCGACCAGTACGCCGCAAAGTGTGGACCGTACGCCTTCCCCGACGCCGACTCCGTCGCCAACATCTACGGCGACCAGTACGCCGCAGGGGACAGAGGCAAACGCACCGGGCGACGTACTGGTTAGTCCAACGCCGCAGCCGGGAGAAGAAAACGTCTACTACATGCTGAAGGAGTACTTTGGAAAAATTGCAATCTACAAAGTATATCCCTCCGGGGAGTCTACCCTGATGAGTATTGTTGACATTGATATCAATGTACTTCCGGAAAAAGACCGGGAACAGCTGCAAAAGGGGATTGGCGTGACGACGGAGGAGGAAATGCTTCAGCTAATTGAGGATTATATGAGCTAACTAAAATAGAAAATACCGCTCCAATAAGGAGCGGTATTTTTATCATTTATCGGCGATTAAAGGCTTTGCCTTTTTTGCTTCTTTTGGCTTTTTCTTACCTTTTGTTTTTCCTGATTGCTTAGGTTCAAAAGCCTTATCTTTTGGGCTTGGCATAGCCTTTTCTTCGGGCTTTTTCTTTTTTTCTGTCTTTTTTCCCTTTTTTGTTTTATCCCGTTTTGAATCACGAATTAAAAAACGAACAAATTGTTCAAACGGCATGGGCTTAGAGTATAAGTACCCCTGTGCATAGTCACAGGAAAGCTTTTTCAAAAGCTTGGCCTGCTCCACCGTTTCGACGCCTTCCGCCACGACATAGGCTCCGTTCAGTGCGAATCCCTTTGAGAGGGAGGCAATCAGAGAATAGAGGTTTTCTTTGCCGATGATGTCGCGGATAAGCCCCTTATCAAATTTGATACATTCAAGCGGAAGCTTGACAACGTACATCAAATTTGAATATCCAACGCCGAAATCATCCAAAAAGAACTTGACGCCCTGTTTGTTGAGCTCCTGCATAAGCTTGGATGCGTCGTCCAAATGTTCGGCCAAAAGGCGTTCTGTAATCTCGATTTTTACTCTACTTGGATCCACGCCATTGGAATGGATGATATTCATTGTCTGGTTGGCAATATATTCGTAAGAAAATTGCTGTGTTGAATAATTAGTCGATATAGATTCGAGTCCAATATTGTGGGCGTCCAAATACCGGATTGCTTTACAAACCATATCGAGCGCCAAAAAGCCGATTTCTGTAATTAACCCGGCTTCCTCTGCAACTGGAATAAACTCGCCTGGAGAAATTAGACCGAGTTCGTCGTCGTGCAGCCGCAAAAGCGCCTCAGCAGACTTTACACTCCCGTCGCTGATTTTGTGAATCGGTTGATAATAGACCTCAAACCCGTTGTTTTCCATTGCGTGCTGAACGGCATGGAGCACCTTTTTCCGCCGCTCGTAGGCAAGCAGAAGCGATTCGTCACAAAAAACGAGCTGGCCTTTTTTCTTACGCTTTGAGGTTTTCACTGCATATTCGAGCAGACCAACGATTTCTTCCAGTTCAGTGGCCTGCTCCGGCGCTCGGAGCGCGGCAATGGTGGCATGAATTCTGTAATGGAAGGAGTTTATGTGCCAGGGACTTTGGAAACGTGTATGTATTTGCTCCAGGCAGGACTCCGCTTTTGCAAGATACTTGCCTTGCAATACTACAATGAACTCATCCCCGCCATATCGGTACACATAACGCTCTGGCAGCACAGTCAGAAGAAACTGTGCGATGCTACGCAGAAGCTGGTTGCCGAAGTGCTGTCCAAACTCGCTGTTTACGAATTTAAAGTCGTCTAAACTAATCAATACGATTTGCATAGGTTCCTTTTTCCGAAGCAGGTAGGCCGCCAGTTTGGAAAAAGTTTCGCGGTTGGCAAGCCCGGTCAGCGGATCAGTCACGATTCGCTTGTTCTGAAAACTCAGGTATAATACCAGAATGGAGATGGTTGCGGCCGTTCCGGAGAGAATAAAATTAGTATAGAACTGCTGCGCGCATAAAAGCACGGATGCAATCAACACTACGAGCACAAGGACGCGAACTGTGGCACGCTCCAGGTATTTCCGTTCAAAAAGACAGCTTACAACGCCGAGTGCCATACATATGTAAGCTAAAACAAACGGCCAGCTGTTTAGTGCGCCGCGTACATAGTTGAGTCCGCCGTCGAAAAAGAACAGACAGCCAATGAACACGTTTGCACCGACTAATACGGTATTGACACCAAACAGAATCCAAACCGCCCACATACAGAACTTATAGACTGCTCTGTTTGGACTCTTTTCATAAATAAGCATTAAAATATAGGTGATACCGATTACAGGTATGAGAGGCGTAATAAGAAAATACAGATTTGTGAGCGTCTGCGGCACCCATAAAGGAAGGTAAGCTACCTGCTCAATACTGATAGCGCTGAGAATATCGAGCACAACAGCGAGAAAGGTTACGCCCATACAGAGCCGAAATGTTTTGTTTCGCGGTGTCGGGACAGCGTTAGAACCGCCGCAGTAGACAAAGATGACAAGCGTAACGATAGCTGATACGAATTCAGCGGAAATATTCCATTGCATGGGATCAACTCCATCCGTATAAAATAGGAGCGGGAACGCTTCCTTTCCCGCATACATAAATTCGCCATATATCCGCAGCAGCTGGGAAATATAACAAATATTCAACTACATCCTGATTATAACACATGGAGCGCAAAGAAACAACAATTTAGAAAAATTAACTTTGCACACCTGTACGCTCCATATAGGCTTGGAGAATCAGCGTGGCCGCAACGGTGTCAACAACGCCTTTCCGCTTTTTCCCACGCGTATTCGTTTCGTTGAGCGTGCGGATAGCACTCACAGTAGTAAGCCGCTCGTCGAACAGCTCAGTTTTCCCAGCGTAAATTTCTTTTAGTTGCTGCTCAAAGTCCATGCTTTTCTGCGCGCGTTCGCCAAGCGTCCCATTCATGTTTTTGGGCAATCCAATTACAATAACAGACGGCTTGTACTGCACAATCAGCTCCGACAGGCGGGCAAACAGCGCGCGCCGTCCTGTGTTTTTTATTGTTTCCACGCCCTGCGCCGTGATTCCCAGCGGGTCGGACACGGCAACGCCGACCCGCGCATCACCGTAATCAATTGCCATCATTCTGTCCATCTGCGTCCTCCTTTTGCACCGCATTATCCCGAATCAACGACGCGGCAAGCATGGCCGTTTTCTTTGCCAATGCGCGCATCCTATCAGTCTTTTCCGCAAGCTGGGAACAGATTTCATCCCGGTGCTGAATGCAGGAATCAATTTCTTTGCGCAGCGCGCCAAAACAAACGTCGTCCATATTGACGTAGTTTTTCTGCCCGACATATTCCATAAACGCCTTTATCTTTGGGTCGTAGACAATCCCGACAAAAGGGATGCCGACTGCGGCGGCATAAATGAGCGTGTGAAGCCGCTCACCGAGCACCAGATCCATATTGCGTATTACACCGAGCATTTGTGTATCGGAAAGCATATCGCTAATTGTATATGCTTTTGTTTCCATTTGCTGCATGATGGAACGAGAAATTTTGATATCTGTAGGGTACTGCATATTGAGAAAGACCGGCGTAAGGCCGAACTCTTTGTTCATATAATCTGCTGCATTGGCAAGATGAATCTCAAACCCGGGGCCGTGCATCTTCCACTGCCGTACCGAGATGCCGACAAACCGCTTAGACGGGTCAATGCCAGATTTTTTGAAAATAGCGCGAACTTCTTCATTGGAGGCAGGCTGGATATTAAATGCCGGGTCAGCCGTCAGGACAGCCTTTGACCGTTCCACTCCTATCCGCTCTAGCTCATCCAAAGACGCTGGGTCTCGGAGTGTAATCAAATCGAGCTTATCCAACGAATGTCTTGCCCGTTTGATGTTCGCGGGGTGAATCAGCGGCCCGATTCCATTTGCATACAGCATGGAGCGCAGGCCGCGCTTTCTTGCCATCCGCATAACGAACAGATAATACAAGAGCGACTGTGTGCTCGTCCCATCCTGTATGAGCGAGCCGCCGCCGCTGATAAGCAGCTTTGCACCTTTCATAGCACGGGCGATGCTCGGCAGATTAAAGCGGTTTACCGCCTCAACACCGTAAATCGCCTGCGTTTCATATGGACGATAGGACAGAACGCAAAGCTTAACCTCGGGAATCTGTTCCTTTATATCTTCTATAATAGCGGACAAAAGCGCGTCGTCGCCATTGTTTTTGAAACCGTAATAGCCGGAGATAACAACATCGTTGAGCAGCTTTTTTTCCATTAACAGCCGATGGTATGCGTCCATGTAATCCCGTGCCATGCGGCTGACAGAATAATGTTCCAAAATCGTTTGCCGTCCATACGCGCCGAGCTGGGCGAGTTCGTCCGGACTCGATTGTTTCAAAAGCGTAATAAGGTCTTGATACAACAGCTCCGGAGAAGATTCACGGCAGCCGCGGCAGCAGAAATTCGTCCGGATGCCCTCCTCCAGCTTTGACTCGTCAAAAATGCCGATATAGCCCTCATTGCCAGCAATGATACATGGCTTCCCGGCGGCCATCGCTTCCAGAGCGGAACGCGATACGCCGATAAAGACGTTTCCCGTTTTAATAAATTGATTAATATCGGTTCTTGCGCCGGTCAGCTTAATGAGCATTCTGCCGACGCGGGTATTCACCTGGTCCGCTTCCGCCTTTACAGAAGAAAAATCGTCCCCATCGCCGACGATTACGATTTCAAGATTTTCAACCTCTGCGTCGAGCTTCGGCGCAACCTGAATCAAATGATGCGCGACAAGACTGCGGCTGGTATCCATCCGGCTGACGTAGACAATGCGCGTCTTGTCCGGCAAAAGGCCGAACTCCTGTTCCACCGCCGAAGCGTCAATGCTGTCAGAAAATTTATTGGTGTCAATGCCGTTGATGGTAACAGAAATATCCGAGGCAGGTACGCTGTAATTGTCAATCAGGTAGGTTTTTATGTCGTTGCTGACTGCAACGGTGAGCTGGCCCCAGTTGGTCATCAGGCGCAGGAGCGGGCTTGCCTTAAAGACCCAGTGTGCGGTTGTGATAAACGGAAACTTCATTCGCTTATGAAGAAGCCCACATAAAAAGGAAGGAATCCGCGCATGACCATGTACAATGTCGATGTGCTCTTCCCGAATAATTCGTTTTAGCCCACGATAGGAGCGAATCATGTTTGTCAGCTTTTTGTTATGGAGCGGAAGACGGTAGTGCCGGATGCCAGCAGCAGCGAGGTCTTTTTCATAAACGCCGCCGTTGGACGCAACATAAACGCAGAAACCGCGCCGCTTCAGCTCACATGCAAGCTCCAGTACGTGCGTTTCCGCTCCGCCGATTTCCATCCCCATTGTAACCATTAATAGTTTCAGATTATTTTTCATGTGTGTTCTCCATTTCAAATATGGTATGCCAATGGCTGGTAACACTTCTAAATCCGATTTTCGCCAATAATACAAAAGTATAGCATACCGGCAAACGCTTGTCAATTCGGCAAAGGTTCATTTCTCACGGGTCAAATAGGCCAGAAGGAGCGTGAACGCAAGCAGAATGACAAGCGCGGCATACAAGATAATCGGGACAATGCCTTTATACTGCGGCTGCAAAAACATAAAATGGATGTAAGCATACAGGGCAAGATCAGCAAACAGGGCCACAATGCAGACGTATGCCGACCAGATGGCGCGCCGCTTCCGGCTTGCATCAAGCTCCTTCTGCGCATTCACGCCCTTCAGGCGGAGCGGCGCGGACTTGATCCGGACGGAAATGGCAAAGCAAATCAGCGTAAGCAATATCTGCACTACAATTGGCAGGGCAAGCGTCTGCGGCGATTTTGGCACGGCCCAAACCGCCGTCCCGGAAAAATCCGCCCAAAGTGTCACATAAGGGGAAATTGAATCATAGGTTGCATACAGGGTCAGCACGCAGGCGGCAATGAGTGCGCAATGGAGCAGATACCACCACAGTGATGGACAGAACCGCCCCTCCGTGAATGTTACATCCAAAGGGCCGCCCTGCGTCTGGGCGCCGCTATCTACCAGATCAGCATTATCAGTACGGGCAGCATAGCGCGACACCGCCTTTGCTGCCATGCTGTAAAATATACCGGCAAAAAGCAGGATTACCACAACAATTATAATAAAAATCAAGTCGGACAGGGCAGGCGCACAGCGAAGCTGGAGAAAAAAATTCAAGACAATAAGTATACCGCCGCTCACAGCAGTTGATACTTCATAGAGCAGTTTTATATTTTTTACCGCTTTGTCCGCCTGTTTTTGCGGCGCAATGCGTACGCCAAAACAGTGCGTGCTGCGGAACCGGCGCGGCAGAAAACAAAATGCCAGCACCGCTGCAACCGGAAGAAGCAGTTTTATAATTTGGAGCGTTTGCTGCATGGAATCGCCTCCCTGTGAATATGCAATAAAGAAGAAAACAAAACGAAATCTTTTCTACTCTATTATATCACAGTAAAAAATGAATACAAATTAATAAAAAAATAAGAAAATGAATGGAAATGAAAGAAAATAGAAGGAATGGGTAAAAATCAGTATGTATTGGGCGATTCTTAAATTTGCCTATTAAGGGAAGATTGAGTAATATAATGTTAGCACTCGATAGAAGTGAGTGCTAACAGTTGACTTTGTAAATTAATTTATCAGGAGGGTATAGAAATGAACATTAAGCCTTTAGGTGACAGAGTTGTAATCAAAATGCTTGAGTCTGAAGATACCACAAAGAGCGGCATCATTTTGGCCGGCAGCGCAAAGGAAAAGCCGCAGATGGCGGAAATCGTTGCGGTTGGCCCTGGCGGGATGGTTGACGGCAAGGAAGTTAAAATGGAAGTCAGCGTCGGCGACAAGGTAATCATGAGCAAGTATGCCGGTACCGAAGTGAAGCTGGACGGCGAGGAATATACAATCCTGCGCCAGAGCGATATTTTGGCAAAGGTAGAGTAATTCCGTTCATATTATATAGTAGAATAGAGGAGGCAGATTACAATGGCAAAGGATATATTGTTTGGTCAGGAAGCGAGAAATGCGCTTGAAAAGGGTCTTAACCAGCTTGCAAATACGGTAAAGGTTACGCTGGGGCCGAAGGGGCGCAATGTTGTTCTGGATAAAAAGTTTGGTGCGCCGCTTATTACAAATGACGGTGTTACGATTGCAAAGGAAATCGAGCTGGAGGACGCATTTGAGAACATGGGCGCACAGCTCGTTAAGGAAGTTGCGACAAAGACGAACGATGTAGCGGGCGACGGTACGACGACGGCGACGCTGCTGGCACAGGCGCTTGTGCGCGAGGGGCTTAAAAACGTAGCAGCCGGCGCAAACCCGATGATTGTAAAGAAAGGTATTGCAAAGGCAGTAGAAGCTGCGGTAGAGTATATTAAGTCGAGTGCGAAAGCGGTTGACGGCAAGGACGACATCGCGCGGGTTGCTTCCGTATCGGCGGCGGACGAAACCATCGGCAGCTTGATTGCTGAGGCAATGGAGAAGGTAACCAGCGACGGCGTTATCACGGTAGAGGAGTCGAAAACGGCAGAAACCTATTCTGAGATTGTAGAAGGGATGCAGTTCGACCGCGGCTACATTTCGCCGTACATGGTAACGGATACAGACAAGATGGAGGCGGAGCTGGACGACCCGTACATCCTGATTACGGATAAAAAGATTTCCAACATTCAGGAGATTCTGCCGATTCTGGAGCAGATTGTACAGCAGGGCAAAAAGCTGCTCATTATTGCTGAGGATGTTGAAGGCGAAGCAAACGCAACGCTCGTTGTCAATAAGCTGCGCGGTACGTTCACCTGCGTTGCAGTTAAGGCGCCGGGCTTTGGTGACCGCAGAAAGGAAATGTTGCGTGATATCGCCATTCTGACGGGCGGCGAGGTCATCAGCGAGGAGCTTGGCCTCGATTTGAAAGAAACGACGCTTGACCAGCTTGGACGTGCGCGCCAGGTTAAGGTTCAGAAGGAGAACACTATCATTGTTGACGGTGCGGGTGCAAAAGAGGATATCCAGGGCCGAATCAGCCAGATTAAAGCACAGATTGAGGAAACGACGTCCGAATTTGATAAGGAAAAGCTGCAAGAGCGTTTGGCGAAGCTGTCTGGCGGCGTAGCGGTTATCAAAGTCGGCGCGGCAACAGAGACCGAGATGAAAGAGCTTAAGCTCCGTATCGAGGACGCGCTCGCAGCAACAAAGGCTGCTGTAGAGGAAGGTATTGTTGCAGGCGGCGGCAGCACATACATTGCAGCGCTTGACAATGTTGCAAAACTGCTCGACACGACAAGCGGCGACGAAAAGACGGGCGTAAGCATTGTGCTTAAGGCGCTCGAAGAGCCGGTTCGCCAAATTGCGGCAAACGCCGGTGTAGAAGGCAGCGTCATTGTACAGGAGATTAAGAGTTCTGACAAAGGCGTTGGATACAATGCGCTTACTGAGGAATATGTTGATATGGTAAAGGCTGGTATTGTTGACCCGGCAAAGGTTACGAGAAGCGCGCTGCAAAACGCGGCAAGCGTGGCAGCTATGGTGCTCACGACTGAGAGCGTTGTTGCTGACAAACCGGCTCCGGAACCGGCGCCTGCTGCTGGCGCACCTGGTATGGGCGGCATGGGCGGCATGTATTAATCCAAATAAAAATGCGGACCGAAAGGTCCGCTTTTTTATTGTTGTGATAAGAAATTGTATTATTTATGTTAAAAATGTTTGCGTCAAAATTGCGTTAAAAAGTAGTCGTTTTGCCACAAAATTGGGTTTTGACGTTATAATGATACCAACATAAGAAAATTGCGTCAAAGAGGTGTTGGGAGTGTCGGATAATATGCGAAGATATACAGTGAGAATTAATGGAGTATTACTTGAAAAATTAGATTATATTGCCAAAGCGGATGGAAGAACAAAAAATAAGCAAGTAATACAATTAATAAAGAAAAGTATATCAGAATATGAAGAAGAGTTTGGCACTATAACACCAGATTTAATAAGAGAAATGAGGGATAATAATAAAGATAATTGACTTACTACAGAAAAATAAAATATAACAAAAAAATAATGGAATAAAAACAAAAATCATTAAAAATATTATTTTTCTACTGTGCCGCAGGCATAGCCGTGACATGTTTTTCTTAATTGTCAATATTTTTCCTATTTGCAAACCGAAAGACAGACATGTTATACCCCAGGCTATGCCTCCGGGACAGTAGAAAAAGGCAGATATATCCAAATAGGACAAAAAAAGAAAAGGACAGGCCCGAAAGCCTGTCCTAAACCCGTGTTCCCTTACAAATATTTCTACATCTTACCCCTCTGCCTGTTTATCGGTTCGTAGGATTATTCTGGTTTATATGGTTTTTTAAACTCAGAAATACCCAGCAGATAGTCGGTTGTAACGTCATAGTAAGCCGCTAATGCCACTAAAACATTCAGCGGTACCTGACGCACACCCCGCTCGTACTTAGAGTACAAAGATTGGTCACAGACCAAGTATTTCGCAATTTCTTTCTGCGTAATGTCCGCATCCTCCCGGAGGTCACGGATTCGTAACCGAATCTCAGGGATATTCTTCATTTCTACCACCTCGTTTTCTTAATGTATTCTATAGCAAGTAACACTATTATAACATAGATTATACTATAGGACAAATCTTCCTATTGACATTTTGGACGAATAGTCCTAACATTATTCTGTGTTACATAATATTATTTTTGAAGGGAAGGGAACATAGGTGAATCAAAGAACCAATACGTATGGCAGCTTGGGGAAGGATGGAGAAAACGCAAGTAATACCTGTGGTAGATGCCAATATTATATACCGCATTATATCAGGGTTGATAACACATTTAAACGGAGTGCATTCGGTCATTGCACTTTTCCGCAAATAAAATACAGGACGATAGACCACTTGGCCTGTGTACATTTTATAGAGGCTGACGAAACGAAAGAGCGGTAAAAAGGAGGGGGAATAGCCCCGTCCTTTTTCTATGCGCTGTTATGGCAAGGGAAATATTGCGCCGAGGCGGGGCATAGGATAGTTAAGAGAATATAGAATGAGGAGATGCTCGGCTATGTACCGGTTTATCGTGGTTCGGAAACGTGCGGTGGTATTGTGCAGTATTTTACTGGTGCTGGCGCTCGCAGGAGGAATTTGTTTTGCAGCGGCGGGCGTTGTTACGACACAGGAACAGATTCCGGAAGCAGAAAGCGTCAGCCTTCCGGTCCTGATGTACCACAGCGTTCTGAAGAATCCTTCATCAGCAGGAACTTATGTTGTTTCCCCGGAGACGCTGGAAAATGATTTGAAATACCTGAAGGAACACGGCTATACTGCCGTTTTGAGCGAGGAAGTAGTCAACTACGTAAAAAATGGCGGCGTATTGCCGGAAAAGCCAGTCATGATTACATTTGACGATGGACATTTGAATAACCTCACTTATGTCGTGCCGCTTTTGGAGCAGTACGACATGAAAGCGGTTATTTCTGTGGTGGGGAGTTACACGGAAACGGCGGCGGAGCGCGATGACCATAATCCGAATTATGCCTATTTCGCATGGGAAGAGATTACAGCCTGTGTCGAATCCGGTCGGATAGAGATTGGAAACCATACCTACGATATGCACAATCAGAAGTCGCGTCGTGGCGCGATGAAAAAGCGCGGGGAGAGCGACGCGGAATATGAGCAGGCGCTCGGTAACGATTTGATGAAAACGCAAACACTGCTGAAAGAACACTGTGGGATAGAGCCGCGTATCTTCACCTATCCGTACGGCGCTGTTAGCAATGCTTCGCTCGAAATTGTGAAGAAACTTGGCTTTGAGATGTCGCTCGGCTGTGGTGAAAAAGTCAATACGCTCACGCGCGGCGACCCGGAGTGCTTGTATCAGATTGGCCGGTTTAACCGGCCGAGCGGAATCAGCACGGAAAAATTTATGGAAAAGCTCGGGATTTGAGGAGCTGTATGTTGCAAAGAGGTGTATGAAATGGTATAATATCGGAGTAAGAAAAGCCAAACCGGAGGAAGAATATGGAGCGGATACATTGGCCGGATGGAAAGCAGTTTGCGTTTACGATTGTGGACGATACCGACTTGTCGACAGTTAAAAATGTGGAACAAATCTACGCACATTTACAGAAGGCCGGGATGCGCACGACAAAGACGGTGTGGGCATATCCCAGCCGTGATACCTTTCATGGGGACTGCCTGACGGCAAATCCTGAGTACCGGAAGTTTGTACAGGAGCTCGACCGAAAGGGGGTTGAAATCGCGTATCACGGCGCAGGTTCCGGCGCTTTTACGCGGGAAGAAACACGGGCGGGACTCGAAGAGGTACGCAGAACGGTCGGGCATTATCCACGGATGCATGTCAATCACGCAAACAATGCGGATGGAATTTACTGGGGCGCAAGCCGGCTTACCCCGTTTGTAGCGTTTTTTTTCGGTTTGTACCGGCGGCTGCGTGGGCGCACGCCCTCTACCTACGGTCATGTCCCGGACAGCGAGTATTTTTGGGGTGATATCTGCAAGCAGAACATCGATTACATCCGTAACCATACGTTCCGGGGACTGAATATTTTGCGTTATGACAAAGTGATGCCATATTGGGATCAAAAAAAGCAAGCCTATTCAAATTATTGGTACAGTGCGTCGGATGGGATGGAATACAGCGCCTTTATGCGGCTTGTGACGCGCAAACGGGTGGACAAGCTGGTAAAAGAGGGCGGCTTGGCTGTAATTTACGTCCACTTTGCGTTTGGCTTTACGGACGACGATGGGGTGCCAAAGCAGGATTTTTTGGACAGAATAGACTATGTTGCGTCGCAGAACGGCTGGTTTGCTTCGTTAAGTGAAGTGCTGGATTTCCTGAAAATGCAGAAAGGCCGTGGCAAAAAAGTAGGGTATTTTGCGAAGTTAAGAATGGATTTAACATGGATGGCAGAAGCCCTTTGGACGAAGTTGTTGGGCCAAAAATAATTTGGAGGGGAAAGACGCAATGGAAAGGAAGGCAGTTTTGCAGTTTGCGGCCTTTTCCGCGCCGTATGGGGGGAACTTTATCTGCTCGTTGCGGCGGCTTGAGGAATTGTTTGCAGAGGCAGGTATTTGTACTGTTTATGTATTCCCCGTTGCGG
This sequence comes from uncultured Eubacteriales bacterium, assembly GCA_902492065.1. GTDB lineage: Bacteria > Bacillota > Clostridia > UBA1381 > UMGS1253 > Aphodoplasma. The sequence goes on from CABUKE010000001.1 coordinate 480,935, forward strand.
CGCGTGGCCTTAGCTGGGCGGAACAAATGCAAAATGATGGGGCGGAGGTATTCTTTTTGGAAGAACGTCCTGCGGCGGCTGCGTCGCGGCTGCGCAGTATTTTTGTGCAGTATGGCGTAATGGCAATCCACACGCATTTCAGCGAAACAAAATATAATTTGATTCTGAAGCGCGCACTTCATGGGAAACGGATTGCGTGGGTGCGCCATGTACACAGCGCATACCGGTATGCCGGGTTCTGGAAGGAGCCGCTGAAGCGGTTTGCCGAGCCGTGCGACCAGATTATAGCTTGCAGCAGCCAGATTGCGGAGGACATGGCGGCGCACGGGTATGCGTGGGAACGGATTTCCTGTGTATACAATGGGATTGACTTTAGCCGGCTTGAACGGTATGAACCGCTTGCCAGCAGGCAACTTGGCATACCGGAGAATGCGAAACGGATTCTGATGTTCGGGTACGACGTCACAATCAAGGGAATTGACATTGCGCTTACCGCCATTGCGCATCTGCGCAAAAAGCGGGAAGTAGTCCTTCTTCTTGTAGCGGGACAGAACCTTGCGCGCGTCCGTGCCGATATTGCTTCCCGGCTCGGCGGTGTACCGGAGTGGGTCGTGTTTTTGCCCCCACGAGAGGATGTTGCAACGTATTACCATATGGCGGATGTATTCCTGTCTGCAAGCCGAACCGAGGGGCTTTGCTATGCGCTTTTGGAGGCACAGTATTGTGAGACTTATGTAGCAGCCAGCAGAATCCCCGGGCATGTGCCTGTTGCATCCATGTTTGAATGTGGGAACGCAGAGGCGCTTGCCGGCTGTTTAGAGGAAGCGTTCTGCTTGGAGGCAGAGGAAAAAAGCAAAATAATTCAAAGGCAGAAGGAAAACATGATAAAATGCTATTCGGCAGAAGCCTGGGCGCAGCAGGTACGGGAGGTATATCGGCAGAAGCTTGGAATATAACAAATATTTTTACAAATATCGGTTAGTTTAGACAAATTCGGGGTATAATCTAAAATGGGAAAGTATATAGGAAAGAAGGAATCGGCTTGAAACAGAAATTTAATGTCACTGGCATGAGCTGCAGCGCGTGCTCGGCAAATATTGAGCGGACGCTTCGCAAGCAGCCAGGGATTCAAAAGGCGGAAGTCAATCTGTTGTCCAACTCTATGCAGGTGACCTATGATGAAAATAAAATCAGCGAAGCGCAGATTATTCAAATAGTGGAGTCTATTGGCTACGGCGCGTCCGTACCGGGAAAAAAGCCCGCACAGGCCCAGGAGACGGACGTGGGAAAAAGCGAGGAAAAGTCGCTTTTGCACCGGTTTGTCGCGTCGGTCATCCTGCTGGTGCCGCTGATGTATATTGCCATGTATCATATGTTTTATGAATGGTTTGGTCTGCCAATCCCAGGCTTTATGATGCAGCTTTTTCATGGCAATGAGAATGTCATTACATTTGCGTTTTCTCAGTTTTTGATTTTGCTTCCCATCTTATATATTAACAGGAAGTATTTCACGTCGGGCTTTAAAAACCTGATACACCGTTCCCCTAATATGGATACGCTCATCGCTATCGGTGCTTCTGCGGCGACGCTGTACGGGATTGTGGCAATCTTTTTGCTGGGGTACGGTCTCGGCCACGGCGACACGGCGCTGGTGGAACGCTACAGCATGGATATATACTTCGAGTCGGCGGGAACAATTCTGACGCTGATTACGCTTGGAAAATATTTGGAGGCAAAGTCGAAGGGAAAGACCGGCGAGGCGATTAAAAAGCTGATGGACCTCACGCCGAAGTCGGCGACGGTTCTCCGCGACGGAAAAGAGGTTGTCGTCGGGCTTGAGGAGATTGTGGTCGGCGACACGGTACTTTTAAAGCCGGGGCAGAGCATTCCCGTGGACGGTACGGTTGTATCCGGTACTACGGTTGTGGATGAATCGGCTATCACGGGCGAGAGCGTGCCGGTTGAAAAGGCGGCGGGTGACGTGCTGATTGCGGCGACTATCAACAAAAGCGGTGCGGTACAGTTCACAGCGACGCGTGTGGGTGCAGACACGACGATTGCCAAAATCATCGAGCTGGTGCAGGAGGCGGCAAGCTCTAAGGCGCCAATCGCCAAGCTGGCGGATAAAATCAGCGGTGTGTTTGTGCCGATTGTCATAGGGATCGCGCTCATTAGCTTTGTGGTATGGCTTTTGCTTGGACAGGGGTTGGAGTTTGCGCTGTCGACCGGGATTGCCGTGCTGGTTATTTCGTGTCCGTGCGCGCTCGGGCTTGCCACGCCGGTGGCCATTATGGTTGCAACGGGAAAGGGCGCGGAAAACGGTATCCTGATCAAGTCGGCGGCCGCGTTGGAGACGGCGCATAAAGCCGATTGCGTCGTGCTCGATAAAACAGGGACGATTACAGAGGGCAACATGCGCGTCAGCGACGTTGCCGCCTTTGGAACAGACGAAAAGACGCTGGTACAGATTGCCGCGTCGCTTGAGGCAAAAAGCGAGCATCCGCTGGCACAGGCGGTTGTGCAGTATGCAAAGGAACAAGCCATTGCGCCGCAGGAGGCAGAGCAGTTCGAAGCAGTGTTTGGGCGCGGCGTGCGCGCTGTGGTCGGCGGAAAGCTGTGCCTTGCGGGCAATCAGGCATTTATGCAGGAGAGCAGCGTCGATACGGCGGCTGCACAGCAGGCGGCCGACCGGCTGGCTAGCGAGGGAAAGACCCCCTTATATTTTGCACAGGAAGGGAAACTGGCAGGTCTTATCGCGGCAGCAGATACGGTCAAGCCGAGCAGTGCGGCGGCTGTGGAAGCCTTCCGGAGCATGGGAATCCGTACCATTATGCTGACGGGCGACAATGCGCGCGTGGCGGAGGCCATTCAAAAGCAGGTTGGCGTAGACGAAACAATCGCACAGGTGCTTCCGCAGGATAAGGAGCAAAAGATACGGTCCTTGCAGGAACAGGGAAAAACGGTCGTCATGATTGGCGACGGTATCAACGATGCGCCAGCTCTGACGCGCGCAGACGTTGGCGTGGCAATTGGCGCTGGGACGGACGTTGCGCTCGAATCGGCGGATATTGTATTAGTGAAAAATGACTTAATGGATGCGGTTTCTGCGGTTTCGCTCAGCCATGCGGTCATCCGCAATATCAAGATGAACCTGTTTTGGGCGTTTTTCTATAACGCAATCGGAATCCCGATTGCGGCGGGTGTATTTTATTATGCCTTTGGTCTGAAGCTAAACCCGATGTTTGCAGCGGCGGCGATGAGTCTTAGCTCCGTCTGCGTTGTGACGAATGCATTGCGGCTGCGGTTCTTTAAACCGAAGCACTTTTCGGGGGCAAGCTGTCCTGTTCTAATGTCTGTTAGGCCGGAATTGAATAAGGAGTCAAACAAAAAGGAGGATTCAAATATGGAAAAAACAATTCAGGTAAATGGTATGAGCTGCGGACATTGCACCGCCGCAGTAGAGAGGGCGCTTATGGCGGTTGATGGCGTAACGGCCGCTAAGGCGGACTTGGAAAAAAAGAATGCGACGGTGACGCTTAGCAAAGATGTGGAGGCACAGAAGCTGATTGACGCCGTTACAGAGGCGGGTTATGAGGCATCAATTTAAGTAAACAGTTAAAAAAACGGATGGGTTCCCATCCGTTTTTTGTTGCCTGACGAAAATGAAAATTGGGGCAATTTGCACAATAAAACAGGTTGCAATTTTTTTTGAAATACGGTACAATATAACTATAACAGAAAATAACTCGGCTTGTCCTGCGGGAGGCTCTTATGAAAAAACGAATTTTGTTAGCACTTTTATTAGCTTTGCTTTTATTATCTTGGGGAGGAAATGTGTTTGCACAAGGGTATGATTATGTGCTTTCGAATATGAGAACAACATCGAACAGCGTCAGCGTTGACCTTACCCGGGTATCCGGACGGACAAATCCGGACGTAATCTTTTTTGCCATCTATGACGAGTACAATATGCTCCTTGATACGGTTCGACAAACGGTACCGGACACGGAGGAGGGAGAAGTCTGCACGGTTGAGCAGCCGCTCCCCGTCAACCGGGCTGTTACAGTCAAAGCGTTTATTTGGGACGATTCTATGACGCCGCGCTGCGCGGCTGTTTATAAAACGACCCACCCGGATGGCGATATTGAGGATGGCGGCGACTTATAAGCGACTGTGGCTTGGCTCTTCCGTGCAAACTTTTGTTTTGCACGGAATTTTTTTGCCGTTATAGTTGTAAATTATGTATAATAATGTTCTATGTATTTGGGCGATTTGTTGTTGCTTTGCAGCATGTGGAAGGAAATACAAGTTTTTCTGCGCGCACTATTAGAATAAATATACAAAATATAAGGCTATAAACTCTCTAATACTGTCAAATTTTCATTATTTAACCCTTGCCATACTAGGAATCATATGGTATAATACCAGATATAGTATTAAAAAATAAAAATTAAACAATATATGGGATTTGGTGAGGGCAGCTTTCCGTTATTGGATGCAGGGAGGAAGACACATGATTAAGGTAGTCAAGAAAGACAACACAAAAGAGAATTTCAACGTGCAGAAGGTCGTTGTAGCAGTCAATAAATCGGCGTACCGTGCACTTGTAAAGTTTACAGACGAGGATTTGCAGTTTATTTGCGATTTTGTGACGAAGCGCGTCGAGGAAATGAATAAAAACGAAGTGCATATCAGCGAGATGCACAATATCGTGGAGAGCGCGCTGGAGGAAGTCAATCCGGTGGTGGCAAAGAGCTACCGTGACTACCGGAATTATAAACAGGATTTTGTTCACATGCTCGACGAGGTATATAAGAAGAGCCAATCAATCATGTACATCGGCGATAAGGAGAATTCCAATTCGGACAGCGCGCTCGTTTCTACGAAGCGGTCGCTGATTTTTAACCAGCTTAATAAAGAGCTGTACCAGAAATTCTTTCTGACCACAGAAGAGTTACAAGCGTGCCGGGACGGCTTTATCTATGTACATGATATGTCTGCGCGGCGAGACACGATGAACTGCTGTCTGTTCGATGTGAGGAGCGTGCTTTCCGGCGGGTTTGAGATGGGAAATCTGTGGTACAACGAGCCGAAAACGCTCGACGTTGCCTTTGACGTAATCGGCGATATCGTGCTGTCGGCAGCGAGCCAGCAGTACGGCGGCTTCACCGTGCCGCAGGTCGACGAGATTTTGGAGCCGTATGCGGAAAAGACGTATAAGGCGCAGCTGGAGCGGTATCTGGGCATGGGGCTCGGCGAGGAAGCGGCGGAACGCGAGGCGCTTCGTGATGTGACAACGGATTTTGAACAGGGGTTCCAAGGATGGGAATATAAGTTTAATACTGTCGCATCGAGCCGCGGTGATTACCCGTTTATTACAGTGACGCTCGGACTGGGGCGCAAGCGGTTTGCCAAGCTTGCAGCAAAGTCAATCCTGAAGGTACATGCGGGCGGACAGGGCAAAAAGGACTGCAAAAAGCCGGTATTGTTCCCGAAGATTGTGTTTCTTTACGATGAGAATCTGCACGGACCGGGAGGAGAGCTGGAGGACGTGTTCGAGGCAGGAGTTGCTTGCAGCGCAAAGACAATGTACCCCGATTGGCTCAGCCTCACGGGAGAGGGATACGTTGCGTCCATGTATAAAAAGTATGGTAAGGTCATCAGCCCCATGGGGTGCCGGGCGTTCTTGTCACCGTGGTACGAGCGCGGCGGCATTGAGCCGGCGGATGAGAACGATACGCCGGTGTTTATCGGACGGTTTAACATTGGAGCGGTCAGCCTGCACCTGCCCATGATTTATATGAAGGCGAAGATGGAGAGCAAGGACTTCTACGAGGTGCTCGACTACTATCTTGAGCTGATACGCCAGCTCCATATCCGTACGTATGATTACTTAGGCGAGATGCGTGCCTCGACCAATCCGCTGGCCTACTGTGAGGGCGGGTTTTATGGCGGACATCTCGGCATTCACGACAAAATCAAGCCTCTGCTCGACGCGGCGACGGCGTCGTTTGGCATTACGGCGCTCAACGAGTTGCAGCAGCTTCACAACAAGAAGTCGATTGCTGAGGATGGGCAGTTTGCGCTTGAGGTCATGGAGCATATTAATCAGAAAATCAATGAGTTCAAAAAGGCGGACGGCAGGCTGTATGCGATTTATGGCACACCAGCGGAGAGCCTGTGCGGCTTGCAGGTGACACAATTCCGGAAGAAGTATGGTATTATCGAAAATGTGTCCGACCGCGACTATGTGTCTAACAGCTTCCACTGCCATGTAACGGAGGACATTACGCCGATTCAGAAGCAGGACCTTGAAAAGCGGTTCTGGGATTTATTAAACGGCGGGAAAATTCAGTATGTGAAATATCCAATCGACTATAATATTGAGGCGGTTAAGACGCTGATTCACCGTGCGATGGACATGGGCTTTTACGAAGGGGTGAACCTGTCGCTGGCGTACTGTGACGACTGTGGCCATCAGGAGCTGGAGATGGATGTGTGCCCGAAGTGCGGGAGCAGCAACCTGACCAAAATTGACCGTATGAACGGGTATTTGTCCTACTCGCGCGTAAAGGGAGATACGCGATTAAACGCGGCGAAGATGGCGGAAATCCGGGAAAGGAAGAGCATGTAATGCGCTACCATGACATAACAAAAGACGATATGAAAAACGGCAGCGGCCTGCGCGCGGTACTGTGGGTATCCGGGTGCGAGCATCACTGTCCGGGGTGCCATAATCCCGTGACATGGGACATTAATGACGGACTGGAGTTTGACGACGCGGCAAAGGCGGAGCTGTTTGCCGAGCTCGCCAAGCCGTACATAGCGGGGGTGACGTTCTCCGGCGGCGACCCGCTTCATAAGCAGAACCGCGAGGAGGTCGGCGCGCTGATCTGTGAAATCAAGGAGCGGTTTCCAGGCAAGACGGTCTGGGTTTATACGGGTTACGAGTACAGCGACATTGCGGATTTGCCGTTCATGGACAAGGTGGATGTGCTTGTGGACGGGCGCTTTATTGAGGCGCAGAAGGACACAAAGCTGCATTGGCGCGGCAGCGCAAACCAGAAGGTGATTGATGTGAATAAAACGCGCCAGATCGGAGAAATCGTATTATACTGCAATTAGAGAAGGAGTAAACAGATGAGACAGGTTGCACAGTTTTATAAAGTAAGCAAAGAACAGTTTTTTGCAGACTTTGAAGGGGAAAATGCGGCGGCGATTTATGAGGCGATAAAACTGCCGAAGCGCGCCACTGTCGGTTCGGCAGGGTACGACTTTTTTGCGCCAATTGACATCACGCTTGCACCGGGCGAAACGGCCAAAATTGCGACCGGCATTCGGGTGCGGATTGACGACGGCTGGGTACTCAAGCTCTATCCGCGCAGTGGACTGGGGTTCAAGTTCCGCCTGCAAATGAACAATACAGTTGGTATTATTGACAGCGACTACTACAACTCTGACAATGAAGGCCATATTTTCGCTAAGATTACGAACGATTCCAACGAGGGGAAAACTGTTACCATCAGGCAGGGCGAGGGCTTTATGCAGGGGATATTTGTCGAATATGGGATTATCTATGACGACGAAGTGACGGAAAAGCGCAATGGCGGATTTGGCAGTACGACTAAGTAAAGAGATAGCTTATAACCGGAGGGGATTCCTCCGGTTTTTGTTTTTGTATAAGTTATGCCTGACAGACATTTCTAACGATAAAAATTAAGTATTAGACATTTTTGAATTCCTGCGATACAATAAAGATAATTCAAAAACATGTAAACGACGTATATTCTTGAAATTCCGGCTTTTAGAATGGAGGAAGGAACATGGCAGAGAAACAAACGGCAGGACGGCGGGATTTGGGTGAGTTTGCGCCTAAGTTTGCGGAGCTAAACGACGACGTATTATTTGGCGAGGTGTGGAGCAGGGAGGAGCAGCTTTCGCTGCGGGACCGCTCGCTGGTTACAGTGGTGGCGTTGATGTCGCAGGGGCTGGTGGATTCCTCGTTTCAGTACCATTTGGCGACGGCGAAAAAGAATGGCATTACTAGGACAGAGATTGCGGAAATCTTGACCCATGCGGCGTTTTATGCAGGCTGGCCGAAAGCGTGGGCGGCTTTTCGTATGGCAAAAGAGATATGGAATGAGGAAGAAAGTGGAGTAGAGCATGGAGGGATATTTGGCTTGGGCGCTCCTAATGATGCTTATGCGCAATATTTTGTCGGGCAAAGCTACCTCAATCCGCTGACACGGGAAGGTATCCCTGTGGCGAATGTGACCTTTGAACCGGGATGCCGCAACAACTGGCACGTACATCACGCGGATAAGGGCGGCGGACAAATCCTGCTCTGCATGGATGGAAGCGGTTGGTATCAGGAGTGGGGGAAGCGGGCGCGGGCGTTGCATCCCGGTGACACGGTGACGATTCCTGCCGGCGTGAAGCATTGGCACGGCGCGACGAAGGATAGCTGGTTCTCCCATCTGGCAATCGAAGTGCCGGGCGAGAACACATCCAATGAGTGGCTTGAGCCGGTGACCGGCGAACAGTATGATACGTTATAAAAACGGAGTTTTGTATTAAAAAGAAGGGAGAAATATGCAATATACCAATTTGGGAAGTTCTGATTTAATGGTATCCCGCATTTGTATGGGTTGTATGGGCTTTGGCGACGCGAACAACGGCCAACACACCTGGACCGTCGACGAGCAGCATACCCGCGAGATTATTAAACGCGGACTGGAGTTGGGCATCAATTTCTTTGACACAGCAATCGCCTACCAGAGTGGTACCAGCGAGCAGTACCTGGGCCGCGCCCTGCGTGATTTTGCAAAACGGGACGAGGTAGTTGTTGCAACAAAGTTTTTGCCACGTACAGAGGAGGAGCTAATGGCGGGCATTACCGGACAGCAGCACATTGCGCGGATGCTGGACAAAAGTCTGCAAAATCTGGGTATGGATTATGTGGATTTATATATTTATCACATGTGGGATTATCAAACTCCGCTCTATGATGTGATGGAAGGGCTGAACCATGCGGTAAAGGCTGGGAAAGCCCGGTATATCGGTATATCGAACTGCTTTGCCTGGCAGCTTGCAAAAGCAAACGCGCTTGCTGATGCCAATGGGTTTGCCAAATTTGTTTCCGTGCAGGGACATTACAACCTTATTTTCCGGGAGGAAGAACGGGAAATGGCGGGCTTATGCGCGGAGGACAATATCGCCATGACGCCTTACAGCGCGTTGGCGGGAGGGCGGCTCTCCAAGCATCCCGGGGAGTCCAGCAAACGGATGCAGGAGGACGATTACGCACGTTTGAAGTATGACGCGACTGCGACGCAGGATGGTGTTATCATTGACCGGGTGGCGGAGCTCGCGATGCAGCGCGGCGTTACCATGACAGAGATTGCCTTAGCGTGGCTGCTGCAAAAGGTAACAGCGCCTGTCGTGGGCGCGACAAAGGTTTTGCACGTTGAAGTGGCGGCAAATGCCGTTTCGCTTATGCTGACGCGGGAGGAAATGGATTATCTCGAAGAACCATATGTCCCGCATGCACTCGTAGGAGTTATGGCGCAGAACACGGCGGTTTCGGCAAAAGAGCCGCATGTTTGGTCTACCGGAAAACAAAAAATCTAATTTGATTGGGAGGAAACAATTATGTCAAATACGTTAGTTGCTTATTTTTCCGCCAGCGGTGTGACTGCGCGGCTGGCTAAGACTTTTGCGGCGGTAACCGGCGGCGATTTGTATGAGATTCGTCCTGCCGTACCGTATACGGAGGCGGACTTGAACTGGAATAACAAACAGAGCCGTAGCAGCGTAGAGATGAACGACCCGGCTGCCCGGCCGGAAATTGCCGTTCCGGTAACGGATATGGCGCAGTATGATACGGTATTCGTGGGTTTTCCAATCTGGTGGTACGAAGCGCCGCGCATTATTGAAACTTTTCTGGAGAGCTATGACTTTTCCGGTAAAACGGTAGTTCCCTTTGCTACCTCCGGCGGAAGCGGCATGGGCGAAACGGAACGCATTTTGCAAAAAAGCTGTCCCGCCGCAACCGTACTGGCCGGCAGGAGATTAAGCGGATCCGCGTCGGAGAGCACAGTATCCGATTGGGTCAAAAGCTTGGGACTATAAATGCACACAAAAAACAGGAGCTTAAAAGCTCCTGTTTTCTATTTTCTGTTCTCTTAAACTTCCATAACAACCGGCAATATCATCGGGGAACGCTTTGTCTTTGCAAACATAAAGTCGCTCAGCGCATTGCGCATAGCGAGTTTAAGCGCCGACCAGTCCGTTGCGCCCTTTGCGATGCACTTGTCAAGCGCATCTTTTGTGACCTTACGCGCTTCCTCCATCAGATCCTCCGCCTCGCGTACATAAACGAATCCGCGGGAGATGATGTCCGGCCCGGCAACAAGCTCGCCATTGTCCTCGCTGATGGAAACGACGCAGACGATCAGCCCATCGTTAGAGAGGTGCTTGCGGTCGCGCAGAACAATGTTACCCACATCGCCGACGCCAAGCCCATCGACCAGCAGTTTGCCGGACGGCACCATGCCGAGCATTTTGGCGCTGTTGTTGTCGATTTCCAGCACGCGCCCGTTTTCCATGATGAAGATGTTGCGTTCGTCAATACCGACCTGCATACCAAGCTGTTTGTGGCGGTGCAGGTGACGATATTCGCCGTGAACCGGCATAAAGAATTTCGGCTTTGTCAGTGCGAGCATCATTTTAAGCTCTTCCTGGCACGCGTGGCCGGAAACATGAACCTCTGCAAGCGATTCGTAGATAACCTCTGTTCCGTGGCGGAACAGCTCGTTAATTACGCGGGAGATTGTCTTTTCGTTCCCGGGAATCGGGCTTGCCGATATGATAATCAAGTCGTTCGGCGTCAGCTCGACCTTTCGATGGTCGGAATACGCCATCCGGAACAGCGCGCTCATAGCTTCTCCCTGAGAGCCGGTCGTCACAATAACGAGCTGGTCGTCTGGGTACCGTTTGATGTCGTCGATGCTGATTAAGGTTTTCTCCGGTATTGTCATGTAGCCGAGCATGATTGCCACTTCCACGACATTCTCCATACTTCTGCCGGAAACGGCAACCTTTCTTCCGTATTTTGCCGCCGCATTTATGATTTGCTGAACCCTGTGAACATTCGATGCAAATGTAGCGACAATGATACGTTTTGTGCAGTTTTTAAAAATTTCGTCGAATTTATCCCCGACCGTGCGCTCGCTCATGGTATAACCCTTGCGCTCCACGTTGGTCGAGTCACTCATCAGAAGCATGACCCCCTCGCGGCCCAGCTCGCCGAGGCGCGTCAGGTCAATCATTTCTCCCTCAATAGGGGTAGAGTCAATCTTGAAGTCGCCCGTATGCACGACCGTACCGGCAGGCGACTTGATTGCAAGCGCTACCGAACCCGCAATCGAGTGGTTTGAGCGGATAATCTCCACGCTGAACGACTTTCCAAGCTTTAAAACATCGCCGGCCTTAACCCGGTTGAGCTTACACGAGGAAAGAATGTTGTGTTCCTTGAGCTTGTGTTCTATCAGTCCAATCGTCAGTTTCGTCCCATACACCGGGACATTAATTTTTTTCAGGACAAATGGCAGCGCGCCGATATGATCCTCGTGTCCGTGCGTAATCACAAACGCGCGCACCTTGTCCTTGTTCTTCTCGAGATACGCAATGTCCGGGATGACAAGGTCAACGCCGGGCATATCGTCGTCCGGGAAGGCGATCCCACAGTCAACCACGATAATGTCGTCGCCGTACTCGAATACCGTCATGTTTTTGCCAATTTCGTTCAGGCCACCTAACGGTATAATTTTCAGTTTTTGTTTTTTTGGCACAAATAAACCTCCGTTTCTATTTTATTTTCCGTCCGTTCATGATTAAAAAATGTTTTTGCAGTTGAGGCTGCACCCTTCATCTACAAGATATTGCATTTTCCGTTCACAACAAATCAGTATATAGTTTACCACAAATTTCATGTTTCGTCAATGGCGCCTCGGCGCAAAAAAACGCCGCCTTTCGCACCCGTTTTATTTAATCTGTACAGACTTCCATAAAATTATGTGCGAAGGCGGTAGAAAATTTCGTTACGGTTTGCTTTACGATTGTTGTTCTGTTATTTTCCGTATGACTCCTATGCTTCTGGTTCAATTTTAAACTTGCAGTTTCTGGCTGTGACATTATTGATCTGGAGTACACCTTCTTTTTCTTTTACCCGAACCGGCAAAGAGGCGTCAGGACATATAATGCGGTCAAACAATATATTTTCATAGCGCAGGTGAAAACCGGACAAATCGTCGACTTCTTCACATTTCTGTGTCCCCAGCCCGGCCATCCTGCCGAGCCGCTCCACGGAAATTTTAATCAGCCAGGGCCGGTATCCGGGCTGGTATACATAGGATTTGTTTTCTTCACTTTCAAGCATTTCGCTCCTGTACTCATTTTCCGGGTCAATATGGATATTTTCGTAGGTAATGTTTTGAATGATTGAACGGCCGCTTCCGTACCAGGTCGTAATATTCATCGCGGTATTACAGAGATGAATCAGATAATTGTTTTGAAATGTGACATTACGGATACAGGTGGGCTTATGTCCGCACCACACCTCCAGCGATTTGCCCCAGTCGCACCAGAGCACACAGTTTTCGACTGTTACATTTTCTACATCGCCGTCCTCGCCGTCCAAATAGGCCCCTCTTGCGACAAAACAATCGTCAAACGAGCGCACAAAACAGTTTTTCACAATCACATTTTTTGATGTGCAGATGTCAATGCCGTCGGCATTGTAACGCCATTGCCCGACTATCTTTACATTGTCAATTGTAATATTTTCACAGCCGTTCCGGGTAATCAGCGCCCACAGCGGCGCATCTTTTAATATAATTCCTTCTACCGTAACATTCTTACAATGATGCAGAACAAGATTTCCGGTAAATTTTATATCCGCTTCTGAAATACCCTTTGCATTAAGCGCGTCAATGACCGAATGCCCGCCTTCGCCGATGTCGTTTCCGCGCCGATAGGGGGAGGAGTCAAGCACACCCCGTCCTGCAATGGTTACATTATGTGCGTCTTTCGCGTAGACCACGCCGTATACAACCGCGCCTTCTTCGATATAGAGCGTCTGGTTTGATTTAAGCCAAATCAGACCGGCGTTATGCGCACCCTTGCCATAATAGAGCGTGTTGCTGCTTAGCGCAGGTTTTTGACTTTTGGGATTTATAAAAACATGCAATGCGTTATGGAAGCCATCCGCTTCAAAAGTAAAGTGCCGGGGCTGGTCAATTGTAAGCGTTACCGTGTTTTGGACGCGCTTATCCGACAAATCGAAGGATAGCGGCCGGATTTCGTAGCGTTCAAAGCCTTCTTTGACGCAGATTTCCATATTTATTGTATGTTCCATGTCAACAGTGACAAAGTAAGCTTCCTCGGTCTGCGAAAGCGGCCGCTGCGCGCCGTTCCACACTTTATTAAAGGGCATTGCGGACACGCGGGCCTTTTGTACGCGGCACGCTGTGCCGTCAATCTTCACTTCATATGTTTTCACGGAAAAACCCTCCTTATATGATACGGCTATACAATTCTTTCAAAATTCGCGCAAAGTTTTTTATAGCAGGCTTCGATTTGCGATAGCGTATAGCCGTATTTATCGCTCAGCTCAAACAATAGCGGACCGCTGTAGCCTGAAGCGAGCAGGGACTTGAAAATAGCGTTCCAATTGTTAATGCCCTCACCCGGCATACGATGGCGTTCGTCTATGCGGTCGTAGTCGCTGATATGGAGCGTGATAATTTTGTCGCCAAATGCACGCACGAACGCCTCGTTCGTGTCCGTCAGCATGTGGTTCGTGTCAAAGCATACGCGCAGGCGGCTGTCACAGGAGAGAAGCTGTGCCATGCTATCAATGCTGTTGCCCAGACACGTACGCGGCAGGCATTCGACCGCGATTTGCGCGCCAAAGGAGGCAGCCTCGTCTGCTAAAATACGCAGCGACTGTTTGCTGGCCTCGGTCTGTTTCCAGCGGTCGTCTGGAAGCACCGGTTCGAAGGAGGGGTGGACGACGATAACTTTGATATCGGTTTCTGCCCGCAGAAAATGCAGCATGGCAAGCTGGCGTTCCACCGCTTTTTGGCGCAGAGCCACGTTCAGATTGGCCAAATCGTACGGGTCCCAGAAGGAAAGGTGTGCCGACCAGAGCGCAAGTCCTGTCCGTCCGGCGCCGGCAATCAGCTTGTTCCAATGTGCTTGGATGGATTCGTTATTCATAGCCGGCGAATGGCCGCCGATGGACAATTCAATTGCGCTAATGCCGCAGGCTTTACATTCCCGTAGAAGGTCAGGCGATGCGGAGGGCAAAAACGAGCTCGACAGGGCGAGCGGTAAATCCGTTAGACACTTCATCATACCACCTCACAGTTTTTTTCTATCGTATCACAACCAGAGGAAAAGCGCAATCAAAAAGCACTCTTTTCTTGCTTTTCTACAATAAAACAATTATAATAAAACACAGAGGTGAATAGAATGGTATTGGTAAGTGTCATAATACCGACCTGGCACGGCAAGACAGAGCTTTTGCGCCGCGCTGTTGACTCTGTACTGGCGCAGACCTATGAAAACGTGGAGGTCGTTTTGGTGGATGACAACGGTGACGCCGCTTCTGCCTCCTACCGGGAGAATGCCCGCAGACTTGCGGAGAGCTATGGAGAGCGGGTCGTATATATTCAAAATACTGGGAACATAGGCGGAGCATTGTCGCGCAATCATGGGATTGAACACGCAAAGGGAGATTATATTACATTTTTGGACGATGATGACCGATATTTGCCGAAAAAGGTAGAAAACCAACTTGTATATATGCAGGAAAACGGCCTGGATATGTGCTTTACAGAGCTCCGTTTTTGCAATTATCAGGATAAGACGGTGGACTACCGGGAGCATCTGGGGCTGGAGGGTTTTGACAGAAAGTCGCTCCTGCGCCGCCATCTGATGCACCATATCATTGGGACACCTACCTTTATGTACAAAAGAAAAGCGATTGAGAAGGTAGGGGGCTTTGACGATGCAAAGGTGAGCCAGGAATGGTATTTGATGTACAAGACAATTATGACGGACGGAATCAAAATCGGCTATTACCCGCACTGCGACGTTGTGGCATACCGGAACCCCACTGGGGGGATCAGCGGCGGGCCGCACAAGATTGCGTGGGAAAAGAAGCTGTATCAGTTCAAAAAGCGGCATTTTGACCTTCTGAGCAAAAAGGAACAGCGTTACGTTACCTTTCGGTTTTATGCCGTTTTGACAGCGGCGGCAAAACGGAACCGGAAGTATTTGCTCGCGCTGGGCTATTTGTGCAGGTGCTTTTTTACATCGCCGTGCAATTTCTTTCGGGAGCTTATCCACATGGCGCAAAAGCGCAGGCAATATAAGTTTAAGTAAAAGAGGAGTCCGTGCAGATGAAAAAATTTAAAGTTTGTATCGTTGGGTGCGGGTTTATGACGAAGGAGGGGCACGGCCCGTCCTGCGCCAAGTATGCAGCAGAACACGACGGCGTAGAGCTGGCGGCGTGCTGCGACATTAATCCCGCGGCGGCGCAGGAGGTCTGTGACCGCTTCGGATTTGCACGCGCATACACCGACTACCTCGAAATGGTGGAACGGGAGCGGCCGGACGCTGTGATAGTCGTTACGCCGGACACGCTGACGTGTGAAGTCAGCGTTGCATTGCTAAAGCGCAAGATTCCGATTCTGCTGGAAAAACCGCCGGGACTCGACCGGGAGCAGACGATGTCGATTCACCGTGCGGCGATGGAAAACCATACGCCGGCGCGCGTTGCGTTTAACCGGCGGTATACGCCGCTGTTGCGCGCATTGGCGGAGGAGATGCAGCAGACAGGCGCGCCTTTGCAGGATATCAGTTGCATGTTTATTCGCGTTGGGCGGAAGGACGAGGACTTTTCCACGACGGCGATTCATGGAATCGATACAGTAAAATACCTGGCTGGATGCGAATATGAAACTGCGGCATTTCAGTACCAGGACATTGTGTTTGAGGATAAGCCGGTTACAAACACGCTTATGAGCGCAAAGATGGAAAATGGCGCCTCCGCATCGCTGACATTTCTGCCGTGCGGCGGCTGCGTGGTGGAGCGGATTACGGTAACACAGATTGGTTATACGTTCTTTCTCTATCTCCCTGTCTGGGGTGGAGCCGATGCTCCGGGGCGCCTCGACTGCATGAAGGACGGGAAAATTTACAAGACGGTGGAGGGCGGCGCGTATACGCTGCATGAATCCAACGGTTATTATGATGAGAGCAGACTGTTTTTTGACGCGCTACGTGCTGGAGAGGAACTTGAATGTGACGTTCTCAGCGGTCTCAGCAGCGTGGAAATTGCGCAACATATGCGACAGCGAAAGAGAAATTATAAAAAATGTAATATTTTGTAAAAAAACAACAAAAAATTAGTAAAATTAGTGTAAAATAGTTGTACAATATGGGAAAGCATGTTATAATTTAATTGTACTATATTTTTTAGGGAGGGGTAGTATATGAACTACTATCTGGAGTGCTTTAAAAAGTACGCCACATTTGCGGGGAGAGCAAGAAGAAAGGAATACTGGATGTTTGTTCTTTTTAACATTATTGCATCCATTATTCTTGGCATCATTGAGAGACTGTGCGGGATTCCTTTGGTTCTGACGTCGCTGTATACTTTGGCGGTTCTGATTCCTAACATTGCCGTTATAGTGCGCCGTCTGCACGATACGGGCCGGTCCGGCGCGTGGTGGTGGATTATGTTCGTTCCGTTTATTGGGGGAATCTGGCTGCTGGTGCTGATGTGTCTGGATAGCGAGCCGACAGAGAACCAGTATGGGCCGAACCCGAAGGCTGGGGAGTCTGCGGCGCAGGCATAAAATCCAGGAAACTACATAAATAAGGGAAAAGGACGCGGTTATGCCGCGTCTTTTTTTGCGTAAAAAAAGAGATTCTGTCAACCAAATTTTGCATAAACTATGGACAACCATTCATAAATCCACATTACGCGAATATATATAGAAATAGACAAAACAGGAACAAAAGCGAAAGGGTGTTGCGGAATGTGGTACAATGGCAGTAAGGAGACTGTGTTGGAACGCCTCGGCACGGGCGTGCGCGCCGGGTTGACGCAGGGGGAGGTTTTGCAGCGGCAGCAGCGGTACGGGAGAAACGAGCTTGCGCATAAAAAGGAGGACAGTCTTTTTGTCCGGTTTTTGGCACAGTTTCAGGATTATATGGTGATTATCTTGCTTATTGCGGCCGCAATCTCCTTTGCGGTGTCTCTGTTTAATGGGGAGGCGGACTTTTTTGACCCGATTATTATTTTAGCCATCGTTGTACTCAACGCTATGATTGGCGTATTTCAGGAGAGTAAGGCGCAAAAGGCGCTCGAAGCCCTGCAAAAGATGAGCGCGCCGACGGTGACTGTCCTGCGCGGCGGCGAAAAGCAAACCATGAATGCGGACGAGCTTGTGATTGGCGACATCATCTATCTGGAAACGGGCGATCTCGTGCCCGCTGACGCGCGTCTGATTGAGGCTGTTTCTCTGACATGCGACGAGGCGGCGCTCACCGGCGAGTCCATGGCGGTGGAGAAGGATGCAGCCTTTTGTACGGAAGGGGAAATCAATATCGCGGACGCAAAAAACATGGTCTTTTCCTCCTGCACCGTCATGAGCGGACATGCTGTCGCGGTTGTTGTGGAAACAGGCATGAATACACAGGTCGGAAAGATTGCAAAAATGATTATCGAGAGCGAAGCGCCGCAGACCCCGCTCCAGGAAAAACTGGCCCGGACGGGGAAAACACTTGGCATTCTGGCGCTTGTCATCTGTGGGATTATTTTTCTAATGGGACTAGTGCGGCATCTACCGATTTTTGATATGTTTATGACCTCGATCAGTCTTGCGGTTGCGGCAATTCCAGAGGGACTGCCGGCCATTGTGACGATTATGCTCGCGCTCGGCGTACAGCGCATGGTAAAAAAGAACGCAATTATCCGTAAGTTGCCGGCGGTGGAAACGCTGGGGAGCGCGAGCGTCATCTGTTCGGACAAGACCGGGACGCTGACAATGAACAAAATGAGTGTGACAAAGGTGCATGGGAACCGCAGCCTTGCCCTCGACCTGGGCGCGCTGTGCAATAACGATGCAGACCCGACCGAGCGCGCCATTTTAGAGGCGGCAAAACTGGATGGATGCGAGATTGACCTTCTGCAAAAGCGGTATCTGCGTGTGCGGGAGGTACCGTTTGACTCCAAAAAGAAGTTTATGGCAACCATACATAAAACGGAACATGGCTTCCGTGCGATTGTGAAGGGCGCGCCCGACGTGGTGCTGGGCATGTGCGAGTTGTCGCATATGGCGCGGGAGAGCGTGGAGGAGGAGAATTTGAATATGGCGCGTGATGCGCTGCGTGTTTTAGCGGTCGCATACAAGGACGTTTCGTCCACCGACTGCGATGTGGAGCATGGGCTTACATTTGTAGGACTGGTCGGTATCATCGACCCGCCGCGTCCAGAAGCCAAAGAAGCGGTTGCCGTCTGCCGCCGGGCAGGGATTAAGCCAGTCATGATTACGGGCGACCATATCGAAACGGCGAAGGCAATCGCCGCGCAAATTGGTATCTATCGGAGTGGCGATAAGGCCATGACCGGCGCTGAGTTAAACACAGTCAGCGATGACGAGCTTGCGATGATAATTGGTGACTACAGCGTATTTGCGCGTGTAACGCCGGAACATAAGGTACGGATTGTCAATGCGTTTGAACGGCGCGGCGAGGTTGTCGCCATGACGGGTGACGGCGTAAACGATGCGCCTGCGCTCAAGGCGGCCGACATCGGCTGCGCGATGGGGCAGAGCGGGACAGACGTATGCAAAGGTGCGGCGGATATGATTCTCTGTGACGATAACTTTTCGACCATTGTATCCGCCGTGAAGGAGGGGCGTGTCATTTTCGCCAATATTAAAAAGGCGGTTCATTTTCTTTTATCGAGCAACATGGGCGAGATTGTGACGATCTTTTTTGCAATTTTAATCGGATGGCAGACGCCGCTTGCCGCAATTCATCTGTTGTGGGTCAACTTTATTACCGATTCCTTGCCAGCTATTGCGCTTGGCTTTGAGAAGGCGGACAACGACATTATGCAGCGAAAGCCAATCAATCGGAGGAAGGGCCTGTTTGCCGACGGGCTTGGCGTTACTATCTTTTTAGAGGGCGTTATGATTGGAACGCTGGCACTGATTGCGTTCAGCTTTGGCACGCACATTTACGGTGACGTAACGGTTGCACAGACAATGGCCTTTTGCGTGCTTTGTTTGTCACAGCTCGTACACGCATTTAATATGCGTTCCAGCGAGTCGCTGTTTAAGATTGGGTTTTTCAGCAATAAGGTTATGAATCTGGCGTTTGGCGCGTGTGTCGCGCTTCAGCTCGCGGTAATTTGTATTTTGCCGCTGTCGAAGGTGTTTAAAGTTGTGCCGCTCAGCGGTATACAGTGGCTAACGGTGGGATTGCTGTCCCTTGCGCCGCTGGTGATTATTGAGCTGGAAAAATTCCTGCAAAAAAAGCTTTCTGCGCTGCAAAGCAAACCAAAACGAAAGTTTTTGTTTGAAAAATAAAAACAGGCAAGTTTTCTTTCCCGCCGTACATAGAATTTTGCTTCACAGGCAAACTATAAGGGAAGCAAAAAGGCGGTGCAAAGATGTTAGTCATTCTGATTCGGACATTTCTTTTATATTTGCTTGTCGTAGTAGCCATGCGGATGATGGGAAAGCGGCAGGTCGGGGAGCTGCAGCCGTCGGAGCTTGTCATTGCAATCATGATTTCCGACGTGGCGTCTATTCCCATGCAGAATACAGGTGTTCCGCTGCTCAGCGGCGTGGTGCCGATCCTGACGCTGTTGATTGCGGAGCTGATTGTGTCGTTTATCAGCCTGAAAAACCGGAAAATCCGGCGGCTTCTGTCCGGTAAGCCGAGTCTTTTGATTTACAAAGGGAAAATCAATGAACGGGAGATGGCGCGCCAGCGGTTCAACCTTGAAGACTTGCTCGAGGAGCTGCGCATTAGTAATTATGCCGACGTGTCGCAGATTGACTATGCCATTCTGGAAACAAATGGGCAAATCAGCGTGATCCCAAAGACGGAGGCACGTCCGGTCACGATTGGCGACTTGAACCTTCAGGTACCGGATACGGAGCTGCCGTATACGATTATTTCGGACGGCCAACTCGACAGGGAGGAGCTGAAACGCTCCGGTCGGGATGAGGTCTGGCTTGACCGGCAGCTGCATGCAAACAAAGTGGGGCAGATCAAGGACGTGTTTTTAGGAACCATTGACTCCAACGGGAATCTGTTTATCCAGGTGAAGGAGGGAAGGGGATGAAGGTATTTGTAGCCTCGCTCCTGATTCTGGCGCTGATGATTGCTGGCGGCGCGGCAGGCGATATGTATTTGCAGTCTGTGGCAGATGAGATGAACACCTATGCGGACCAAATCGACCAGGCGGCTGAACAGGAGGATTATGAGCGTGTACGCGCTGTGTATCAGCAATTGCAGCAGTATTGGGACGACAACATCCGATACTTGACGGCCCTGGTTGACCATGCGCATACAGTCGAGATTGATAAGTCATTGAAGGAACTGGAGATGGGCCTGGCGGTGGAAGAAGATGTGGAGATTTTGCTTTCCAGTGCACGGGTACGGATGGAGATTACCTCTATCGCAAATGACGAACATCTCCATATAAAAAATATCTTATAAAACGCTTACAGGGGGGACAGCGGGTGCTGTTTTCCCCTGCTTTTTTATTACCGGACGGTGTATTAGCAGCAGAAAAAAAGTTTCACGCCATAGAGTTGTTTATTTATCAAATATTTAAAATCAGAATTGCGTATAAGGCAATATTTTTGTAAAAAGTGTGAACAGGCAACAATTAAATTCCGCAACTTTTTTTAGTACAATTAAGTAAAGAGGAGAAGGGGGGTAATCGTAAGATGGACTATTACCTTATGGGGAAGCGGATTCGGGAAGAACGGGTGAAATTAGGCTATACACAGGAAAAGCTTGCGGAAAAAGCGGGGATAAGTACAAATTTTTTAGCTTGTATTGAAGGGGGTATCCGTCGGGGAAGCTTTGAGACCTATGTGAAGCTTGTTAACGTGTTGGGGACAACATTGGACAATATAACGCGAGATTTTATAGACGCGGCAGAAACGAATGTTTTGAAGAACGAATTGAACCGATATTTTGATTTGTTAGATGAAACGGAGCAGGAAATTATCGTTGGACTGATGAAATCATATCAAAACCATAAAAAAAATAAATGAGAATACAAAGCCGGTGGCAATGCCACCGCTTTTTTATATGTTGATATTGCAAACTGGCAGAACAAGTGCTATAATGGCCGTAAATTGGATTGGGGAGGGGAGACAATGGGGATTGTAATTCCAGATGTGCTGCAAATGCAGGAAGGGTCTTGCGTGAGCGAAGTGGAACAGTGGAACGCCCGCAGGGAGGAGATCCTGGAGCTGTTTACGCGGGAGGTTTACGGCCGGATTCCGTTCCAAAGTCAAGGTGTGAAGGTTGAGAGAACGCCGGAAGACGATTATATTTATAATGGAACGGTAAAGCGGAGAAAACAGATTTTAACGGCAACCACAGACCGGGGGACATTTTCCTTTCCGGTATGGACGTTTCTTCCGGCAAAGGGACATAACTTCCCCGTATTTGTTTACTGTATGCTGCGCGGACAGGCGGAGCAGTATGACCTCGACGGGGAAGCGCATATGAGCGTTGTGCCGGTTGAGGAGATAACAGCGCGCGGCTATGCGGTGGTTATTTACCGCGTTACAGACATTGCACCGGACCGCTATGACGGCTTTCATAGCGGCGTATTTGCTCAGTTAGACGGGGAGCGTAGGGGAGATTCCTGGGGGACGATTGCGGCATGGGCGTGGGCAGGAAGCCGCGTAATGGATTACATCTGTTCGGATACAGCGTGTTTTGACTCTGCGCGTGCATGTATTGTTGGACACTCGCGCGGCGGAAAGACAGCGCTCTGGTGCGGCGCCTGTGACACCCGTTTTCAGTTGGTGATATCCAACAATTCTGGCTGTACAGGCGCAGCAATATCGCGTGGAAAACAGGGAGAGGATATTGCGGCGATTAACCGTCAGTTTCCGCATTGGTTTTGTGAAAATTACAAAAAATATAACGGACACGAGGAATTGCTCCCGGTTGACCAGCACATGCTGCTTGCTCTGATTGCACCGCGTTTGCTGTATGTTACGAGTGCGTCGGAGGATTTGTGGGCTGACCCGGAAAAAGAGCTGGAATCGTGTCGGCTTGCAAGTGCGGTATACCGCCTGTTTGGAGAAACAGGGCTGAAAGCGCCGGAGCAGATTGTGCTTGACCGGCAGTATGGAGAGGGGAAAATTGCCTACCACCGCCGCACAGGGGAGCACAAGCTGACGGAATTTGACTGGAAGCTGTTTATGGACTATGCCGACCGGAAATTAAAGTGAAACACAAATAGAAGCGCCTCTGCTTACTTGAGCAGAGGCGCTTTTTATCAGTCAGGCATGTTTGATTTGTTCGTATTTCCGTTTTGTGGCAAGTCCGCCCCGGATATGGCGCTGGGCTTTGTTTTTGTCTAAAACGTCCTTGACTTCGTTATACAGCGAAAAGTTCAAATGCTTGAGCCGCTGTGTGATATCTTTATGTACGGTTGATTTGCTGATATTGAAATGCTTCGCCGTGGACCGCACGGTCGCTTCATTTTCTATGATATAATTTGCAAAATCCACGACCCTTTCTTCGATGTAGCCTTTCAAAACAAGACCCCCTTATTTTGCACTTCCGGTTTCAAACCGTCTTATTACTTTTATATGTCGATTTTGACTTGTTCAGAACTGAATTCGGAAAATCCTTGCATTGCAGTAACTAATAGGGTATAATCAAGTTGGGGTAAATCTGCACAGGAACGACAGAAGAAAGGAAGGGAAATTTATGAAAAAGTTTAGAAAATCCATTATGGCGGTCTTTTTGGCATGTGTGTTGGGGATAGGGCTGATACCGGGAAGTGTTGTGGCAGGAGGTGGATTTGGAGCAGGGGAAGTATATGATACTAATGCAAAAGTCAATGGGGAGGAAATAGTTCTAAAGAGTTTTTACAGTTATTATGGACCATATATACAATACGCTCCGGTTATGCGCGCTTTAGGGTATGAAGTTACCTATAACGGCGAATCCCATAGCGTAGTTTCGGACAATGGAGAAACAAGGGTCGAGATATTTCTGGAACAGGATGAAAACGGTTTTACGAAAATATGGGTAACGAAGAACGGCGAGCAGAGGGAATATTACAACCTGAGATATGCGTGTGAAATGGATGGCATTGCCTATGTGGGGCGTGGATATGGAATTTGGGACAGTAACAGCGACTGGTATAACATATGGGATAGAGCGTATAACGTATGGGTGCGTTTTACAGATTATACCTACTTCATTGACACCGCTGCATTAAAAGCCGACGTGGTCTCCAAGTTATCACACTTGAAGGAGATTCCGGCGTATGCTTTACTGAATCCAGACTACACAAGCCGTGCTGATGGTACCATTTCATTTGATTTAAACAGTGACTTGTTTGGGATTAATATTGCGGGCGAGAGCGAAATCACAACCTCAGTTACCAAAAAAGGGGACGCGGTAATGCTCGATTATCAGATGGACAACGGCGGTATTATGAATGTATACAGCTTGCTTTGCGGGCCGTTCACACTGGGGCTGGACTACTATAAGGATAAGATTGATTTGGAACAGCCGGTCAGCGCGCAGGTGATTTTTGATGGAACAGATGTGTACGGAAAGGGCGATTTCTTCGTTGAAACATTTGCCCTGCAAAACTTAGGTTCCTACTACAACTATCCGGAGGACAATGACTTTCGGGAGATTGCAGCGGAGCGCATTGACGGAAAGTGGATTAAGGCGTGGCTGACGGATATGCAGAAGCAGCTCATTGTTCAGCCGATTTTGGAGTCCATGCAGGGGGAACAGCTTGACACAGAAAAGCTGGCGGACATAATCGTGAACGAGACCTTGAACTATTACAATTACTATTATTATCCTGGTAATTTGTACGAGAAGATAATTGCGCGGATTGACGCTACAGTAGATTTGCTGGGACCAGAAACGATTCAATACAAAGAGGCAAACGGAGAGAAAGTCATAACCTACCATTTGACAACAGATACGCTCCGAGCTTATTTAAAGGCATGTATGTCCGCATATGAAACCGGAGCTATCTATGACGAGATGGAGCTGGATATAACCGAACAGACGACGATTGCGGCGGACAATACGGCGACATCGACTATTGACGGTACGTTCCGTATCAACAATATCCCGAACGATTATAATATTCCGTTCGGCAGCTTGGAAATCCAGATTGATATGTCTGGCACAAACATTCCGCAGACGAGCGCAGTCAGTGCGCCAGCCGACTATGTGGACTTTGAACAGCTCTATAATGAGAGCCTGTTATATCGGTTTAACGGTATCTGATACAGTACAGAGAAGCAAATAAAAACGGCGGCCAGCCTCGTTTGAAGCTGGTTGCCGTTCTGTTTTTTACAATTGCTTGCACATCCATACGTGCGGGCAATATTCTTCCAAGAATTCTTCCCCGACGGCGGCATATCCGCTTTTTTCGTAAAACCCTTTTGCTCTGACCTGCGCCGCCAGATACAAGGCCGTCCCGTTTTGTTTTTTTACTTGTTTTTCTGCTTCGTGCAGGAGGGCCGCACCGAGGGCTTTCCTCCGGTATTGTTTCAGTACGGCGATGCGCCCCACAACATGGACTTGCTTTTGTTTGTTCCAATAAACGCGGCAGGTAGCGGCTGGCACGCCTGCTTCATAGAGCACGATATGGTCTGCAATTTTATCAATGTCATCAAATTCGTCCCGGAAGCCCTGCTCCTCCATAAATACTTTCTTCCGTATGGAGATTGCTTCCTCCGGCAAGGCGCAGTATATCCGAACCTGCATGGTATCCCTCCTGAAAAGTCGTATAGTCTGGGTGATTTACCTTATCATTATAGCAAAGTGTTATATCTTTTTCAACAGTATCACATATATCTGTGCCGTAGCAAAAACAGCAGAACGGTATGGTTATTTCGACCATACCGTTCTGCGTTACAATGTTTTTTGGGGGATATATCAAATAGTAGATATAAGCAAATTATTTGTCGCCATAGTATGCAGCAAGATACATTTCCTTGATCTCGCTCATAAGCGGGTAGCGCGGGTTTGCGCCTGTGCACTGGTCGTCAAACGCCTGCTCAACCATCTCGTCGAGTGTTGCAAGGAACTTTTCTTCCTCAACGCCGTAATCCTTGATTGTCTTTTTGATGCCAACGCGATCTTTGAGCTCTTCTACCTTCTTAATCAGGTTTTCTACCTTCTGCTCATCGGTCTTACCTTCACAGCCGAGGAAGGACGCAACTTCTGCGTACCGCTCCATCGTGTGCGGATACTGATACTGCGGGAAAGTACCCATCTTTGTCGGCTTCTCTGCTGCGTTAAAGCGCATAACATGCGAAATCAGGAGCGCATTTGCAACGCCGTGCGGCAGGTGGTGGAATGCGCCAAGCTTATGCGCCATGGAGTGGCATACGCCCAGGAAAGCGTTTGCAAATGCCATACCAGCCATTGTGGACGCATCTGCCATCCGCTCGCGTGCAACCGGATCATTTGCGCCGTTCTCATAAGCGCGCGGCAAGTAAGCGAAGATATTCTTTAACGCTTTCAGCGCAAGGCCATCCGTGTAGTCGGTCGCCATCATGGAAGCATACGCCTCAAGTGCGTGCGTCATTGCATCAATACCCGACGCAGACGTGAGACCTTTCGGCATGCTCATCATCATATCCGCGTCGATAATCGCCATCTTCGGCAGCAGCTCGTAGTCGGCGAGCGGGTACTTGATTCCCGTGTTTTCATCTGTGATAACGGCGAATGGCGTTACCTCCGAACCTGTACCAGCCGAGGTTGGTACAGCGATAAAGTATGCCTTCTCACCCATCTTCGGGAACGTATAAACTCTCTTACGGATATCCATGAAGCGCATTGCCATATCCATGAAGTCTGCTTCCGGATGCTCGTACATCATCCACATAATTTTGCCGGCATCCATCGCGCTGCCGCCGCCGATTGCAATGATGCAATCCGGCTCAAACGCGCGCATTGCCTTTGCGCCTTCTTTTGCACAGCCCAGTGTCGGGTCCGGCGCAACATCGTAGAAAGTTGTGTGCGTAATGCCCATCTCGTCGAGCTGGTCGGTGATTTCTTTGGTATAACCATTTTTATAAAGGAAAGAGTCTGTTACGATAAACGCCTTTTTCTTGCCCATAACGTCCTTCAGCTCGCGAAGTGCAACAGGGAGGCAGCCCTTCTTAAAGTATACCTTTTCCGGCGCTCTGAACCACAGCATATTCTCTCTCCTCTCAGCTACTGTCTTAACGTTAATCAGGTGCTTTACGCCAACATTTTCCGAAACGGAGTTGCCGCCCCAGGAACCGCAGCCCAGCGTCAGCGACGGTTTAAGCTGGAAGTTGTAGAGGTCGCCGATACCGCCCTGTGACGACGGCGTGTTGATCAGAATACGGCAGGTCTTCATCGTGTTGTAGAACTTGTCGATTTTTTCCTTCTCGGTTACAGCATTAACATACAGCGAGGAAGTGTGGCCGTAGCCGCCGTCTGCGATAAGACGCTCTGCCTTAGCAACTGCGTCGTCGAAGCTCTTTGCTTTGTACATCGCCAGTACCGGGGAGAGCTTCTCATGTGCAAACTCTTCCGAAAGCTCTACGCTTTCTACTTCGCCAATCAGAATCTTTGTATCCTCCGGCACGTCTACGCCCGCAAGCTTTGCAATCGTGTGCGCCTTCTGGCCAACAATCTTTGCATTGAGCGCGCCGTTGATGAGAATGGTTTCGCGTACCTTCTGCGTTTCCGTCTTGTTCAGGAAGTAGCAGCCGCGTGCTGCAAATTCCTTCTTTGCCTGCGCGTATACCTTATCGAGTACGATAACCGACTGCTCGGACGCGCAAATCATACCGTTATCAAACGTCTTAGAATGAATAATCGAGTTTACCGCAAGCGTGATGTCTGCCGTATCGTCGATGATGGCCGGCGTGTTACCCGCGCCAACGCCAAGCGCCGGCTTGCCGGACGAATATGCCGCTTTAACCATACCAGGGCCGCCCGTTGCGAGGATAATGTCTGCGTCACGCATTACTTCGTTGGTCAGCTCGAGCGACGGAACGTCAATCCAGCCGATAATGTGCTCCGGCGCGCCGGCTGCAACTGCAGCTTCCAGCACAACCTTTGCCGCTGCAATTGTGCATGCCTTGGCACGTGGGTGCGGGGAGATGATGATGCCGTTTCTCGTTTTGAGTGCAATCAGCGTCTTGAAGATTGCTGTCGAGGTCGGGTTTGTCGTCGGGATAACCGCCGCGATTACGCCGATCGGCTCCGCCACCTTTTTAATACCGAACGCCGGATCCTCTTCCAGAACACCGCAGGTCTTGGTGTCTTTGTATGCGTTATAGATGTACTCCGACGCATAGTGGTTTTTGATAACCTTGTCTTCAACAACGCCCATACCGGTTTCTTCAACCGCCATCTTTGCCAGCGGAATACGCTGCTTATTTGCAGCCATAGCCGCCGCGAGGAAAATCTTGTCAACCTGTTCCTGCGTGTACGTCGCAAAGATTTCCTGTGCCTGATGAATCTGCGCAAGCTTTTTGGTGAGCGCATCAATGTTGTCTACCACGTCATACGTTTTTTCCGCATTTTTTGTGCTCATGATAATACCCCCTAATTAAAATAATATCTACTATGTTTTATTTCCTGTTGGAAGTACAGGCCGCAGCCTGTATTGGCATTCCCGTGTTTAAAACGGGATTGTCAATCTTTTAACAATAATTATTATATGGCATTGTTAAAAATATGTCAAGCATAAATTTCAACAAATTATTTATTTTTTCATTTTATTCTATAAGATAAATTGTATAGAACCTGCTGAAAGGCTGTTAAATCAGCAAAACAGACGGGCATCAGGACTAAAAAATACGGGATAGACAAACAGTGGCCAGATATGCTATACTCTAATTATAATTATAGATAAACAGGAGGCGCGAACAGCTTGTTTCAGCATTATTGTAAAGTATGTTTTAAAATGACGTTTGCCCATTTGACGGTACAGGTGTTTTCGCTTGCACTTGGCCCATTGATTTTCTACATTATATTGGGAACGCAGCTTGGCTGGTATGTGATGAGCGCCGCGCTCAGCGTTGCGTATGCAATGTGGATTTATTCTACGGCGTATAAGATTGCCGACAAGGATATCAAAAGCTATTCAGCGCATAAGCCGTATCTGGCAAAGGGGCTTGTGCTGGCTATTCCGACGCTGCTGATTACGCTTGTACTGACGCTTTTGTACGATTTTAGCTTTTATCATGTATTTGCAGACTACGACCTGCAAATGAAAGTGGAGCTGATTGTGCGGAATTTGTTTTATGGATGGAATTTTTCCTTTGAAGGGTTCCGTTCTGCGACGGATGGGACTGTCAGTCTGCTGTACTGGGTTTTGTGTTTTGGCATGATGCCGCTCTTTTCCTTTTTGGGGTATTGGGCGGGCATGAACCGGTACGAATTTGGCTATCAGTTCTTTTCCCGCCTGGTATATAAAGGAGAAAAAAAGAATAAATAGTCGAGGTGCGGAAAGATGCAATATAAAGTTGGCGACAGCGAGCTGCATGCCTCGATCTTTCTTCCGTTTGTAAACCAAATCTGGAAAGGCAGCTACGATGAAAAAAAGACAGAGGAAGCATTGGCCAAAACATTCAATATAACGGCATATAAGGATGGCATGCTCGTGGGATGTCTGCGTATTCTTACGGATGGTTACTTTTTTGGAACGATTACGGAATTGCTTGTCCTGCCGGAGTGCCAAAAGCGGGGCGTCGGGAGTAAGCTGCTTCAGCTTGCGAAGGAAAACACGCCGACGCTGCTGTACTTTGGGGCGCAACCGGAGGCGGAAGCGTTCTATGAAAAAAACGGTTGTAAAAGAAGTTTGCAGTCTTATATTATAGAAAAGGGGCAATAGAATACAATTTATATTAAAAGGAGAGATGGAGCATGGTATTGGTAAACACGGATTACATTACGGGAAAGAATTTTGAAATGCTGGGGCTGGTTAAGGGGAGCACCATTCAGTCGAAAAACATTGGCAAGGACATTACACAGAGCTTTAAAACGCTGGTAGGCGGCGAGCTGAAGGCGTACACGCAGATGATGGATGAGGCGCGCGCCCTGGCGACACGGCGCATGGAGGAGGAAGCGGAAGCCCTCGGTGCGGACGCGATTGTTAACATTCGGTACGCTTCGTCTGCAGTTATGCAGGGCGCTGCAGAGATTGTTGCTTACGGCACAGCGGTAAAATTTGTATAAAGGTGGATTTAATATGAACGGGGTCCCGGTTTTACGTGGGGCACGTGTGACATTGCGCGGCCCACGTGAGCGCGACATTGACGACCGTTATGCAGCTGGAAAGCCGAACGAATATGTTTACATGTGCGGCGGAAGCCGAGCGGGAAACGACGAGCATCCGCCTCGGGATGTATGGGTAAGGTGGAACCAGCGCGAATTAGCTCCAAAGGAGGGCGAGCTTTCCTGGCGAATGGAAGCGGAAGGGATTTGCATTGGTTCCATCCGGCTGCACCGGATATCCGAGGCTGACCGGAGCGCGCGCCTCGCCATTGGGATTTGGAATCTGGCATACTTATCGAAGGGGTACGGCACAGAGGCGATTTGGCTCGTACTCGGCTATGCATTTGAAAAAATGGAGTTACACCGGGTCGAATTGACTGTGCTTGACTACAATTTACGGGGAATCCGGTGTTACGAAAAATGTGGCTTTCGGCGGGAAGGCGTCTTGCGTGAGAGTGCATTTATCGAAGGGGAATACCATTCGGACATTATGATGTCGATTTTGGAATCGGAATATTGGAGTATGTGCGCGAAAACAGAGAGCTGAAAGGAAGGGCTATTATGATTTTATCGGACGGAGCAATCCGAAACCGGGTTGCGGCGGGAACGCTGGCGATTTCTCCGCTTGAAGAAGAGCAAATTCAGCCTGCAAGTGTCGACATTCGGCTTGGAAACACGTTCAGCGTTGTAGAAGATTCGTCGAGTGGAATCATTACAATGGAAAAAGAAATCCGATACAAAACCATACAGGCCGAAACCTATTTGCTGCTGCCGGGACAGTTTGTACTTGCTACGACGATGGAATACATTGCGTTGCCGGATGATTTGACTGCCTTTGTGGAGGGGCGAAGCTCGCTTGGCAGAATGGGACTGTTTATTCAAAACGCAGGCTGGGTCGACCCGGGCTTTGAAGGCGAAATTACGCTGGAGCTGTTCAACGCGAACCGGTGTGCAATTGAGCTGCGCGCGGGACGGCGGATTGGGCAGTTGGTGTTTTCTGAAATGGATGGACCTGCACACAACCCTTACCGGGGAAAGTACCAGGGACAGCGAGGCGCGACCGGGTCGCGGGTCTATTTGGATACAGAGTTGTAAAATAGAGGTTACAGATTTTGTGCAAGGAACAGAGAAAACCGGAGGCAGATAAGCTTTGCCTTCGGTTTTTTGCGTAAAAAAATGATTCTGAAAAATTGTTACAAACTGAAAATTTGTTACCTTTTTGGACAATGACGAAAATGTGTCCCTTTTTTTATGCATAAAAAGAGAGTATTCTGATTTATGAGATGAAATATATCGTATAAAATTATGTCGATAAAATATCCGCTGCACGACGGAAATCTGCAAAATCAGAAAGGTTGTTGCGTCATATGAAAAAGGATATGAATCGTATGCTGGTCGAAAGCACCATTCGCCGCGTGCTCAAAAATATACAGGAAGCACCGGAACGGACGATTCGTAATTTGGTGGATCTTGGCCTGGACTTTTGCGGTGGACGATTCCAGACACAGTTTTTAGAAACGATGCAGAAAATGTTAAGCAATCAAAACAGCGCATATTATGAATTGGCAAAAGATGTTGCCGCCTCTGTCGACCACGACATCTTAATTAACTTCAGCCGCAATCTTGGATATAATGGCTGCACCAAAGGTGCAAAGGTAATCCGGGAATTGGAGGCAAAGCGCGGCTTTAACATTCCGTGGGCGCTGAACCTGGTAATCAATGAAGAAAAGCTGGAGACAGTTTATCCGGATTTGCTGCGGCAGGGGGAGGAACTTGGCATTTACACCTATTTGCTGTTTGCAGATTGCCGGCCAGAACGGATTATCCCATTGTTACAGGGGCAGCCGGACAGCGCATTTGTTCTTGTCCTGCATAGTTATCAAATTGATGTGTCTTTTATTCAAAAGATGAAGTCGGTCAAAAATGCCATGATTGCGGTCTGTGTGGACAAAGATACCAAAGAAACATGTCAGAAATTGCGGAACAGCGGATTGCTTTGCGCGGTTTACCAGAGCTACGGAGAAGCAGACAAGCCCTATATTCTGAGCGGCAATTGGCTTGCCAGCGTTTTGCCCGACCATCCGGTATTTGCCCTTCTACAGGCGGAGCCCTCATGCTGCGCTGCAACACAGAAAGAAATTTATGACTATGTCATTTCTGTGCGGGACGGACAGCAGTATCCGGTTGTGCTTATGGACGTTAAACAGGATACGATGATGATTGACCAAGTAGTTTCTGACGGCGTATGTTTGGCAGGGTTTGACGCGGAAGGAAATCTGATTACCCATGAAGGGCTTATGCAAGGAGAACAGTACAACATTTTTCAGAATCGTTTGGAAGAAGTTTTAGAGCGTGCGGAAATAAAATGATGATTCAACATTTTTCCGACACGACAAAGAACGAAAAAACAGCAGCATAAATGCAGAGAAGGATAGAAATTATCGGCTGTGCATATTAATCAGCAAATTTCTGAACAATCTCATTTGAGGTCTTTAAAAGACACTTTTTGATGAGACTGGAAAATTCAGCAGGGGGCATACAGTCTTTTTGCAGCAGCCAATTTTTTATGGCGCAAACGAGCGCGTCGGTGTAGAATGCAACATAAAAATCTACAAAACCATCATCTCCGAACAGGGACTCCATATCGTCGGAGAGAATCATGGCTACAATGTCGCGGAAATAATCAGAAAAAGAGTTTTGTCCGTCTATGGTAAAGGTCTTCCGGTAGAATTCCCGGTTTTCGTAAAAATAGTCGCATACGTCACTAAGCAGCTCCCAGCCGACACGGAATTCCTTTTTCCGCGCTACGGCGATAAATTCGGTATCGTATATCCAATTGACGAGGTCGTATTTATCTTTAAAATGGTAGTAAAAGCTTTTGCGGTTCATATCGCATTTTTTACAGATATCGCCTACGCTGATTTTTGAAAACGGCTGCGTTTTCATCAGTTCTTTCAGAGCAGAAGACAGCGCCCGCTTGGTGATATTGGAATCTGCCATAAAACCGCCTCCTTTGACATAGATATTTATAATATATCATAAAAACGGACGCGACTCAACCAATTTGCTAATATTTTTCGATATGCCTTTCCGGCAAATCGAAAGGGAAGTATATAAGGGTAGTATATTTTTGTTTTTTAGGAAAGGACGGCAACCGTATGGATAAAAGCAACGCAAAGCCCAAAATCAGTTTTTTTGAGCGGCTGGCGACTTTCATTGTCGATAAGAGAAATCTGTTTTTTCTAATTTACATAGCCGGCATGATTTTCTGCCTTTTTTCCAGTGGATGGGTATCAGTCAATGATGACCTGACTTCTTATTTGCCGGAAGAGGCCGAAACCCGGCAGGGACTGCGCATCATGGACGAGGAGTTTACAACCCTCGGCACTTCCAGCTTTATGATTTCGAATATTACCTATGAACAAGCCGAAAAGATTGCAAAAGAGATGGAACAGGTGGAGGGTGTCGCGTCCGTTGCGTTTGATAATACAACGGAGCACTATAAAAATTCTTCTGCCTTGTTTAGCGTTACCTTTGAAGGAGAGGCGACGGACGAGATTACACTAAGCGCCTTTTATGCGCTGCAGGATATGCTGGCGCCCTACGATTTATCGGTTTCGGGAGAGGTCGGGGTGGACGAGTCCGCCTCACTGGACCAGGAAATGCAGATGATTCTGGTCATTGCGGCGTTTGTCATTATTGCCGTCCTGCTGTTCACCTCCCGTACTTACGCCGAAATTCCGGTATTGCTGGTCACCTTTGTGGCGGCTGCCATTTTGAATAAGGGGACAAATTTTATTTTTGGAGAGATTTCTTTTATTTCAGATTCGGTTACGGTGGTATTGCAGTTGGCACTGGCGATAGATTACGCCATTATCCTGTGCCACCGGTTCAGCGAGGAACGAAAGGAACATGCCCCGCGTGAGGCGTGTATCCGGGCGCTTAGTAAGGCAATTCCGGAGATTTCCGCCAGTTCCCTGACAACCATATCCGGCTTGGCGGCGCTGATGTTTATGCAATTCCAAATTGGATTTGACATGGGTATGGTGCTTATTAAGGCAATTTTGTTTAGTTTGCTTTCTGTCTTTACCCTGATGCCGGGACTTTTGATGTTGTTTAGTAAATGGATTGACAAGACGCATCACCGCAACTTTGTTCCAAAGATTACCGGATGGGGAAAGGTTGTAACAAAGCTGAAATACGTTGTGACGCCGCTGTTTGCCTGCATTCTGGTAGCTGCATTCTGGTTTTCTACCAAATGTCCGTACGTATATGGCTATACACAGCTCGATACGGTCAAACACAGCGAGGCACAGCTCGCCCAGCAAAAAATAGATGAAACCTTCGGCACCTCCAATGTGATGGCCGTTATGGTTCCAGCGGGGGATTACGAAAAGGAAGGGCAGCTGCTCAATGAGCTGGAAACCTATGAACAGGTAGATTACGCAATGGGGCTTGCCAATGTGGAGGCAATGGACGGCTATGTTTTGACAGACAAATTGACGCCGCGGCAGTTTTCCGAGCTTACGGATCTGGACATTGAGGTTGGCCGCTTGCTCTATACGGCATATGCCGCGGAAGGAGAAAACTACGGTCCCATTATCAGCGACATTGACAGCTATGGCGTTCCATTGATTGATATGTTTCAATTCCTATATAGCCGGATTGAAGAAGGGTACCTGACGTTGGACGATGAACTTATGGACAGCTTGGACTCTCTGTACAAACAATTGACAGATGCGAAAAAGCAGCTCCAGGGGGAACATTACAGCCGTCTGCTGGTAAACCTGACTTTGCCGGAGGAAGGGGAAGAAACCTTTGCCTTTCTGGATACGGCCCATCAGGTGGTAGGGAAGTATTATGACGCAGGAAGCTTTTATATCGCTGGAAACTCGACCAGCGACTATGAATTGTCTTCCTCCTTTGAGCGGGATAATGTCGTAATCAGCGTTTTGTCCATCCTGTTTGTCATTATCGTGCTTTTGTTTACCTTTCAGTCGGTGGGGCTGCCAATTCTGCTCATTCTGGTCATCCAGGGCAGCGTTTGGATTAATTTTTCGTTCCCGTATTTGCAGTCTTCGCCGCTGTTTTTTATGAGCTATTTGATTGTTTCCAGCATTCAGATGGGCGCCAATATCGACTACGCCATTGTTATCTCCAGCCGGTATCAGGAACTGAAGCAGACGATGCCGCCGCGGGAAGCGATGATTCAGACGCTGAATCTGGCGTTCCCAACGATTTTGACTTCCGGCACCATTTTGGCCTCGGCTGGCATTATCATCAGCCAGCTAACGTCTGAGTGTGCGATTTATGGCATTGGCGAGTGTCTTGGACGGGGCACGATTATCTCTATGCTGTTGGTGCTGGGCGTTTTGCCGGGGATTTTGCTGTTAGGGGATACGATTATAGAGAGGACTTCATTTAGTATGAAACATCCCTCCTGGGTACGGAGTGCAAGCGGCAAAGTCCATCTGGACGGGCGCGTTCGGGGACAGATTGCCGGACGGATTGACGCAGAAATCCACGGTACATTGTACGGCGACGTGACTGCGGCCGTATCGGTGGATACGATACGGGAGGAAAAGGAACAGGCGGAGGAAATAGAGGTTACTCTGGAAAGCGAGGTGGACGGCCATGACAAAACAAATCAATAACGGGACACGGCGGTGGCTGTCATGCCTGCTTGCGGTTATTCTTCTCTTTGGTACGATTGCTCCGCAGCCCGCATGGGCAGCAGAGGAAGCACAGACGTTTTCCATCCGGTCGGAAGATGATTTTTATACGTTTGCGCAGAAGGCGTCCTACGATGCATGGTCGCAGGGAAAAACCGTCCTTTTGGAAGCGGATTTGAATTTGACTGGCGACGGGTTTACCGCCGTGCCAATTTTTGGCGGCACTTTTGAAGGGAATGGACATACTGTCCAGATTTCTCTCACGCAGAGCGGCTCTCACCAGGGATTGTTCCGCTATTTGCAGACGGGGGGCGTAATTCGCGACCTTCATGTGCAGGGGACGGTAGCGCCGTCCGGCAGCCAGTCATACGTTGGTGGGATTGTTGGAAACAACAGCGGAAAAATTATTGACTGCACCTTTGACGGCAATGTAAACGGAGAGAGTAATGTCGGCGGAATCGCCGGGATTAACGAGTCCAAAGGCGAAATCTATGGATGCGATGTTTCCGGTAATATTCAGGGTGAGCACTATACCGGCGGAATCGCCGGGCAGAACCTCGGCACCATGACGGGGTGTACCAACAAGAGCGGCGTGAATACCGCACAGGCAGATTACAAAAGGGAATTAAGCGATTTGGAACTTGAGCTGGACGACTTGGAGAATATCAACTCCACGGAGAATCTAAACACGGCGACGGACACCGGCGGTATTACCGGCTATTCCACCGGAATATTGCTGGGATGCGACAACGTGGGGACGGTTGGATATCCGCATGTGGGGTACAATGCGGGCGGCGTTGCGGGACGCTCCTCCGGCCGAATTGAAGGCTGTAAAAACAGCGGTACGGTTTATGGCCGCAAGGATGTGGGAGGCATAGTTGGGCAGATTGTGCCGGATATCATTTTGCAGTTTTCGCCGGACGCAATCTCGGAACTGGAGGGCGAGCTGGGCAGCCTGCAAACAATGACTGACAGCTTGCTTAACCATACGGGCGAAAATGCCGACACGCTGTTTGCGGATATGGAGCAAATTTCCGATACTGTCGGGCAGGCAAGAGACAGTGCGCAAAGCCTGGCAAATCAGACGACAGACTGGGCGAATGGAAATTTAGAGGAAATTAATACGGCATCCGAACTGATTTTTGATACGCTGTCCCGGACTGCACCGCTGATTCGGGAATTAACGGCTGTTTCCGATACGATAACGGACGGCGTTGAACAGTTTGGAGATATGTTTACCCGCATTGCCAGCCTGTCTGGACTGGGGGATGACGCCATTGCAAATGTTGAGCAGTCCATAGATGCACTCCGGAAGGCCAGCGCTGATATGGGGCGCGGCATGGAGAAAATCTCGGAAGGGATTGATGAATTTAAGGATGCGGCTGTAATCGGCAATTGGGACCGGATTTCGGCTGCGCTTCGAAGAATATTAGAAGGGACGCGCGAGCTGAAGGACGCGCTTGAAACGATTCAAAACTCTGTCGATGAAATCAAGCGAATTCTGGAATCGATTCAGAATATGGGTGACTTCTTTGAGGTCTGGAAACCGGTTATTCAGCTTTTATCAGATATCCATGACGCAACACAGGATATGAAAGGAGCTGTTTTGCTGATTCTGGACGGTATCGGCCGTCTGCCGTCCAATCCACAGATTGATTGGGCCGGTATGCGAGATGGACTTGCTGGCATAGCGGATGGCTTGGAGGCGTTCCATCAGGCGGCAGACCCGATTGACGATGCGTTTTCCCATCTTTCAACCGCGCTGAAGGACATTCAGCTTGCCGCGGAGGAAGCGCAGGTTGCCAAGCAGATGGCAAATATTGCCGATACATTCCGGGACGCTTTTTCCCAGCTCAGTTTCTTTATTGATGACACGGAAACGCTCGTCCGGGACTTGTCCCAAAAGGAACCGATTCATTTTGACGGATTTGGCAGCGACTATCAGGCCGCCAGCGATGCGCTGTTCGGGGCGTTTTCTACTCTGTCAGGCCAGATACAAGGAATGGGCGGTAACGCGCAGACGGCTGGAGATACGCTTTTGCAGGACTTCCGCCGGATTAGCGGACAGTTCCAGGTGATTGCAGACCTGATGCTTGAGGCGCTTTCAGGTAAGCAGACGGAAGCCTCCTTGTATGAGGACACCTCGGA
Source organism: uncultured Eubacteriales bacterium (assembly GCA_902492065.1). Classification (GTDB taxonomy): domain Bacteria; phylum Bacillota; class Clostridia; order UBA1381; family UMGS1253; genus Aphodoplasma. The sequence goes on from CABUKE010000001.1 coordinate 518,350, forward strand.
GGAGGACATCAATGCGATTACAATGGGCAAAGCGGAAGGAAGCCAGAATACAGGAAAGATATCCGGCGATGTGAATGTCGGCGGCGTTGCCGGCTCTATGGCAATTGAATACGACCTTGACCCGGAGGACGACATCTCCAAACTGGGAGACGAGTCGCTGCAGTTTCGTTTTGAAACGAAAGCAATTGTTCAAAATTGTGTCAACCGTGGCGTCGTCACGTCTAAAAAGGACCATGCCGGAAGCATTGTCGGGTTGATGGATTTGGGACTTGTATACGGCTGCGAAGGCTATGGAGAAGTGCAGAGCACGGATGGCGGCTACGTCGGCGGCATTGCGGGAAAATCGTCCTCCACCATCCGAAAGAGCTATGCAAAATGCACGCTTGACGGCAGCGACCATGTGGGCGGAATTGCCGGATACGGGTTCCGTATCAAGGACTGCCGCTCGCAGATAGAGGTCCTTCGTGCCACGGAAGCCTGCGGCACAATTGCGGGCGAGCGGGAGCCTAACCAGACGGTGAGTGGAAATTATTTTGTCAGCGATACGCTTGCAGGTATCGACGGCGTCAGCTACAAAGGCATTGCAGAACCGATGGACTACAGCGCATTTTTACTGCTGGGCGACCTTCCGGATGATTTTCGCCATTTTGCCTTAACGTACATAGCAGATGGAACCATTGTCGAAACTGTTCCGTTTGCCTATGGTTCGGATTTGTCCGAACGTCCTCTTCCTGAGATACCCAAAAAGGACGGGTATTATGGCGAATGGGAGGAATGCGACTATGCGCATTTGACCTTTGACCGGGTAATTGAGGTTGTTTACACGCCGTATATTACAACGATTGCCAGCGAGAGCAAGCGAGACGATATCCATTCTATATTCCTTGCTGAAGGAAACTTCGGGAGCGGAGCAGCGCTGGCTGCCACAGAGATAGAAAAAGGGGAGATGCTGGAACAGTGGACGGTTTCTCTGACGGGAGAAGGGGCCGGAAAAACCGGCAGTTATACGGTACGTTTCCTGCCGCCGGAGACGGGAAAACGCGTTGTACTTTATGCCATGACCGACGGAGGAAAGCAGGAAATCCCCTACGAGACGGACGGTTCCTATCTGGTATTTACCATGGAAGGCAACCAAATGACGCTGGGAGTCGGGGAAGCGTCTTTCTCAGGATGGATAATTTTTTCAATCGTATTTGTCATTCTGTTAGTTGCAGCCGCTCTTGTATTTTTCTTTGTAATGCGGAAACGAAAAAAGAAATAGCAGTCTGCCGCCTTTTACAACCGGTGAAAGGCGGCTTTTTTTTATAAAAGAGCAAGGAAAAGTCTGGTTATTTGTTTGTGTATTAATACTTTGTGTAAAAAAATGTAAGTGCAAAAAGCCAATTCGACAGCGGGAATTTACAAATTATTCCATGACGGACCGCTATAATAAAACTAAACAAATAGAAGTATATGCACCGTGTTGTGAAAATAGAACACGAGGCTGCAAAAGGGAGAGAATTGGCATGGCACAGACAGAGATTCCGTCGTACAAGAGGATGGATACGGCGGCAGAACCGGCTAAGAAAAAACAAACGGCAGCACTAAGATTGAAAAAACGGGACTACATAGCGGGGGGATTGTCATTTTTACTGGCGCGGGCAGCAATGTTCGGCTCCATGAGTCCATTTGCGACGGCATTTTTCGCATCGTCATTTACGAAAGGACGGATGCCTCTGACCATGCTGTGTACATTGATTGGCTGTCTCAGCACTGGCATGGGAGTAAAGGCGTTTAAATACCTGATTGCTATGGGAATTTTTGCCGGCTACAAGCTCCTGTTTGACAAAAAGGGGCAGAATTCGGCGCTTATGAACGCTGCGGCAGCAAGTATGGGGCTGTTTATTGGCGGTATGGTCATGATGCTGTTTGATATGGTGCTGATTTACAATGTGTTATTGCTTTGCCTCGAGTGTCTACTGTGCGGCTTTCTCACGATTGTGTTCCGCGAAACAAACAGTCTAATTGAAAAAAAGGAAAGCGTCAAGGGCAAGGTCACTAACGAACAGCTTTTAAGTTTGCTGATTGTTTTTGGGCTCGCCATTGCGGGATTAAACGACATAACGCGTCTGGGCCAAATCAGCCTCAGCGAGATTGTCTGCGTCCTGGCGGTATTGCTGCTGGCCTACTGCCGGGGGATGGCGATTGGCGCTTGCGCCGGTGCGGCGGCGGGGATTGTGTGCGCGATGAATTCGACGGACATGCTTCCGGTCATCGGGATTTATACGCTGTGTGGGTTTTTGGCAGGCTGTGCCAAACCGATTGGGAAATATGGAGTTGCGCTGGCGTTTGCACTGTCGGCAGCCAGTCTTGGGTTTATGACGACTATGTATATATATGGACAGGTTAGTATTTTAAACTTTGTTTTAGGCGCAGCATTGTTTATGCTTTTGCCGAAAAGCAAACTGGAACATGTGCAGGGGTTTGTAAATGGGTATTATACGACACGCTCGGAACGGCCCTATATGGAGCGGATGCAGGAGGTCATGCTGTCGCGCCTGGGGGATTTATCCTCCACATTTTCCTCGCTGGCCGACTCGTTTGACACGCTCTCCGAGCAGCGTTCCTGTGAGGGGCGGCTTAACATGACGCAGGTATCTGACGATACGGCACAAAAAATCTGCCGCCAGTGCGGCCTTCGCAGCCATTGCTGGGAGAAGGAGGCCCAGCTCACCCATAAAACGATTATTGGCATGGGCAAAAAGTTAGAAGAAAAGGGATATGCAGATGTGCTGGACCTGATGCCGGAATTCCGGGAAAAGTGCGTCCATGCGGGAGAGTTTGTTGCAGCGGCAAACCATTTTTATGAAATCAGCCGAATCAACGCGCTGTGGGAGGGCCAGCTCGAAGAGTCACGACAGGTGCTGTCCCAGCAATATAAGGGATTTGCTACTGTGATGGATTCGCTTTCGCTGGAGCTGCAAAACGACATATCGTGCGAGAGCAAATATGAGAAGAAAATTTTGTCCGAGTTGATAAAAAAGAAAATCACCCTAAAAAGTATCTGTGTGTTTGAAAAGCCGGACGGCAGCTTTGAGGCAGAGGCGGAGTTTTACGACGAAGAGGATATGGAAACGGCGGAGGAAATGCTTGCCGTTGTTTCGCAGGTATTGGGCCAGCCGATGCGCATGGCCGGGATGCCGGGCGATACCTTAAAGGTATTAATTGAGCCGCTTTTAAACTTTAAGATTGTAAGCGGAATTGCAACGGTAAAGAAGGATGGGGAAGAGCAGAACGGCGACACGTGCTGTGCGCTCAGTCTGAGCGATAACCGCTATGCGCTGGCAATCAGCGACGGGATGGGAAGCGGCGCGGCAGCCGCGAACGAGAGCAAAACAACGATTCAACTGCTAAAAAAGCTCCTGCTTGCCGGGTTTGACCGGGCGGCGGCAATCCAGCTCATCAATTCCGCGCTCGTGCTGAAAAACGGACAAGAATCGTTTGCAACGATTGACCTTGCGCTGATTGATTTGGTAAGCGCAAAGGCCGAATTTGTCAAAATTGGTGCGGCGACTGGCTACATCCGCCGGGCGGACAGCATTGACAGTATCTTTTGCAATACGCTTCCGGCGGGTATCCTCTCTGAAGCGGATATCCAGCTTTCCTGCCGGCGGCTCGCGGCGGGTGACTGCATTATTATGGTGAGCGACGGCGTGGCAAACGCGAAAAAGAATGTAAACTGGGTATGCGAGACCTTGATGGGGATTCCGGAGGAGGAAGAACCGGAAACCGTTGCGGAAATCATCCTCAAGGAGGCAGTCATCCACAAGCGCGGTGCGGTAAACGACGATATGACGGTCATTGCTGCAAAAATATTGGAAAAATAATGGAAAAACAGGTATAGTGTGAAAAAAACTGGTTTACAATAAGTACAGTGGAGGCTGCGCGGTGGAACTTGCCGCCCGCGCGGCAAAATCAGCAGGAAAGGAAGCTGTACATGGCAGACAGAAGCAAAAACGAACAATACGATATCGTGGCGCAGGCGGAAGAAGTGCTGCGGTTGTATATCAAGCGGTATTTTGACATTACCCGTCAGATGAAAATGGAAAAGGCACGGAAGCGTATGCAAAACCGGGTTATACTCATAACGGGCGGCGCGTGCCTGCTGGTGAGCGCAGCTTTGCTGGCTCTTGCGTTTTTGATTTGACTGCCTGAATAACTGCAGATAATATGTCACAGGGATGGAGTACGCTCCATCCCTGTTGTTTTTAGAAAAGTTGCCTGATATTTTATAATATTGGTAGACATTCCTGTTGAAAAGTGATAAAATGAAACCATATATGCAAGAGCTATGGAATAAGGAGGACGTTTATGAAGGGGAAGACTGGAAGATTTATAAAAGGTGTATTAAGTATGGCCTTGTCATGTGCGCTTTTGCTCGGCGGATGCGCTCCGACGCAGAACCAGAACGACGCCGCTGCGCAGGAAACTGATCTGCGTCCAGCTGTTGAGCGGGTTGTATTTACAATCGGGTCGGATACAATGTATATTGGAACGCGGGAATACACGATTGTGGCGCCCTATCTGGTTAACGATACGACGCTGGTGCCTGTTCGCGCCGTTTCTGAGGGGTTGGGCGCGGAGGTTGGCTGGGACGGCGACGCCGGCCTTGTCAGCGTCAAAAAGGACGGTGTGGACGTTGCGCTGACGATAGACAGTCCGTCCGCACAGATTAACGGGCAGACGATAGAGCTTTTGTGCGCGCCCGCGCTCAATGGGGATACGACGATGGTTCCAATCCGCGTTATCAGCGAGGCGTTTGGAATGGAGGTTACATACGACGCGGTAAAAGAAAACGTGATAGTCGCAAAACGGTCTTTCCCAGACACAGTAACCGTCAATGCAGCAGAGATAAGCGCGGCGAAGAACTTTATCTGCGATAAAATTGCGCAGACGGCGGATAAATTTGTGGATGGACGGTTCCCGCACGGTTCGAAGGACGGCAAATATATTCCCGAGGCACCCGGTTGGGTCGGCGGGTTTTATACGGGACTGAATTATCTTTGCTATGACTTCAGCGGTGAAGAGGCGTACCGTATAAAAGCGGAGGAAGCGTCTGAAACACTGAAAACGCTTTTCTATAACGATAAGCAGGTGTATAATCACGACCTGGGCTTTACATTTGTGCTGTCTTACTATCAGGACTATCTGTTGACGGGGAGCGAAGAATCGAAACAGGTGGTTATTGACGCAGGGGATGCGCTGCTCGCACGGGCAAACAAAAAGCTTGGTTACATTCAGGGCTGGAACGTATGGGGAAAGGATAAATTTAGCCAGGAAAATCAATTTCGCATGATTGCAGACAGCATGTGCAACATTCCGCTTCTGTTTATCTGCTCTGAGCTGACTGGTGACAGTAAATATTATGACGGCGCGGTACAGCATGCCCGGATAACGCAGCAGTATTTGGTACGTAACGATTATACATCGGCGCATACGTTTGTATTTACGCCGGACGGCGAGCCAAAGTACGAGAAGACGCATCAGGGTGCTGCGGACGATTCGTGCTGGGCGCGCGGGCAGGCGTGGATTATCAACGGGATGGCGTATGTATATGCAAAAACGGGCGACACCTCATTTTTGGATACGGCGAAAAACTGCGCGGATACCTACTTTTTGAAAACGGAGCAAGACCTGATTCCAAAGTGGGACCTCGACTATCAACGGTTTGCGAGCGAGCCGCGCGATAGCTCGGCGGCAGGGATTATCGCATGCGGTCTGATGCAAATATACGACTCGACGGGTGACGAATTCTACTATGAGGCAGCGAAACGGATATTTAAGACACTGTATGAAAGCTACAGTACAAAGGACGACCCGGACAATGAGGGGCTGATTCTGCACGCAACGGGGAATAAGCCGAGCAATCAGAATATAGATGTATCCCTGATTTATGGCGACTACTATTTTGCCGAACTGACGGAGCGCCTCGGCGAAAAAGTGGAAAATGAATAGACAGGACCGGGATTCTGTGGTACAATAGGGATTGCAAAAATACATAGGTGGAGGAATACGGATGTTAAACGAAATGAAGCAATTTGTTTTGAGTAAAACGGCCGAAAATGATAAGAAAATCGGCGACCTGTTCCCGCACGCAACGGAAAATGGCGTGTACGACCGGATTGAAAACTGCGGCTGGACCGGCGGGTTTTATACGGGGCTGAACTACTTGTGCTATGAAATGAGCAAGGATGCGTTCTATCTTAAGGCGGCGCAGGCACCGTTGCCGCGTCTGAAAAAGGCGCTCGACGAGAAGGGGACGGCGCTCGGGCATGACATTGGAATGCTGTTTTCACCAGCTTATTATGCTGACTACAAACTGACTGGAAACGAAGAATCAAAAGCGGTCACACTGCAGGCTGGGGAAACGCTGCTCAAGCGTTTCAAGCCGAACGGCGAGTACATTCAGGCTTGGGATCAGTGGGGCGACAGCGAGTTTGGGGTTGAAAATCTGACGAGAATGATTATTGACTGCATGTACAATCTGCCTCTGCTGTTCAGGTGCTATGAGATTTCCGGGGACAAGAAGTTTTACGATGCGGCCTATAAGCATGCAAAAACAGCGCAGAAGTATCTGGTGCGGGACGATTTCACCACACCGCATACGTTTGTGTTTAACGAAGACGGTACGCCGCGGTATGAGCGTACACACCAGGGTGCTGCGGATGATTCGTGTTGGGCGCGCGGGCAGGGCTGGGCGATAACCGGCTTTGCAATGGCGTATCGCTTTACAAAGGATGAAAGCTTCCTGGAAACATCGAAAAACTGTGTGAAAACCTTTTTGAAGATGACGGAAAAAGACCTGATTCCGAAGTGGGATATGATTTATCAGGGCGACGACAGCGAGCCGCGCGATACCTCGGCAGCTGGAATTATTGCAAACGGACTGATGGAGCTCTATGACATTACGGGCGAGGAAACATACAAGGATACGGCATACAAGATGCTCGTCACACTGTATACAGACTACAGCTCAAAGGACGATCCGGCTTATGAGGGGTTAATCAAGGAGGCAACCGGACATAAGCCAGCTGGGAAGAACATTAATGTTTCTCTGATTTACGGCGATTACTATTTTGTAGAGCTTTTGTCTCGGTTTATGGGAACATCAAAGGGATACTGGTAAAAGGATCAAAAAATACCTGTCTGAAGATTCAGGCAGGTATTTTTATTTATTTCTTATTTTGTTTTGTCGGCTCGTCAGTCTGGCTACTTCTCTTTTTCATTAGTTCATTATTCATCTCAAGTAGAGCTTGCTCTGCCCGGTCAAGTTCATACGTTTCCTCGTACTTTTCAGCAAGCGGGCTTTCTTCCAATCCCTCATACTTTTTCGACTTGGAAAATGCGAGCTTTAGGAAGATTGGCGTTACAATTGTCGTTACGACAACGACCAGCGCAACCGGTCCAAAGAATGCTGTGCTCATCAGGCCGAGAGCAGCGCCCTTGTTCGCGACAATCAATGCGACCTCACCGCGGGAAATCATCCCGACGCCAATCTGCATGCTTTCTTGATTGCTGTATCCCATCATTTTAGCGCCGAGCCCGCAGCCAACAACCTTTGACAAGATTGCTACAATCAAAAGCAGAACCGTGAACAGGATGATTGACCATCCCATCTGCGGCACCGTGATTTGCAGCCCTACACTTGCAAAGAAGATTGGGGATAGAAACATATAAGACAATGTTTCAAATCGGGACGCAATATAATTGGTTTCCTGTGTGCCGGAAATAATTAAGCCTGCAATAAATGCGCCCGTGATATCCGCAACGCCGAAGAAATGTTCTGCGCAATAGGAAAAGAATAGACACAGTACGAATGCCACAATAACAAAGCGGCGCAAATCCCTTTTATGCCGCGCAAACCACTTACGAAGCAGTTTGTTCGCGAGAATACCGATGACGATTGCAATTACGAAGAATGCAACAATTTTAAGTGCTACAATCCAAATATTTACGCTCGTGTCTGCAAGACTCGTGATAATGGTGAGGGCAATAATGCCTAAAACATCGTCAATGAGTGCCGCACCCAGGATTGCGTTACCGGCTCTGGTCGACAGTTTCCCCATTTCACGCAATGTTTCGACTGAGATGCTTACCGATGTTGCAGTCAGAATAATACCAATAAAGATATTTTGCAGCATGGTACTTGCGGTAGCGCCTTCGCCATTGTTGAAGAAATGTGCGACCGCCCAGCCGCCAAGAAGCGGAACGATAACACCGATCATGGCGATAACAAATGAGGCTTTGCCTGATTTCTTCAATTCTCCAATGTCAGTTTCCAAGCCAGCGGTGAACATCAGCACAATAACGCCGATTTCTGATATTTTTTTCAGCAGGTCGCCCTGGTCATGCACGATGTTAAGCAGTGCCGGCCCCAGGATAACGCCTGCAATCAAAGCACCAACTACCTGTGGCATCCGAAACTTTCGGGTCAGCATACCCAAAAGCTTTGTGCTGAGCAGGATTAGCGCAATATCCAGCAGAAAATGATAATCCATATTACACATCCCCTTATAATATGCAATTCTCTATGTAAAGCGCTTTTCAGCGCCATTTGTCTTTGCATGCGCGCGCCTTACCGAAGCGCCGCGAGGTTTTCTTCTACTTTTTTGAGCATTTCGGAATACTTCTTGCCCTTTTCCGCCTCGGCGGCAACGACTGCCGCGGGCGCCTTGTCGGTAAAGCCTTTGTTGGAGAGTTTGCCCTCTACGCGCTTAATCTCAGACAAAAGGGCTTTCTTCTCTTTTTCCAGACGCTCAATTTCTTTTTTCTTATCGACTAATTCATCCATTGGGAGGTATATGCTTGCGCCTTCCACAACAACGCAGACTGCGCCCTCTCCAATGCCGCCGTTATCCTTCACGATGGCAACGCTCTGCGCACCAGCCAGCTTTTCAAAGAAGGGGATCCCAGCGGAAAACACATCGCAGAGCTGCGTCACAATAATGACGTTACACTTTTTTGACGGCGGCACGTTCATCTCATTGCGCGTATTGCGGATGCTTTTGATTGCTTCCATGATGAGCGACATGTTCTTCTCTTCCTGTGCAAAGTTGAGCGCGGCGTTGTAGTGCGGCCAAGCACTGACCATGATACTCTCGCCGTCATGCGGCAAATGCTGCCAGATTTCCTCTGTAATAAATGGCATGAACGGGTGTAAAAGCTTCATCGTTTCCGACAATACATACGTGAGCACATACTGCGCCGTATCGCGCGTGCTGTTCTCCTTATCGAACAGGCGCGGCTTCACAAGTTCGATATACCAGTCGCAGTAATCGTCCCAGATGAAGTCATAAATCTTCGCCAGCGCAACGCCAAGTTCAAATTTATCGAGGTTTTCAGTTACTTCTTTGACAATGCGGTTAAACCGGCTGATAATCCACTTATCTTCAAGCTGCAAATCGCCGGATTCCGGCAGTTTATTTTCGCTGATTTCCAGATTCATCAACACAAAGCGCGACGCATTCCAAATCTTATTGGCAAAGTTACGGCTTGCCTGTACCTTCTTTTCTGAAAAACGCATGTCGTTGCCCGGTGCGTTTCCGGTCACGAGCGTAAAGCGGAGTGCATCTGCACCGTACTGTTCGATGATTTCGAGCGGGTCAATGCCGTTGCCGAGCGACTTCGACATCTTGCGCCCCTGCTCGTCGCGGACAAGGCCGTGGATAAATACGTGCTTAAACGGCTCTTTCCCCATATGCTCCGCGCTGGAGAAAATCATCCGCGCTACCCAGAAGAAGATGATGTCATATCCAGTCACGAGGACGGACGTGGGGAAGAACTTTTCCAGTTCCTTCGTCTGCTTCGGCCATCCAAGCGTCGAGAATGGCCATAGCGCGGAGGAAAACCACGTGTCGAGCACGTCGGAATCCTGACGCATCGGCGCGCCACACTTCGGACAGGTGTCAACGTGTGTTTTGGACACAACGGTTTCGCCGCACGCATCGCAGTAGTACGCTGGAATCCGATGCCCCCACCAGAGCTGACGGGAGATACACCAGTCGTGTACGTTTTCCATCCAGTTTAAATACGTTTTTGTGAACCGCTCCGGCACAAACTGCGTCCGGCCTTCGGTCACGATTTTGATTGCCTCTTCGGCAAGCGGCTTCATCTTGACAAACCATTGTTTTGACGTAATTGGTTCAACGGTCGTGCCGCAGCGATAACATTGGCCGACGTTGTGCGCATGGTCCTCAATTTTGATGAGATAGCCGCCGTCCTCCAAATCCTTTACCATCTGCTTGCGCGCCTCGTACCGGTCAAGCCCCTCGTACTTGCCGCCGTTTGCATTAATGGTCGCGTCGTCGTTTAAGACCTTGATCTGCTCCAGCCCATGGCGCAGACCAACCTCAAAGTCGTTCGGGTCATGCGCCGGCGTGATTTTAACCGCGCCTGTGCCGAACTCCTTGTCAACATATTCGTCGGCAATGACAGGAATTTCCCGCCCTACGAGCGGGAGGATCAGCGTCTTTCCAACGAGATGCGTGTAGCGTTCATCGTCCGGATGTACCGCTACCGCCGTATCACCCAAAAGCGTTTCCGGGCGCGTAGTTGCAATTGTCAGATATTCGTCAGAATCCTTTACAAAGTACTTGATATACCAGAAATGGCCCGCCTGTTCCTCGTACTCAACCTCTGCGTCGGACAGCGCGGTTGTACACTTCGGGCACCAGTTGATGATGCGGTTGCCCTGGTAAATCAGGCCCTTCTTATACAGGTTGACAAACACTTCCAATACAGCGTCCGAACAGCCCTCATCCATCGTAAAGCGCTCGCGGTCCCAGTCGCAGGAGCAGCCCAGCTTTTTGAGCTGGCTGATGATGCGGTCGCCGTACTTTTGCTTCCAGTCCCATACGCGCTCCAAAAATGCTTCGCGCCCGAGGTCGTAGCGCGTTTTGCCCTCTTCGTTGCGCAGGACTTCTTCTACCTTGATTTGCGTCGCAATGCCGGCGTGGTCGGTCCCCGGCACCCAAAGCGCCTCATAGCCGGACATCCGCTTATAGCGAATCAGAATGTCCTGCAGCGTTTCATCGAGCGCATGTCCCATGTGGAGCTGGCCTGTCACGTTCGGCGGCGGGATTACGATAGTGAACGGCTCTTTTTCGCTGGTCTCATCTGCATGGAAGAAGCCAGCCTCCGTCCAAAACTGGTAGAGTCGGTTCTCAAATTCGCCCGGCTCATATGTTTTTGCAATATTATTTTTATCATTCATGGTATCTTAGCCTCCATTTTTTACAAATAATCCGGTAGAATGACCAGGCATGCGCCAACAGCGACGATAAGCAGCATCAGCATTTTAAACTTAACTGTTTCCTCGGCGCTTACCTCACGTTTTAAGGCGGCGGGCAGAATCTTCTTTGCAAAGAAAGAGCCTGCGCCGCCTATGACGACTACGATAACCCCCAATATCTTAAGAATCATAACAATTCTCCCATATCTCGGATATATTTTTATCTTAAATAGTTTAGTGCATTATGGCTAAAATGTCAAGCGAAAAATGACGTTTCTCACGAAATTATACGCGGCATATTGATAAAATATATTTTAATAGGAAGTTTTGACGCGTTTTGTCCAATGGAATCTGTGAATATATTGTGAATATCGTCCTATATTGTTTTGACAAAGCGGGAAAAGTATACTATAATAAAATAAATTTGTATGTTTATCGTCCAATCGGACATGAAAAAAAGAAAACGGATGTGATGTTTTGTTACTTTCAGCGATTTCATCAGGTATGAGTTTCCAGGATATTCTGCTTGCGATCATTGTCCGCATACCTGCGGTTTTGCTTGCAATCTCGGGCCACGAGGCGGCGCACGGCTGGATGGCATATAAGCGCGGCGACCCGACGGCAAAGCTGCTGGGGCGTATTACGCTTAATCCGGTTAAGCACTTTGATTTGATTGGTATGCTGAGTATGCTGCTCGTCGGCTTCGGCTGGGCAAAGCCCGTGCCGTTTAATCCACGCAATTTTAAAAAGTATCGCCTTGACACGGCGCTCGTCGCACTCGCCGGCCCGATATCGAACTTTATTATGGCGGCAATTGCCTTGTTTGTGTATTTTGCGTGCCGTGCGGTGCTTGGATTTTTTCTGGTCAGCGGCGCGGCGGCACAGATAATTTCCATACTGTTGGAAATGATTTTGATGATCTGCTTTTTAAACATCAGTTTAGGCGTCTTTAACCTGATTCCGATTCCGCCGCTCGACGGTTCGAAAGTACTGTTTTCGTTCCTGCCGGCGCGTGCGTTTAACTTTATTTTAAACTATGAGCGGTATGGGTTTCTGATTCTGGTGATTGTTCTGTTTACCGGAATTTTGGATGTGCCGATCAATATGCTGATGAACTGGGTGTACCAATTATTGTACAATGTGGTAATATGGCCGTTTACGCTGCTTGGATTGCTGTAGCGCGGCTGGATAACGGTGGGGAATATGGAAAAACTTACGTTTAAGCTTGCGGTGTTTGAGGGTCCGCTCGACCTGCTTTTGCACTTGATTAGTAAAAATAAAGTCAGTATTTATGATATCCCGATTGTGTCGATAACCGAGCAATATTTTGAGGCGCTTGATATGATGCATGAGATGGATTTGGAGGTTTCGAGCGAGTTTTGCGTCATGGCGGCACAGCTTCTCTACATCAAGTCACGGATGCTTTTACCAAAGCAGGCTGATGAGGAAGAGGAAGATCCACGCGCAGAGCTGGCCGCACGGCTGTTAGAGTATAAAAAGTGTAAACAGGCCGCCGAGCAGCTCAAGGAGCGGGAATTCTTTTACAAATACATGTTTTTCAAACAGCCGGACGACGTGGAGCCGCTTACGGCGCCGCCGCCGGACAGCTACCCGATTGAGAAGCTGATGGATGCGTTCTACGACGTACTGGAGCGGACCAAGCGGCGCGAGCCGCCGCCGAAAAAGACGTTCGACGGTATTGTAAAGCGGAAAATCGTATCGGTGCGCGACCGGGCGACGGGGATTATCGGCCGGCTCCGAACAGCAAAGTATATGACGTTTCGGTCGCTGTTTGCACAGGACGAAACGCGTCCGGAGTTTGTGGCGACGTTTCTTGCTCTGCTGGAGCTGGTGCGTCAAAGCCGGGTTGTTCTACGCGACGAAGGAGAAGACATTGTTTTAAGCGAAGGAATAAGTGGGGATACTGTAGATGGAGAAGAACTTACAGGGGATTATTGAGAGCATTCTGTTTGCGGCGGGAGAGGCGGTACGGGCTGACAAGCTTGCCGAGCTTTTGGAAGTCGATACGGCTACGGTACGCGAGCAGGTGCAGGAATTGACGGCATATTACAACCAGCAGAAGCGTGGTTTTGCTATTATTGAGATTGACGGCGGATACCAGATTTGCACGCGGCCGGAATATTATACTTACGTACAGGCCATGGCGGGTATGAAGCGGCAGCAGGGATTGTCGGGCGCGGCGTTTGAGGCGCTCAGCATTATCGCGTACAACCAGCCGGTCACGCGCGGCACGATCGAGTTTATCCGCGGTGTGAACAGCGACGGAGCAGTGCAGCGACTTGTGGAGCGCGGCCTTGTGGAGGAGCGCGGCAGGCTCGACGCGCCTGGAAAACCGATTCTTTACGGTACGACGCAGGAGTTTCTGCGCATGTTTGGGCTTCGGACGCTGGCAGACCTGCCCGATGTGACGCAAACGTTGCCGACAGAAGAGGAAGAAGACGAAAACCAGCTCAAGATTGATATTTAAAATTCTGCGGGTTGCTGAGGCGGGAGGGGATACCAATGTGGATTGTATGGCTGTGCGTGATTGCGGCGGTTTTGGCCGTGCTGACCGTGCTGGTTTTCCTTCGCCTGCCATTTGAGTTTGAATATGCGGCGAGCGCAGAGCGGCAGAAACAGAAGTTTCAAATTCGTATCTGCGGTATTCGTTTGCTACGTGGAGAGGATAAAAGCGACAAAACGGAGGAGGAAAGTCCAGCGCAGAAGGTAAAAGCGCACAAACCGCAGAAATCCGAAGAAGAAAAAGACGAAAATAAAGAAGAATTTGGCTTTTCACAGTTTATGGAGCGCATAGACTGGGTAAAACATATATATGAATTGGTCAAGGCAGATGTTGAGGACATATTTATGTATCTGAAAACGCGGGCGCGTTGTCGGAACCTGACACTGCACTTGGACTTTGGATTTTCAGACGCGGCGCAGACGGGGATTGCGGCAGGAGTCGCATACGGCGTGGTATATGGTTTTGCCAGCATGGTTTACAATCACTTATCGCTGCGCAAGGACGACATGGACATTGCGGTTACGCCGTACTTTAACCAGCAATGTGCAGATTTTTATGCGAAAAGCATATTTTGCCTGTCTATTGCACATATTATAAAGGTATTGACGATGCTTTTGGCAATCCACAGAAAAATCAAAAAAATAAATAAACAGTAAGAGAAAAGGCGGTGCATTGTAAATGGGAAATCATCCGATTGACGGCCTGATGTCGACTGCGATGCAGAACATCAAGGAAATGGTAGACGTAGACACGATTGTGGGCGCGCCGGTGGAGGCACCGGACGGTAGCGTAATCATTCCGATTTCGCGGGTTGGATTTGGCTTTGCTGCCGGCGGAAGCGAGTTTGGCAAGAAAGAAAACGAAACAGAGGCCATGTTCGGCGGCGGTAGCGGCGGTGGCGTTTCAATTTCGCCGGTGGCATTTATGGTCGTCGGGCAGGGGCAGATTAAACTTTTACCGATTGAACAGGCGAGCAATCCAGTAGATAAAATTCTTGATATGATTCCTGGAATTGTGGATAAGGTGAATGAAAAAATAAACCAGAAAAAGGCGGAGAAAGCGGAAAAGAAAAAGCCTGTGACGGTTGAAGCGGTTTTTGATGATTAATGATGATTTTCTTGAAAAAGCGTATGCAACGTGCATACGCTTTTTTGAAGGTACTGGATAAAGAAAAACGTCTCTTCGCAGAGACGTTTTTTTGTATTTATTCAATTTCAAGACGTCTGGAACTTGGCAACGAAGTGTCCTTTTTCGGTAAATCCAAATGGAGCACGCCGTCCCGGTAAGCTACTTTAATTTCATCTGTTTTGACGTTGCTGACGTCAAAGCTCCGCGAATAAGAACCGTAGGAACGCTCCTGCCGGATATAATTACCATGCTTATCCTTCTTTTCAGATTCATTGCGGCGTTCTGCACTGATGGTCAAATAGCTGCCGTCAACGTCAACATGGATGTCGTCTTTTTTAAACCCCGGCAAATCAGCTTCCAACACAAAGGCGTTCCCTTCGTCCCTGATATCAGTCTTAAACTCAGTCAGGCCAAAATCATTGCGGAAGAAATTCCGCTCAAAGTCTTCAAGTTCACGGAAAGGATTATAAGCCGCCATATGGCGATGATTCCTGCGTTCAAATGGTGTAAGTTCAAACATAAAACATTCCTCCAATCCATATAAACAACACTTTTTTACGAAATCCTACTTTTGAAGGCCGGCGGTTATGGATTTTGGTTTGCCGTCGCTATTGTATATGTTACCCATTGGTCCGCCTTCTTTCGATGTTCTTATCTTTTCCTTTTTACGGGTACAGTATAACACCCAATTATGAAGAAAGTATGAAGGAATATTCGTTAATTTGTTAATTTTAGCACTCACTACTTGAGAGTGCTAAAACTTTCGTTTGATCTCTTTTACCAGCCCACAAACACGAACGCGCCGCATATCCTCGCCCTCGAACCGGCGGATGGGATACATGGGATTAATGGAATGGAGTTCAAGAAAATTATCTCCATATACGATTTTTTTTATGACACCGTCACAATCGTCGATGATAACAACAGCGTAACTCCCGCTGTCGACACACGTCTGACACTGCACCAGCACGAGGTCGCCCTCAATGAAAATCGGGTACATACTGTCACCCGTTACGCGCAGGTATACGTAGGAAAGCCCCTCTGTAATGGAGCTGCGTGTCGTACTCTCGTACCCTTCGATGTACTGTTCGGCCAGATTACCCGGCCCTGCGCTGACGCGGCCCACAATGGGTAAGTATAGAATATCGCTGGGCGCTTCCTCGGCTTCGCCTTCTGTAAAGGATAAAATGTTACAGTCCAACACAGCGGCTATTTTTTCAAGCACATGCATAGGTATTTTTTCTATATCACCACTCTCATAGCGGTATAAGGTCGCTTTTGATACGCCGATTTTCTCCGCCAGGGTCTGCGCGTTGATGCCAAGGCGTTTTCTCATCTGTTTTATTTTTTCGCGGGTTTGCATACAGCCAGCTCCTAACCTATTATTTTGACAAAAATAGTATAACATATAAATCGCATAAATGCAACAAAAGTTTTAGAAAATTTTGTTTAAGTATTGACAAAATTAGGATATAGCACTATAATTAGGCCTGTAAACGACAAAGTTTGCTTTTTTTTCAAGATAAAGTCGCATAAATGCGAAAGTTTTAGAGGGAGGAGAGAATGTGTGTGAGTATTTGCATTGACTGCAAACGAGGAGCAAATGAATGTGAATGGCTTTTTCGGCTGCACCCAATTCCAGGATGGAAAGCCACAAAGGTCCGCTGCGGCAGCTTTGTGACGTATGATGTTGCGGAGTGCCCCTTTTTTGTAAAGAATCGGCCATATCGAAGAGTACGGCGTACAAAGAAGGAGCTGGCCGCTGCACGGGAGCAAACGGGAATGGGGTTGGCGGCTACGGGAGGAATACAGCATGGAGGCTGACTACCGAATCAAAAATTGTGAAGTGTACGGATGTGCAGAGCCGTGGGAGCAGGAACCATTTTTACGGTGCAGTGTGTGCGGTGGAGCAATTAATACAGGTGAAGATTATTACGAATTTTATGACGATCCGGTATGCTGCGCGTGCGAATTTGACTATGTGCTTCGGCATTTTCACCGGTACGGATAACCACTTGGGTTGGCTGATAAGGCACAGCCTTATTTTTCCCCCATTTTAGGACAATTTTTGTGAAAAGTTAGTCATAAAAACTGTCCTAAATGATACCAAAGGCAAGGGAGGTGCATGGTATGGAGGAAACGGTGCAGGATGAAATATTTCAGACAGGGCCGGGTAAAAACATCGGTGCGGGAACGGAGGCAGCGGCGGAAGAAGCAGCGGACACCTTTGCGAAAAACGGAAAAGCAATCGTAAAAAGCGGTATGTCGCTGGTACTTGACCGACTGCGGTTTGCAAAAAGGTACGAGGATCGTGTAAGAGCGGCAATCCGCCTGATAGACGAAGCACCAGAGCTTCGTACGGCACAAAAGAAGGAATTGATTGACGCGCTTCAGCACGCCGCCGTCATGGATACAGGGAAGGTTCTGTCGCTTGTCACGGACGTGCTTGAGCGGCTTGAGGAAATGCGGGCAGAAAGCGGTGGAGAAGCAGAAGGTGACGAAGTTATTGTAAGGCTGGACAAGCAGGTGAAGAAATGGGCGCAGTAGAGAAGCCGTCAAAAAGGCGCATTACACTCGGTGTTCCGCAGCCGAAGCAGGAGGAATTCTTTTGCGCGACGGAGCGGTTTATTGCCTACGGTGGCGCGCGCGGCGGCGGGAAGAGCTGGGCGGCCCGTACGAAGGCGGTCATGCTCGCGTTGGCACATGGCGGCATACAAATCCTGCTTTTGCGGCGCACGCTGGCAGCTTTGCGGGAAAACCACGTAATCCCTCTTTTGCGACAGTTGTACGGCGCCGTTCCGTACAAGGCGTCCACGCGGGAGTTCCTGTTCCCGAACGGGAGCCGGATCGTGCTGGGGTACTGTGCGGCGGAGGCGGATGTGCTGCAATATCAGGGGCAGGGCTACGACGTGATTTTCATGGAGGAGGCGACCCAGTTCACGGAATTTCAGTTTCAGGCACTCACCGAATCGAACCGGTCGAGCGGACTGTGCAGGACGGACTTTCGTCCACGAATGTATCTGACGTGCAATCCGGGCGGCGTGGGGCATGGATGGGTGAAACGGCTGTTCATCGACCGTAATTACCGCGGAAGTGAAACGCCGGACGACTACCGTTTTATCAAATCGCTCGTCTATGATAATCCGTACTTGTTACAGCACTCGCCCGACTATGTAAAAAACCTGGAAAACCTGCCGGAAACGCGGCGGAAGGCTATGCTCTATGGCGATTGGGATATTTTTGAGGGGCAGTATTTCAGCGAATTTGACCGGAGCATCCATGTGGTCAGCCCTTTTAAAATCCCGCGCGCCTGGCGGCGTTACATCAGTATCGACTATGGCCTTGACATGCTCGCCTGCCTGTGGATTGCTATGGATGAACAAGGGAAGACCTACGTATACAAAGAGCTGTACGAAAGCGGACTGATCATCTCGGACGCGGCGCGGCGTATCCGTGAGGTAAACGGCGGTGACGAAATCGCCATGCGGTTTGCTCCGCCGGATTTGTGGAACCGTAGGCAGGAAACCGGGAAAAGCGCAGTGGATATCTTTTTGGAGCATGGACTCTACTTTTACAAATCGGACAACAGCCGCGTACAGGGGTGGTATGATCTGAAAGAGTGGCTCAAACCGTATACGGACGAGCAGGGGGGCCGGACGGCAAGATTGGTGATTTTTGAGAATTGCCGCAATCTGATCCGCACGCTGCCGGCGTTGCAGTTTGACCAGAAGAATCCAAACGATGTAGCGGGCGAACCACATGAGCTGACGCACGCGCCGGACGCGCTCCGCGGCTTTGTCAGTTCCGAGGCGGCGCGGGCATGGCGTGCCGGCAGTGCGCCCGACGATTCGGATATGGCTGGATATACATCCTTTTTGGAATATGGGATATAGCAAACGATGAAGGGAGGGAAAGAAATGGAATGTGCAGTTTTTGCAATGGCGGGCGTCGCTCTGGGCGCGGCTGTGACGCTTTTATCACGGATTGACCTGTCCGGCCTGACGAAGCCGGGAAAGCGCAGGCACAGCGCGGAAAAGACGGAGCTGCCGGCCGGTCAGGCAAAGACCGAGGAAGAGCTCATGCAGCAATGGGAGAACCTGCTCCGCTACAGCGGAGGAAACGAGGAGGAGGCGCGCGGATAAGCACGCAGTATGACAGGAGGTGACGCATGGTGGAATCACCAAATACGCTCACGCCGGGCAGCATTTATGAGGAATATCAAACCGGCGTATCGTACAACTACAGCATTGACCTTTACGATAAGGTCAGGAGAAACGAAAACTTTTTTATCGGAAACCAGTGGGAGGGCGTGGACGCGCCGGATTTGGACAAGCCGGTGTTCAATGTTTTAAAGCGGGTATGCAACCTGTTTATCGCCCAGATTGTGTCAGACGACATTACAGCGAGCGCCAGTACATTCACCAATAAGCCGGGCAGCGAAGAAGCCATGGCCGTGGTTGGGCGCGAGATTGAACGCGCGATCGAGTACAGCCGCGTCAAGCAGAAAAACCGCGAGGTGTTGCGCAACGCCTGCGTGGACGGCGACGGCTGCGTGTACGCGTACTTTGATTCAGCGGCGAAAACGGGCCAGCTTGCCCGAGGATTGATTGGGCTTGAGGTAATTGACAACACGAATGTCATCTTTTCCAACACGGCAACGCCGGACGTACAGGCCCAGGGGCATATCATTCTCGTTCTGCGCCGGAAGCTGGACGAGGCAATCGCAGAGGCACGCTGCAACGGCGTGCCGGAGGACGAAATTGCAAGGCTGCGCCCGGATACGGAGAGCGACCTCGACGACCTGCGGGACGACTGTGTGACGGTGCTGATTCGGTTCTGGAAAGAACGGGGCCGCGTATACTGCGCGAAATCAACGCGCGATGTGTTTATCAAGCCGCCGTTTGACACGGGGCTGACGCTCTATCCGGTTGCCTTTATGAACTGGGAACGCATCAAAAACAGCTATCATGGGCAGGCGGCTATTACCGAGCTTTTACCGAACCAGATTTTCATCAACAAGTGCTATGCAATGGGGATGGACTATGTCAAAAAGCTCGCATTTCCAAAGCTCATCTACGACAAGAACCGCTTCCCGAACGGTTTCTCCAACAAAATCGGCGAGGCGATCAAAATTGAGGGCAATGTAAACGACGCGATTGCGACTGCATTTAAAATGCCCGACATGAGCGGCGCGGTGATGGAACTGGTCGAAAAGACCATGCTCTACACAAAGGAATATATGGGAGCGACGGATGCATCACTCGGCAATGTAAGGGCGGACAACGCCTCGGCGATCATTGCCCTGCAAAAGGCGAGCGGTGCGCCGCTGGAGCTGGTACGCCAGACGTTCTACCAGTTTGTCGAGGACTATGTGCGTATTTTCGTCGATATGATGCGGGCGTATTACGGCGTACGCGAGGTAAACGGCACGGACGGCGCGCGGGTCTTGTTCGACTTTGGCACGTTGAAGGACTACGACATGGATCTCAACGTCAACGTCGGCGCAAGCGCGTACTGGTCCGAGATTATGCAGGTGCAGACGGCGGACAACCTGTTCCTGCGTGGCATTATCAAGGATCCGGAGCTGTACTTAAACTCCATTCCAGACGCGTATATCCGCAATAAGCAGAAGATTATACAGGCGCTGCGGGAGGAAGCCGGAACCCAGAACGCCGGCGAAGCGGTATAAAACAGAACTGATATATTTAGAAAGGAGCGTTTTCGATGTTTGATACAACCAATCAGACCGAAACCTTACATACAATGGCGGCAGACGGCGGCTACGACGCAATCTTCGACGAGCTGATGCAGGAGGACACCCCTGTGCCGGTGGGGATGGAGCAGAGCGGCGCAGACGCAGCGGACGCTTCCGGTTCCGCGGCGGAGGAGGATATCTTCTCCGATTATACGGAACAGTCCGAAAACCAGCCGGACACGGAGGACGACGGCCGCTACCGGGTTGTTTACAATGGCAAGGAGATGTACTTGACCCTGGATGAGCTGAAAACCAACGCACAAAAGGGGCTCAATTACGACCATGTCAAGCAGGAGTACGAGATTCTGCGTGCGCAGCCCGGCGCGCAGGCGGTGCTGAAGGACGCGCGGAAAAGCGGCCTCAGCGCGGAGGCGTACCTTGCAGAGCAAAAACGGCAGCAGAAGCGCAGCCGGATTGCACAGCTAATCCAGCGTGGTATCCGGGAAAAGGATGCGCAATACATGACCGATTTGGAGGACCGAATCGAGGCGGAACGCGTGCGTGCGGAGCGGAAAAAACCATTCTACGATTTCGTGCGCACGTATCCGGACGTTGACCCGGGCAGTATCCCGCCGCGGGCGTGGAAGCTGTATCGGGGCGGAATGGATTTGATTTCCGCCTATGCAATGTGCGAAAATGAACGGCTGCGCGCCGATGCCCTGCGGGAGCGGCAAAACGCTGACAGCCGAACCCGGAGCGCGGGAAGCGCGATTAGCAGCGCGCCTGTGGAAGCGCCTGACCCGTTTTTGGAGGGGTTGATGGGCTAATGCCCGCCCCGAAGCAATATTTTGGATTCATAAGACAGGAGGAAATGAAGCATGGCAATCAATTTAGCGGCAAAATATTCAGACAAAATCGCAGGGATGTACACGGTTGGCTCGCTTGTAGCGGACAAAACATCGAAGGAGTGGGACTTTTCGGGCGTAAAGACGGTCAAAATCTATACGCCGCAGACGGTGGACCCGGTCGACTATACGCGCGACGGGACAAACCGCTTTGGTACGCCGGTGGAAATGGCAGATACCGTACAGGAGCTGACCATGACACAGGACAAGAGCTACTCCATCATCATTGATAAGGGGAACAACAACGAGCAGATGCTGGTGAAAAATGCGGGCAAGATGCTCAAGCTGCAAACGAACGAAAAGGTTGTGCCCATGGTGGACAAGTATGCGCTTTCGCGCTATTGCGCGCTGGCGGGCACAGTCGCAGGCGTTACCAAGCCGACAAAAACGACAATCATCGCCGACATCGGCGAGGCGTGCAAGGTGCTCGACGACGCATGCGTGCCGCAGGAGAACCGCTATTTGTACGTAACGGGCGAAATGTACAGCCTGATCCGCCAGTCGACGGAGTTTCTGGGCCTGGAGTCGCTCGGGACGCAGGCGCTGGCAAAGGGCATTGTAGGCGATGTGTTCGGCGCAAAAATCGTAAAGGTGCCGGCAAGCTATCTGCCGGAGGGCGTATACTTCCTCCTGGCACATAAGGACGCCGTCATCCTTCCGTACAAAATCCGCGACGCGAAGGTACACCAGGACCCGCCGGGAATCAGCGGCGCGCTTCTGGAGGGACGCAACAACTATGACGCGTTCGTTATCGGCGCAAGATGTATGGGCGTTTACGCGGCAGTTACGCAGGACAAGGTGGTTGCAACGCCGTCCGTGAGCATGAGCTCCAATACGGCGACGGTGACCTGTACGACAAGTGATGCAGAAATCTTCTACACCATTGACGGAACGGACCCGCGCTACAGCGAAAACGCAGAGAAGTATGCTTCTCCGGTAACGGTTCCGGAGGGACAGAAAATCCGCGTCTATGCGGTCAAGGACGGGATGTTTACCTCTGCCGTTGCGGAGGGTTAAAGCACAGAAGAGGGACGGGCACGCCGCCCGCCCCTCTTTCCTTTCTTACGGAGGTGACAAACTTGAAAGTAATTGATCTGTTTCGGCGGTCGCTTGCGCTGCTTAATGAGGACGAAAGCCGGTCACGGGTGTTCAAGCGCAACTGTATCCCGTTGGTCAACCAGCTTTTGGCACAGTGCCTTTCCACAGAAAACACAATCCGGGAAGCGAGCGGCCGTCCGGCACTTAAAAAGGCAGAAATGGTGGAAGGCTTCGACGATACGATACCGTATGACGAAAATTTTGTGAGCGGCTGTATGCCGTATGGGCTGGCGGCGCTGCTCTGCGCAGACGACGACCGTTCGATGGCAAATGCTATGAGCGCACAGTTTGAGGAGTTGAAAAAAACATACCAGTATGTCAATTATGAGGCAATCCACAACTATTACAGGTAAAGGAGGGGCGGGATATGGCACTATATTTTGATTCGGCGCCCGCCGAACAGCAGTACACGCTGTCTTCTTTTCAGGGAGCAGACTTTACCACGCAGCCGTCAAAGGTAGAACCGGCCTATTCGCCGGACACAAAAAACATGCTCCAGAACCAGAACGGTTACATAGAAAAGCGTACCGGCACGCGCCGCATTCTTGAGGCGGACGGTGCCATCAACGGCATTTTTTCCTATGACTGTCCAGAAACAGGGAAGACGTATCATTTTGTCCATATCGGCACGAGCCTGTATCAGTTTACGTTCAACGAAGACCGCAGCATCAATCTTGGCAGCGTCCTGCTTACTGGCCTTGCAGACAAAAAGAGCCGCGGGTTTACGTTCGGCGGCGCGTTCTACATTTTGGGAGCGGGGTACATTCGGATTGGTTATGATGAAATTGCAGGCGCTTTGTGCTATGGCTTTGTCAATCAGGCGTCGTCTGTACGCGAGGCGGAAACTGCGCCGGAGATTATTACGGGCCGTTCGCGTTCGACTTCGAGAATGGGGCCGAAGCTGGACGGGACGGCTCACGATTACTGCGGGCATAGTGCGCTAAAGCGCATCACCTTTGCAGAAGATTCTTACTATTTTCAGGCAAGTGACCCGACCCGGCTTTATATTGCTGGGCCGGAAACCATGAATCGGGTTCGGGTCGACGCCCTTTACATGGAGGACTGGGAGGACCGGTATTTCCGTGTCAGTGAAAAGCATTATAGCGTAAAGTCAGATGCCGGCGGGCTGTTTATAGAGCTGAACCGAACGTCTATAGATGTAGAAGACCGCTATTTCTGCGCTCCCTATGTCATTGTAGAGTACGATAATTTTGCCTATACGCCGACGGTTATTACGGGGCGTACCCCGCTGCGGATTGACGAGGTGGGCGGCGAAGTGATTGACAGCGACGGCCAGGTGACGCAGGATTACGTTCCGTTTACAGGCGAAGTACTGGAAAGCGCAAATCTTGCGGCGGGGCTGCGCAGCATTGATTTCTATTTTGACCCAAAGGCGGACAATGGATTTTGGAGCGTAAACGGGACAAAAGGAATGCGCCTATACCTGACGGATTCCACAGAGGGCTATATAACAGGGGTGTATATTGACGGCGTCCCCATACAATCCTATCATGACAGAAATGGCGCAGAAATTGTATACAGCTATCGGGCGCAATTTGTAGACCTTGCAAAGAGCGTATTCAGCAAGCCGGGGCTGGAGCATGTGATTCGTGTGACGTACGTGCTGCCCGGCGAGGAACGGGATGTGATTGACAATTGCAATATCTATGCGCTTTTTGGCGGTAGCAATGACACACGCGCGTTTTTGAGCGGCAATGCGGAATATCCAGCGCGCGACTTTGCGAGCGGACTCTACGACGCAAGCTACTTCCCGGACACAGGTTATACAGATGTGGGAGCGGAGGAGTCGGCAATCGTCGGCTATCACAAACTGTATGGCAATCTCATCATTGTAAAGGATGGACGCGGGAGTGACAGCGCGCAGTATCTGCGTACCTTTTCTTTGTCTGAAGACAGCACAGGGAATGTGACGCCGTTGTTTGCGGTAAAGCAGGGCAATATTTCCTATGGCGCCTCGTGCGTCAGCTCCTTTAAAAATGTCGGCGGCATTCCGCTCTATATTGGGCCGGACGGCGTGTTCGCCATCAGCGGAACAAACGTGGAAAATCAAAACAATACTGAGAGCGTGTCGCGCCGTATCAACGGAAGGTTTTTAAAAGAACCGCTTCAAGAGGCGGTGTGCATTTCATACGGCGGTCGGTACTATGCCTTTGTCGGTGACCATGCGTATATATGCGACGTGGCTAATGGCTTCGGTTGGACCTATTTTGACGGACTGCCAACTGTGCGCTGTGCGTGGACGGACGGAGATATGCTGTGCATGGGAACGGAAGACGGGCACATCTGCCGGTTTATGCAGGCGGAGGAGAATAGTGCCTATTATGACGATGTGGCGATGGACGGCAGCGTAGAACATGCGCGCGCGATTGAGGCGGTATGGGAAATTCCGCAGACGGTGCTGGGAGCATATGCGAACTACAAGACAATCCGTAATTGTTACATTACCTGTATGCCTTATGGCCGCAGCGGCGTAAAGGTTTATTACAACTCGAATAATGATTACCAGGATTGGGTTTTGGCGGAGAATATTGACTTGTTTTCCTTTGAGGATATCGACTTTTCCCGGTTTACATTCCGGACGATTGCAGCTCCGTTTGTATTTGCCACAGGTGTGAAAGCCAAAAATGTGTATGTGTTTGGTTTACGTCTGGTTAACGACACGCCGGGCGAGCCGTTCGGATTCTTGGCTGTAAGCATAAAGTACAAAATCGGCAAGTATGTGAAGTAAGAAAAGGAGTGAGACGAATTGGGGATTGAACAATATAAAATTGATAGTTTTAAAAAGCCTGTCAGCGCGCTGGCAGATACGCCGCAGATGAGTGCGGATGAGCTGAAAGCGTGGTTTGATTCCAACACTACGGACGAACTGAAAACGAGTGTAAACGGGATTGTGGACGCGGTGCTGGACATGGAAGCGGATGCGGCTGGAGTTGTTGAAGCTCTGGATGGAAAGGTCGACAAGGAGTTTGGAAAAGGTCTGTCGGAAAACGATTATACCGACGAAGAGAAACAAAAAGTGGAGTCTACAATGGCGAGCCTTACCGCACTCGAACACAACACCACGCTCATCCAAAACAGCGGCGGGGGCTTCGCGGGCGGCAAGGCCGCAAAGGCGGTCGACAGCAGCGGAGGCGGCATCGACGCAATCCAGCTCGGTACAGGAACGAACTCCACGCCTAAAACCGTGCAGGCGTACGGCTACCAGCTCATGGACGCAAACGGCAAAATCCCGGACGCGCGCCTCAACGACGCGCCGAGCGACGGCGCGTTATACGGCAGGAAGGACGGCGGCTGGGAGCAGCTGACGAGCCTCCACACGCACGCAAACAAGGCCATCCTCGACGCGACGGAGGTCGCGTACACGGAAAACGACCAGGCGCGGATCGGCACGCTAGAGAGCGACTTGGACACGTTTTATACCGACTTGAATAACCTGCAAAACACGGCGGTGACGGACGCGCCGAGTGACGGCAACACATATGCAAGAAAGGACGGGGCGTGGGAGAATCTGTCTGGTGAAGGTGAACAAATGTTGGTCAACTTTATCGACCCGACGGCAGACGGAAGCACGCCGGAGGACACGACAAACCTCGATGACCTGCCTAATGGGATTACGGTTGTGCGGTTTATGATAGGCGCGGATGTAGGCGGGTATATTGTCATGACGGCACGGACGAGTCCGGACGGAGTTGGGAACGGATACCAGTTCAAAATCAGCAGCAGCGGGATTGAGAGCCGCTGGTATTACGGCGAGTGGGGCGCGTGGAACAAGATTGGGTAAAGATAACATGAGATGTCTGGAACCGATTTTTCGTTTTCTGAATAAACTGATATCGTAAAACCTGGGCAGATTCGCGCAGGAACAACCGTTGGAGGTGAAAAAATGGACATTAATCGGGATTATCCGTGTGACACGCGCAACTACCGGAAAGGGCGGCGCGACAGTATCAAATATATTGTCATCCACTACGTCGGCGCGACCGGCAGTGCGCGTGACAATGCAAAGTATTACGGTTCGGCGAATGTCGGTACGAGCGCGCACTTTTTTGTCGGCCATGCAAGTGAGAACGGCGCAGTGTACCAGAGCGTCGACCCGGCGGACTGCGCGTGGCATTGCGGCCATGACCCGGGCGGCGTATACTATCATCCGGAGTGCCGCAATGACAATGCAATCGGGATTGAAATGTGTACTCATCAGAATACATCCGGGACTTGGTATTTCGACGAAATTACGGTCAATAAGGCGATTGAGCTGACAAAAGAACTGATGGCACAGTATGGAATTGACGCCGACCATGTGATTCGCCACTACGACGTGACACACAAAACGTGTCCGGCTCCGTTTGTACTTGACGGCCAGGCGTGGGAGTCGTTCAAAGGCGCACTCCGTAACGTGGACATCGAGGAGTACACAGCAGTAAACGACATTGTCTGGGAATTGGCCCACCGCGGGATTGTGACAGATTCAGACGGTATGGTTGAAGAAATGGAGGCGGAGCCGGACGGGCGGCTCTACTGGCTTGGACGCAAACTGGTACAGTATATCCGGACGCATGAAGGCGCGGTCAAAAAGGAAGTGGAGGAATATACAGACGTGCATGACATTGTATGGGACCTCAATTACCGTGGAATTGTGCTCGATATGGATGGGATGGAAGCTGACATGAAGGCAGAACCGGACGGACGGCTCTACTGGCTGGGGAGAAAAGGACTCCAGTATTTGCGCGTTCGCGACTAAACGGTAGCGGAGGCTGCGGCAAAGCGCCGCAGCTGCTCGCCACCGGATACGAAAGAAAGGGAGATGAAACATGAGTTATTACGACTACGACCCGAATGATATTGCCCTCTCCATTCAGAAAGCAATTGAAGAACGGGCAGAACCGGAGGCTGTTTCTTACTTGCTTGAACAGAGAAACAAAAAAATCCGGGAAAATCCACAACTGGCCGGATACACCAATGATGCCGTTACCCGTCAGGCTGAGGATTATATTGCAAGGTATACCCCGGCGCGCACGGAGGAACTGGACATGCTGTACGAAGCGCGCAGGGATATGGCAGCGGAAAACCTCGCCCTGGCGGCAAAGCAAAATACGGCAGCTTATCAGTCCGGTGCGGCAGATGTGCAGTCCGCGTATGCCGACACACGGCAGGATTTGTACTCGGCTTATCAGCGCAATGCGCTGGGAAATGAGGAGATTCTTGCTTCGCAGGGGCTTGGACGCGGCAGCGCAAACGCCGCGTCGAGCGGCTTTGGGGAAACGAGCCGGATGATGCAGACAGCGGCGTACCAGAACAATCTTTATAATTCCTATCAGGACGAGAATGCGGCGCTCGGAACGCTGGCGGGCCAGTACATGGAGAATCAGAACAACGCTTATCAAACCTATACCGACACGCTTAACGAACTGTCGGCGGATTATGCGCAGAACCTTCTTGAGCAGAGAAATGCAGACCGGGAATACGCGTATAAGATTGACCAGGGCAGACTGGAAGAACAACGGTACAACCGTGAGGCGCAGCAGCAGGAAACGGCGGCCCGGTATGAACGCGCATTGGAGCAGCTTAAGCTTACAGGCGTTGTGGAAAATGAAGAACAGGCCAATATCCTCGGCCTTTCAGTCGGCGATACGACGGCGGATTATGAAGCCATGCTGTTTTCACAGAATATGGAACAGATGAAGTTTGACAGCGAGGAGGAACAGCGCGCTTTCGAAAACAGCCTTGCGGAGCGCAAGTTTGCGAGCGAACAGGAGCAGGGGCAGTTTGAGCGTGCGTACAATCTATTTAAGGGAATCGGCAATGTCCAGACAGAGGAGATGGCGTCAGTGCTCGGCGTCCCGGTTGGGACGACCTATTGGGATTATGTTATTGCCCAGCGCAATGCTGATATTGATTATTTAGACTATACCGTTAAGGCTAAGAATGCCGCGACGTCGGCAGCACGGGCTTCTGCTTCTGCGGCGAATACGGCCAACAATGCCAACCTGAAATATTTGCAGTATCAGGTGTCGAAACAGAATGCGGAAACAAATGCTTATAAAGCCGAAACAGAGCGAATGAAGCTCACCGGTGAATATTAAACAAAAAAAGGCAGATGCTTCCACGGCCTGTTTAAAAGGGAAGGAATGGATATGGAAGAACTGATGAGCCTGTTTCAAGGGTTTTCTGTCAATGTCAACCTGCTGTGGTATGCGCTGGGAATATTGATGGTCTGCGACTTTGGAACAGGAATTGCGAAAGCTTATAAAATTGACAACGAGGTATCAAGCTCCAAGCTGCGCGACGGCGGTTTTAAAAAGTGCGGGATGGTTGCTGTGGCAATGCTTGGTATAGGCTTGAGCCACCTGTTCGGCGATACGAGGTTTTTGATTGCGAACGGAATCGTTGCGTACTATGTCTATACGGAGCTTGTGTCTGTGGTGGAAAACTTGGGAGCGCTGGGCGTCCCGCTTCCGCCGCTGATCAAGAACATAGCTGGAAAAGGAAAAAATGCATAAGTGGGGGCGGCGCTGCCGCCCTTCTTTTTATGTGTTCCGAGAAAAAGGCAGAAATTGCTTTGACGTATTGCGGCGCGCTGGAAAAAATGGTATAATACATAAAGATATAGAATGATATTTTCAGTATTGTGAAAAGAGCAGTAAAATTCTGGATAAAGGGATGGGGAACAAATGAATATTTTTAAGCTGTCAGAAATGAGCGAGGAGAAAAAGCAGTTTATCCTAAAGCGTGCGGAATTGGACATTTCCGAGCAGATGAAGGTTGCAAAAGAGGTGTCGGACGATATACGCGTGCGTGGCGATGCGGCTGTGCTTGCGTATACGGAAAAGTTTGACCATGTAAAGCTTGACGCGGCGCATATGAAGGTGACAGCGGAGGAGATTGAGGCAGGCTACGCGGCATGCGATCCGAAAACGCGCGAGGCGATCGAGTATGCGGCGAAAAATATTCACGATTTCCACGAAAAGCAGCTCCCGGAAGAGATGTGGTTCACAAATGTGGACGAGGGGCTGATGGTCGGCGAAAAGACGACACCAATCGTCGACGTGTGCCTGTACGTGCCGCGCGGGAAGGGGAGCTTCCCATCGGTTCTGCTGATGCTCGGCGTGCCGGCGGTGGTCGCTGGTGTGGAGAAAATTGTCGTTGTAACCCCGCCGAACGAGCAGGGCGGCGTGGACGATGCGATATTGGCGGCGGCGAAAATTATCGGCATCACGGAAATCTATAAAGTCGGTGGGATTCAGGCCGTTGCATCGGTGGCGTACGGAACGGAAACGATTCCGAAGTGCCATAAGATCATTGGCCCTGGCAACAGCTATGCGACGGCGGCGAAGCGCGTGCTGGCGAACTACATTGACGCGGGACTTCCGGCAGGGCCGAGCGAGTGCATTATTTTGGCGGACGAGCATGCAGATGCGCACAAAGCGGCGCTTGACTGGATGATTGAGGCGGAGCATGGGCCGGACTCGGCGGCGGTGTTAGTGACGCATTCGGAGGAGCTGGCAAAGGCGGTTGTGCCGATTATGAAGGCGCAGCTTGAAAAAATCAGCGAAAAGCGCCGTTCCTTTATTGAAACGAACTATTCAACCTATGGCGGGATTATTTTGACCGACTCGCTGGAAGAGTCGATTGCGTTTGTCAACGAGTATGCACCGGAGCATATGGAAGTGATGTGTAAAAACCCGTTTGACATTTTGCCGAAAATCAAAAATGCGGGCGAAATCCTGCTGGGCGAGTATGCGCCGGTCACGTTGTGCAACTTTGTGCTCGGCCCAAACGCGATTTTGCCGACGGGCGGCTTTGCCAAGACGTACAGCAGCGTATCCGTGTTTGACTTTTTGAAGCGGTCGTCGATTGGCTATGTGACAAAGGAGGGCTTTGCGCGCGTGCGCGACTATGCGGCGGAGATTGCGCGGGTTGAGGGCTTTGACACGCATCGGCTCGCAGTGACGGAACGCAAAATCGAGGACTGATACAATAAATTTTGAGAATAAGGGGGCGTATGCCTTGCAAACGATAACAGTGACGCGGAAAACGACGGAGTCGGAAATGATAGTAAGATTGTCGCCGCCGCCGCTGGCGGGCGACTACCGGAAAAAGATTGACACACCGCTCATCTTTTTAAACCACATGATTGAGCATATTGCGTGGCGCAGTGGGTTTAATGTGGAGGTCAGCGTCAAGCTCGACAAGTTCAATCTCGCGCACGTCATCTGCGAGGATTTGGGGATTGCGCTTGGGCGTGCGGTGGCGGAATACATTGACCGCGCAATCGACGAGGGCGTGAATTCGTACGGCTTTGGCGTGGGGATTATTGACGAGGCGAAGGCGGAGTGCGTGATGAGCTTTGAGTCGCGCTCATACTTCGGCTTTACAAGCAAGGTGGCGCTTCCTGCGCATGCAGAGGATATGCACGCGGAGGATTTGCAGGTGTTTCTGGACGGCTTTGCTCAGGGCGCACGAGCGACGGTGCACTTAGATATTGAAAAGGGTGAAAATTCGCACCACATTTGGGAGGCCGCGTACCGCGCATTTGGGATTGCGCTCGGCGAGGCGCTTCGCTCCGACCCGGAGAAGAAGGGCCGGACGAGCGGCGTTGCCGGACGGGTCGGCTTCACGGTAGAAACAGAATAAACCGCTTTTTGGGGGAACTATGATACGGCTGAAACCATTTTTGAACAACTATGACCTTCTTTTGTTTGACATGGACGGCGTGATTACAAGCGAGCAGGCGTACTGGACGTGCGCCGCACTGACGGTGTATGAAATGCGCCATTCCGAGGCGCATTTTGGCACGGAGCAGGTTAACCGCAGCGCCATGCTTGCAGAACGGGAACGCATCCGCGAGGAGGTCTTTTTAGACGACAGCGTGATTGCGCTGCTAAAGGACAAGGGCGTGAACAGCAACTGGGACTTGGCGTATGTGACGCTGTGCGCCGTTTTGTCAGAGGGAAGCTACGAGAAGGCGTATGCGTATTTGTGTACGCTGGGGGAGAATATTTTAAACGACTATGACGCGCTTGCGCAGCGGCTGAGCGAGGCCACGGGCCGCAGCTTTGAAGCTTGCCGGCGCAGCGGCCCGGTTTGGCACACGGTTGTGGACGTGTTCCAGTCGCTCTACCGCGGGGAGGACGGCATACCCGGCCTGATTGAGAGCGAGGCGCCGCTGTTTCCGATTGCGCGGACGCGGCAGGTGCTGTCCGCACTCAAAGCGGGCGGGAAGACGCTCGGCGTCGGCTCCGGGCGGCCGCGTTATGAGATCATAACACCGCTGACACGCTGGGGGCTGCTTGACCTGTTTGATTCGGAACGTATTGTCACCTATGACGAGGTGGAGGCGGGCGAGCGTGCCGTACCCGGCGCGGTGCTGACAAAGCCGCACCCGTACATGTTCCTAAAGGGGACATTCGGCGCGGCGGCTACTGCGCGGCAGCTTGTGGCGGGCAGCTACGACAAGGAGCAACTTAAGCGGACACTTGTCATCGGCGATGCCGGCGCGGATATTTTGGCGGCGCATGACGGCGGGATGGACTTTTTAGCCGTGCTGACGGGCGTATCCGGCGAGAAGGCGCGGAGTTATTTTGAGTCGGAACATGCGGAATATATCCTCGGCTCAGTCTGCGAGCTAATCGAGGGTGAAGGATTGGAAGGATAGACATGGCAAAACAAATTACAACACCGCTCACGAAGGACGTTGTAAAGACGCTCAAAGCGGGCGAGCGGGTGCTGATTACGGGAGAAATCTATACTGCGCGCGACGCGGCGCATAAGCGTATGATTGAGGCGCTGGCGGCGGGGGAGCCCCTGCCGTTTGACGTGAAGGACAAAATTATTTACTATGCCGGCCCCGCGCCAGCGAAGCCAGGCGAGGTGATCGGCTCGTGCGGGCCGACGACGAGCGGGCGCGTGGACGCATATACGCCCGCACTTTTGGACCTCGGATTGACTGGAATGCTCGGCAAAGGCGAGCGCAGCGCAGAGGTGGTCGCATCCATGCAGAAAAACTGCGCGGTCTACTTTGCCGCAATCGGCGGCGCAGGCGCGCTGATTGCCAAAAGCGTGAAGGCGGCCGAGCCGGTGGCGTATGAGGATTTGGGCGCGGAAGCGATTGTGAAGCTGACGGTGGAGAACCTGAGTGCGACGGTGGTCATCGACTGCGCGGGCAACAATGCCTACGAGGCCGGACGCGCGGCCTACCGCGAAGTATAACGGGAAAAGCGTGTCCTTTGGGGGTGGCAGTATGTCAAAACAGAGCTATTTACGGCAGCGCCTTTCGGAGCTGCCCGATTTTGTATTTACCTATATCCAGAGCTATTACGACGGAGAAAGCGTTAACACACAGATTGCGTACAGCATCGACATTAAGGTGTTTTTGACGTTTTTGCAGCTGTACCGCTTCCCAAAGGTGGAGCG
This sequence comes from uncultured Eubacteriales bacterium, assembly GCA_902492065.1. Lineage (GTDB taxonomy): Bacteria > Bacillota > Clostridia > UBA1381 > UMGS1253 > Aphodoplasma. Next base: position 551,400 of record CABUKE010000001.1, read on the forward strand.
GCTCGAGGACTTTACGGCCACTCACCTCGCGCAGGTCACAGCGGACGACCTGCTGGGCTTCAAGGCGTACCTGCGCGAGTATGAAATCTATACCACGGATGCGGATGGGAACCAAGTCGCCCGTACGGTACGCAACTCCAACTATGGCATTAACCGCAAGCTGTCTGCCGTGCGCGGGCTGTACTCGTATTTGTATAAAACGGACAAGATTCCGCAGAATATAACCGACAAAATCACGTTTACCAACATCAACCACAAGATGAAAAAGCCGCTCACCACGCAGGAAACGGTGCGGATTTTAGACGTGATTTTCAACGGCGAAAAGTATTACACCGGACGCGATTTGACCGAGTATTTGAAGCGTAAACAGCGCGACAGCGCGATTTTTACGACGTATCTCGGCACGGGCGTACGCGTGAGCGAGCTGGTGAACCTGAATATCGACGATATCAGTTTTGACACGTCGTCGTTTATCGTAACGCGCAAGGGGGGCGAGCAGCAGGAGATTTTTATGCCGCCGCAGGTGGAGCAGGAGCTGCACACATACCTTGAGGAACGCAGGAAAATCCAAGCTGTGGACAAAAACGCCTTATTTTTGAGCCGCGGCGGACGGCGGATGGGGATTGATGCGGTAGAGCGCAATCTGAAACGTTACTGTATGACGGCGGGCGTGATGCATAAGGATAAAACAAGGCCGCACGCGCTGCGGCGCACATTTGCATGCCGGATGCTGGAGGACGGCATCGACATCAAAATGGTCGCGGAACTGATGGGCCATAAAAATATAGAGGTAACACACAAGTTTTATGCGCAGTACAGCAATCAGGCACGTAAGGACGTGATGCGCAGCTTTTCTATTCTCAAGCCGGAGGAAAGCGGCGCAGACGCCGGTGAAAACAAAGTGGGGTGAAATTTTGGAAAAGACAAAGGGAATCAGGCTATATTGGAAGCTGTTTTTGTCGACGTTTGTGCTCAGTGCATTTACGTTCGGCGGTGGCTACGTGATTGTGCCGCTCATGCGCAAGAAGTTTGTCGAACAGTATAAGTGGATTGAGGAAGAAGAAATGCTTGACTTGGTCGCGATTTCGCAGTCGTGTCCGGGCGCTATCGCGGTCAATGCTTCGGTACTGATTGGATACCGTGTCGGCGGCGTAGCAGGCGCGCTTGCGACTGTGCTGGGGACGAGTTTGCCGCCGCTTATTATTCTGTCGGTTATTTCGTATTTTTACCAGGCTTTCCGCTCAAACCTGTATGTCGGCTACGCGCTCAAAGGGATGCAGGCGGGCGTCGCGGCGGTCATCATCGACGTGGTATACACGATGGCGGCGGATGTTGTAAAGAAGAAAAAGTGGCTCCCAATTGTGATTATGGTATTGTCGTTCATATTTGCCTATTTCTTTGATATCAACGTCATTCTGATTATCGCGCTGTGCGCGGTTGTCGGACTGATTTTTGGAAGGGGGCAGAAGAAGGCATGATTTATTTAGAGCTGTTTTGGAGCTTCTGCAAAATTGGGCTGTTCAGCATCGGCGGCGGCTACGCGGCCCTGCCGCTCATTCAGCAGGCAGTCGTCGAGCAGACGGGCTGGCTCTCCATGGGCGAATTTGCCGACGTAATTACCATTTCGCAGATGACGCCGGGGCCGATTGCATTAAACGCCGCGAGCTTTGTCGGCATTAAGGTTGCGGGGATAGGTGGCGCGGTCATTGCGACGTTTGGGTGTGTGTTTCCGTCGATTGTGATTGTGCTGTTTGTAGCATATTTATATTATAAATACCGGTCCCTGTCTGTGATTGACGGGATTTTGTACGGCCTGCGCCCTGCCGTTGTATCGCTGATTGCGTCGGCCGGGGTTGGAATTCTGCTTATGGCGTTTTGGACGGACGGCTTGGTATCGCTTGCCAATACGGACTTTGTTGCAGTTGCCATATTTGTCGCGGCGTTTGTCCTGCTGCGTATCTTTAAAAAGAAGCTCAATCCAATTTATATCATTTTATCGTCCGGCGCACTTGGGATTCTGGTCTACAGCCTGTTAGGAGTGTAATGGTATGCTGATATGGCTCAACGGTGCATTTGGCGTGGGCAAGACGCAGACGGCGCATGAATTGCACCGCCGTCTGCCGGATTCATTTATCTATGACCCGGAACAGGCGGGATACTTCATGCGGGCAAATTTACCGGAGGTGTGCAAGGGGATTGACTTTCAGGACTACCCCATGTGGCGCGGTATAAACTATGAAATGCTGCGCTATATCTGCCAATCGTATGCGGGCGTGGTAATCGTTCCAATGACGCTGACAAACCGTACCTATTATGATGAAATCATTGGCACGTTGCTGCGTGAGGGGATTGATGTCCGTCACTTTATCCTGTCCGCGCCACCGCAGGTGATACATAAGCGGCTTAGAAAGCGTCTGGAACGCAAAAACTGCTGGGCGGCGCAGCAGACGGCGCGCTGTATCCGTGCATTTGAAACAGATATTACACAGACGAAAATAGAAACCGAGGGAAAAGACATTTATGCCGTTGTGGAAGAGGTTGCACGGCTGTGCGGCCTGACGCTTCTGCCCGATACGCGCAGCCCGGTTCGGCGGGCAGCCGACAGGCTAATTATGCAAATGAAATACCGTTAACGAAAAAGCTATGCGGATTCGCATAGCTTTTAAAATTATTTTTTACTTTACGCCGATTCCGTCCGCAACGTCCACGAGCTGTTTTGCCGTGTAGTCGTCGCAGCCGCTTACATTGAGGTACAGTCCGCGGGTTGAGATATGCCGAAGCAGGTTCTCAACCTGTGCTGGCTCCTCCGAAAAGAGGACAAGCCCCTTGCCTGCCGCCTGGATTCTCTGATACATGTCGAACCACTCCTCACTCGTAACGTCCGGCTTACCGGCCCCGGCGGTCCATTGGATTGCGTCGAGGCGCGGGATTGACAAAAGATGGTCAAGATGTGGAATCTCACCCGGACCATCGAGATGGTAAATGGAGTGGTCCAAAAACTCAGTCAGCTCCACCAAATCGTCGAGTACAAATTCTTTGAACATGTCGGGCGAGAGCATGGCGGAAAAGTCGCACTGGAGCGGGAAGTAGCGCCCGCTGCACCAGATCGGCATCCATGTAGTGACGCCGTCCTGATACTTAAGCGTATAGTCTGCCAGCGTCTGGAAGGTATACTTCCACATGGGAAGAATCTTTTTCATTGCATCCTTGATTTTGTCCGGATAGTCGTACAAATCGAATAAAAGTTCCTGCGAGCCGCGCAGGGCGGCAAGGATATCGAGCGGGCCGCCGATGTCGACAATCGAAGTGTAAAAGCTGTCGCCGCTTGCGGCGCACAGCTTTGCCGTCAGCTCCCCATGCATGCGCCACATCTCGCTCGTTTCGTCGAGCTTAATCTCCGGTGCAGTTTCCCAGTCTTTGATCATCGGGTCGCGGTCAAACCAAATGGTGTCAGGTGCGAGGTCGTACTTGCCGCTGATACACGCCGCAAGCGAGCCGGGCCCAAAGTTGACAAATACGGACGGGAATGCGTCGCCGTAGTAGGCCGTGCGGGCAATCGTATCGGTTTCCGTACGAACGCGGCTCTCCAGGTCGGTCCACTTAACCGTGAGCGGTTCTCCGGGGTGGAACACCTCGTTTGTGCCGTCGGCCGCCTTTGCCGTGCTGATATAGAGCAGACACCGGCCGATGGATTCGCGGCGCCAAAAGGCGTTATATTTTTGCTTGAGCGTATCGTTTAACAATGCGGTCACATCCATTCCTGAAATGATTATTTCAAATACTTATCCTAATCGTATCAAACCCGGAAAACTTTTGCAATCGTATCAAATGAATACCTTAACATTTTACAAAAAAAGAAAATATTTTGATAGACTTTTTTTGTGCAGTGTTGTACCGTTATTTTATAACTATGATGAAGTGGAGGAACAGATGTGTTTACCTTATCGGATGTAAAAAATAAACGGACGCCAAATTTTGAGAATTTGCTTACCGTGCTGCGGCGCGAGCGTCCGCCGCGCTATACGCTGTTTGAGTTCTTTTTAAACGACCCGCTCGAGGCTTATGTGACGGGCGCAAAGCTTGATCCAAGCGACCCGGAGGATGTGCTCAAAAACAAAATCGAAGCGTATGCCATGCTCGGGTACGACTACACCACCATGCACGCGAGCGACTTTGCCTTCCCGCACAAACAAAATGAACACGGCAAGGCGAGCATTTCGGTCAATGAGGGCGCAATCATCACAGATCCGGAGAGCTACAAAGCCTACCAATGGCCTGACCCGGAGGCGGCTTACAACGGGCGGCTCGAGCGTCTTGCGCCGTATCTGCCCGAGGGGATGAAGTTCGTCGTATACGGGCCGAGCGGCGTACTGGAAAATGTCATGGCGCTGACCGGCTACGACAACCTGTGCTATATGCTGGCCGACGAGCCGGAGCTGGTTGAGGAGATTTTTTACATGGTGGGGAGCCGGCTGGTGAAATATTACCAGCAGATTGTGAATCTGGACTGTGTCGGCGCGCTGATTGCCAACGACGACTGGGGCTTTAATACGCAAACCATGCTGTCCACAGCGGACATGCGGCGGCTGGTATTTCCGTACCACAAGCAGATAGTGGAAACGGCACACGGTGCGGGTAAGCCGATTTTCCTTCACTCCTGCGGCAATTTGGAGCGCGTGATGGACGATGTCATTGACAGCATGTGCTACGACGGAAAGCATTCCTATGAGGACAAAATTATGTCGGTGGAGGAAGCATATGACCGTTACGGCGGACGCATTGCCATCATGGGCGGAATCGACATGGACTACGTCTGCCGCGCCGACCCGAAGGACGTGTATAACCGTAGCCTTGCCATGCTCGAAAAAACAGGCGGGAAGGGATATGCGCTTGGCACGGGCAACAGTATCCCGGAGTATGTGCCGTATGAGGGGTATTTTGCCATGATTGCGGCGGCGCTGAACAATGATATAAAATAAAAAAAGCGGCGATAAGCCGCTTTTTTCATGCTCAAACAAGTTTTTTCAGGTTTCCCACGCTGATTCTTACCGCTTCCAGACAGTCCATATCGTCTGCCTCCCATTCGATTACGAACCATTCCGGGTCGTTTTTCTTTGCTGCTCCGATGATTGCCTTATGGTCTAAAATGCCTGTGCCGTACGGGCAGGAGTCCTTGCTGCCGTCCTCTTTGATTTTCATGTCCTTGAGATGTACGAGCGGGCAGCGCTTGCCGAGCTTATCGAGATAGGCGAGCGTGTCGACCCCGGCATACTCCGACCAGTAGGTGTCGAGCTCATAAACCATCGTGTCGTCGCCGCTGAGCAGAATGTCGAACGCATACTTTCCGCCAAATTCCACAAATTCTTTGTCATGGTTGTGGTAACCGAATACCATGCCGTTTGCGCGAACCTTTTCGTTATAGGCGAGAAATTCTTTGTTTAATGCCTCGCACTTTTCCTTTGTGTCAATGTCCGCGCCCGGGCAGATGATGTACTTGTTGCCAATTGTTTTGTTGTAAGCGATTACGCCGTCAAGGTCGTCGCGCAATGCGTCAATGCTGACATGCGAGCCGGAAACCGCAAGGCCGATCCGGTCGAGCTCCGCCTTCAGCTCTTCCGCGCTCAATCCGCCGTAACCGGCAAACTCTACGCCGTCGTAGCCCATTTCCTTTACTGCCTCGAGTGTGCCGACAAAATCCTTTGCCGCAGCGTCCTTTACACTCCAAAGCTGGAGCGATAATCTTGGTGCCATATCTGTTCCTCCCAAATTTATATATGTAGAATCCTGTTCCACGGGTTATGATACTATAAAACAATGCAACTTGCAAGGTAAAAACAAAATATTTTTGAAAAAGTTGTTGACAATGGAATTTTTATGTGTTATATTAACTGTACTAATACAGATGATACAGATAATGCGGTTAATACAGTTGGAAAGGAGAGGGACCATGCAATGTTCAGTCTGAGTTATAATGACCACAGGCCGATTTATGAACAAATCAAAGAAAAAGTGAAGCAGCTTATCATTAGCGGCGCCATGCCGGCGGATACGCAGCTTCCGTCCGTACGCGATTTGGCCCAGCAGATGGCGATTAATCCGAACACAATTCAGCGCGCCTACAAGGAGCTGGAAGCGGAGGGCTATATCTATTCCGTGCGCGCAAAGGGGAACTTTGTCGCGCCGGTGCAGAAGAATGCGCTGCAGGACAGATGTACGGAGCTGCTTGCCAGCCTTGTCAAAACGGTACGGGAATTGGCATTCGCCGGCGTGCCAAAGGCGGAGGTTTTGGCAAGAGTGGAACATGTTTACAGTGAAGGGGGAAGCGTATCGTGATTCAGGTTTGCGGGCTTACGAAAAAGTTTGATGATTTCACTGCGCTCGACAATCTCAACATGCATGTCGAAAAGGGCAGCGTGTACGGGCTTGTTGGGCCGAACGGCGCGGGAAAGACGACGGTTATCAAGCATATTACAGGCGTATTGCAGCAGAATGCGGGCGACGTACTCGTTGGCGGGAGCAAGGTTTATGAGAATGTAGCGGTTAAGCAAAAAATGGTCTATATCCCGGACGACGTGTTCTTTTTCCCGTCGTATACGATCAAAGATATGAAAAAGTTTTACCGGCAGGTCTACGACACTTGGAACGAGGAGAGGTTTGAACGGTTGGCAGATGTGTTTGCCATTGACACGGGCCGCCGGGTACAGCGTCTGTCAAAGGGTATGCAGAAGCAGGTTGCCTTCTGGCTCGGAATCTGCACCATGCCGGACGTGATGATTTTGGACGAACCTGTTGACGGTCTCGATCCGGTTATGCGCCGCAAGGTGTGGAGCCTGATTTTGCAGGACGTGGCGGAGCGCGGTACAACGGTGCTGATTTCGTCGCACAACCTGCGCGAGCTGGAGGACGTATGCGACCATGTGGGCATTATGCACCAGGGGCGCGTCGTGCTCGAAAAGCGGCTTGACGACATCAAGTCCGATGTACACAAATTGCAGGTGGCGTTCACCGGCGGACTGCCGGAAGAACTGGTAAAAGAGCTTGCGCCGATGCATGTTTCCGAGTACGGCAGCGTCCATCTTCTGATTGTGAAGGGCGACTACGAGGCGATTATGGCGGCGGTCAACAGGTACAATCCCGTATTGGTCGACTTGCTTCCGCTCACGCTGGAAGAAATCTTTATCTATGAGTTAGGGGGGCTTGGATATGAAATCAAAGACGTCGTTCTTTAATAAGGGCCTGTTCTTTTCCAATATAAAACGCTACGGCTGGGTATCCTGCGTATGGGCCGCTCTGATGTTTCTGGCGGTTCCGATGTCGATGCTGACCTTTAATATGGATGCGGTATATCAATTTGACGACTACATGGAGTTCTTTATGAGCCGGTTCGGCGGCATTTTGTCCAATCTGATGTTGTGCGGCTTCCCGGTTCTGGTCGGTGTGTTGGTGTTCCGCTACCTGCATTCGCCGCGGTCAACGACTGTCCTGCACGGGATGCCGTTTTCCCGGCCGCGCCTGTTTACCAACGGGCTTCTGTCCGGCGTTGCTCTGATGTTGTTCCCGCTTTTGCTCAACACAGCCATCGTTTTGATTATCAAGATGACGATGCCGGTAGGGCAGTATCTGGACTATACGACCATATTCATATGGCTGTTAAATTCGGTCTGCATGGCGTTTATCGTGTTCAGCCTCACCGTGTTTGTCGGGATGTTTACCGGCAATATCATGGCGCATTTTGTCTTTACGTATATCATTCACTTTCTGCCGATTGGCCTGTGGATGCTGTTTAACAATTTGTTTGTCGTACTTGTGTATGGCTATCACTATATTACGCCGCCGGATTGGCTGACGAAGTTTCCAATGATGTGCTTTATGAGAAACACCATTGACTGTGACGCGGCCTATGTGATTGCTGGTGTGATTCTGCTGGCGTTCGCGCTGCTGGCGTATCGGAAGCGCCCGCTCGAGAATGCGTCCGACATTGTCGTATTCCCGGTTATCCGCCCAATTTTTAAGTACGGTGTGACGTTCTGCCTGGCGATTACCGGATATATCTACTTCTGTTTCATTATGGGGCAGGCCCAGAGCATTGTGATTGCATTGATTTTTGCAGTGATTGGGTATGCTATCGCGCAGATGCTGTTGCAGAAAACGTGGCGCATTTGGCGTTCCTATAAGGGAATGCTCGTCAGCCTTGCAGTAATTTTTGTGTTCTGGGGCGCAATTGAGTTTGACGTGACGGGGTATGAGGCACGTGTGCCTGTAGTTTCTGATGTGGAAAGTGTTACGATAAATGGTCTTGATGGGATTCCTGCTGCCGAAATTGAGTTAACGCAGGAGTCGGACATTACAGTATTGTGTGGCCTGCATAAGAAATTGGCCGACGACCGGGACAACTGGGATAGAAAGAACCAGAATGAGATGGAGAACCCCACTTATCTCACGCTGACGTATGAAATGAAAAATGGTTCAGAAATGAGCCGGGCCTACCGTTTTGAACGCGATGATTATAATTCTGAAGTCGCAGCAATCTACGGACTGCCCGAGGTTCGGAGACAGGGCTTCCCGATTATCGAAAAGACTGCCGACGACATCGACGCGGTTGAGGTATATGTTTATGGAATGAGTACACCGGACGCAAAGAGCCAGGATTACCGAATCACGGATAAAACACAAATTAACGATATTTTGAATGTCCTCAAGGTTGACGTCAACGAAATCACCGCGGAGGAAATCATGGAGAGTGTGCTCACGGGCGGCGTTATGAACCTCCGGTTCGAGATGCGTCCGGAGCGGAGCGCCCCGCTTCCGCCGGAACAGTCTTCCTATTATATGGAGCAGTCGAGCGGAATTTACAGTTATGACTTGACGGACGCTTATACGAATACGCTCCGCTGGCTTGACACCAATGTGCTGGCAGCAGAGCAGCAATAACGGTATCATCCCACATACCCGTGGGTTTGTATACACCCCATAAATCCCCTATAAAAGCGAAGCTCACCCCTCACCACGGTGAGCTTCCGCATTTTAGGACCACAAAGGAGGCCAATATTATGTTGCTTGAGGTGATGGCGGCACTCAACCAATGCACCAGCACGCTTGCGCTGTTTCTTGTATGGGAGGTAGTTCTTCTCATATATGCGGGAAGACATGGAATTAAAGTCCCGGTTTTACATATTGCAGGTACGGCGGTATTTCTGTTTTTTATAACGGCTATGCTAACCGTTGCCGGGGTACCAAACCTTTTGACCTTTCGAATCGGGCCGGAGATGTATACGGTCAATTTTCAGCTTTTTGAAAGCTGGTCGGATTTCCATGGGCTGTACATTGCAAATATTATTATGTTTGTCCCGATGGGGTTCCTGCTTCCACTTTTGTGGGACAATTGCAGTCGGCTGTGGAAGACGGCTTTGTTTTGCTTTGTATTCTCGCTTATAATTGAGCTGATGCAGCTCTTTAACTATCGTGCTACCGACATTGACGATTTGCTGATGAACACGATTGGCGGCCTTGTGGGGTATGCTATTTATAAGGCGGTTTTCTGGATTGGCGGACGTACGGTGCGGGTGTTCCGGATTGAAACGAAAACCGCCCCGCGTTGGATTCGCTGCGAGGCGGCCATTCTAATTTTATGTATTGTACTTTGCCAGTTTTTTCTTGACCCGTGGCTGCCGGGGCTTTTTCCAGCATCGGGCCTATAAATGAAACCGGCGTGACAATTCTGCACGTATACTGCGTCCTTCGAACACAAGAAGCGCCGTAAGGGATATTATGCTTAACGCGACACACAGGATAGAGGGAAGAATAACCCCAAGTGTACCAGTTAGATAAAAGAGAAGCGGCACCAAACAAAACAAAATATCGAGCAGCAGGCAAAAAAGCGAGTCGCCGGCAGAGAGACGCAAAATGCGTGTGAGCAAAAATACGGCAAGCATTGCCGCACCGCAGACGATTGGCACAACGTAATCAATTGACCAGCCGTGCCATCCGGTCACCATATCCCATACAATACTGAGAAGTGAAACCAATACGACCTGCCAGGTGATATTTGATGCAATTTTGTGCCGCTTTTTTATGCCAAGCGTCACAGTGAGCCAGAGGCATACGATACCAAGCAGGGCGAACGCAGCCCAAAATATTTCGGCTGGAACGAGCAGATTGACAGCGACGCAGATAACGGCCGCACAGACCGCGCCAAATGTTAAGAGGCGGAAAAACAGGCCAAACTGTTTTTGCAGAGTTGGGATGGCTGGGTATGCGTCTTGCGTAGGGGGGCCTTCCAACGGCTTTTGACACAGGGGGCAGCGTACTGCCGTACCGCGCACCGTTACGCCGCATTGCTTACAATGTTTCACAGGATGTCACGCTCCTTTTCTTTTTTTATCCGCTCCGTACTGTTTTCGTCTGGCAGACAGGTCAAGAGTTCGACCGCAATCCCACGGGCTGTCAGTCTGCGGAAAAAAGCACGCTGGATGTCGGCGCTGACAAACGGGGAGGTAAAGCTGATACTGAGCGTATCTTGATATGAACAGACACAGGCTTGAATCCGATTGGTACCCGTAAAGAGGTCAAATGCGCGGATATCGCCGCAGAATTGTTCCGGCATGGAGATAACGCCGGTATTCGATACGGCGGCCGTGCTGCGTCGCATAGAAGCGCGGTACGCAATACCAAGACAGAGATTCTTTAGCGGGAGCGGCGCAAGGCGGGCGAATGGGTTGTGTTCTGCTGAGAGATATTGGTTCATGCTGTTTGCGAGCTTATCCGCCCGCAGATTTTGCTTCAATTCTGCCTGCACTTTTTCCACGATACGTTCAAAAGAACTATTTTCTGTGGAAAAGTCATATTCCACATTGATAAGGCCGAAGAAATTCCGTGCTGATTCCGACGGGAAATAGCTGCGGAGGTTGACCGGGATGGAGAGGACGACTGGCCTTTTTTTGCGCGTGTCGGCATTTCGCTTCCGATTGCGTCGAACAGGCAGGCGCACAAAAAGCCGGTCAATGTTGTATTATACGAGTGTGCCGCGGCGAGAACAGCTTTTACGCTGAGGCGGCCCGTGATAATTCCAATTCGGTTCTCCGGATACTTGAAGCCGCGGAGACGATAGGCTTTGGAAAAGTGCTGGCGCTGCTTTTTTGCTTTATTGTTATAATATTTCTGAAAGCTGTCATTTTCCATTTGTGTTTGGGACGCGTCAAAGGAAAGGGGAGGCGCAGGGGTGTTGTTTGCCAGCGCGAGATAGTTGCTTACCAGAGTCTGCAAAAACCGGGTCGCACCTGTTCCATCGGATAAAACGTGGTAGACCTCCAAATTGATACGGTTTTGATAGTAGGTCACTTCGTAGAGCGGTCTGGTTTCGTTTTTATCATAGAGCGGTGCGCAGGGCGGCTTGTATTCCTCCCGCACCTCTGGAATGAGGGCGGAATGCTCTAAATAATACCAGAATAGTCCGCGCTTCATTACATATTGGTATACGTCAAATATTTTGACGGTTTCCCGAAGTGCCTGGCTCAGGAGATCGGAATCTACTGGAGCGGCAAGCTCACAGGAAAGACGGAACACCTGCGTTTCTGCCTTCGTCCCTGCGGAGGGGAAAATTTTTGCGGCATTGTCAAGCTTATTCCAACGATGTGTCATGGTGGATACCTCGATTGTTCTGGATGAAATTTTATGATTACAGTAGAGAATATGCAAAAACAGAGCAATAAATATCAAAAAAACTACAAAAACGGACACGCAGGAAAGGGCGTGTCCGCTATGTTAACAACTTTCACAGAAAGTGCCTTCCAGTAGGATAGAACAAAGTCATTGTACCATAATCCAACATGGAAAACAAGCCTGCGTTTTTCTATTTTATTTTAAACACCAGCACGCCGCCAATCATCATGGCAATACCGACATACTTCGTCCAGCCAAAGGCGACTTTTTCGCTGCCAAACAGGCCAAAGGCGTCAATGAGTGCGGCGACAAGCAATTGGGAAATCAAAATCGTGCTGATTGCAATGGTCGGGCTGAGGCCCTTGATGCTGAGCATGACCGTCACGGTAATGACCAAACCAAGCACACCGCCGAGCAGGTAATACTTTTCTACGCTGAAAATCTCCTTAAAGCCACCCTTCCCCATGATAAGGACTGCCACAATGGAGAGCAGGAAGGCGGTTCCCTGCACAAACACGTTGGATTCATACAGGCCGATTTTCTCGGACAGGCGCGTGTTGAACACCCCCTGGATGCTCATTGCCGCACCGGCTATGATACTGAACAGAAAGCCAATCAATTATTCTCACGCCCTTTCCAATGCCGGCAGAGCCGGTTTATGTAATATGCAGCAGAGTTTTAAACGGGGTAGATACCTGCTTAAAAGGCTGCTGCATGGGGATAAAAGGAGGTTAACCCTTAACCTGGAAGGACTGACAGTCTGTGCACTGGTCTACTGTTGGGTTTGCCTCGTGTGTGCCTACATGAATCTTATCCAGAGAACAATAGTCCTCTTTTCCGCAGTGGTACTTACATTGTGTTACGCTGCAGCCAATTGCATGGTTCGCCTTACATGTCATAATCACTCACCTCCTTACGAAACTAGCATAACCAGCGGCTAAATGTTTTATTCTCAAATAAAAATGTCAAAACTATTGTCAGATGGGGGAAATATCGCATATAATAAAAACTGGATATGTTAAGACCACTATGATAACCGGAGGTTTCTTATATGGATTTGAAAAATGGCAAGATAAAAGTACGCGAGGTGCTTGCAAACCCGGCTGCGATGGCAATTTTTGAGCGTGAGTTCGGCGAGCTGGCCCACAGTCCGCTTGTTCAGCACGCCGGGAACATGTCGCTGTCAAAAATCGTAAAAATGGCGCGCGGCAAGGTCGATGATGCGCAGATTGAGCGGATACTTAACGAGTTAATGGCACTGTAAGACCAGCACATAGAAATGGCATGGTTTGTTTTCCATGCCATTTTTTCTTTCCTGCATTTAGTGAAACTGAATCCGATATGCGCCGCACAGGCGGAGAATGTTTTCTGCCTTTCCTTCGTCTTCCGCTTCTGCACGCATGGACAAAACGACAGATGTGCCTGTTACGTCTTCCTTCTCATGTGGGATGCTTTCCGTGGCCTTTATGCTGAATTTGTGGTTTGCATGCAGACCGTTGTCTGCAAGAATGGCCGTAGCAGTAGGCAGGGGATAGGCGGACACAGAAGGGGTCGTATCAGTGGGAAGCGCGCTGTAGGCAAAGCCGGTCGAACTGCCGAGTACGTCGCGCTTCGTGTTTTCAAACGTCTGTGCCACAAGGCTCTTTCCGGCCGAACTCAGCGCTACTGCGCGGATGTCGATGTTTTCGCTTTCCAGCGACGTAATGGCGTTTTGCGCCGCGTTTTCGTTGTAAAAAGTTGCTTCAAGCATTCTTGCCATAATCTTCACCTTTCTTTGTTTGGATTCCCATGTTTAGTATGCTTGAAAGCAGGAAAAATAACAGAGAAAAAAATTCATCCGATAGAAAATTAAACAAAAAACACCGTATCCGGAAAGGATACGGTGTTTTTAACTTTAATGCTTCTACTCTTTAAACTTGATTTCAATAATGGCATTCCATTCGCTGGTGGAGTTGCCGTTTGTCACAACTCTGACATAACGGCCCTTTGTGCCGGCAGGGAAGTCATAATGCTCCCAGGCAAGATCCGCCTCGCCGCTTCCTTTACCGTCAGTAATGACTTTCTTCCACGTCTTATTGTCGTCCGATACTTCCACTTCAAAGTATGCCTGCCGCTGTCCGGCCTTATTCCAGATGACGTCCATGCCTTTGACCTCCTGTGAGGTACCAAGGTCATACGTAATCCAGCTTCCAACGCCCTCGCACGACCACCATGTTTCCAAATCGCCGTCATAGCTGTAGAAACCGACTTCATCCTCAAAGTAGTCGCTGAACTCACAGCCCTGAATGGTGATATAGCCTTCCTGGTCCTGGCCAGGACCGCTCGGGCCGCTTTCAGCAGTAGTTTTGACATCAACAATCTTACCAAATTCCTGCCAATCGACGGACGCTTTAAAGGTTTCTGATACAAAGCGTACCGGCACAACGAAGCGATCGTTGAGTACCATGGCCGGGGCATCCAGCTCATATGGTTGACCGTCAATATATGCAGTCGTGGAATTTTCAGTAATTTTAACTTCGCGGCCATCCTTTACAGCGGTCGCCGTTGCGGTTGCGCCGTCGTAGGATACTTCAACGCCAAGCTTTTCAAAAATAGCACGCATTGGGACAAGCGTCCGGTCATTTACCGTTATGGGCGCAACATCTGAATAGATGAATCTGCCGTCCACGCGGATACTGATGCCCTCGTCTGTTGGCGTTTCCGCCCCTACCGGCTCACGCGTTGCGTTCGAATCTTTATAGGTCAGCGTGTAGGTTCCCGCACCGCCGTTGAACACGGCAACGCCGCCGTCCTCCGTAACGATTGCCTCGCACAAATCAGCGCCATCCTTTTTCACCGTCCATGTGCCTGCCTGCAAATCGGCCACGGTGAGCTCATATTCGCCGTCCCCACTAAAGGAGAAGGAAACCTCGTCCGCTGTGCGGTCACGGTCTTTGCCAAATACAACTACACGGTCGGACACAACAGCACCCGCGACCTTGTCGGTTTCAATCAGCGTGACAGGCAGTGCCTCTGCGCCGTCCGCGTCGCCCACCTGCAATACGTTCAGGAAGTAATCCTCTTCGTTTGCGGTCTTGGGCGAGATTTCAACTCTCCAGCCGCCGCCCTCGTTGCTGCCGCCGGAAACGGGCTTGCCTTCATAATTGGTACCGAATACCCAATGCTCTTTGCCTTCGCCGCCGACTGCGGAAATGTCAACATTGTCTGCGGCAGGAAGCAGTGTATCAATCGTAAGTTTGCCGTTGTAGCTGTCGTCTTTCGATTCGCGCGTGTCGGTGAACACGGTACGCGAACCGCTGATTTGCGGCTCGTTTAAGCCATGGCAGAGCCAAATCTTTTCAAAGTCTTTATTTGACGAAATCACACGGTCAAATACAAGAATCGCCGCCGGGTGCGTTTCATCCTTGAGATTCAGGAACATAAAGCTTCGCTCAAAATTATCCACCTTGTCGGAATATGCGTCGGAAATATCGCCCTTCAGGTACGAATAATTCGGCTCGATTGGGTCTGTGCCATATTCGTGGCCGAGGATTTCTCCAACTTTGTATCCCTTAGCTGGGTCAAGAAGGTCGTCAAGCGTCTTTGTTTCCGAGCCATTATTTGGCATACGCTGACCGCCGTCGTTGGCATGGCCGCCGAAATTCGACAATGGTTCGTTCGGGTCGTAGACCAGCATGGAGTTATGTGCAATCGTACGGCGGTAGTAGTTGTTAAAGTGCGCACTGCCGTAGTCGGTATTGCCGTTGTTTGCCGTATCTGAAGTACTCGTGCGGTAAGCCTGATAATACCCCGTGTCGTTTGCCAATGCACCCTTATAGTAAATCTGGAACGAACCTGCGTCGAGGTGCTGATGGTTTGCAAACCAGTATTCGTTGATTTTCATTTCCGCCACAACAGCCGGGGAGTCAAACCCGTCCTCCCAGCCGGTCCGGGCAACCATACCGCCCTTCGGCGATGGGTTGTAATGCGTGAGCGGAAGCTCGCTGACCGGCTTTGCTTCCAAATCCGGGTCGTTAAAGACCAGAAATTCTACCGGATTGAGCGTCTGGTTACCGCTCGGCGTCTGTGCGCAGAAGTTTGGCAGCTCGCGCATTGCCTCCCACTTCAAATACGGGTCTCCGAAGTAGTTTGCCGCCAGGAACATGGAACGTGCATAACCGTTGTAATATGTTCCGGTAGCAATATTGTTTTTCGATCCGTCCCCGTCTTTAAATACCTGTCCGTCCGGTCGGCGTGTGTACAAATATTGATACATCAGGTACTGCTGCTCATCGCCGAACACGCGTGGATAGCCCACTCGGTCTAAAATCCAAGTACAAAGAATTTCCCACTGGTGACGGTATGCCGCGTAGTGGTCGCCCTGGTTATGCATCTGTGCCGGATACATGAACTCCTTTGGCTCGATGAACTCGCTGAAGAAACGGCCTGCCGTATTGATATAGATATCCGGCCGTTCGTCATACATGGCAAGTCCTGCGCACATCAGGTCGCGCATGATTTGCCCTTCTACGCCGTGGCCAGTCACCGCGCCCTGCTTCGTTGGCGGCCAGCCAACCTCAAGGTAGGTTGCCGTCGCCGTCGTCATATTGGAAAAGAAAGCCTTCGTTTCATCATCCAATAGGGGATAGCACCAATCGTACACAGCAGCAATCGTGAAGATTGTCTGGCCCGCTTGGTTATAGTCATACTTTTCAATATTTGCCGTATCACATACGTTTTTCATCATGGAAACGGCCTCTTTGCCGCGCGCCTCATCGCCGTTGATTGCATACTCAAACGCCTTGCTCTCAATGATGGCGAGCGTCTTTGCTGAAAAGTTGCTGCCGTCTTTTTGCTGCAGCTTGCCGTCCGTAGACGTATCTTCCACATAGCCGCGGTACATTTCATAGGTGGCCGCGTTCTGCGGCTTGGTCAAATTTTCCCGAATGGTGGGTACGTCCTCCGCGGTGAAATATACACGCGGATGGCCTGCCGGCGGCAAAAACGACGGCGTGGGATATACGGTCGCATAAGTGATTTCGCCGTCAATGTCACCCATGCCGGTCGGCATATAGGCAACATTCGAGCTTACAATGAATTTATCAAATACCATACCAGCTTCACGCGGTACAAGATTTAGGGTATGTGTACCAGCGGTAAGTGTCGTACTGAGCACCTTTTGCCATGAATATTCCTCATGGACAGTGTAATCAATCTTTGTATAGTCCTCTATATCCCAGCAGATCCAGCTGGTGTCTGAGCTTTTGGTTGGCGCATACATGCGCGCCCATACATAATAGGTGCCGTTTTTGGGGATTTCGACCGTATATGTTACAGCAGGCGTCCCATATAATTCCGGCTTTTCACGGTCAAAGTTTGACGGTAGCTTTGGCATTTCAATTGCTTTTCTCTCCGAAGCATTCTCATCGTTTATTGTGATTAGCCCTTCACTTGCACTGCTTTCCGCTTCAAACATTGTACCGTGGCCGTCGAATTTATTGACTGGGCCGATTGGCTCTACTACGCGGTTTGCGGCTGCTTCCTCTTCACGTTTTTCCGCTTCTTCCTGCATTTTTGCCAACTCATCCGGCACAAAATCCTGATCCGCTGTTACATAAAAAGCGTCGACTTTGAGGTTATATTCCCGTGGATAAAGCTTAATTGTGTTTTTCCCGGCTTTGAGGGGCTGAGCGGAAGAATACACCCTTTGCCAATTCCAGAATTCTCCGGTTGCTTCTACACTATTACCATACTGGCTGTTGATTTTCTCGTCATTAAATCCAATGAAATAATTGTCACTGCTGTCACCTTTGCAGGCGTAGCGCATCCATATGTAATACGTCCCATCTGTGGGGACATCAAACTCCCACGTAACGTGTGGGTCTTTGCTGTCCGGGTCTTCCAGCTTGGCTACGCCTGTTACCGCAGCAACAATATAGCTTCCGCCGGAAGCCTCCTTATCCTTCACCTTTGAAAATAGGCCGGATGAATTAAGCTTGCCGTCTTCTGCTTCGATAAAAATTGCACTGCTGCTGTCAGCGGCAATAACCGGAACAGAGAACATGCTCAAAAGCATACATACGGTAAGCAAAATACAAATAGGCATTTTGTTTACTTTTGACATTGATTTTCCCCCTTAGAAAAAAATTTTGTATATATTTAATACTATCACAGAATAGGAAAGAAGTAAATCAAAAATCAAAGAAAATGCGTGTAAAAAAGAGTCATGTTTGTGTAGAATAGTAACATTGTTTGTGGCAATAAATAAAATACGGCTTGCTTTTTGATACAAAAAACAGTAGAATATATAAGGAATAAACAACGGCGGAAAGGAAAGAAATATACGTGAAGTTAAATATTTATGACAATGAAGTTGTTTTTAATAAATACAGCGCTATGGACCGTTCCGTGAAGGGATTGAGTGGTGCAGGAGAGTGGCACGAGCTTGAAAAAATGCTGCCGGACTTTTCAGGAAAGCGTGTGCTGGATTTGGGGTGCGGATTTGGATGGCACTGCGCCTATGCGGCGGAGCACGGCGCAGTGCGTGCCGTTGGAGTCGATTGTTCAGAAAAGATGCTCGCACAGGCGCGGAGCCGGAACAGCGCCCCGCAAATTGAATACTTGCAAAAACGGATTGAAGAGGCGGCGTTTGAGCCGGACACGTTCGACGTTGTTCTGAGTTCGCTCGCCCTGCACTATGTAGAATCCTTTGCCGATGTTTGCAAAAATGTAGCGCAGTGCCTGACTGAAAATGGGGACTTTGTATTTTCTGTGGAACATCCCGTCTTTACGGCATATGGGAATCAGGATTGGATTTATGACAAGGACGGGCATATCGATCATTGGCCTGTTGATCGTTATTTTACAGAAGGGGAGCGGGAGGCTATATTTTTGGGAGAGCCGGTCCGCAAGTATCATAAAACGCTGACGACCTATGTAAGTACATTGCTGGCGTGCGGGTTTACCCTGACCGGCATTGTCGAGCCGCAGCCAGACCCGGCCATGCTCGACACCGTGCCGGGGATGCGCGACGAGCTGCGCCGTCCTATGATGCTGCTCGTGTCGGCGAAGAAACGGTAGGATGATGAGAAGAATTGAAAAAAAGCAAGTAAATTCTTTCGTTTAAAATTTTAAAATGGCTTTTGTAACAGTGCAAAAAAGATAAAAACCGGGCATAAAAGCCCGGTTTTTTATTTGTGTAAGAAATCAAAAATTTCCAAAATTTTAAATTTGAACTGTACTGGCAGCTCGCCGCTCTCGTCTGCTCCGTCTGTGATCAGTGTATAATTTTCCTCGCCAAGTGACGATTTGAGCATGGCCTGGCTCTCCTGTGACGCGCTCCCTTCGATGGAGCCGGAAAAGCACAGCGGCGGATACATCACGCACCACCAGTTCTGCCCGGCCCCATTTCCAAGCACAATCCGCAGCGCGCGGTAGTTACCGGGTGGGAGCGTAATGTTTTCGTAGTGCTTGACGGGAAAGTGCGTTTCCCCAATTGACGCTTGCGCCTGATAGGAATAGCCGTTTTCTTTCAGAACTCGATTTGCGACGGCTTCAATGCGGCTTAGATTATCCTGCATAATCTGCTCCGCCTGCGCAGGACTCTGCGCCGTTTGCAGACAGTCGGAAAATTCTGCGATGATTGCATCGCGCACTTTCAGTTTTACGGCCTGGTCGCCGTCGCTGTCGCTGTTGGCGACAATATGGAGCCGTACGACGCTGGAGGCAATTTCGTTTTGCGTTTCGTCGGCATAAGCCATGGCGAACATGGACACAACTAATCCAAACAGTAGGGCAATGGCAAGCTTTCTCATAGGGCAACAACCTTCCTTTTTATGTAGTCAAAGGAAGTATCAGCACGAAACTGCCAGCTTATACCTGTTGTTTTATTTTCCTTCTTCCGGCGCGCCGGCCTTTCTCCGCTTCAGCAGCAGACGGTCAATCCACCCTTTTCTAAATTTGAGCGAAATATAACCGATGACCGATATGACAATTGCACCCGCCGCATCGACGAACAGATCCTTCATGGTATCAATCAGCGCGGCACGACCGAGGAGCGGCTCGCTCGATTCGAGCGCAAACTTTTGCATATTTGTCTGCAAAATGCCGTCGCATGCAAATTCGTAAAATTCCCACAGCACGCCAAGCGTCATCCCAAAGCAGAAAGTGAATACGGCAATAAACGCCGGGCTGAGGTTGACGGGAATCCGTTCTGTTTTATTCAAAAACGTAATAAACGAAAACCCGAGCGAGCCAAGCATTGCGCCGCTGAACGTGTGGAGAATCGTGTCCCAATGGGGCACGACATAGTAAAACCGGCGCACCTCGCCCAGAAAAATTGCACAGTATAGGAATACAGCGTACAAAATAATCATAAAGGAAGGGATGACAAGATGCGCGCGTTTGCGCAGGATACTGGGCAGAAACATGGCCAGTACGCCGAGCACACACTGCGCCAGCATCAGCACGTAGTCACCCTTGACGCGTTGGTACGGCGCGGCGCTGTCCGCGACGGACGGCGACCGAACGATTTCAAAAACAACATAGCCGATGGAAAGCAGAAGCGTTATAAGCACAAACCACCAGACGATTTTCTGCATTTGCATATTTCGTTTATTATTTTTCTGTTTCACCCGTTCATCCTCCTAAGCTAAAAGGCTTATAAACCTGAGTTGTGTTTATTATACCGTATTCGGACCAAAACTTCCAGAAAAAAATAGCAAATTTGATAGATTTTTTTGTCTTTCTGACGGGAGAGTGGCCTGAAAAGGAAAGAGAAGAGAAAAAAACTATGGAAAAATGATTGGCCCTATTGTATAATATAAAATAGACGATAGTAGGAGGAAGAACGGATGGCGAAACGGATATTTGCCTGCTGCCTGCTCCTGTGTACTCTGACCGGGGTTGGATTTGGCTATGCCGCCGGGAATGCAGACATCACAGAATCGGTGATTGAGCGCAGCGATATTGGGATATTTTTAAACGGTACATACCAGGCGGACAGCGCTGCACGCGGCGTGCTGGTAGGTTCGCGTACGCTTGTGCCGCTGCGTTTTATCAGCGAGAGCCTGGGCGCGGACGTAGCGTGGGAGGAAGCGACCGAGACCATCACGGTCACAGATGGGGCGGTTACAAACGTAGTGCGGATTGGAGCGTACAGCGCGCAGAAAACAGTAAATGGCGCCAGCGAAACCATATCGCTTGACGCGTGCCCTATGCTGATTGACGACCGTACTTATGTTCCAGTGCGCTACATTGCGGAAAGCATGGACCGGCTTGTGGATTGGAGCAGCGCGCAGAATGCGGCGCTGATTTGTGACGCACCGGTGGTTGCGTGGAGCGGCTCTACAGTTTCTTTCTCCGACGGTATGGATGGTGTGCGGAAAGCATTTGGCGAGCCGGAAGAGGCGTTTGACTCTGGCAAGGGCTTTAGTTGGTATGTATATAATGCAAACACACCCGACTTGATGCTTTTTGGGGAGAAGGATGGCGCGATTACGGAGTTTTTCTCCCTTAGTGACGGGGCAGGGTTTAATGCGGTGCTGCTGTCATCTTTGACAAAGGAGGAGCTGGCGCAGCGTTCCACGCCGTTGATTGAATTTTTCTATGATGACATTGGTGCACGTTACGGTGGGATTTATTTCTCCACGCAGGGAAGCGCCAACAAGACGTATGATCCTGCGAAAACGGAGGAAGAAATCGCAGCGGCGGAAAGCCATGTGATTGAGCTTGTGACGAACGCCCTGCGTGCAAAATACGCAAACCTTGCGCCGCTTGTGCGCGATGACGCGGCGGCATCTGCTGCGCGCAAACACTGCACGGATATGCAGATAAACGACTATTTCGACCATACCGGACTGGACGGTTCCAAGCCGTCGGAGCGGTACGAGCGTGAAACGGGCGCGCAGCGGTGGAGCAAGCTGGGGGAGAACCTGGCCCTTAACAAAAACGCCTTTTCCGCATGCTTTGCGTGGCTCAACTCCGCGCCGCATCGGGAATGTATGCTCGACGGCGAGTACGGCTATCTCGGCGTTGGGGCGGACTATACGAGCAGGGACAAGCGGGAGAATTACTACGGACAAATCTATGTGAAAAATTAAAGACGGGAGCGGAAACGAATGAGAGAAATCGACGGGCACACGAAGCTGCTGGGGCTGATGGGGTATCCGGTGGAGCACACCTATTCGCCGCAGATGCACAACTATATTTCGCAGGTGTACGGGCGCAACTACGCTTATATGGCGCTGCCAGTCCTGCCGGGCCAGCTCGGCGACGCGGTGCGCGGTCTGAAGGCGCTCAATTTTGCGGGCGTGAATGTGACGGCGCCGTACAAAGTCGAAGTCATGCAATATTTAGACGAGATTGCGCCGGACGCAAAGCTGTACGGCTCGGTCAACACGGTCAAGTATGAAAACGGGAAGCTGTATGGCTACAACACGGACGCAGATGGGTTTTACCTGTCGCTTGTAAACGGCGGTGCACCGGTGATTGGCAAGGACTTGCTGATTTTAGGAGCAGGGGGCGCGGCGCGTCCGATTTGCGTCAAGTTTGCCATGCTGGGCGCAAAGAGTATTACAATTCTGAACCGGACGCAGAAAAACGCGGACGCGCTCGCCGAATTTGTGAAGGAAGCGTGCGGGTACGAGGTACATACCAAGCGCGAGCACGCGCGTTACGACGTGGTAATGAATACCACGTCGGCAGGCATGGAGCCGGATATCGACGCGTGCCCCATCAGCGACTTTTCGTTTGTGGACGGCGACACTGCGGCGGCGGACATGATCTACAACCCGCCGGAAACGGTCTTTCTCAAAAAGATGAAGGAGCACGGCGCGCGCGTCTGCATCAATGGACTGGGAATGCTGATTTATCAGGGAATTGTGGCGTATGAGATTTTTACGGGAGAGAAAATCGACCACGCCATTTACGACGATATCAAACGCGAGGTGTTCGGACTGTGAAAAATATTGTGCTGACAGGGTTTATGGGAACAGGGAAAACGACGGTCGGCCGGCTTTTGGCAAGAAAGCTTGGCCGGCGGTTTGTCGATACGGATGAAATGATTGAAGAAAGCGAGAACCGGCGTATCGTCGATATCTTCTCGCAGGATGGAGAAGCGTATTTCCGCACAGTAGAGCGGCAGGCGGTGCTGAAAGCGAGCGAACTGCCAAATTGCGTGATCGCAACGGGCGGCGGCGTTGTGCTGGACAAAAGAAATATGGACCGTCTGCGGGAAAACGGCGTAATCGTCAACCTATATGCGCCGCTGGAGCTGATATTGGAACGCACAGCGGGCGGCGGGCGGCCGCTGCTCGACGACCAGACGCGCGGCCAGGTGGCGCAGCGGATGGAGGAGCGCGCGCCGTATTATGATGACAACGACTTTCGGATTGAGGTAGAGGGGAAAAGCCCCATGGCGGTGGCAGACAGCATCATCAAAAACTATAAAAACTTCATGTAGGCGGCGCGCAAGCTCCGAATATTTTGTAAGAAAGCGGTGAAAGCTATGAAAAAGAAATTTCTGCTTGTCAACGGGCCGAACCTGAATCTGCTCGGCGTGCGCGAGCCGGGCGTTTACGGCTCAGATACGCTCGAAACAATCAACGCGGAGGTGGCTGCGCGCGCGGAGGAGCTTGGCTGCGTGGTCGACTTTTTCCAGTCGAACAGCGAGGGCGGCATTGTCGACAAGCTGCACAGCGCAATGGGCGTCTATGATGGCATAATCATTAACCCGGGCGCATATACGCACTACAGCATTGCCATCCGCGACGCGATTGCAGCCATCAAGCTGCCGGCGGTGGAGGTGCACCTTTCCAATGTATACGGGCGGGAGGAGTTCCGCCATACGTCTGTGATTGCGCCCGTATGCGTAGGACAGATTGCAGGGCTTGGAAAAATCGGGTATCGTCTCGCGCTGGAGGCGCTTTTGGAGGTGACAGTGTGAACGGCAGATGTGAGCGATTGGTACGCACATTGCGGGAGGACGAGGCGTATTTCGTCACAAGTCCGGAGAATGTGTTTTACCTGAGCGGCTTTTCAGGCGAGGGGATGCTGCTTCTTGCACCGGACTGCGCGGTGCTGATTACGGATTTCCGCTATATTGAGGACGCACAAAACCGGGCGGAGGGCTTTACCGTAGAGGACATTGCCCGGGGAATCTGGCAGATTGTGCTGGAAAACATTCATACATTTTATATTGAAGAGGAACATATGACGGTGGCACAGCTGCGCAAATACGGGCGGCCCGGCCTTCGTCTTGCCGACGGCGGCGGGAAAGCAATCGGTGCGCTGCGGCTTGTAAAGGAACCGGAAGAGGTTGAAAAGATCACAAAGGCGGCGGACATTGCCACGGCGGCGTTTGAGCGGGTGCTTGGGCTTATGAAGGTCGGCGTATCGGAACGTGAGCTGGCGCTGGAGTTTGAGTATCAGGTCAAAAAGGCGGGCGCAAGCGGCGTCTCGTTCGACACCATTGTTGCGTCGGGGCCGAACTCCTCCATGCCGCATGCGTCGGTATCAGACCGCACACTGCAAGACGGCGATTTTGTCACGATGGACTTTGGCTGCATATATAAGGGCTACTGTTCCGACATGACGCGCACAGTAGCAATCGGCTCTGTGAGCGAGGAGCAGAGGCGCGTGTACGACACGGTGCTCAAAGCGCAGCTTGCGGCGCTGGACGCGGTAAAATCCGGAGCATCTTGCGCGGCGGTTGATGCGGTGGCGCGCGATATTATCACAGACGCGGGCTACGGCGACGCGTTTGGGCACGCGCTTGGGCACGGCGTCGGCGTACAGATTCACGAGGAGCCGCGCCTCTCGGCCCGTTCGGCACAGACGCTGGGCGACGGCATGGTTGTCACGGTGGAGCCGGGGATTTATCTTGCGGGGAAATTTGGCGTACGGATTGAGGATTTGGTCGTCGTAAACGGCGAAAAAGCGGTGAATTTGAGCCATTTTACAAAAGAATTGCTGATTCTTTGAAAAAAAGCTTGTGTTTTTCCAAGTTTTCATATACAATAGATTAGTAAATTTGTGAAAATGCGGCCGCAAGGCCCTTTGATGAAAGAAGTTGGAGGTAGAAACAGATGATTTCAGCAGGTGAATTTAGAAACGGTGTTACGTTTGAGCTTGACGGCAACGTATTTCAGGTTGTGGAGTTCCAACATGTTAAGCCGGGGAAGGGCGCAGCGTTTGTGCGGACGAAGCTTAAAAATGTTATCACGGGCGGCGTTGTAGAGCGTTCGTTCCGCCCGACGGAAAAAATGCCGAAGGCGCACATTGAGCGCAAGGATATGGAGTATTCCTACACGGACGGCGATTTGTACTACTTCATGGATCAGGAGACATTTGAGCTTATGCCGCTCAACGCGGAGCAGCTCGGCGACGCGCTCAAGTTCGTGAAGGAAAATATGATGGTTAAGGTGCTCTCCTATAAGGGCAGCGTATTTGGTATCGAGCCGCCGACGTTTGTTGAGCTTGAGGTAACAGAGACGGAGCCGGGCGTGAAGGGTGACACGGCGACGAACGTAACAAAGCCGGCCACGGTGGAAACAGGCGCGACGATTTTTGTGCCGCTGTTTGTCAACCAGGGCGACAGAATCCGCGTAGATACGCGTACCGGGGAGTATATGGAACGCGTTTAATGGTTACAATAGCATTTGCCCCGGCGCGACGGCAGCCTGCGGGGCAAGGACAGCCGCATACAGTGCGGCGGAAATGGAGCGTGGAATGATGGAAGAATTGGTAAAGAAGGTTTCGTACTTAAAGGGTTTTGCTGACGGCCTTGACATCAATGAAAAGACCGACGAGGGCAAGCTGCTCAAAAAGATTGTGGAGGCACTTGAGGAGATTGCGGACGCAGTACGCGACATCGCAGCAGACCAGCAGGATCTGGCTGACCAAGTAGACGCTATTGACGAGGATTTGGGCGAGCTGGAAGAGGAAGTGTACGGCGACGAGTGCGGCTGTGGCTGTGACCATGACGGCGACGACATCGACTATTTTGAGATTGAGTGCCCGAACTGCAAGGAAACTATCCGCATTGATGAGGATTTCTTCGACGATGACGAGGACAAGCCGCTTATCTGCCCGAACTGCAATAAGGAAATCGAGCTTGACTTTTCGTGCGACTGTGACGACTGCGGGGATGACTGCGGCTGCGGTCACGACGAGTAAGAGCTGTCACATTACACCTTTCACAAAAGAAAAAGCGGCGTTTTGCCGCAAATGGGGGATATCTGCTTTTGCAGATATCCTTTCTCATACGTAAGGTTACATAAGGAGGTGGGGAGAAGTGTGGTGGCTGTATATTTTCTTGGGGATCTGTGTACTCGCATTGGCGGTATGGGCGCTTTATTCCGGTCTTGTTGTGCGCAGTTATGAGGTGAAAAGCAGGAAAATCCACCGTCCGTTCCGGATTGTGCAGGTTTCCGATTTGCACAGCATGTATCACGGTAGGGAGCAGGCGCACCTGATGCAGAAAATTGCGGAGCAGAAACCGGATATGGTTGTTCTGACGGGCGATATTTTCCATGCGGCAGGACGTGAGGACGGCGCAGTTTCGTTTTTGAAGCAAATCAGCCGTTATCCATGTTTTTACGTGCTCGGTAACCATGAATACCGCTCGAAAAAGGCGGCAAAATACATGGAGTTGGCCTCCGCCCTCGGTATCTGTGTCCTGTCGGACGAGGCCACCTCTTTTACCGTACAGGGGAACGAAATCACTGTCGCAGGTATCAACGACCCATTGCGAGCCGGTTCGTTTGAGCCGGGATATGACTTTCCCGGTGCGATTAAGCGGATGCTTTCCGGGCTGGATAAAGCAAAATTTACCCTGTTGCTGGCGCACAACCACATCCATATTGACAAATACCGCCAATATCCCTACGACTTGGGTTTATCTGGACATTCTCATGGCGGACAGTTCCGGATACCGTTTTTGATGAATGGATTTTTTGTAAAAATGCAGGGCTTTTTCCCAAAGTATGCCGGCGGCCTGTATCGGTTTGAGGGCGGGCAGACACATATTGTCAGCCGCGGCGTATCGGCAAAGCCGGAATGGCTGCCGCGTGTCTTTAACCCGACGGAGCTGGTCGTCGTCGATGTGGTGCCGGAAGCATAATCCATCCAGATATAGAAAAAGCAGGGGATTGTTCCCTGCTTTTTCTTATCCGCCGACATTGATTCGTTTTGTTTTCTCGACCTTACGGTAGTGCAGCGGCGTCATCTTTTCGTACTTTTTGAAAATGTCGTTGAACCGCTGCTGACTGGAAAATCCGACCTCTTTGGCAATATCGTTGATTTTCTGGTCGGTTGCCGATAACAGCTCCTTTGCGGCATTGATGCGTACATTGAGCAAATATCTCTTCGGACTGATGCCGAACTCGTCCTTAAAAGTATGGGCAAAGTAGCTCTCGCTGAGGAAGATATACCCCGCCACATCGGAGAGCGACAGCTCTTTATTATAGTTCATGTCGATATATTCCTTCGAGATGGCCAGAAGCTCTTTGAGCTTGACACTGCGGCTCTTGATGCTCTGCTCCCACTCCTGCTTGAGCGTACGGCTTACAAGGATGAACAACTCCATAATCAGCAGATAACTCAGGTATTCGCCCCATACCTGCTGTTTGTCATGCTCGCGCAGAATGCGGTTCATTACGCCGACAATGTCGTTTTTACGGCTCAGCTTCAGATGGATGTGCGAGGTGGATTCGTCGTTGACAAACTCGATAAAATCGGTCAGAGATACGTCGGAAAAATTACCGTCCTTTGCGTTTGCAAATTTAAAACTCAGAACCAAAAACTCACACCCGACCGGGGATTTTACAATGAATTTGTGCGGCTGGTTGGGCTTGATAATAATAATATCGTTCGGCCCCATACTCACGTCCTCGCCGGCCACTTGAAACACCGCGTCGCCGCGCTTGATATAGACCATTTCAAAGTGATCGTGGTAGTTGACGTTCATCGACCAGTTTGTATCATGTATTTTTTCAATTGTTTTTACAATGACAGGTAAAAACAACTGTTTTTCAAATAATGACTCCCAGGTACGAGGGATTTTCATTTCTGTCATGGTATCACATCCCTTACGAATTTCTTAACTTTCATTATACGCCATATTCAACCGTTTTTCAATAAATTTTTTTTGATTTATAACAATAATCGTGAAAATATGTAAAAGAAGTGGGAATTCCTGCTGGGAATGCCGGAGAAGCGGGGGTTAATTTCCGATATTTTGTTTACAAATTTGATTTGTCTGGTATAATATTTATGTGGAATTGTTTGGAATGATTTTTGGAGGAGCTATGACACAGCATAAACACTTTGGGAAAAAATTACTTGCAAGCTTGGACCTTCCATTGGTTGCGCTGGTGCTGCTTGCTGCGCTGCTTGGCCTTGTTGCCATTTTTTCCGCTACCTACAGTATGGGAACAATGAAGCTGATTCTTGTGCAGGGCGCTGCGCTGGTGATTGGCCTGATTGCCATGTTTGTAATAAGTCAGGTTGATTACGAATTGTGGGGAGAAACGACAAAACTGATTTATATTGGGAATGTGGCGCTTTTGGTCTTGGTTCTCTTTGTGGGAATGGGGCGCGAGTCGACCGGGACGCAGGGGTGGATTGATTTGGGGATTGTGAGCGTCCAGCCGGCGGAGCTGGTTAAACTCGGATTTATCCTCACGTTTGCAAAGCACTTGCAGAATGTGAAAAACGATGTCAACTACATACCGACCCTGTTGCTTTTGTTTTTGCATATGGCAGTACTGGTAGGGCTGATTTTGTTGCAGCCGGACGCAGGCACGGCGATGGTTTTTGTCTTTATTTTTATTTCCATGTTGTTTGTAGCTGGATTTTCCTATAAGTATCTGGCAATTGGAGTAGGGGCCTTTTTGATTGCCGCACCGATTTTCTGGTATTTTAAGGATTACTTCCTGTCGGAGTACCAAATCAATCGGTTTTTGGTATTTTTTGACCCCTATATTGCTCCAACTGGGGCTGGGTTCAATGTTATTCAGTCGGAGATTTCGATTGGCTCCGGACAATTTGCGGGCAAGGGGTATTTGCAGGGCAGCCAGAACCAGCTTGCCTATCTGCCGGCAAAGCATACGGACTTTATTTTCGCGACAATCGGCGAGGAGTGGGGCTTTATTGGCGCGGTCGTGGTTACGGTACTGCTGACGCTCATTATCATTCGCTGTATTTATGTGGCACGGCGGGCGAACGACGATTTTGGATCGTTTATCTGTATTGGCATTGCGGCGATGTTTGCGTTTCATGTATTTGAAAACATCGGCATGTGCATCCAGCTTATGCCTGTTACGGGCATTCCGCTTCCGTTTTTCAGCTACGGAGGGTCCTCGCTGTTGACAAGCCTGATGGCCATTGGGTTTGTCAACAGCGTCAGCAGCCGATGCCGCGGGCTTGGATTTGGAACGTAGTGGCGGAATTAAAAACGGTGTTTGATCTCGTTGTTCTAAAAGCATAAAGCTGTGAAATTGGAAAATAGAGATTTAAGGAGGGATAGTTTTGAAAATATCTATTTATAAACTAACTCCTGAATTATTGGATGATTGGTTGTCTTTTTTTGATAAAGATGCATTTTCCGACAATGATACATGGTGTGGATGTTATTGCATGTGCTATCATTGGGATGGTGAATTAGAAAGGGAAAGAGTATGGGACTGCGATAAAGATTGCGCTGAGTTTAACAGAAAACAAGCAATCAACTTTATAAAAACTGGTCGCATGCAGGGATATTTAGCATATAAACAAGGAAAAGTTGTTGGATGGTGCAATTCGAATGATAAAAAAGCGTACGATAATGTCAATTTTAATTTTGCAGAAGAAGTGCCTGACAACGGTGAAAACATCAAATCAATTGTTTGCTTTTCTATAGCACCTGAATATAGGGGATATGGTATCGCCAACGCCTTGCTTGAATATGTGTGCAAAGATGCAAAAGCCGACGGATTTGATTTGGTGGAGGCGTATCCATTTGCACACAATGAAAACCATGCTTATCACGGACCTTTGTCAATGTATAAAAAGAATGGCTTTGAACCTTATGGTCAAATTGAGGGGTGTATGGTTTGCAGAAAAGCCCTTTGATTCATAAATCATATGAGTGGAACACTTTTTGGCAATTCGGATGTTTACCACAAAAACACCTCTGTCTTATTTTCTTTTTTATCCATTCTATATAAATTCTGCTTTTTTTGTAAAATCCTTTTGAAATATATTGATTTTTGGCTGAAAAAAGGATAAAATATTTAATAGTGTAAATTTTGCTAATCAAATAAAATGAACATAGCCGGGGCTTATACAGCGCCGGGAAGAGGAGGAACTATTTTATGAAACACGTAAAAGGCAACGCAATGGTCGGCCAGTCCGGCGGCCCGACAAGCGCAATCAATGCAACGCTTGCAGGCGTATACAAGGCAGCGCGCGACAGCGAGTATATTGAGACGGTCTATGGCCTGGTTCACGGCATTGAAGGTCTGTTAAAGGGCGACATTGTTGACATGGGCATCCAGCTCAAGACGGATCACGACATTGACGTGCTGGCTGCTACGCCGTCGGCATATCTTGGCTCCTGCCGGTTTAAGCTTCCGAAGGTAGAGGACAAGCCGGAAGTGTTTGACAAGATTTTTGAGATGTTCTCGAAGAACAACGTAAAATATTTCTTCTACATCGGCGGTAACGACTCGATGGATACGGTGCATAAGCTCAGCATGCACGCGGCGAAGATTGGCTATGAAATTAACATTATGGGCGTGCCGAAGACGATTGATAACGATTTGGCTGCGACAGACCATACGCCGGGCTTTGGCAGCGCGGCGAAGTATATTGCGACGGCAACACGCGAGGTAAGCCGCGATGCGAGCGTTTATCCGTCGAAGTGTGTAACGGTTATGGAAATCATGGGCCGCAATGCGGGCTGGCTGACGGCTGCGACGGCGCTGGCGCGCTGCGAAAACTGTGACGCACCGGATTTGATTTATGTGCCGGAGCTGATGTTTGACATCGACAAGTTTGTTGAAGATGTAAAGAAGGTATCGGAAAAGAAGAACTGCGTTATCGTTGCGGTTTCCGAGGGTGCAAAAATTGACAAGGACACATATGTGTGTGAGGCGCTCAGCAAGGGTGAAACGGATGCGTTCGGCCACAAGCACCTGAGCGGTACGGCGCGCGTGCTGGCGGATACGATTAACGAGCGTCTTGGACTCAAGACGCGTCAGATTGAATTTGGCCTTTTGCAGCGCTGCGCAGCGCACAGTGCGTCGGCAACGGATATCGCGGAGTCGCGTATGATTGGCGGCCGTGCAGTGGAGGAAGCGGTAAACGGCAATACAGGCGAAATGGTTTACTTTGTCCGTGAGTCGAACGACCCATACAAGGTTTCGATTGCAAGTATGGATATTGCAAAGATTGCAAATGTGGAAAAGGTTATTCCGCGCGAGTGGATTAACGAAGAGGGCAACAATGTAACACAGGAGGCAATCGACTACATGTTGCCGCTTATTCAGGGCGAGGCTCCGATTTTTATGGAAAATGGGCTTCCGGTTCATGCAGTTTTAAAGAAATAAGATGGGCTGTTTGAGCAGTCTGTAAAAAATAAAGCATACCGAAGGGTATGCTTTATTTTTTTGTATTACGATATACATCGCCTTATCGTCACACGCTCAAGAATCAAACGACAGGGCAGTTGGATTTGCAATAAACTCTTTGATTTTGTCAAAGGTTTCGTCGCTGATATCATGTTCAATCTTACACGCATCCGCAAACGCCGTCTTTTCACTCACGCCCAGCGCCATTAAAATTTTTGCAAGCGTCTGGTGCCGTTCATAGATTTTTTCCGCAATTGCCAGACCGCTCGGCGTAAGTGAAATATGCCCGTCAGTGTCCATTTCGATATAACCTTCTGTTCGGAAAGCTTTCATTGCGACAGATATACTTGGCTTTGTAAATGATAACTCGTTTGCAATGTCGATAGAGCGGACGTATCCGTTCCGGTTTTTTAAAATTAAAATGGTTTCCAGATAGTTCTCTGCGGATTCATGAATTTTCAAAATGCATACCCTCCGTACTGTATATTATTTTTATTATATCATGGGCAAAGTTTTTTGTCAAAGCTTAACAGAAATATAACCATCATAAAAATAGCATGATTACGCGATTTCTGTAAATACTAAACGTGAGGTGAAAAAATGGCGAATAGAGAGATATATTTTATGGCACGCGGGGAAGGCGATTATGATGCGCTGAAGTTTGAACTTGGCGCAATGCGCGGCGTAATTTCCATGGATATGGACGGCGACGGCAGCGTACACGTCAGTTATGACGACTCGTTCGTGAACGAAAGGCAGATTAGCTCGTGCGCTGGTCCGCTTGGCTATGTAAATAGCAATGGCCGAAATGCCACCCCAAATCCTGGACAGTCCCTGTTTTAGGGGCTGTCTGTTTTTTTACCCTGTAGGCATCTATGCTTTTAGGGGGATTATCGGGCAGGAATTGAATTTTACCTCTGAATATGGTATGATAAATATAAATAAGCATTGATTGATAGAGGGCGGGAGAACGCATGTACAGAATTTTGATTATAGAGGACGACGCAACCATGGCCAATACCATGAAAAAACAGATCGAATCGTGGGGCAATACGGCGGCATGTGTCCAGGACTTTCAAAATGTTATTCCGGAATTTGTTGCATTCGACCCGCATTTGGTTCTGGTCGACATTATGCTTCCGTTCTACAATGGGTATCACTGGTGCAGTGAGATTCGAAAGATTTCCAACGTGCCGATTGTGTTCCTTTCCTCGGCGTCAGACAATATGAACATTGTCATGGCGATGAATATGGGCGGTGACGACTTTATTGCAAAGCCTGTGGATCTAAGCGTACTGACGGCGAAAATACAGGCTGTGCTGCGCCGGACGTATGACATGGCAGGGAAGATCCCAGTACTGGAACACCGCGGCGCCGTACTCAACCTCAACGACACGACGCTGACATTCCACGATGTAAAAATTGACCTAACGCGCAACGAGTTTCGGATTTTGCAGACCCTGCTGGAGAACAAGGGCAAGGTCGTCAGCCGCGACACGCTGATGACGCGTCTGTGGGAGATGGACGCCTATGTGGAGGAAAACACGCTTACAGTAAACATGGCCCGCCTACGTAAAAAATTGGAGAGTGCAGGGCTGACAGATTTTATCACGACTAAGGTCGGGAGCGGCTATATCATTACATAAGGCGGGAGGCGGTAAATGGTGCGGATTTTTGGAAAATATTTGTGGCAATACCGCTACGGGATTGCCCTGTTTTTGGCCTTTTCTGGTATTTTTGCCGGTGTATTTCTTCTCTATAATTTAGAGCCGGAGGCGGTTTTGTACGCGGTTCTCTGCTGCCTGCTGTTTCTTGTTGTTTTTGGTACGATTCATTATATCTTCTACTATAGGCGGCATAAGCAGTTATGCAAAATTCGGGATAATATCACGCTTTTGGCGGAAACGCTCCCGCGTGCGAGGAATCTATTTGAAGAAGAATATCAGGAGATGGTGGAAAACCTGCTTGGTTGCTACAAGGCTGCGCGGACGGAGGAGCAGTCGCGCCGCACGGAGAGCATTGACTACTATACGACATGGGCGCACCAGATTAAAACCCCCATTGCCGCCATGCGGATGATTTTGCAGGGGGAGGATACGGACGAAAGCAGGGAGCTGCTTGGCGAGCTGTTTCGGATTGAACAGTATGTGGCAATGGTGCTGTGCTATTTCCGGCTCGACTCGACATCGTCGGACTTTATTTTTAAAAAGTATCCGCTCGACGCAATCATCCGGCAGGCTATCCACAATTATGCGCCACAGTTCGTACGAAAGAGAATCAAACTCGAGTATACGGGTACACAGGAAACCGTCCTTACAGATGAAAAATGGCTCCTGTTCATTTTGGAACAGCTTTTGTCCAATGCGATTAAATATACGCAGAAGGGGGCGGTCAAAATAGCTGTCAGTCCGGAAAAGCTTGTGACGATTTCCGACACCGGCATTGGCATAGCGCCGGAGGACTTGCCGCGGATATTCGAAAAAGGGTTTACCGGCTACAACGGCAGAGCGGACAAAAAGTCGACCGGGCTGGGGCTGTATTTGTGCAAGCAGGCCGCGGATAAGCTGTCGATTCCCATTCGGATTAGCTCCGAGGCAGGGAGCGGAACGACGGTCATGTTGGACCTGCGCAGCGCGGAGTTGGAAATCGAATAATATATCTTACAAAAATGTAAGATGAAACGGCCGGAATGTCACACGATTCGATGGTGGGCAGTCCGGCCCCTTGCTATACTGAGAGGGAAGCAAAAAGGAGGAAGAAACAATGACGATTTTGGAAGTAAAGAGCCTGAAGAAGATTTATACTACCCGCTTTGGCGGAAATCAGGTGCAGGCACTGAGCAATGTATCCTTCTCAGTGGAGCAGGGGGAGTACGTAGCCATTATGGGCGAGTCCGGCTCCGGCAAGACAACGCTGCTCAACATTCTTGCCGCACTTGACAAACCAACGAGCGGGGAGGTCTATCTGGACGGGAAATGCCTGACCAACATCCGGGAAAAGGAGATTTCCGCCTTCCGGCGCGACAATCTCGGGTTTGTATTTCAGGATTTTAACCTGCTGGACACGTTTTCCATCCAGGACAATATCTTTCTGCCGCTGGTGCTGGCGAAAAAGAGCTTCCTGGAGATGCAGACGCGCCTTGTGCCGATTGCGAAGAAGCTGGAAATTACGGATATCCTGCAAAAGTACCCGTACGAGGTATCCGGCGGGCAGAAGCAGCGGACGGCGGTAGCGCGTGCTCTGATTACAGGGCCGAAGCTGATTCTGGCGGACGAGCCGACCGGTGCGCTCGACTCGCGCGCGACAGATGGCCTTTTGCGGATATTTAATGAAATCAATGCCGACGGGCAGACGATTTTGATGGTAACGCACTCGACCAAAGCGGCGAGTCATGCGGGCCGCGTCCTGTTCATCAAGGATGGGGAAGTGTTCCACCAGATTTACCGGGGGAACAGTACCAACGAGGAGATGTACCAGAAGATTTCCGACACATTGACTTTGATTGCGACAGGCGGTGGCCGCCATGAATAAGTTTTTCTATGCTAGGCTTGCGGCTACGAACATTAGCAAGAACCGCAAGACGTACATCCCTTATATGCTTACCTGTATCATCACGGTGGCAATGTTCTACATTATCAAGTCGCTGTCCGTAAACGAGGGGATCCTCTCCCTGCGGGGCGGGATTACAATCGCTTCCATGCTGTATCTGGGGTGTTGGATCGTAGCAATTTTTGCTGTCATCTTTCTGTTTTACACCAACAGCTTTCTGGTAAAACGGAGGAAGAAGGAATTCGGCCTCTTTAATATCCTCGGCATGGAGAAAAAGCACCTCTCCCGGGTAATCGGCCTGGAAACGCTCTACATTGCGCTGGTTGGGCTGGTGTTGGGAATCGGCGTGGGCATTTTGCTCGACAAGGCTATGTATCTACTGATTCTGAAAATCTTGGGTGAGGGGATTACGCTCGGATTTTATATTTCTTGGGAATCCATGGGACACACAGTGCTGCTATTTAGCGCAATTTTTCTTTTAATCTTTTTAAATTCACTTCGGCAGGTTCATCTGGCAAAGCCAATTGAACTGCTTCGCGGTGGCAGCGTGGGGGAAAAGGAGCCGAAAGCAAACTGGTTTATTGCAATAGCAGGCGCGGTCTGCCTGGGGATTGGATACTATATTGCCGTTGTGACGCAGGACCCGATTACAGCGCTGGCGTACTTTTTCGGCGCGGCAATTCTGGTTATTATCGGTACTTATCTGCTGTTTACGGCGGGGAGTATTTCTCTTTTGAAGCTCCTGCGTAAAAATAAACGCTATTATTACAAAACGAATCACTTTATCAGCATATCCGGTATGCTTTACCGGATGAAGCAGAATGCCGTTGGGCTTGCAAACATCTGTATCCTGTCCACGGCGGTGTTGGTGATGATTTCCTCGACCACGTCGCTGATGATTGGGAGCGAGGACATGATTCGTACGCGCTATCCCTACGATATTGCAATCTATTCATATGAGGGGGACGAGGCGCAGAATCTGGAGATGATGGAAAAGACGCATCGGGTTCTGGAGGAAAATCACGCCCAGATGGAGCGGGTTATTTACTACAATTATTTGTCGTTTGTAAGTGTCCAGGATGGAAATTCATTTATTACGGAGCCGAGCCGGGTAAATACATCTCTCAACTCCATTGTGAACCTGTTCTTTATCCCTTTAAACGACTTTAACAGGATCAGCGGAGTGGACAGGACGTTACAGGATGGGCAGGTTCTATTCTATTCCAATCGGCAGGCGTATAACGGCAATACGCTGGAGGTGTTTGGAAAAACATATACCATCAAGGAGCGTCTTGACCAGTTTGTCGGCAATGGAACCACAGCGGCTGATATTTCGAACACATATTTCGTTGTCGTGAAGGACATGGGGGAACTGGAGTGGCTTTATCAGGAGCAGGCCAAAATCTATGGCGAGCGTGCAGTCCGCATGTGCCTGCTGTATGGATTTGACTTGTATGGTACAGATGAGGAAGAGTACGCAGTCTATCAGGAGCTGGCGGACAGCCTGACGGGCGAGCCGGGGTTTAACGGCGTGATTGAGAGCCGGGCCGAGGCGAAGGACGGCTTCTTCGTAATGTACGGCGGCCTGTTTTTTCTCGGGATTTTCCTGGGACTCCTATTCATCATGGCAACCATCCTGATTATCTATTACAAGCAAATCTCGGAAGGATACGACGATAAGGAAAGGTATGCCATTATGCAGAAGGTCGGCCTGAGTCATGCGGAGGTAAAGCGTTCCATCCATTCGCAGATTTTGACCGTGTTTTTCCTGCCGCTTCTGGCGGCCGGCGTTCATGTAGTGTTTGCCTTCCCGCTGATTTCTAAGATACTGGCGTTGCTGAGTATGTCAAATAACATGCTGTATATCCTCTGCACGGCGGGGTGTTATCTGGTATTTGCGCTTGGCTACGGTGTAATTTATGCCCTCACGGCAAAGGTCTACTACCGAATCGTCAGTGCGTAATTGCAAAATAAAAAAGCGGCTTAGTAGCCGCTTTTTTATTTTGCATCTATTCTGCCGTTACAGTATGGTTCTCAATCCAGTAGCTTCCTGTTTGGGACGCTTTGACCGGAATAATGGAGCCAATCGCGTCAATGTCCTGTGCGGTGGAGCGGAAAGCAAACCCGTCCGCCACAAGCTGTTCCTCGCCGGCCTCCGGCCAGATGGGTGTGATCCATACGCTGTATTTCTTTGTGGAAGCGTTCATCGTAACCTTAAAGTGGTAACGATAGTTGGCAGCCACAGGGAATGTCGTCCATTGATAGCCGTCGCCGTTCATGATATTGATTGTCTGATTATTAAACTGAATCAAAACATTTGCTTTGGAATAGGTCATATCCTCTGCATCCGCGCTGTCGTACATGATGACGCCGTCAAACGTATTGCCCACTTCACCGTCGAACACAACGTCAAACTCAGTTGTGACGCTGCCGCTATACTCCGCGCCGAGCGGGAGCACCGCGTCGTTGGTAAAGGTGCTTAACTGGTGCGTCGGCGCGATTGCGTTTTGCGGCGGCTCGGTAACGCCGTTCATAGGCTCTGCCGGTTTTGCATCAATTTCCGGCTTTGCGTTCGGGTTTGTCATAACGGTGATGTCCTCGCCGAGCATACAATGGAAGTTGCGCCACATATCCTTATCCATAGCATAGCCGACCGACGGTTTGTCGTACTCATATTCGTTTTTATAGCCGGGGAAAGAGGTGGAATAGCCGCGATAGCCCTCTGTGAGCTTAAAGATTAAGTCCTCTGTACCGACATATATCCACGAATCGAACGTCTGCTGCCAGTCCTCGCTCGAGTCCCAGCCGCCGAACAGTTTGAAGTTGGCGTACATAGACATGAGAATCATCATGGAGTCGTAGCAGTAGCCTGCGCTGCTGCGGCTGCCGGAGCAAAACTCGAACATCATACCGTTATATCCTTCATAGGGGGAGGGCTTCCCGGAAAGAATATAGGAATAGTATTCGCCGCCTTCCACCCCGTGCGAGCTTGCCACAACGGCGCCGTAGGTATAGTCGAGCAGGCTGGAGAAAATCCCGTCTAAATCGTCAAGCCCCATGCCGTTGTACTGGAATGGTATTTTGACTCCGGCACCCTTACCGCCGCTCTGGCCCGCCTCCATACCGCTTGCGCCGATACCGCCGAGCAGGGTGCACTCTCCGCCGTTTTCCATCAAATCTTTGCCCGCGACGGACCAGGTGTGCATGATATTTGTAAAGCCGTACGCTTCAAATTTGGTCATGTATTCGTCATAGCTGAAAGAAGTATAAATCTCGTCGAGCTCCTCTGCGCCGAAGTACATGGCGGCCGAAATCACGACATTGAGGTACGTGTTGCGGTAATTCGGATTCCAGGCTTTATTGAAGTTGCCCAGAAGGTCGAAGCCGGTTTTATAATTGTTCTGGTCGTTGAAGCCCCAGTTACCGGCTATTGCAAGCGCCCTCATCAGCCAGTCCATGCGGTTTTTCTCGTCCTGCGTCAGCTCGTCGTAGACGGCGGGCGTGTTTTTTACAAGTACAAGGCTGGCTGCAACAACGGCGTGGCTCCAGTACGGCCCGACGCACGCATACGGCTCGTTTCCGCCCGCAATCAACGCGCGGAGCTGCGTAAGGGCGGCGTCTTTTGCCAGCGTACCGTCCGACGCTGCTGTACTCTCGTCCAGATAGGCCGCCAGCGTCAGGTAGTAGAGCGCTTTTGCGCCCTTCGATGCAATGTTGTTGTTGCCTTTGTCTGCGGTAAACTCAATCGGTGCGGCAGAAACCGCGTCGTCGATGACCCACTGGGTAAAGGCAGGAGCTGCCGAATAGTTGAGCGCAAGCTTGCCCGATTGCAGATAGGCAATCATGGCGCTCACGAGGCGCGCGTCCATTTCTTCGTCAATTGTAAGGCTGGCGTCTGTAATGATGATCAGGCCGCGGTCATCCCAGAATACATTTTTCCCAATTGACTCGGCCATAGCGCGGAGCGGGAGCATGGTTCGGTCGTGCAAAGTCTGCGCCGGTACGTCAAGCTGGACGGGCGCTCCATCTACGTACATTTCGTTGCTGCCAATGACGATTGTGACTGTTTTCCCAGCCAGCGTAATAGTCGCCGTCTGTGTCATTTCGTCCCAGCCGACCTGCGCGCCGAATGATTCCGAGATAAAGCGGAGCGGAACCAGCGTCCGATCGTCTATTATCGCAGGAGTTACCGCTTCATTGTCCGGGTCAACCTTTGTAAGCGTTTGGTTTGCATACGCATTCGATTCGTCAACCAGCAGAACAACAGCCTCGTCGAGCCGGGACATATCTGCATAATGAATTTCATAGGTTTTGCCGGAACCTTTGGGGGTAACAGTCGGCATTGCGACCGGCGTGGGCATGGCTGCAACTTCCTCGCTGATATCGCGCGGTTCCGTCCCTTCATATACGGCAAAGTCGTCAAACAGGATATCACCCTGTGCGCCTTTTGACATATAAAGCCGCATAAAGTTGAAGTTTTTGGAGCACTCACCCTGCAAGTCAACATCCTTTTCGACCCGTTTGCCGTCTACATAGGTCGAATAGCTCCGCTTGGTAAAGTCGATCGCAAATGCGAGCTTGACCCATTTGCCCGGCTTCAGCGTTCCGAGGTTTTTTCCGCTGCCGGAGGAGGTGATATTACTGTTTTTATCAGTTGCAAACAAAAGACTCTGCTTTGGAACGCCATCTTTGAACTGCATATTGGTCGCAAGGCCGCCCTCTACACAGGAGAGAGAAATCTCAACAACTACGTTGTCGTAGTCAGTTCCCTTTGTGGTAGCCTGGAAGAACGCATCCTCTGTCGATTTACCATTGGTCGATATCATGACCGCGCCGTTTCCGTCATCCTCAGTATAGGGTTCAATTTTGTTGGACTTCGGTGCGACGTTTGCATTGCTTGTGATTTCCTCGTCAAAGTCGTTGAAGTAGACGATTCGTGTTTCGTTGTCTGCCGCAAACGCACTATACGGGAAAATACCGGCTGCCATCGCCAGAACAAGCAGGATGGATAGTGCCTTTCTCAGTTTCATGATTTTACCTCCGCTCTTTTTCTTTTTGCCCGTTATCTGGGAAAGTTTGCTGATTACGGTGCTGTTTGTTTTATTATATCGGGGAAGGTAGCACTTATCAATAAAAATCTTGCAAAAAAAACTATAAAATTGTGCAAATATAAAATAAAAGAGCGTGCATCGCTCATATGCCATGCACGCCCAATGCGTCGCGGTACCTTACCAAATGCCGAGTATATGCTGCATAACAAGGCTGACTGCCGATATGCCAACCCAGCAGCAAAAGCCCATCAGAATCGGCTTCCCACCGGACTTTACCAGTTTGATGATATTGGTGTTAAGGCCGATTGCCGCCATTGCCATAACGATAAAGAATTTACTGATTGTTTTAAAGGGGGAGAATGCGCTCTCCGGAACGCCAAACGATGTTGCAATTGTAGTAATCAGCGAAGCAGCAATGAAAAAGAGGATAAAGAACGGAAAAATTTTTTTCATGTTAATCGCTGCGCCGCCCGTGCTTTTTTCCTTCCTTGTGCGGACGAAAGCTAATACCAGCGTAATTGGAATAATAGCAAGCGTCCGGGTCAGTTTTACAACTGTTGCCGTATCAAGCGTATTACTGCCGTGCATCCCATCCCACGCAGCCGCCGCCGCTGTAACTGAGGAGGTGTCGTTGACCGCTGTTCCGGCAAACAAGCCAAAGCCGTAGTCGGACAGACCAATCATGCCGCCCAGTGTCGGGAAAATCAGTGCCGCAAGGATATTGAACAAAAAGATGACGGAAATTGATTGTGCTATCTCTTCGTCCTCCGCGCCGATGACCGGAGCGGTCGCTGCAATGGCGCTGCCGCCGCATATGCAGGAGCCGACGCCGATGAGAGTCGATATTTTAGATGGCATTTTTAATGCCCGATACAGAACATATGCGATAATGAGCGCGGCAGAAATGGTCGAAATAATGATAGGGAGCGACTGCTGCCCTGTAACGAGCACGGTGGAAAGATTCATTCCAAAACCAAGCAGGATAACGGCATATTGCAGTATTTTTTTTGAGGTAAAGCTGATACCCGTTTGGACGTGCGTCTTGTCTTTGATGAACAAAGTGATAATCATGCCGAGCAGGATTGCAAATACCGGGCCGCCCACAACGGGGAGCAATTGTCCCA
Source organism: uncultured Eubacteriales bacterium (assembly GCA_902492065.1). GTDB lineage: Bacteria > Bacillota > Clostridia > UBA1381 > UMGS1253 > Aphodoplasma. Next base: position 592,371 of record CABUKE010000001.1, read on the forward strand.
GGTACCAGGCCGGAACTGCAATTGCCAGGCAGAGAAGAATTCCCCATCCATTTTTTTTGATAAAATTCATAGCGTTTCCCCCTTTTATTTCCTGGGAATATTATAGCACATCCTATTCAATAAAATCAAATTATAAATAGTTATAAAAAGATAAAATTAATTTATAAAATGAAAAACGCTAACTATACTTTTTCTTAAAGATATAAAAATAAAAAGCTGCTTTATCAGCAGCTTTTTATCGAACTTATTTTATTTTTCAGCCCTGCCCATAAAATACTTTTTCTGGTGTGGGCGATTCTGTACATAGTTTAACGCTTCACCGAAATGGGCAGTTTAAACGAAAAAACGCAAATGCAGGCGTATCAAGCCTGGAGTCTGCTTTTTTACTCGGTTTCCTTCAGCTGTTTCTTGTACTCAGCGGGTGTGGTGCCGGTTATTTTCGTAAACATTTTAATAAAGTGCGAGTGGTCAAAAAAGCCGGTCAAGCTGGCAATGTCTGCAAGCGGGATGTCCTTTTTTAAATAATTTTTTGCCACCGCCACCCGGTAACGGTTGATATATGTGAGCGGGGAACAGTGGAGTTTTTCTTTAAAAACGCGGTTATAGGTAGAATATGACATGGCGGCGCATTTTGCCAATTCTTCTACGGATATTTTCTCATTATAGTGGGAGTAAATATAGAGCAAACTTTTTGCAAACGCGTCTGCACCAACGTCTGTTCTAAGCAGAGAGTCCTTTTCGTAGCGCGTATAGCAGAAACACAAATAGGAAACAATGGACAGCGCGCTTCCAGCCAGAAAGCTGTATACCGTTTGACGGTAGGCAGTATGGAAGGGAGGCTGTGCGGCTTTTGCATGGTACATTTTTTCTGATTGTACGAGAAGATTGTCCAATATTTCATAATCTTCGCTCCGAAGACGTAAAAACCACGTAGATTCCCCGTCAGAACGGAACAGCGGCAAAACGCTGAACAGGGGATAAAAACCGCTAAGATTATCAATTTCATCGGTAAAGTTTTTGAGCCACAGGGTGCTGATCATGACATTATATACGTTTAGAGCGTTATGGGAGATACTTTGGTGCGGAACAAACGGCGGCACAATAAAAATATCTCCTCTCTGGCAGGCATAGGAAACACCGTCTAAAATGTGTATACCGCGACCGGAGGAAACAATATTAATTTCGTAAAACTCGTGTTTGTGCATATTCGACGTATAATTCTGATGCAAAAGTACATTGACCAAATCATTGGAATACGTTTGAAACGCATTTTTGTCGTACCAGATATCGATACCATGGTTCATCCGGAAACGCCTCCTGTTTTGTTGTAAAAGAGTAGAATATACACAAAAAAAATCAAAATTTTACTTTACTTTTTATAAATATTATTATAATATAAATATGAAGTAATTTCAAGATTTTTCTATAAATGATAAATTATTAACGGGGGGATTCATTTGCGAGGGAAACATTTGAAGAAATGGATAGCAGGGGTACTTGCTATGACAATGCTGTTTTCGCTTTGCAGCGTGACGGGGGTTGCACAGGAGAATGCAGAACCGACAATGACGGCGGACGAAACGGTGGAGGCAGAGGCGTGCGTTATCATTTCAGAGCACGGAAAGGACGTTGAAGACGATCGGGCGAGCGGCGGTCATGCGGTCGAACTGATTAACGGTCAGCCGGGCGGCGACCGTTACGTTCCGACAGATGATTCATGGACAGGGCTGTCGGTTACGTTCCGCGTAGAAGAAAAAGGAACGTACGCACTTTCGTTCCGGTATCTTTCTTCCTCGAATGGGAACGATTCGTTTTATTACAGCTTCGCGTCAGAAAGCTTTGTCGAAGGGGCAACGACTGTATGTGAAGACGGTGAATATCGCTGGCAGACGCTTGGTACAGCATACCTGGAACCGGGAACGTATCAGGCGCGTATCGCCGTACGGGAGTCCGGGCTGCGGATTGACCAGATTAAAATTGGGGATTCGTGGGTGGAGCGTACTGCCAGCGGGCAGAGCGTATACCCGGAGCTGATACAGGCTGACGCAATCGGCACTGTTGCCAAGTTTGAGGACGGCGACCGGGTTGTGTTTATTGGTGACAGTATCACACACGGCGGCTATACGCACGCGTATATTTACAACTATTATGCGACCAGATACCCAAACTGCGACTTTACGTATATTAACAAAGGCATCAACGGCGACCGGGCTGTTTCCGCGCAGAAACGGTTTGAGCACGACATCTATGATTCGGATTCCAATTTTAACAAAGTTGTTGTAATGCTTGGCACAAACGATATGTCGCGCGGAGAATATTTTGTGGGCAAAGAGCTGGAGCCGGGCGCGGAAGATAGGAGAAACAACCTGATTGAAACGTATAAAAGAGAATACCGCGCGCTGTTGGAGCTTATTAAGGCGAAATCGCCGGAACAGGTTATTTTGGTAACGCCGCCGATGTTTGACGAGTGGGCGCCGAATTTAGGCAACGAAAATTCCCCGGGCTTTAATAACATTATCCGGAAGGCGGGGGCAATCGTATACGATTTTGCACAGGAATACGGTTATGACTTTGTAGATGTCAATACGCCGCAGACGATTGTGGACGCTTATCAGCGGCGGACAAATGAGAACTTTACGTTCACGCCGGACCGCATTCATCCGAGCAATGTTGGCCACTATATTATGATGTATTCGTTTTTGGAGGCGCAGGGGGAAAATGGCGAGGTTGCGTCAGTATCGATTGATTCTGTGCAGCAGTCGGCCAATGCGGCAAATGCGTCGGTTTCGGATTTGGCTGTAGCAGGGGATAAGATTACGTATACATATGTGCCGCAGGCGCTTCCGATGGGGGCGGACGCCGTTTACCGGGAAGCGGAAAAGCTCATTCCTCTTACCGAGGAGCTGAACCGGGAAATAGTCGCAGTGAGCGGACTGCGCAACGGGCTGTACGAAATTAAGATAAACGGTAAATCCGTTATGCAGGCGACCGGCGCGCAGCTGCAAAGCGGCGTCAATATTGCGGACCGGCAGAACAACCCGAACCAGCAACAGGCGCTGACGGTGCTAAATTATGTAAATCAGCACCGGGATGCCATGTCAAAGTATCGGAACTTTGTGGCAAATGAAATTAACTATATCTCCAAATATTCGCTGGATGCGCAGAGCAATGAAACCCTCATCAGCTCCGCACAGGCGTGGATCAGCGCGAACCCCGACAAAACGGAAGATATTAAAACGCTGAACGAATACCTCGAAGATAAAGCGGAGGAGAGCAATACGCTTGCTAAGCTGGCACAGTATGAGGAAACGATCCGGACGATGAATAAGCCGGTTTCGTGCAGCGTGGAAATCGAGTATGTCGGCGAGGGGACTGCGGTACAGAACAGCGCGGTCTATGAGCATATTTCACTTCCGCAGGGCACGCTGGCAATTATGCCGGAGACAAACAATGGAGAGATAACGGCAGCGCAGATAGTGTTTTCTGACGAAGCAGGCGAGCTGGAAGCAATTCCTGCGGTCGGGAAGACGGTCAAAGCTTCCGCGACGATAGAAAATCATACTGCGCGGGATTGTAAGGCTGTCTTCTGGCTTGGCATGTTTGCCGGAGAGCGTATGGTGGGTGTAAAAACTGTGGACACAAGCATTTCCGCAGGGAAAAGCGTTCCCGTTGAAGTGCAGCTTGCCGTTCCCGCAGGAACCGACAGTATCCAAGCGGGAATATGGGATTCTTTGACTGGACTTCGGCCGTATATTCCGTCGGCTGTGTTCCCGGCGGGGGACGCTGCGATAAAAGAAATCCGCATTGGGCAGGAACCGCTTGCGGAGTTTGACCCGTCGGTAACAACATACACATATTACGTACATCAGCGCGATACGCGTGTGCCGTACGTCAGCGCAGTTATGGCAAACAGCCGGTATGCGGCGGAGGTGACGCAGGCGGCGGCAACTGGGGAGTCTGCGACAGTAAAAGCCGGTGATACAACATATACAATTACGTTTGTCAATGAACCGATTCCGGTTTTGTCTGGGATAAAGGTTGGCGGAACAGAACTGGAGAACTTTGATCCCGAAACGTACGAATACGACTACGATGTTCCGGAAGGCGGCGACACCACGGTGGAAGCGTGGGCGGCAGAAGGGCTGAAAGTTAAAATAACGCAGGCTGGCGAGGAGGATGCTTCTGCATCCGTAACGGTAACGGCGCCGTTTGGAAGCAAGCGGACATATACCATTGCCTTTGGCAAGGTTGGGACACCGGGCGAGGTAAGCAATATATACGCCGGAGGCGCGCCGACAACCGATGTAACAGCGGTGCCGTCACTTGGAGCACAGCTGATTGACATGTATAATGCATATGGGACAGACGCAGAGCGGATTGCAGCGGTGAAGTCACCGGATAACCCCTATGCAAAGGAGGCTTATGCCCAGTATACGAACCGTATCAGTGAAACGGCATGGGAAGTAAAGACGGATGCAAGCAATTGGCTGCCAAATACCTATGGTTCTGCAATTGAGTTTATTTATGCACAAACGGCAGATTCTGCTCTGATTTCGCCGAATGTAACGCGGCTCTACAAATCGACAGACGACCCGTGTAGCACAGAAGAGATTGCAAAAAAATCGTATGAGTTTGACATCAGTAAGGATGCGACGGTTGTTATCGCGACGAATAAAGCGAGCGAGTTTATTGCCGCGCAAGGCTGGGAATACAAAATGGAGCCAAAATATGAGCTGCGTTATCCCGCCTATACGAGAGTGCAGGATACGAGCGTTTTGCCGGAGGAGGATTGGTATATCATACCAAATGGCGGCACGGCCTTTATGTCCGGCTACACAGGTTCGGCTTATCTGAAGCATTTTAAGGCTGGGGAACGTGTGGCCGTACCGGCATTCAGTGTCGGCAGCAGTTACCGGAACACAAGCATATTCATTATTTGGGATGAGTGCAACAAAGAGTCGATTCTGTTCGATATTATGGCTGACGGCGTATCTATACCGGGATTTGATCCTAATGTAACGAACTATACAATCCCCGTTTCGGGCGACAAGGTTCCGCAGATTAGCGTCAGCGCGACAATTGGTGCTGCGGCAGAGGTGGTACAGGCACAGTCACTTTCCGAAAGTGCGATTGTGACGGCCTGCGGGAAAACCTATATCATATCGTTTGAGGGGTATGAGCCGAGCCTGGAACTTTCTGCGCTTACGGTAGACGGGCAGCAGATTTCCGGCTTTGACCCGGCTGTGAAGGAATATACCTACACGGTGGAGCGTGGCGTAATGACCGTGCCGCAGGTAGAGGCAACTGCGGCTGACAGCACAAATACGGTAGAGGTTGTGCCGACAGTAAAAATGCCGGGTGATACAAAGGTAATTGTCCGGACGCCGCAGGGCATTGAGGATACTTATATCGTCCATATCAAAAAGACGGGCACGCCTGGCGTTGTTTCCAACATCTATGCAGGCGGTCAGGCGACAGACGATGTAACAGCAGTGGCGTCGCTCGGTGCGGAAATGATTGATATATACAATGCCTATGAAACGGATGCAGAGCGGATTGCGGCGGTGAAGTCACCGGACAATCCATATGAAAATGTAGCGTATGCACAGTTTACAGACCGCCCCAGCGGGGAGGCGTGGGATAACAAATCTGGTCCTAATGCAGTCCCGGCAAACACCTACGGCACTGCAAGTGAGTTCACTTATTTGAATCATCCGGACAGCATTCTGATTTCACCGGATGTGACGCGCCTGTATAAGTCGACAACAGATCCATGCGGCACGGAAGAGATTGCAAAAAAATCGTATGAATTTGACATCAGCAAGGATGCGACGGTTTATATCACAACAGCACAGGAGAGCAGCTTCATCGCCGCGCAAGGATGGGAGTTTGAGAATGACCCGAAATACCGGTTGTATTATTCACAGCGGGGAGACCATAATATTGTGCAGGACCCGTCCAGTCCGGAATATTATTATATGATTCCGGATGGCGTCGGACATGCGATGAACAATGCAAGCGGCATGGTATATAAGAAGCATTTTTCAAAGGAAGAGCGTGTTGCAATACCGGCGTTTTCCGTAGAAAGCAGTTATCGCAATATGAATGTCTTTATCGTTTGGGATGACTGTAACGACGAACGCGAGGTATTCGGGCTTAAATATAAAACCGGAGATGAAACCTATACGGTAGAAGGATTTGATCCGGAAAATCTTACCTATGACATTACGCTTCCGGCCGGTACGAGTGATGTTCCGGAGCTGTGGATGATGGCAACGCGACCGGCAAACGCGCAGGTGTCGATGCCGGAAACATTCACAGACGGCAAAGCAACAGCAACTGTGACTGCCGAGCTGGAAGGCGGGGGTACGACAGCGACGTATATAATTAATTTTTATGTAGACGCGGTGGAATAGGACAAAAAAACAACTGCCATTTGGCAGTTGTTTTTTACTTTAGAAAGTAACCGTTTTTCCGGTTTTTGCAGACTCGTAAATAGCTTCAAGAATTTGCGTAACAACGAGCGCCTGCTCCGGTTTTACAACGAGTTCCGTCCCGTTCACAACGCTGTCGATCCAGGACTTCGCCTCCAAATAACCCGGGTCTGCCGTTTCACCTTCGTAGAAGTCCACGCCACCGCCATTCAGCTCAACAGTTTTGATGTACTGCTTGTCATATTCCACGCCGTTGATTCGGAGGCCACCCTTCATATCTGCGCCGGCCTTTGTACCGCACAGTACGGTGGAGGCTTCCTGCGGGTCAGCAATATTGAGCGCCCAGCTCGACTCGAGCACAATCGTCGCGCCGTTCTTCATTTTAATGAAGCCGAATGCGCTGTCCTCTACTGTAAACTTTTCCGGATCCCAGTCGCCGAACGCGTTCGCCGTTTCCGTCTGATCTGCAAGCTTGCGGTATACGCTACCGGTTACGCTTTCCGGCTCGTAATTATTCATCATCCACAGTGTCAGGTCAAGCGCGTGTGTGCCAATGTCAATCAACGGGCCGCCGCCCTGTTTTTCTTCATCAATAAATACGCCCCACGTCGGTACGCCGCGGCGGCGGAGCGCCTTTGCTTTTGCATAATAAATCTCACCGAGGTCGCCGTTGTCGCACGCACGTTTCAGATAGATAGAGTCCGGCCTTCTGCGCCCCTGATACCCAATTGTGAGAAGTTTTCCCGTGCGGTTTGCGGCCTCAAGCATTGCCTTTGCCTCCGCGTATGTTTTGGCCATCGGCTTTTCACACATGACATGCTTGCCTGCCTCCAGCGCATCAATGGTAAGCGGAGCGTGTGCATTGTTCGGGGTGAGAACATGCACCACTTCAATCGAGTCGTCTTTGAGCAGTTCTTTGTAGTCCGTGTATACTTTGGCGTCCTCTGTCCCATACTCCTTTGCCGCCTTTACTGCACGTTCCTCCACAACGTCGCAGAATGCGACCATCTGAACATTTTTTACCTTTTTCAGACTCGGCATATGTTTCCCGTTGGCGATACCGCCACAGCCAATAATGCCGACCCTTACGATTCTGTCTGCCATGTTACAGCCCTCCTGCAAATCATAAATATAGAGTGGTGTTGCTGCTTATACTATACAACAGGGCAGCAGGAAATACAAGTAGTTTTTACAATTCTTTGTACACATAGTGTGTCGAAAGAGAAAACTGTATACTGTTATGCAGGATGTTCTAAAATGAAATGCGGAACAGCAGCAATTCTTTTGAAATTATATTTCTAAAGCCGATAAAATTTATTTTATTTGCAATTTAAAATGAAATATCTTGCATTTTTAAAAATATTGTGCTATACTGATTACAATATAAGGTAAGGGGGGAGCTTTATGCCAGAGAGAAAGAGAAAAGAGGACATTGCACAGTTTAAAGATAAGATAATAGATTCCTATAAACCGCTGTCTGCGGAGCTGTACGACAAATACAACGTACAGCGCGGTCTGCGCCACAAGGACGGTACAGGCGTTATGGCGGGACTGACGGCGATTGGGGATGTAAAAGGATATGTGATTGAGGACGGAGAACGCGTCCCGCGCGAGGGCAGGCTCCGTTACCGTGGCATAGATGTACGCGAGCTTGTGGAGGGCTGCCAGAAGGAGGGCCGGTTCGGCTTTGAGGAAGTGGCGTTTTTGCTTTTGGCCGGTTTTCTGCCGACGCGGGCACAGTATGAGGATTTTTGTGAGCTGCTCGGTGAGCACCGCGCATTGCCGGACCACTTTACGGAAGATATGATTATGAAAGCGCCGAGCTCCAATATTATGAACAAACTCGCGCGCTGCGTACTGGCGAGCTATTCGTACGACCCGAACCCGGACGATACGAGCTTTTCCAACATATTGCGGCAGTCCATTGAGCTGATCGCGCGGTTCCCGACGATGGTCGCGTATGGATACCAGGCAAAGGCGCACTACCACGACGGGAAAAGCCTGTACATCCACCAGCCGCAGCCGTCGCTTTCCACGGCGGAAAACATTTTATATATGACGCGGCCGGACAATCATTTCGACCATATTGAGGCGGAAATCCTTGACCTTGCATTTATGCTCCATGCCGAGCATGGCGGCGGGAATAATTCTGCATTTGCGACGCGCGTGCTGTCGTCGTCAGGGACAGATACTTACTCGGCGATTGCGGCGGCTGTTGGCTCTTTGAAGGGGCCGAAGCACGGCGGCGCCAACGAGAAGGTCATGGGCATGATTGAGGACTTTAAGCAAAATTTGACGGACATCAATGACGAACAGCAGATTCGCGACCATATTGTAAAGCTTCTCAAAAAAGAATCGTATGACCGTTCCGGCCTTGTGTATGGCATGGGTCACGCCATTTATACACTCTCTGACCCGCGGCAGGTGCTTTTGAAGCAGAAAGCGCATGAGCTTGCGGAGGAAAAGGGCATGATGGAGGAATTCATGCTTTATGATATGATTGAGAAAAATACGCCGGAGCTCTTTGCCGAGGTGAAGAAGGACAGCAAGGTGATGTGCGCTAACGTCGATTTGTACTCGGGCTTTGTCTACAAAATGCTTGGTCTGCCGCCGGAGCTGTACACGCCTCTGTTTGCCGTGTCGCGTATTGTTGGGTGGTGTGCGCACCGAATCGAGGAAAGTACGACGAACAACAAGATTATGCGTCCGGCATACAAATCAGTTGTTACGTCCAAACCATACCTGCCGCTTGACCAGCGGTAAGTTACAGAAAACGGAGAAGATAGCATGTTATTTGATACACATTGCCATTTGGATGATGAAAAGTTTGACTCTGACCGGGAGGAGCTCATACGCCGGATTCGGGAAGAGGACGGCGTTGACCTTTTGATGTGCGTGGGTGCCGATATGGAGTCGTCAAAGCGGGCTATTGCTTTGGCGGAGCAGTATGACTTTATCTACGCGGCTGTTGGTGTACACCCGCATGATACGGAAGCGATGACCGAAGCGGATATCGAAACCCTGCGCACTTGGGCTGAACACGAAAAGGTAAAGGCCATTGGAGAGATTGGGCTGGATTACTACTATGACAATTCTCCGCGCGATATACAAAAGAAGTGGTTTGCCCGCCAGATGCAGCTCGCCCGCGAGGTTGGCCTGCCAGTGATTATCCACGACCGGGATGCGCACGGCGACTGCATGGAGATTCTAAAGCGCGAGCGGGTCGATGTGACGGGCGGTGTGTTCCATTGCTTTTCCGGCAGTGTTGAGATGGCGCGGGAGGCGTTAAAGCTCGGAATGTATGTTTCGTTTGCCGGGCCGGTCACGTTCAAAAATGCAGTAAAAGCAGTGGAGGCCGCGCGTGAAGTGCCGCTTGAGCGGATGTTTGTCGAAACGGACAGCCCGTACCTGTCGCCCGTACCGCACCGCGGAGAGCGCAACGACCCCGGTAAGGTACGCTTTGTTGCCCAAAAGATTGCTGAAATTAAAGGCTTGGACTATACAGAAGTGGCGAAGATAACGCGGCAGAACGCAATTTCATTTTTTCGTCTGCCAGTGTGAAAAGGAGAAACAGGTATACACATTTGTATGCCTGTTTTTTATATGTAAAATATTGTAATGTATGTATTACATTTTGCCCGGGTTATAGAAAAGTTCATAATATAGCTTGACATGCGACGCCGCTTTCATTATAATAGTAACGAATAGACAAAAAATTGGCGTTTTGAGGCGTTTTTAGCAATACTGTTACAAATATATATATTAGGAGGGGGCATAATGAAAAGGAGATTTAGGAAGGGAATAGCTCTGGCGCTGGCGCTTTGTATGGCTATGAGTGTCTTTACCGGAACGGTATTCGCTGTGACGGGAACGGCGGAAAAGCAGGTGACATTCCAGGAAGGCTTTGACGAGCGCGGAAGTATTTCCAAAACGGGCTTTAACAATATGGCCAATACGCCTGTGAAAGGGAACGCAGAGCATGAGCCGTATTTGTCTTTCTATAACTGGAAGGCAGCAACTGGTGTGTTCGGCAAAAGTGCGGACGACATTGCGTTGCAGTTTATTTCCCAATGGGAAAACCAGGACTTGTCCATTCCGGCAAACAACGCGGTAAGTGGGTGGAACTATCCGACAAATCCGTGGACCCAGCATAATATGGGGGTAAAAGAGCTTGCAGAGTCGGATCGGGTACATATTTCCTTTGAATATGCGCGCGAGGGCGGTTCTTCTTCTGCTTATATGCAGTTCCGGACGTATACCAATACGGACGGCTCAAAAGTGAAGCAGGATAACAATTTCTTTTCTATCAAATCGACAAACTCCACAGGTGAAACGGTAAGTATGTTTGGCGAAACGGTGGAGATGACGTTTGGCGCATGGCATCAGTTTGACTATATTATCTATCCGAAGTATAACACCGGAACGGCGGATTCACCGGTATATGCCGTTGCGGCGGACTTGTACTTTGACGGCGAGTGCCTGGCTGAGAAGAAGATTATTTATGAAGGGCTGTACCTGACGGGGATTGACGGCGTGCGTGTGACCTATGACCCACGCAAGGTCGGGGGAGTTTATCCGCTTACAAACACGTATATTGATAACTATTCCCATGAGGTATTTACAGCAGATGATACAGCTCCGGTTATTGCCAAGACAGAGCTGAAGCATACGGATGCAACGCTGGATTCGTACATTGATAACGAAAACCGCCGGATTGACTACCATGGGCAGACGGTAGCAGAAGTGCTGGATGGCTTACAGCTTCCGAGCGGTGCAACGGCAAAGGTTGTTGACAAGTCGGGCAGTGAGCTTGCTGGCACAGAGCCGCTCATGGATTGCTATGTACAGATTACAAAGAGCTATGGAGCCGGATATTATGGCGGTCATGACTATTATTCCGTGCGGAATATGAAGCGCCTTTTAACCGGCAGCAGCATGGTTGAGATTGATTTTGATACCAACACGATACCAGACGTTTACCTATACACGATGGTGGGTGAGCTGCTTGATAGTTTTACGTTAGAGGAAGGAGCGACAGCAAAGGTCGTAAACGCTTCCGGCGGCGACGTGGACCGTAGCGCTGACGTTGCCGCAGGCATGAAGGTCGTTGTCACAAAGGATACTGAGAGCGAAACGTATACCTTTGGCACCGTACATGGCAAGGCAGTTGATTTTGATTTTGACGGTTGGTCAAATAAATATTACTATAACAGCCCGACCAACAATTACAATGGTACGTGGTTCGGCGGCTCTCCCCTCAAGGATGATGCAGGGGTGAAGCCGGAGGACGTGGCTTATGTGGAATATGTGGAGGAGCCGGGCCGCGGGACTGTCATGCACGTATACAGCAACTCGGACTATACAAGGGATTATACGCATATGAATATCTTTTGTAATGCTCCGACCGCGGCAGAGTTGGGTACAAAATTTGTCATGGAGATGTCGGCCAAGGTCGGGGAGGGCAGCAAAATTGCTTCCCAGGTGAAGTATACGACAAAAGCAGACCCCAATACGGCAAATTTTCTGAATCCAATCAATTTCACAGAACGGCAGATTACGGTTATGAACACAATCGTGAAAGAGGACTGCGTTCAGGGAAATTGGTATGATGTAAAAGCATATTGCGATACTGCAACGGGGCGGCTCGTTGTTTTTGTGGACGGCGAAAAGGTCTTTGATGGAACCAACACGGTTGTAGAAAACTTTAACGCGTTTACGGATACGCGTATTATTCAGCATTATTGTGTGAAGGACAAAATTCAGGAATCATGGGTGGACGACTTCCGGATTTATGGGGTAGGGGGCCTGACAGACAGCTTCCTGGCTACAATGGACACGAAGCTCACCTCGAATGTATTGACAGTGGAAGGCTCATATATCAACGGATATGCAGGCATGAGCGCACAGCAGCTTTTGGACGCGGTTTCTGTTTCGGCAGACGCGTCAAAGACGGTTTACACGGCGGACGGGCAGACGGCTGTAAGCGGAGATACGCCGGTTGAAAAGGGGATGCTTGTCGCTGTTGTTTCGCCGGATGGCAACGGAAAGAAAAATTATATTTTAGATGTCGCAGACGCAGTAATTGGCGATATCATGTACAAGTCGAACGGTGTTATGACGAATGGAAAGTTTGCAGAGGGCAGCTTCGAGGCGAGTGTGACAATTAACAACTATTTAACCAGCGGGACGCCGCTTGCATTGGTCGTTGCTCAATATGAGAATGACGAATTGATTAAGATTGCCGTGGAGGAAGCGACAATTACACAAAAGGGTGAGGCGACGGTAACCGCTTCCATGGACGTTGAAAAGAGCGAGGGAACGACGATGTCGCTTATGCTTTTGGACGGACTTGGGGACATTCGCCCATTGAAAAAGGCAGTGAAGCTGACACCGTTCTCTTCGGACCAAATCGAAACAGTAGCAATGCTGTATCCGGGGTATGTCAGCAAGGCGGTCACGCTCAGCTTTGACGATTTAAACCCCGTACAGGATAAACGCTTTATTGAGATTTTGAACAAAAATGGCTTGAAGGCAACATTTAATTTAAAGACAGCGAACTTTATTAATAAACCGGAGTCGGTACAGGAGTCGTATGTGGAGATGTATCAGGGGCACGAGGTGGCAAACCACACGAGAAACCATTTGCAGCTGCGTGAAACAGACCCTTCAAGCCCGGATTATCTGACCTTGCAGGAATGCAAGGATGAGATTTTAAACGGGCAAAACGATATTGCAGAGCGGTTCGGCGTTGTGCCGGAAGGGCTTGTATGGCCGTTTTCCACGCCGGATGGCAGAACGGATTACAATGAGCTTCTTGCCTATATCCATACACTGGGCGTCAAATATATCCGTCCGGTATATACGACGGGCGACTTTAATTTGCCGACAGACTGGTACGACTGGCGGCCTACGTGCCACCATGACGGTGCAAACAACTATCTTGATGCTTTCCTTGCGCTTCCGAACGAGGGCGTAGAAAATGTTGAAGATTTGAAGCTGTTTTATATCTGGGGCCATACGTATGAGTTTGACGAGGATAGGGAACCGGAAAACACAGGTAAGCTGCGCTGGGACGGTGTTGAGGTTCTGTGCCAGAAGCTCGGTGAGGCGGATATCTGGAGTGCGACGAATTTGGAGATTTACAACTATGTAGAGGCGCTCAAGCTGTTGCAGGTTGATAAGGAGAAAAATCTGGTAACAAATCCGTCGGACGTTGATTTATACATTCAGATTAATGGGATCAATACTATGGTTCCGGCCCATGGCGTTGCAGGTTTATAAGAATTGAGAACAAAAATGCAGGCGGTGAATATCCGCCTGCTTTTTGCTTATTTATAGAGGAAATACAATCCGAATCGTCGTACCTTTTCCAAGCTCGCTCTCTATACTAATCGCCGCGTGGTGCAGCTCTGCAATATGTTTGACAATAGAAAGCCCGAGCCCGGTTCCGCCGGTCTTTTTGGAGTGGCTCTTGTCAACCCGGAAGAACCGTTCAAATATTCGTTCGTGGTACTTTTTATCAATCCCAATTCCTGTATCCTTTACCTCCAACACTTTTCCGGCATCATTTTGGTATAAATCAACTTGAACCTGCCCGCCCTCTGCATTGTACTTTATCGCATTTTCACACAAGTTGTATATCAGCTCGGAAAGCATACTGCTATTGCCCTTTACCTGAATATCGTCCGCGTTTACAACTGTCTGGATTTCCTTTTCTGCAATTTGCCGGGAGAGAATATCCAATGTTTCTGTGATGAGCAATTTTAGATTTACTGTTTCAAAGCTTTCTTCGTCGTGGATATTTTCGTCCAATTTTGAAAGCTTGATAATATCATCAATAAGCGTCAGCAGCCGCAGCGACTCCTTTTGAATCTTCTGTGCAAACATGCCGACGTCGTCAGCTTTGACCATCCCGCTTGCAATCATTTCTGCGTAACCAGATATCGAGGTAAGCGGTGTTTTCAGCTCATGGGAAACATTTGCGCTAAACTCCCGGCGGATTTTTTCCGCTGTATATTTGTCGTTGATATCAACCATAAACAGGATAACGCCGTTCATTTCTTCGTTTTCGTAGACCGGATTACAGTAGAGACGGTATACGCGCCCGCCAAACTCATGGATGATATTGCGGCTCTCCCCGCTTAGGGCGCCGGATACGCAGTCATTGATTTTCAAATCGCGGGAAACATTGAGAAAGCTTTTGCCAAGCACGGCAGAAGCCTTTGTTCCAAATATTTTTGCCGCATTTTTGTTCAGCGACAAAATCAGCGCGTTTTTATCAAGGATGATAAGTCCTTCCTGCATATTCTGCGTAATGACGTTGATGCGGTTTTTCTGCTGTGTAATCTCTGCAACCTGCCGCATAATCTGGGCATTTTGGTCCGCTATATGGGATACAAACGGAGTAAGTTCTCCGTATATTACGCTGTTTTCCGGATGGACGAAGTCAATGGCGTTGATGGGGGCAACAATATTCTTTGTCAATTTTGCCGCTGCAAATAAAGCGACAAGCAGCAACAGAATCAATAGGCGAATCAGCAACGGGATTATGTCGAAAAACATCTGGTAAATGCTTCCTGTTTCGCTGGACAACCGCAAAATATGCCCGTTGTCCAGCCGCTGTGCGTAGTAAAACTGCTCTGTACCCAGCGTGTTGGACATCCGTATCGCTTCACCGTATCCGCGCTCGCGCGCAAGCTGAATTTCCGGCCGGGCGGCATGGTTTTCGATGCTGTGGGGCGCAGTGCTGTCATAGAGAACTGTTCCATCTAAGTCAACCAGCGTAAACCGATTTCCAATTTCAGCGGCGTTAAATGTCCGGATATAAGAGACATCATCCTCTGCATTATTCAGGCACTGTGCAAGTATCTTTGTTTCAGAGCGGAGCTGTTCCTGTATTTGTGCGTTAAACTGCTCATAGCACCCCGACAAAACCAATGCAGCTGAGAGAAACAGCACTGCAACAGTTAGAAGGCTCATGCTGAGGTTTATTTTCCGTTTCATGTCAGCCTCCAATCTTGTAGCCGATGTTGCGGGCTGTTTCGATATAGCGGCCGCATTCTCCCAGCTTGTGGCGCAAGGAGCGGATATGTACGTCCACTGTGCGGGTTTCTCCTTCAAAATCAAAGCCCCAAACCACATTCATAATTTTATCACGCGACAGGACAATGCCGCAGTTTTTCACCAAATAAGAAAGCAGCTCAAATTCTTTGTAGGTCAGGTAGATTTTTTCTCCATTTACGGTAACTTCGCGCTTCTTTGTATCAATCGTAATTTCCTTATAAGTGAGAATTGCATCCTTTTCTGTATCGTTCTTTTCATAGCGGCGGAGCACCGCTTTGATACGCGAAAGCAGCTCGACCACGGAAAACGGCTTTGTGATATAGTCGTCCGCGCCGCTGTCAAGCCCCTTTACCTTATCGTACTCGAGGGACTTGGCAGTCAGCATGATGACCGGAATGTCGCTCGTGTCCGAATCCTGCCGAAGCTGCTTCAAAATCGCATAGCCGTCCTTGCCCGGCAACATAATGTCGAGCAGAATCAGGGAGGGAAGGCTGGTTTTTAGCGCAGAAAACAGCTTGTCAGCGTTTTCAAACCCGTGAGCCTCAAACCCGCCCGCATTTAAAGCATATACGGTCAACTCCCGGATGCTTTCGTCGTCTTCTACACAAAAAATCTTTTTCATGTCCGTCCCTCCAATCAAAATCAGTAATTTTTGTGGGTTCCTGTAATGGAAAAGACAACCCATTCGGCAATATTTGTCGCGTGGTCGCCAATACGCTCAAAATACTTCGCAATCATGATAAGGTCGATGGCCTGCTCGCCGTCGTTTACGTTGTCCACCAAATGTTTAATCAGGCTGTCTTTCACCATGTCAAACAGATTGTCAACCGTATCGTCGCACTTGATGACGCTGTAGGCGAGGTTGAGGTCCTTTTTTACAAAGGCGTCAATGCTGTCATTCACCATTTGAATCGTCGTCTGCGCCATGGCGCGAATATACTTTGGAATCTTGACCTTTTTGGACTTCGCAAGCTGTATCGTAATTTCCGCAATGTCGGCGGCCTGGTCGCCGATACGCTCCATGTCGGTAATCATTTTCAGCGCGGAGGAAATCAGCCGCAAATCCCTTGCGACCGGCTGCTGCTGTAACAAAAGCTTCAGACACAGCGACTCGATTTCCTTTTCCGCCTGGTCAATTTCCGTATCAAAATCAATTGCTTTATTTGCTGTTTCAATTTCCTGTTCGTTGAGCGCGCTGACGGCATTCGCAATTGCGGATTCAATAAGCGCGCCCATCTGTATCAATTTATCGTTCAGATCCAGTAACTGTTCGTCAAATTTGTTTCTCATAATATCATCCAAACCTCCCGGTAATGTAGTCCTCTGTCCGCTTATCCTGTGGCAAGGAGAACAGCTTTTCCGTTTCTCCAAACTCCACAACTTCACCGTGCAGGAAAAAGGCGGTTTTATCGGAGATTCTTGTTGCCTGCTGCATGTTATGTGTTACGATAACAATAGTATACCTTTTTTTCAGCTCGCTGACAAGGTCTTCTATTTTAGAAGTGGAAATTGGGTCGAGGGCGGAGGTCGGTTCGTCCATCAAAAGCACCTCCGGCTCAACTGCCAGTGCGCGCGCAATGCAGAGCCGCTGCTGCTGTCCGCCGGAGAGGCCGAGCGCGCTCTTTTTAAGCCTGTCTTTCGTTTCGTCCCAGATTGCCGCCTGCGTAAGAGAACGCTCCACGATTTCATTGAGCTTGAATTTTGAGTGAATGCCGTGCGTGCGCGGGCCATAGGCAATGTTGTCGTAAATGCTCATTGGAAAGGGATTCGGCTTTTGAAACACCATGCCGACCTTTTTCCGCAGCAGATTTACGTCCATTCCCTTAAAGATTGTCTGCCCGTCAAGTGTAATGTCGCCCGTGATTTTACACCCCTCCACGAGGTCGTTCATCCGGTTGATTGACTTTAAAAGCGTAGATTTTCCGCAGCCGGACGGCCCGATAAACGCGGTGATTTCGTTTTCTTCTATGTCCATATTAATTTTTTTCAGCGCCTGAAAGCTTCCGTAAAACAAATCCACGTCGCTGATTTTTATTTTTACCATCTCAGATCATCCTTTCGTAAGTCTTTTCGCGAGCACCGCAGACAGCGTGTTAATCAGAAGCACAACAATCAGCAGAATGACTGCGGTTGCATAGGACTGGTCCATATGGAGTCCCTCGCCCGACAGCGCCCACATGTGGATTGCCAGCGTCCGGCCCGAGTCCATGACACTTTGCGCCATTTCCGCAACGGTGCCGGAGGTGTAAATCAGAGCGGCGGTTTCGCCGCAGATTCTGCCGATTGCAAGGATGACGCCTGCCATTATACCGGACATGGCCGACGGAAGGACGACCTTCCACACGGTGCGGAGCCTGCCGGCCCCCATGCCGAAGCTTGCCTCCCGATAGGAGTCGGGGACGGCCTTGAGCGCCTCCTCCGTGGTACGCATAATCAACGGAAGAATCATAATGGCCAGCGTCAGCGACCCAGATAGAAGCGAGTAGCCGAAGCCGAGCGTCGTGACGAAAAACAACATGCCAAACAGGCCGTATACGATGGACGGGATGCCGGCGAGCGTTTCTGTTGTCACACGGACTAGCTTCACAAGCTTGTTGCCGCGGTTTGCGTACTCAACCAGATAAATCGCAGAACATATTCCGAGTGGAACGGCGAACAGCAGCGACAGCAGCGTTGTTGTAATCGTGTTGATAATTGCCGGCATCATGGAAACATTCTCCGTGTTGTATTCAAACTCGAACAATTGCGGCGTGAGGTAGGGGATACCCTTCACCAATATGTAGCCAATGATGAAAATCAGCACTGCGAACGTGACCACAGCCGAAAAGTAGGTAAAATATTTGTAGAAGAGGGACAGGGGACTCCGGTATGCCCGCTCCTTTTTTCGTTTCATCAAGATGGTTTCCTCCAGTCTTTCCAAGTTGGCTCAGTCTTTCTTTTTTATGAGCGAGAAAGATATGTTGATAATCAAAATGAATACGAACAGAACAACGCCTGTCGCAATCAGCGCCTCCCGGTGCAGGTCGGCCGCGTAACTCATTTCAAGTACGATATTCGCGGTCAGCGTACGCACGCCCTTCAATATGTCGACTGGAATACGAGGCTGGTTGCCGCATATCATAATGACCGCCATAGTTTCGCCGATTGCGCGCCCTACGCCGAGGATGACCGCCGCAAAAATTGCCGATTTTGCAGCCGGTACGATTGTGAAAAATACGCTTCTCTCGTGCGTTGCACCCAGTGCGAGCGACCCCTCGTAGTAACTGTCGGGGACGGCGCGCAGCGCCGACTCACTCACGCTGATAATGGTCGGCAGAATCATAATGCCGAGCAATATCGACGCGGTCAGAATACTGTTCCCGTCGCCGCCGAACACCTCTCGTACAAAGGGGACGAGGATAACCATACCGAAAAAGCCGTACACAACGGACGGAATCCCTGCCAGGAGTTCAACGGCCGGTTTTAATACACGGTAGAGTTTTTTGGGGCAAAATTTTGCCATATAAACTGCGGCAAAAATCCCGATTGGAACGCCGAAAATCAGCGCGCCTGCCGTAACATAAATGCTCCCCAAAATCATCGGAAAGATACCGAAGGAGGGGGGCGTATTGGTTGGGGACCAGTCCGTACCGAGCAAGAAGTCGAATACGCCGATTTCTGCCATTGCGGGCAGGCCGTTTGCAAACAAAAACCAGCAGATGAGCAGAACGGCAAGGATAGAGGCCAAAGCACAGGTAAAGAACACGCCGTGCATGATTTTTTCTTTCAGTTTTGCCATAGATAAACTACACTCCTTTTCCAATTTTCTGCTGATATCGGCAAAGGGCTTGCCAATGCAAACCCTTTACACGAAGAAAATAGGAAGATGTATGAAAATTAGTTGCTTGCTACACCGGACCACGTTGTTGTTGCGCCAGTATAAATACCTTTGATTTGGTCGCTTGTCAGGCCGTCGATTGTGTTTTCCGGATTTACGATGATTGCGATACCGTCGAGCGCAATCTGTGTGCCGGTCAGCTCAGCCTTTTCGCTGTCCTTCATCTCGCGGCTTGCCATACCAATGTCGAAGTTCCCGTCAATTGTGCCGGTCATGCCTGCCGTGGAGTCGTTCGTCTGGATTTCAATCTCTGCGCCGGGGTTGATTCCCAGATACGCTTCCTTCAGCT
Source organism: uncultured Eubacteriales bacterium (assembly GCA_902492065.1). Taxonomy (GTDB): domain Bacteria; phylum Bacillota; class Clostridia; order UBA1381; family UMGS1253; genus Aphodoplasma. The sequence goes on from CABUKE010000001.1 coordinate 612,034, forward strand.
CCTCCATCAGCGGAGATACCGAGGAGGAACCGCCAACTACGATTTTACCCGTTGAATTGTCTGAGGTAAAGCTTTCTGCATTTTCATCAACTTTAATATAATCGCCGGCAACGACTTCCTGGCCTTCTTTACTCATAATAAAATTGATAAAGTCCTTTGCTACACCGGTCGGCTCGCCCTTTGTTGCAATGTTAAACGGACGCGAAACCTTATATGTACCATTTTTAATATTATCTGCCGTAGCAGCGGCGCCGTCAACATCGAGCGCCTTTACCGTATCATTCAAAGAGCCGAGCGATACATAACCGATTGCATAAGGGTCGTTTGCAATGTTGGTGAGCATAACGTCCGTTTTGCTCGCAATGATAGCCTCTTTGGTGGTCATGTCCTTTTTGTTGCCGCTTGCGTCCTTTTCCTCGACACCCATCAACTCGATGAACGCACCACGTGTGCCGGAGCCATCCTCACGGGATACGACTGTGATTGCCTTTGATGTGTCAAATCCACTTGCTGACGCCGGGCTTGCCGACGGGTCGGAAGACGTTCCGTCCGTGCCACAGGAGGTGAGCATCAGAGCTACACATACCGAAGCCGCAATGCCGATGATTGCTTTTTTTGCTTTCATAATTTACAACCTCTTTCTTTTATTTTTATTCTTTTTGTCTACAAGTTAAGTGTAAAGGAATAATGTAAAATCAAAAGCAAGCCAATGTTAAATCTGTGTAAAATTGAACTTACTTTTAACAAACAGAAAATTTCTTGCTATAAGGAAGCAATTGGTGTATAATGTAAAGTAGATTTTTAAATTTTTCAGGTATATTTATGCAGAAAGGTTGAATATATAAATGAAATTAGGTATCGTAGGCTTGCCGAATGTCGGCAAATCAACATTATTTAATGCGATTACGCAGGCGGGGGCTGAGTCGGCAAATTACCCGTTTTGTACAATAGAGCCAAACGTGGGGAGCGTCAGCGTCCCGGACGAACGGCTTGACCGGCTTGCGGAGATGTACCACCCGAAAAAGGTTACGCCCGCCATTATCGAGTTTGTCGATATTGCCGGCTTAGTAAAGGGCGCGAGCCGCGGCGAGGGGCTTGGGAACAAATTTTTGTCCCATATCCGCGAGGTGGACGCAATCGTTCACGTCGTACGGTGCTTCGAGGATGCTAACATTGTTCACGTCGACGGGTCAATCGGCCCGCAGCGCGATATAGAAACGATTAATCTGGAGCTTGTTTTTGCCGACCTTGAGATGGTAGAGCGTCGGATTGAGCGGGTGAAAAAGGCACTCAAAGGCGATAAGAAGTATCAGGCGGAGCTTGACATGCTCGAAGAAGTGAAGCAAACGCTCGAGGCTGGCCGTCCTGCCCGGACAATTGCATTCAGTGATGAACAGGCGGAGATGATGAAAGAGGTCGCGCTTCTGACCATGAAGCCGGTGCTGTATGTGGCGAACGTATCGGAGGAGGATTTCTCCAACGGGATTGAGGGAAACCCGTTTGTGAAGGAAGTAGAAACGATTGCCGCGGGCGAAGGTGCGGAAGTGATTGCGATTTCGGCCCGGATTGAGGAAGAAATTGCGGAATTGGACGCAGCGGAAAAGAGAGAATTTTTACAGGAACTCGGCATGAACGAATCGGGACTTGACAAAATTGTAAAGGCGAGCTATAAGCTTTTGGGCCTGATCAGCTACCTGACCGCCGGCGAACCGGAGGTGCGGGCATGGACGATTGTAAACGGGACGAAAGCGCCGCAGGCCGCCGGGAAAATCCATACGGATTTTGAAAAGGGATTTATCCGCGCGGAAGTTGTTGCTTATGACGACTTGATGGCCTGCGGGACAATGGCTGCGGCGAAGGAGAAAGGTCTTGTGCGCTCGGAAGGAAAAGATTACGTGATGCATGACGGCGACATTGTTCTATTCCGGTTCAATGTCTGATATATATTACGGCAGGCCGGACAGGAGGGGAGAACGTGTCAACGCGGGATGATGTTTTGCGAATGTTGGAAGAAAACCGGGAGATCTATCTCTCCGGTAGCCGGATGGCGCAGATGCTTGGCGTTACGCGGGCAAGCGTCTGGAAGGCGGTTAAAACGCTGGAAGAGAACGGGTATAAAATAGAGGCGGTGACAAACAAAGGATACCGCCTGTCCGCTGGAAATCAAAAGCTTTCCGAATATGCAGTGCGCCGGCATTTAAAGACAAAAGAGCTTGGAAAAACGCTGTATATCCTCGAAAGTGTGGATTCGACAAATAATTATGCAAAGGCGCTTGCCGCAGAAGGTGCGCCGCACGGTACGGCAGTGGCCGCGCAGATGCAGACGGGCGGCCGCGGACGGTTGGGGAGAAGCTTTTTTTCCCCGCCCGGTGCAGGCATGTATCTAAGCGTTATCCTGCGGCCTACAGTTGACACAGACCGGGCGCTGTCGGTGACCTGTGCGGTTGCAGTGGCGGTGTGCCGCGCTGTGGAGAATTTTATTAATAATTCTGCGCAAATCAAATGGGTCAATGACGTATATGTCGCCGGAAAAAAGATATGCGGTATTTTGACAGAGGCAGTAAGCGATTTGGAAAGCGGTAGTGTGGAGTTCCTCGTCGTCGGAATTGGAATCAATTTGACTTGTGAGGCGTTCCCGCCGGAATTGCGGGAGATTGCGACTGCGCTGTCCGAGCATGGGGGAGAAAGAACGGATTGCGCGGAGCTGATTGCAGCGGTGCTCTGCGAATTGGAGCAGGTATACGACCAGCTTGATACAGCGGCTTTTATGCCGGAATACCGGCAGCGTTCCTGCGTGATTGGAAAATGGGTCAGGGCAATCCGGGCAGGAGCGGAACGAGAAGTATTGATAAAAGATATTGATGACAACGGAGCGCTGCTTGTGGAAAATCAGGCGGGAGTGCCGGAGCGCATCAACAGCGGAGAAATCAGCCTTCGGTTTTTATAGGGGCTGTTTTGATTTTTTGCGATGAGAAATGGGAATGACAGGGAGTAAAAGGAGGTATGCAGTATGGCAAACAAATTCAGTGAGATTACACCGCAAATCGTAGAACTTACGGAAAAGTGTATCGGGAATAGTACGATTGACGCGGAATTGTACGGAAAGTATGATGTAAAGCGCGGCTTGCGCGATATTAACGGTAAAGGCGTTCTGGCTGGACTGACGGATATTTCAGAGGTGCGCTCGTATACGGTGGTCGATAATGAAATGGTTCCCTGTGAAGGGAAACTGTTTTACCGCGGCGTCGACATTGAAAAGATTGTGTCCGGCTTCATCCGTGATAAGCGGTTTGGGTTTGAGGAAACGACCTATTTGTTATTGTTCGGCGAACTGCCAACCCAGAAGGAACTGAGTGAATTTTGTACGCTGCTGGCCAATTACCGGACGCTGCCGACAAGCTTTGTGCGCGACATTATCATGAAGGCGCCAAGCTCCGATATGATGAACACACTGGCAAGAAGTGTTCTGACGCTGTATTCTTACGATGAAAATGCAAACGACATTTCGCTGCCGAATGTTTTGCGCCAGTCGTTACAGCTTATTGCACTGTTTCCACTTTTGGCGGTGTACGGCTATCAGGCATACGTCCACTATCACGATGGGCAGAGTCTGTTTATCCATCAACCAGTACCGGAGCTTTCCACAGCGGAAAACATTTTACATATCCTGCGCGCAGACTGTAAGTATACGGAGTTGGAGGCAAAAATCCTTGACATTGCGCTGGTGCTCCATGCAGAGCACGGCGGCGGCAACAATTCGACGTTTACGACGCGTGTCGTGACGTCCTCTGGCACGGACACCTATTCGGCAATTGCAGGTGCGCTCGGATCACTGAAGGGGCCAAAGCACGGTGGTGCGAATATCAAGGTTGTAAAGATGTTTGAGGACATAAAAAAGAATGTATCTGACTGGAAGGATGAAAAGCAGATCGAGCAATATCTCAACGACCTTTTGGACAAAAAGGCTTTTGACGGCGCAGGGCTGATTTATGGCATGGGACACGCAGTCTATTCGATTTCTGACCCGCGCGCCAACACATTTAAATATTTTGTAGAAAGTCTTGCGAAGGAAAAAGGTCGGGAAGACGAGTATCAGCTTTATGCAACGGTTGAAAAAATTGCAGTTGATGTGATTGGAAAGAAGCGCAAAATTTATAAAGGCGTCAGCGCAAATGTTGATTTTTACAGCGGTTTTGTTTACAGTATGTTAAATCTTCCGCTGGAATTATATACGCCGATTTTTGCGATTGCGAGAATTGTCGGATGGAGCGCACACCGCATGGAGGAGCTTGTCAATGCGGGCAAGATTATTCGTCCGGCATATAAAAATGTCGCGCCCCATAAGGAGTATGTACCGCTTAAGGAACGGAAATAAAAGCGAGATGGTCGGCGCGGGGAATAAAGCCTATGGGCAGGAACGGCTGATGAAGTAAATTACAGGACGAGTGAGAGATTTTCTCTCGCTCGTCTTTTTTTGTATAGGTATATAGCGGATAGAGAACCCGCAGGAATAGCCGGGGAACCTGTCTCCTTTTGCCCTATTTAATACTATTAAAACTTGTCTGCCTCATAGAATAGTAGCAGCAAATCTTTTTCGGAGGCGAGAAAAGTGTTACAAAAAGGGATTAAAACGCAGGAGATTGGTATGACGGAATACACAGACAGCAAACAGCGGCGGCATCGGGTAAAGCACAGTGTTATCATTTCTGAGTGCGTCCAATGCGAACTGGAAGAAAAAATAGTGGAAGAATTATACCACATCTTTACAGCCTAACGGCATGGCAGGAAGGTGGTTTTATCTATATCGCATTATATGCCAGACAGAGCATAGAGAAGGAAAATTCAGTCAGTATAGAAACGCAGCTGGAGTACAGCAGGAATATGATACGCCCGGACGAACAGGGATATTTGATAAAGACTTTTTCGGACCGGGGTTATTCGGGAAAAGACACCAATCGTCCGGATTTTCAGGCGCTGCTGCAAGACGTACGGCGGGGAAAGGTCAAAAAGCTAATCGTCTATAAGCTTGACCGTGTATCGCGGTCGCTGCTTGATTTTGTCGATATGATACAGCTTTTTAAGGAGCATGGCGTAGAGTTTGTGAGCGCACAGGAAATGTTTGATACAGCTTCGCCGTACGGCGAAATGCTGATGAAGCTGTTAATGGTGTTTGCGGAGTTTGAACGCACAAGCATTGTAAACCGGATTCGCGACGCCTATGAAAAACGGAGCAGCATGGGGCTTTATGCGGGCGGCAGGCGCGCATATGGATACGATTTGGAAGAAACGATGATACAGGGAATCAAGACTAAAAAATATATCCCGCGAATCGAAGAGGCCGAACAGATCAAACATATTTTTGAAACCTATTCCAAACCTGGAGTAACGCTTCGGCGGCTGCAAACAGAGCTGCTTGCAAATGGAATCAAGCCGCTGTCCGGTACGGACTGGACAACGGGAAAGCTCGGCACACTGCTGCGAAATCCCATCTATGTCAAAGCAGACGCAGACATATATGACTATTATCAAAAGCGCCATGTACACATTGTCAATGATATCCATACATTTGACGGAGTGCATAATGTCCAGCTCTATGGAAAAACCACGCATGACCGGAATTTGCCGGATTGGAGCGATATGAAAATCGTTGTTTTGGAAAGCGAAGGACTGGTAGACTCGGCAGTGTGGCTCAAGTGCCAGCAGAAACTTGAGCAAAATAAACGAGTCGGCAAAGCGTGGGGGAACCACACTTCATGGCTTGGTGGAAAGTTAGTCTGCGCCAAGTGCGGCCATACCATGACAACAGTAAAAGGCGAAACAAGACGGTACTTTTTGTGTACGGGGAAAACACATAAAAAAACGTGCAGCGGGCTCAGGGGGACAGTCTATGTAGAAGATATGGAAGCGATGATACATGCGTGCATTGCCGAAAAACTATCTGGTTTAAAGGGATTTTGCCCAAAGCGAACCAGCGCGTCCGATGAACAGGAGAATATACTGAAGTTAAGAATAAAAGAAATCGAACAGCAGCAGGAGCAGCTAAGTATAGTGGTATTGAAAGATACACTAAATGCAGACATGATACAGCTTTTAAACCAGAAGGCCGAAGTGCTGGCTAAGGAGAAGCGTTATCTGGAAGAAAAGATAAGGGAGAAAAGAAACGCGGCACGAAACGGCGGAACCGGCGCGGACTTTTCAAAAAGATGGAGAGGAGCAAGCTTTCTTGAAAAGCGGGCCGTTGCGGATGTTTTTATTCAAAACATCATTCTCTATGAGGACGGTTCCGCAGAGATTGTCTGGAAGGTTTAATTGTGTCGATTACAACAGACTGTATAGAAAGGGGCGATTAAAATGGATACAAAAAGGGAAAATCCTTTAGCCCACATATATGAGGGAGAAAGGGGAAATCTGCCAAACCTCTATTCCTATTTTGGCATTAATCAAAAAGAGAAAAGCGATGCGGAATCCAAGCTACACCAGACTGATTCTCGACTGTTTCCGCCCAATCAATTTTATGCGTTAAAGAATATTGAAAACTGGTTAAAACTCAGAAACAACAAAATAAGTAAAGAATTTTTTAACGAATTTGACAATTACTTCATAGACCCGTATGCGAATGCAGATTTTTTGAAAAAGCTTATCGCGTATGGAAGCAATAAAAAAGACATCACCTCCCGCTATGCGCTTTGGACAACGGAGGTAACCGGTACAGTCTGTGCGGCATGTGACAGCAGAATCGGGACAGTTTACGACCTGTTTCACGAACCTGACACAGCGAAAGGGGAGTGTCAGTGTCAGAAATATTACTTTGGCGGCATACCTACGCCGAAGCGGTATTTTGTTGTCGTTTTTGCGGGGATTAACACGCCGGAGGGAACAGGCTATATTATTGCGTTGGGAGAAGAAATAAAAAAACAGCTCTTGCAACAGGCGCCGCACAGCACGGTGGATATTATGTATATCTATGCTTATGACGACTCAGGGGATGAGAATGTGTTGAACGACGGCATCATCGGGGATTCTATGCAGGTCTACAGCCGGATATTTGACCCCAAATCCAAGCCGCCGTGGAATTTTTCGTATGAAATCATAAATAAACATCAAGGGAAGTACGACTATATGTTTTTTGCTGGCCACAGTGGGGGTGGCGTTATGGCGTCAAGGGTTGCAGAAGTCCTGGACCAAATTGACAACGGGCCGTATGTAAATAAAATTATCCGCATTGGGTCGCCGGAGCTGAACATGGGACCTGCGTATCAGGACCGAACATTTGACCTGATTATTCCAATGGATCCGGTTCCGCTGCTGAAATTCCGCAGGACGGATACGGATAAAGCTGTAAAAAACATCTACTTGTCCGATATGGCTTATGATACGCTTGATCCGGTTGTCATACATAGAGCATACTTCCAGCACAATTGCACGGATGTGTGCCGGCAGCGGTGTGCAGAGGATGTAAAAAAGGGAAATGACAAGTATTATTATCCTGAGAATCCGAATAACGTGACAAATATGGAGAAAACTGTGCGGGCATTTATGCCTTATATTGATTAAAAAATGCCACATTATTTCCTTTTTATACTTGTTTTATTGATGGACAAGCCATTCCATTTGATAAGATTTTGTTTAAACTATGTAGCAATGCTTCACCGAAACGCTGGAAATGTACAACCTCGCGTTCGCGCAGGAATTTGATTACCTTGTTTACATCCGGGTCGTCGGAAACGCGCAAGATATTATCGTATGTGGTGCGTGCTTTCTGCTCTGCTGCAAGGTCTTCTACCAAATTCATAATCGGGTCGTCAGACGAAGCAATTGTTGCCGCACTCCACGGATTGCCGGCAGCATCGGCGGGATAAACGCCTCTGCCGTGGTCAATGAAATATTGTGCCAGAGGGCTGTTTTCAATTTGGCCGGTCGTTGCATTTTTTGCAAGCTGGCGAACAAGTGTCCCCACTATTTCAAGGTGTGCCAATTCTTCGGTACCGATATCGTTCAGGGTAGAACGCGTTACCTCGTTCGGCATGGAAAACCGCTGGGACAGATAGCGCATTGCCGCGCCAAGCTCGCCGTTTGGTCCGCCATATTGGCTGATAATAAAATTCGCCAGCTTCGGATTCGGTGTTTTTATATTGACTGGAAATTCAAGAAATTTTTGATATTGCCACATATATAAGATTATCCTCCTTTACTGTGCTTCCCACGGCCACGGGTCGTCCATCCACTTCCAGGTTTCCGCACTGTCGTTTGCCGTGTGGGTAAGTGGTCCAAAATCTTTTTCAAAATCCATTGTAGCCTGTTTGAGCTTCTTTACAATGTCGCTATGCATTTGCAGTGCCTTTTTGTCCGTCGGGTGTGTGTTTAGATACAGGGCGAGGTCGTACGCGGTAAAGTTGTAGTTCTGGATATCGCGCAGCCGCCTTGCACGTTCGCTTTGCGGTTGTGTCATGTTCATCATGTCCATAGTCGTCCTCCTCAATACTGTTTCCCGTATTTTTCCATCGGGATGTCTAACTCTGGGAAAATTGTCCCCTGGTTCAATCCCTTTTCCGGGTCGTATGTTTCTCCCATAACCTGCATGGGAACATAGGCATAGCCTACTCTTGGCATTGGCGTAGAAGCGGTCAAATCACAATCCATATTTGCCATTTCTTCTCCCTTCTAATAATAAAAATTGGTTCGGCGCAGAGTGTTTGATTGCGTGCGCCGTACTACGTTACATAATATGTTTACATACGGCAATATGTGACGCGGTGGAGCCAATTCGATTTGTAGAAAAAGTATTGACTTATGCTCGGAATTAAATTAATATTATAGTATATATGGATAGAATTAGAAAGCATGGTGGAACGATGGGTAACGAGGCGTTGGAGCGGTATACAAAGGAAGATTTGATTCGTTTGATCGAGCTTTACTCGAAAAACTGGCTGGCGCTCGACGGCGTATGGTTCCAGTCGATAGAGGCAAAGTATGGCATGGACGAGGCCATACAGCACGACATAGAAGCGTGGAAACGCTATACGGTGATTGAGGCAAGGCGGATTAAGAAGTTTTTGGGATTATCGGAGCATCCCGGGCTGGAAGGGCTTGCGGCAGCTCTGCCGCTCCGCTTTTACGGAAATCTGAACCGGCATGAGCTGGTCATGGAAAAAGATAAGCTCGTCTACCGCAATTTTGACTGCCGTGTGCAGTCGGCGCGCAGGCGGAAGGGAATGCCGTATCACCCATGCAAGCAGGTTGGCATTGAGGAGTACAGCGGCTTTGCCAAAACGATTGATGACCGGATACGGTGCCGGTGTTTGAGCTGCTTTCCGGACTGCACGGAGAATGCGGACGGATGTGCATGGGAATTTTATATGGAATAAAAGTTTTATGGAATATTATTTCTCTTTTCTGAAACGATAAAAGTATACTGACAACAGGAAACTCAAATTGAATGGAAGGGAAGCTTACCATGGGCAAGAGCCTGGTCATCATAGATGGAAACAGTATTATTAACCGCGCGTTTTACGGTATCCGCAATCTCAGCACTAAAGATGGGACGCCGACGAATGCGGTCTATGGGTTTTTGAATATACTTTTTAAATATACGGACGAAATCCAGCCAGATTATTTATGCGTTGCCTTCGATTTGGCTGCGCCAACTTTCCGGCATGAGATGTTTACTGAGTATAAGGCGAACCGGAAGGGGATGCCCGACGATTTGGCCGTACAGATGCCAATTATGAAAGACGTTTTGTCTGCCATGAATATTACCATTCTGGAACAGGAAGGGTATGAGGCGGATGACATCATTGGGACGGTGGCGCGCCTTTGCGGTGAAGAAGGCGTCGAGTGTATCATTGTGACGGGTGATCGGGACGACTTGCAGCTCGCAAGCGACACGACGAAGATATACCTCACAACGACGAGTAAGGGGCAGACGACGACGGACATCTACGACAAAGCGGCGGTCGAACAAAAATACGGCGTTACGCCGGCGGAGTTTATCGACGTAAAGGCGCTGATGGGCGACACGTCCGACAATATTCCCGGCGTTGCCGGTATTGGGGAAAAGACGGCGCTTTCGCTGATTCAGCGGTGTAAGAGCATTGAGGCGGTCTATAGCGATTTGGAGCATTGCGGCGCGAAGGGCGCTGTGCTGAAAAAGTTAGAGGCCGGACGCGACTCCGCCTTTTTGAGCAAAACGCTTGCGGCAATTGATAAAAACGTACCGTTGGCCTTTACGCCCGAGGACGCGGTACGGCGACCGTATGACCGCGCAAAGCTGGCCGCCTTGTTTGACAAGCTGGCGTTTCGCAGTTTTATTAAAAAACTGGCATTGGAGGATGCGGCGCAAGAGGACGTTCCGGAGCAGGATAAACTACAGGATGTGAAATATACTGTTGTCAGCGATACGGAAGCACTTACTGAGCTTGCGTGCAGCTTGCAGCAGGAAAAGGAGCTTGCATACCGCATTTATCAGAGCGGCGGCGCGCTCGACGCGGTGGCTGTGCTGTATGGCGATACCGTTTGCTACGTCCCGGTAGGGCTGTTTTTGCCGGAACATGTGATTTTGGAAGCGTTTGCGCCCGTGTTTGCAGACGTGAAAAAGCCCAAAATGGCGCACGGCGCGAAGGACGATATTGTACTGCTCCATAAATTTGGCATTGCATTTGAGAATTTGGCGTTCGACACGGCAATTGGCGCGTATATTTTGGAGCCGGCCCGCACGCGGTACGAGATTGGCGCACTGGCGCAGGAGTATCTGGGGATTGCGCTGCAAACCGAGGAGGAATTTCTCGGGAAAGGGAAGGCACGCGCGCGTATCTGCGACATGGATGAGAATGCCGCGGCGGACTTTGCCGCGCGGGAAGTGTGCTGTATGGCGCTTTTGCGCGAATATATCGAGCGTGAATTGCAGCAGAACGGACAGACCGACCTGTATTACGGCATCGAGCTTCCGCTTGTGCAGGTTTTGGCAGATATGCAGATCACTGGGATTGCAGTTGATCGGGAAAAGCTTGCCGAGTTCAACGAAACGCTATCTGAGCGCGTGGAGGAGCTGACTGGGAAAATCTACGAGCTGGCGGGGTGCGAGTTCAATATCAACTCGACGAAACAGCTCGGCGAGGTATTGTTTGAAAAGTTAGGGCTCAAGGTAATTAAAAAGACAAAGACGGGCTACTCGACTGACGCGGCTGTACTGGAAAAGCTGTCCGGCAGCCACGAAATCATTGATTTGCTGATTGAGTATCGCCTGATTAATAAGATAAAGACAACATACGGTGACGGGCTGCTCGCGGTTATTTCCCCGGAAACGGGGCGGATTCACTCAAGCTTTAACCAGACGGTGACCGTAACGGGGCGTATCAGCTCGACCGAGCCGAATATGCAGAACATCCCCGTCCGTCATCCGCTCGGGCGGGAGATACGCAAGATGTTTGTCGCAAAGGACGGGTGTATGCTTGTCGACGCGGACTATTCGCAGATTGAGCTGCGGATTCTGGCACACATTGCGCAGGATAAGGCCATGATACAGGCGTTTGCAGACGGCGTGGATATCCATGCGGTCACGGCATCGCAGGTACTGGGGATTCCGCTTGAGGAGGTCACGCCGGCCCAGCGGTCCAGCGCAAAGGCGGTTAACTTTGGCATCGTATACGGGATTGGCGAGTTCAGCCTTGCAAAGGATTTGGGAATCGGCGTCTACGAGGCGAAAAAATACATCGACGGCTATCTGGCGCACTATCAGGGCGTAAAGGCATATATGGACGAAATCAAAAACGAGGCGTACGAGAAGGGCTACGTTTCTACCATATTCGGGCGGCGGCGTTATATCCCGGAATTAAAGGCGTCGAACCACAACATCAAAGCGTTCGGCGAGCGCGTGGCGCTCAATACGCCGATTCAGGGCAGTGCGGCCGACATCATCAAGCTTGCGATGGTGCGCGTGTACCGCCGCTTAAAAGCAGAGGGTTTGCGCTCTAAGTTGATATTGCAGGTGCATGACGAACTGATTGTAGAGGCATACGACGATGAGGTGGAAACGGTGCGCCGTCTCCTGCGCGAGGAAATGGAACACGTGGTAAAGCTCGACGTGGCGCTCGTTGCGGAGGAAAAGTGTGCCAGAAGCTGGTACGACACGAAATAGCATAACAGAAATTCTTGGTATAGAAAATTTGGTCAAGGAGGGGTTTACATGGTTGTAATTGGTTTGACAGGAGGAAGCGGCAGCGGAAAGAGCACGATTGCGGGTTTAATGCGCCAGAAGGGCATTGAGGTTATAGATGCGGACAAAATTGGGCGTGTGGTCGTGGAGAAGGGGAAGCCCGCTCTCCATGAAATTGTGGAGGAGTTTGGCGAGGGCGTCTTGCAGAAGGACGGCACGCTCGACCGCAAGAAGCTTGCCTCCATCGTATTTACAGACCGAGAAGAGCTTAAAAAGCTGAACCGCATTACGCACAAGTATATTACGGCAATCGTGAAGGAGGAGCTTGCAGCGAGCAAGGCCGATATCTCCGTCATTGACGCCGCCGTACTGAAGGAAAGCGGCATTCTCGACATGTGCGATCACGTTATTGCCGTCATTGCGGAAAAGGATATCCGAATTAAACGGATTATGGAACGCGACGGCATCACGGAGGAAGCGGCGAAAAACCGGATTAATTCGCAGGAGCCGGACGCAAAGTATGTCCAGTATGCGGATTTTGTGATTGACAATTCCGGCGACGTTGCGCTTGACGTACTGCTCGACGATATTCTCAGCGAAATTGGAGGTACCACGCAGAGTGAAAGGTAAAACGGTTTGGCTCATCCTTTTGGCAATTATCGTTTTGTGTGCGTTTCTCGCGCCGGTGGTCTACGACCGGATTATCAAAATGCTGTATCCGGTTGCATATGAGCAGACGGTGCTGGAGCATGCACGCAGAAACGAGCTCGACCCTTATTTGGTTCTCGGCCTGATTAAGGCGGAGAGTAACTTTGTGTGCGACGCACAGTCGCATAAGGAGGCAAAAGGGCTGATGCAGCTAACCGATTCCACGGCGGAATGGGTCGCCGGAAAAATGGGGATGGAGAACTTCTCTGTCGGCCAGCTCAGCGACCCGGAGGTTAATATTTCGCTCGGATGCTGGTATTTGAAGCATCTACTGGATTCTTATGACGGGGACCAGACGCTTGCGCTCTGTGCTTATAACGCAGGGAGCGGCAATGTAGACAAATGGCTTTCCGATACGCGGTATTCCTTAGACGGGGAAACGCTCGACGCAATTCCGTTTCCGGAAACGAGAAATTATGTGCAGAACACGGAAAAGTATACAAAACAATATAAAAAGCTGTATCCCAGCTTGTTTGACAAGCTGGGCAGCTAAATATGAAAAATGGGGGGAAGGCAATGCAGTTATCAAACAGGTTTGTCCGTGCGACGGATAAGGTGTGTACCTTTCAGGAGCATGTCAACGCGCCGTGTTTTCGGAAAAGTTTCCGGCTTGACGGAGCGGTGGAACGGGCGGAAATGACGATTTGTGGACTCGGGTTTTACGAATTGTACATAAACGGGAAAAACATTACCAAAGGGCCGCTCGCGCCGTATATCAGCAACCCGGACGATGTGCTCTACTATGACCGTTACGACGTGGCGCCCTATCTGCAAGAAGGGGAAAACGTCATTGGCGTCGTGCTCGGGAACGGATTTTTCAATCCGTTCGGCGGTGCAATCTGGGACTTTGAAAAGGCGGTTTGGATTGGGCCGCTGCGGTTTGCGCTGTGGTTTGAGGCGGAGTGCGGTGGAAAAACTGTTACCTTTGAGGCGGATGACGGCTTTAAGGCGCATGACAGTGCAATTCTGTTCGACGAATACAGGATGGGGACGCACTATGACGCACGTCTGGAAATGCCGGGCTGGAGTGCGCCGGGCTTTGACGATAGCGAATGGACGGGTGCGCTTCACGCAGAGCAGCCGCGCGGCGAGGCGGTTTTGTGTCCGGCTGACCCGATTGTGGTTACAGGGGAGAGAAAGCCGGTCAGTATTACAAAATGCAGCCGGGGGTATATCTACGACTTTGGTGCGAATCTGGCAGGTGTGTGCCGTCTTACCGTGAAGGGGAAACCGGGACAGAAAATCTCGCTCTGGCACAGCGAGCTGTTAAAGGACGGCGAGCTGGACATTTCGTCGATTATATTTGACCGGCCGGGCTTCCGTGACTATTATTTTGAATACGCACAAAAGGATGTGTATATCTGCAAAGGGGAAGGGGAGGAGTGCTTTGTTCCGCCCTTTACCTACCATGGGTTCCGCTATGTTTTGGTGGAAGGCATTGACGAGGCGCAGGCGACGGAATCCCTCCTGACGTATTTGGTGATGAATTCTGGCCTGAAGGAGCGCGGAGGCTTTTCGTGCTCGGACGAAACGGTGAATCTGTTGCAATTGTTTGCCCGCCGGTCAGACCTGGCAAACTTTTATTATTTCCCGACGGACTGTCCGCACCGTGAAAAGAACGGATGGACCGGCGACGCTTCCATGTCGGCGGAACATATGCTCTTGAACCTGCATGCAGAGAACAGCCTACGGGAGTGGATGCGCAATGTCCGCAAGGCGCAGCGCATAGACGGTGCGCTTCCGGGTATTGTACCGACGTCTGGCTGGGGCTTTGCATGGGGCAATGGTCCTGCGTGGGACAGCGTCTGTGTGAATATTCCATACTATGTATATAAATATACGGGCGACGACGCGATTTTGTATGAAAATGCAGATATGATTTTCCGCTATTTGAACTACATTACGACACGGATGGACGAGCGCGGCCTGATTGCCATTGGGCTGGGCGACTGGTGCCAGCCAATCCGCCGGCAGCTGCCCGAGGGGAAAGAACCGACGGATAACGATTTGTATTCTTCGCCTTTGGAGTTTACGGACAGCGCGATTGTACTGGATATGTGTAAAAAAGCGGCATTTATCTTTGAAAGGATTGGCCGTCATCCGCAGAAGGAATTTGCGCAAAAGCTGCACGAAGCGTTGCTTACTTCGATTCGGACGTACTTAATTGATACAGACGCGGTGATGGCGATTGGAAATTGCCAAACGTCTCAGGCATTGGCGATTGAGTTTGACATCTTTACAGAGGAGGAGAAGCCGAAGGCATATGAAAATCTGCTGAAAATTATCCATGACGGAGGCGACTTCATGGATGTTGGTATGATTGGGGCGCGGTATTTGTTCCACGTGCTGGCAAAAGGCGGAGATGCCGATTTGGCGCTGAAGATGATTACAAGGCCGGAATGGCCGTCGTACGGCGACTGGATTGCGCGCGGTGCGACGGCGCTCTGGGAGGATTTTGTACGTCCAGAAGGCAAGCAGAACTCGAAAAACCATCATTTCTTCGGCGACATCAGCGCGTGGTTTATCCGTTATATTGCCGGTTTAAAACCGAACCCAAGCACGTGTAACGCAGATGAGGTGGAGGTTTCTCCGTGCTTTGTTACAGCGCTTGAACACGCAGAGGCGCACTTTGACGCGCCGAAGGGCAGAATGGAAGTATGCTGGAAGCGCGAATCCGACAAAATTGTGTTGTCTGTGGTGTTACCGGAAGGGGGATTTGGCGTGATACGCCTGCCGGAAGGGTATTGCTTTGCAGATGGAGAGGCGGATTGTTTGGCAGTCAGCGGCGACTATGTTGTAACAAAGAAATAAAAAATTATACCCACTTATAAAAAGCCAAAGCCCGGCATATGCCGGGCTTTTTGCTACGCACAAAAACGGGAGGGCAGCGCCCTCCCGTTCCTTTCTCCCTCTCTCTCCTACTC
>CABUKE010000002.1 GCA_902492065.1 uncultured Eubacteriales bacterium
TAGCGGGCTAACCCCCGCTACATACCCCTTTGACAGTGTGTTTTCCTAATAGGAGTTAATCATATAAGAAACACCCCGACATCAAAGGGAAACTGTTGGTTGATGAGGAAACAAAATGGATTGTTGAAAAAATCTTCTCTTTAGCCTATCAAGGTTACGGTAGTGCAAAAATCACAAAAATACTGCGAGAAGAAAAAGTCCCGACAGCGTCTTGGTTGAATTTTACAAGGTACGGTACTTTTGCACATATCTTTGAGGGAAAGCCCGAAAGTAAACGTTATGAGTGGACGATTGCTCATGTTAAAGCAATATTAAAAAGTGAAGTCTATATAGGAAACAGCGTTCATAATCGACAATCAACTGTTTCTTTCAAAAGCAAGAAGAAAGTACGAAAGCCCGAAAGCGAATGGTTTCGAGTAGAAAACACGCACGAACCGATTATTGACAAGGAAATGTTCTATCGTGTGCAGGAACAGATAAAATCAAGGCGTAGACAGACAAAGGAAAAGGCAACGCCGATATTTGCAGGGCTTGTCAAGTGTGCGGATTGTGGCTGGTCTATGAGATTTGCAACAAATAAGGCAAATAAAACACCGTATAGTTATTATTCTTGCAGTTTCTACGGACAGTTTGGTAAAGGTTATTGTTCTATGCACTATATCCGCTATGATGTGCTGTATCAAGCCGTATTGGAACGATTGCAGTATTGGGCTAAGGCAGTACAGCAGGACGAAGAAAAGGTATTGAACAAGATACAGAAAGTCGGCAATGCAGAGCGAATACGGGAAAAAAAGAAAAAGTCAAGTACATTGAAGAAAGCCGAGAACCGACAAAATGAGATTGACCGTTTATTTGCGAAAATGTATGAAGATAGAGCCTGTGAGAAGATAACAGAACGAAACTTCATTATGCTGTCGGGGAAATATCAAAAGGAACAGATAGAATTAGAACAGCAGATAACCAACCTAAGAGAAGAATTAAGTAAAATGGAACAGGATATGATAGGTGCTGAAAAGTGGATTGAGTTAATCAAGGAGTATTCCGTACCAAAGGAACTTACAGCACCGTTATTAAATGCAATGATAGAAAAAATACTCATTCACGAAGCAACAACGAATGAGGAGAACGAAAGAATACAGGAAATAGAGATATACTACCGATTTATTGGAAAAGTAGACTGATAATGAGGGTTTATATCTTTAACTAAGGGAAACTGGCATGTTCCAGCTTGAGATCGGCGTGCAGTCGACCAATCCGGAAACACTCGCGGCAATCGACCGAAAAGCAGACCTTGCGCGGCTGTGGAGCAATGTGGCGCTACTTCAGAAAAACAACAACATCCATATCCATCTCGACCTGATTGCTGGGTTGCCGCATGAGGAGTATGACCGCTTTACGCAGTCGTTTAACGACGTGTTCGCCCTGCGGCCTGATATGCTCCAGCTTGGCTTTTTGAAGCTGCTCAAGGGAACAAAAATCCGACAGGAGGCAAAGAAGTACGGCTACCGCTTTACGCCACAGCCGCCGTATGAGGTGCTGGCAAACGACTTTATCAGCTATGCGGAGCTTTTGCGCCTCAAAGGTGTCGAGGATATGGTAGAACGGTATTATAACAGCCACACGTTTGAGAAGGCATTGGAGTATGCGATAGAGGAATATGAGAGCGCGTACGCGTTTTTTGACGCACTGGCGTCGTTTTTTCAGGAGAAAGGCCATGCGGACGCGCCGCAGAGCAAAAAGAGCCTGTACGCGATTCTTTCTACATTTTACTGTGAGCATGGCAGGCGGGACCGTGCGTTGTTTGCCGATTTGCTCAAACTTGACTTTATCCGCTGTAACCCAAACCTTGCTTTGCCGGACTGGGCGGCGAAAACGGGTGACAAAACGTTTTACCAGTCTGCCTATGCGTTTTTGGCGTCGGAAGCGGGGCAGAAGTACATACCGCGCCATGCAGGAGGGCGGCAGGGAGAACTCAAACGCGCCGTTCGGGTAGAAAAGTTTAATTTTGATGTTTGCGGCACGTACAAATTTGGTGAATCTGTCGTTGTTTTTGACGTGGAAGAAAAAAGTTTTACAAAAATAGTTGAAAAATTTTAAAAAACTCTTTTATTTGCGCGTGCAATACAGTATAATAGAAACTGTATTTTTGATTCTAAAAATAAGAACTTTGTATGGGGTGGTAGCAGTTGTTTAGGGAGTTCTACGGCTCTGGTAACAATTTGGTTTGTTTTCGTCCTCTGCAAGGGAAAAGTGTAAGCAAAAGTTAATCAGTATATTTTGATAGGCTATTACGGACGTACGAAGTGGTTACGAGGTATTAGTCTATTTATTTTTTCATAGATGAAATCAGTGAGAAACAGGGGGAGTAAGCATGAAAACAGCACCAAAGGTTGCGCTCGTGATGGGGAGCGACTCGGATTTTGAACGGCTCAAACCGTGTGTGAAACGGCTCAAAAGTTTTGGGATCGACGTCGTTGTGCGGGTGATTTCCGCGCACCGGACGCCGGACGAGGCGGAACGCTTTGCAAAAAATGCCAAAGCGGAAGGAATTGAAATCATTATTGGCGCAGCGGGGAAGGCGGCGCACCTGGCCGGCGTGCTTGCGGCTTTTACGACGCTGCCGGTCATTGGTATTCCAATCAAGTCGTCGACCATGGACGGGCTTGACTCGCTCTTGTCGATGGTGCAGATGCCGAAGGGCATTCCGGTTGCAACGGTTGCAATCGATGGCAGTGACAACGCGGCAATTTTGGCGGCGCAGATACTGGCGCTCAAATACGGCGACATTGCGGACAAGCTTGCGGCGTTTAAAAAGCAAATGGCAGAGGAAGTCATGGAGAAAAATACGAAGATTATGCAGGAGGCGGAAGAATTATGAAACAGTTAGAGCAGTTGTACGAAGGCAAGGCAAAAAAGGTGTTCAAAACGGACGACCCGGATTGTTATATCGTTTATTATAAGGACGACGCAACGGCGTTCAACGGGGAGAAGAAGGGAACAATCCTCAACAAGGGCGTTGTCAACAACCGCGTGTCGAACCAGATGTTCAAGGTGCTGGAGAGCCATGGGATTCCGACTCACTTTGTAGAAGAGATTTCCGACCGTGAAACGATTGTGAAAAACGTCTCCATCGTGCCGATTGAGGTTATTGTCCGCAACATTGCGGCGGGCAGCCTGTCGAAGCGGCTTGGCCTGCCGGAAGGGACCAAGCTCAAGAGTACGGTTTTGGAATACAGCTATAAGGACGATGCGCTCGGCGACCCGATGATTAACGATTACCATGTGTATGCAATGGAGCTTGCGACGAAGGAGGAGCTTGCGAAGATTGCGGACATGTCGTTTAAAATCAATGAGATTATGACCGACTATTTGAAGGATTTGGGCATTGAGCTGATTGATTTCAAGCTCGAATTTGGCCGTTACAAGGGCGACATTATCCTCGCGGATGAAATTTCGCCGGATACGTGCCGGTTCTGGGACTCCAAAACGGGTGAGAAGCTCGATAAGGATCGTTTCCGCCGTGACCTCGGCGGCGTAGAGGACGCTTATGCTGAGGTGCTGAAGCGTTTATTGGGTGAAACCGCGCGGTAATCCGTGCGGGTTCGTTTGACGCGAAGCGTCAAACGGTATAAGCAGTAGATAAGAGCAGAAAACGTGAAGTAGGACTTCGCGGGGCCTGCTTACCGCAGGAAGCGCGGTATATTGAGTAGTGCCATAAGCACATAGATAATACAAGATGCTATTGCGTGCTATAAAAGTTTTAAACGAATCCTTCAGTCTTAGGAAAGGGATGGGGTAATCCATGAAAAAGAATCACATTTGCCAGGGCTGCGACATTGCCGAGAAGGTACTGAAAGAAGAGTGCGGTGTATTTGGCGTTTACAACCGGGACGGTGGCATGGACGCGGCGCAGACGATTTACTACGGCCTGTATGCGCTCCAGCACCGCGGGCAGGAGAGCTGCGGCATTGCAGTCAACGACGACGGTACAATTATCCATCACAAGGATTTGGGGACGGTGCCGGATGTATTTAATCACACTATGCTCAACCACTTAAAAGGAACGATGGGCGTAGGGCATGTGCGGTACTCGACCTGTGGTGAAAACCTGCGCGAGAATGCCCAGCCGCTTGTCAGCAAATATAAAAAGGGAACGCTCACAGTGGCGCACAACGGCAACATTGTCAACGCGCACGAGCTGCGTGAGCAGTTTGAAAACGCGGGCGCAATCTTCCAGACGACGAGCGACTCTGAGGTAATTGCCTATATTATTGCGCAGGAGCGCATTATGTGCCATTCGATTGAGGAGGCAGTAGCACGGACGATGAAACGGCTGCGCGGGTCGTTTTGCCTTGTTGTGATGAGCCCGCGGAAGCTGATTGCAGCGCGCGACCCATGGGGGCTTCGGCCGCTCTGCTTCGGCGAAACGGAGCATTCGTATATTTATGCGTCGGAAACGTGCGCGCTCGACGCGGTCGGGGCAAAGTTTATCCGCGACCTTGAGCCGGGCGAGGTGCTCTGCGTTGACCATGAGGGCATTCGTTCGGATAAGAGCAACTGTCGGGAAGTGGATTCCAATATCTGTATTTTTGAATATATTTATTTTGCGCGTCCGGACAGCGTAATCGACGGCGTGAGCGTCTATGAGGCACGCAACGAGGGCGGCCGCCTTCTGGCACGCCAGCATCCGGTCGATGCGGATTTGGTTATCGCGGTGCCGGATTCCGGCATTGACGCGGCAATCGGCTACGCAAAGGAGTCCGGGATTCCGTACGGCGTCGGCCTGATTAAAAACCGGTACATTGGGCGCACCTTTATCCAGCCGACGCAGTCCCAGCGCGTGCAGGCGGTTAAGATTAAACTTAATGCGCTGTCAAGTGCAGTAAAAGGCAAGCGTATCGTCATGGTAGACGACTCCATTGTGCGTGGTACGACGTCAAAGCATATTGTGCAGATGCTGCGTGATGCGGGGGCAAAAGAAGTACATATGCGTGTCTGTGCGCCGCCGTTTATCTATCCGTGTTATTTTGGAACAGACATTCCAAATCAGGATATGCTGATTGCATGTAAGCACTCGATTGAGGAAATCCGTCAGATTCTCGGCGCGGACAGCCTCGGCTTTTTGAAGCGCGAGTCGCTGCCGGAAATGCTGATGGGAAAGAAGAAAAAGTTCTGCGACGCGTGCTTTACCGGCGATTATGTGATGGAAGTGCCGTTTGACGGGAAGAAAATTGAAGTACGATAAGAAACAGGGGGAAGCGGTATGAACGAAAGTTATAAGGCAGCGGGTGTCGACGTACACGCGGGGTACGAGGCGGTTCGGCTGATGAAGGAATATGTAAATAAGACGTTTACAAGCGGCGTGCTGTCTGGCTTGGGCGGCTTTGGCGGCCTGTTTGAGCTGCCGGAGGGGTACAAAAAGCCGGTGCTCGTTTCCGGAACGGATGGAGTCGGAACAAAGCTCAAGCTCGCGTTTATTATGGATAAACATGACACGGTGGGACAGGACTGTGTCGCCATGTGTGTCAACGACATTGTATGCTCTGGCGCAAAGCCGCTGCTGTTTTTGGACTACCTTGCTGTGGGGAAGAATTTCCCCGAAAAGGTGGCAAACATTGTGAGCGGCGTTGCGGACGGATGTGTACAAGCTGGTGCGGCGCTGGTCGGCGGGGAAACGGCTGAGATGCCGGGCTTCTATCCGGTCGGCGAATACGATTTAGCCGGCTTTGCAGTCGGCATTGTGGATAAGGATAACATCATCGACGGCAGCAAGGTAAAAAGCGGCGATATGCTCGTCGGGATTGCATCGTCCGGCGTACACTCAAACGGGTTTTCCCTCGTGCGCAAGCTGTTTAACATTACCGGCAAAGAAGAGGATAATGCGCGGCTTAATGAAAAGATTGCGGCGCTCGAGAATAAGAGCCTCGGCGAAGCGCTTTTGGAGCCGACGAGAATCTATGTGAAGCCGGTTTTGGACGTCATTGAGAAGGTTGGCATAAACGCGATTTCGCATATCACAGGCGGCGGCTTTATCGAAAATATTCCGCGGATGCTCCCGGAGGGGCTGTGCGCGGTCATCCAGAAGGGAAGCTGGAACGTGCTGCCCATCTTTACGCTGTTGCAGCGGGCGGGAAACCTGAAGGACAGCGAAATGTACAATACATTCAATATGGGAATCGGCATGGTTATGGCGGTCGACGCGGACAAAGCGGACGACGCGGTGACCTGTCTGGAGAAAAACGGCGAAAAGGCGTTTATCATCGGGCGCGTCGCGGAAGGCGAAAACGGCGTTCTGTTTGAATAAGCGAGCTTGGAGGAAACAGATGAAACGGATTGGAGTTTTGGTGTCCGGCGGCGGAACAAATTTGCAGGCGCTGCTGGATGCGCAGACGCACGGCATTCTCAAAAGCGGCGCTGTTGCGCTCGTCGTGTCGGACAAGCCGGGCGCATATGCGCTTACGAGGGCGGAGAACGCGGGCGTTGAAACGTGTGTCATTGAAAAAAAGGATTATAAAGACCGGGACGCGTTCAGCGCTGCGCTGGCGGACTGCATGGAGGAAAAGCAGATTGACCTGGTTGTGATGGCGGGCTTTATGACGATTGTGACGGAGGCGTTTTTCGGCCGCTTTGCAGGACGCATTATCAACGTGCATCCGGCGCTGATTCCGTCGTTTTGCGGCGACGGGTACTATGGGCTTCGCGTTCACCGGGCTGTGCTCGACTACGGTGTGAAGCTGACGGGCGCGACGGTGCACTTTGTCGACGGCGTGACCGACGGCGGCGCAATTATTTTGCAAAAGTGTGTTGCGGTCGAGGACGACGATACGCCGGAAACGCTGCAAAAGCGCGTGATGGAGCAGGCCGAGTGGGAGATTCTGCCGCAGGCGGCAGAGCTGTTCTGCGCCGGACGGCTGACAGTCAGCGGCCGGTGGGTAAAAATTGATTCGTGATTGTGTTGGAAAGGACGGGGGTTTACATGGCAAAAAGGGCATTACTGAGCGTAAGCGATAAAACAGGGATTGTGGACTTTGCAAAGGAGCTTGTCGCGCTGGGGTTTGAGATCATTTCTACAGGTGGCACAAAGCGTGCACTGGCCGAGGCCGGCGTTGCAGTTACCGGCGTGAGCGAGATTACGGGTTTTCCGGAGTGCCTCGATGGGAGGGTCAAGACCCTGCACCCGAAGATTCATGCGGGGATTTTGGCAATGCGCTCCAATGAAGAACATATGCAGCAGCTTTCGGAGCTTGGCGTTGACACAATTGACGTTGTGGCAATCAATCTGTATCCGTTTAAGCAGACAATTATGAAAGACGGCGTTACGCTGGAAGAAGCGATTGAGAACATCGACATCGGTGGCCCGACTATGATTCGCGCAGCGGCGAAGAATTACCAGGATGTTGCGGTTGTCGTAGACCCGGCAGACTATAAAACAGTCATTGACGAATACAAGGCAAACGGCGCGGTGTCGAAGGACACAAAGTTTATGCTGGCGTATAAGGTGTTTGAGCACACGGCGAGCTACGACACGCTGATTTCGACCTATCTGCGCGGCGTGATTGGCAAGGAGCAGTTCCCCCAGACGCTTTCCCTTACATACGAAAAGGTGCAGGATATGCGCTACGGCGAAAACCCGCACCAGAAAGCTGTATTTTATAAGGAAATTTCGAAGTACGACGGCGCGCTCCCAAGCGCGAAGCAGCTCCACGGTAAGGAGCTGTCGTTCAATAATATCAACGACGCAAACGGCGCAATTGCGCTCTTAAAGGAGTTTGACGAGCCGGCTGCCGTTGCGGTCAAGCATACGAACCCCTGCGGCGTAGGAATCGGCAAGGATATCTATGAGGCGTACCAGAATGCGTACAGGTCGGATCCGGTCTCGATTTTTGGCGGCATTGTTGCGCTCAACCGCGAGGTGGACGCACAGACGGCGGAAGAACTGGCAAAGATTTTCCTCGAGATTATTATTGCGCCGTCCTTCTCAAAGGAAGCGTTTGACATTCTGTCGCAGAAGAAGAATATCCGTCTGCTTGAACTGAAAGATATTAGCAAGAAACCGTGTAAGAAAACGACTTATGATATGAAAAAGGTACTCGGCGGCCTGCTGGTGCAGGAGTACGATTCGGAAACGTACGACCCGGAACAGCTCGTGTGCGTAACGGAGCGCAAGCCTACGGAAAAGGAAATGGAAGATTTGAACTTTGCGTGGAAGGTTGTGAAGCACACGAAGTCGAACGCGATTGTGCTTGCAAAGGATAACATGACGACCGGCGTCGGCCCGGGGCAGACGAACCGCGTACTGCCGACCAAGATTGCAATCGACTATGCGGGCGACCGGGCGAAGGGGTCGGTGCTTGCATCCGACGCATTCTTCCCGTTCCCGGATTGCGTAGAGGAAGCGGCAAAGGCCGGTATTACGGCGATTATTCAGCCGGGCGGCTCCATCAAAGACCAGCTCTCAATTGACGCATGCAACGAGCACGGGATTGCGATGGTATTCTGCGGCATGCGCCACTTTAAACACTAAAATAGAAGTACAAGGGGCGGGGAGGCTCGCCCCTCTTTTTACACTATAGTGCAAGGAGAAGAATCAATATGAAAATTTTGATTGTGGGCGGCGGCGGCCGCGAACATACGATAGCGTGGAAGCTGGCGCAGTCGCCGCTAGTGGACAAGCTCTACTGTGCGCCGGGCAACGGCGGCATTGCGCAGGTGGCGGAGTGCGTGCCAGTTGCGGCGACAGATATTGACGGGATTGTTGATTTTGCGTCGAAAAACAGCATTGACCTGACGTTCGTCGCGCCGGACGATCCGCTTGTTATGGGGATGGTGGATGCGCTGGAGGCAAAGGGCCTCAAGGCTTTTGGGCCGAACAAGGCGGCGGCAATCATCGAGGGCAGCAAGGTATTTTCAAAGGAACTGATGAAAAAGTACGGTATCCCCACGGCGGAATACGAAGTGTTCACGAGCAGCGCGGACGCGCTCGCCTATATCGAGGACAAAGCGTGCCCGATTGTCATCAAGGCGGAGGGATTGGCGCTCGGCAAAGGTGTAATCATTGCGCAGACGAAGGACGAGGCGCGCGACGCCATCCGCGAGATGATGGACAACGCCATGTTCGGCGACGCGGGCAAGCGTATCGTAATTGAGGAGTATCTGACCGGGCCGGAGATTTCCGTCCTGGCGTTTACGGATGGGAAAACGATTAAGCCGATGGTGTCGGCACAGGACCATAAACGCGTCTACGACGGCGACAAGGGCCTCAACACGGGCGGCATGGGGACGTTCAGTCCGAGCCGTATCTATACGCCGGAACTTGCAGAAATCTGCATGAAGGACGTATTTTTGCCGACCATGGAGGCGATGAACAAGGAGGGCAGGACGTTTAAGGGCGTGCTCTACTTTGGGTTGATGCTGACGCAGAAGGGAATCAAGGTAATCGAATATAACTGCCGGTTCGGTGACCCGGAAACGCAGGTTGTCCTGCCGCGACTCAAGACCGATTTAGCCGAGATTATTCTTGCCATTGTGGAAGAACGGCTTTCTGATATTGAAATCGAATGGTACGACAATGCGGCGGTATGTGTCGTTATGGCGTCGGGCGGATATCCGCTCAAATATGAGAAGGGATATCCGATTGAGGGACTTGACGAGGCTTGCAAGGCGGATAACATTACGGTGTTCCACGCGGGGACGAAAAAAGACGGCGACAAGCTCGTGACCGCAGGCGGGCGCGTGCTTGGCGTGACGGCGACGGCGTCCGACTTGGACGGTGCAATCAAAGACGCGTATGCGGCGGTGGAGAAAATCAGCTTTCAGGACGCACATTACCGTAAAGACATTGGAATCAAATAAGAGCGGGAAGGGGAAGCGATATGAAGAACCAGACCGCCGCGAAGGTTGCGTTGTTGCTTAGCGGCGTTATGGCGCGGCTTGCGGAGAATTTCGCGTTTTTTAAACAAATCGATATTGTATTCCGCTCGGGCCGCAGGGCGTTTTCTGCTACAGTAACGGCACAGGCGGAGGACTCCTTCCTGATTCGTTATAATGGCACGCAGAGGCAGACGAACCGGGACGGGATATCTGCCTTTGTCACGGCAGAGTGTGTCAAATATGACGAGGTGCAGGTTACTTATCAAGAGCGCGGTGCGCAAATCGTGGTAGAAGGCTCTGACCGCGGCGTGAAAACGCGGCAGATGGACGCAGCGGACAGCGCCGCTGCGCCGCAAAAACCGCAGAATACGGGCGCGCGTGACTATATTATCAAGATAGAGCAGGCGGACGCGCTGCTGAAAGAGATTGGCATATTATCTGCCGAGGGCAAGCTGAAAAACGATATGCTGCGCAAATACAGCCAGATTGACCACTATATCGAGCTGATTGCGCCATTGGTGGACACGCTGCCGAACGACCGGTGCGTTACGGTGCTTGACTGTGCGTGCGGCAAGTCGTATTTGTCGTTTGTGCTCAACTATTACATGCGCGATATGCGTAAGATGAACTGCAGATTCATTGGAATCGACTACAATAAAGATGTGATTGCATCGTCGCAAAAAATGGCGCGCAATTTAGGCTATCATAACATGGAGTTTCTCTGTGCCGACCTCAATGCCTATGTGCCGGCCAAGCCGATTGATATGCTGGTGTCGCTCCACGCGTGCGACACGGCGACGGATATGGCGCTCGGCCTCGGTATCCGCAGCGGCGTTGGCGCGATTGTGTGCGTGCCGTGCTGCCATAAGGAAATGCTGTCGCAGTATGCGTGCGAACCGCTTAATGCACTGCTCAAATTTCCGGTTTTTAAGGCGCGGTTGGCTGACGATCTGACCGACGCAATGCGTGCGTTGTACCTTGAGGCGCGTGGATATGAGGTGACGGCGTTGGAGTACATTTCGCCGCTTGAAACGCCGAAAAACCTGATGATTAAAGCAGTAAAACGTTCAGCTGGAAATAAAAAAGCGATGGAGGAATATCAAAAGCTTTGTGAGTTTCTTCATGTCCGGCTGTTAGTGGAGGCGTATGCCCAGCCTTTAACAGAAGAATAAAAGGGATTAAAGAAACACGGGATATACCCGTGTTTTTTTGCAAAATATAAAAAATCGGAGCAAGCAAAGCCTGCTCCGAAGTGGTAGCGGCGAGTGGACTTGAACCACCGACCTAACGGGTATGAACCGTTTGCTCTAGCCAACTGAGCTACACCGCCATATTTATCTACCTTTTCACGCGACGAAGATTAGTATACTATAAAAGCGGGAGCTTGTCAAGCAAAATTAGAAGAAAATTTTATTTTTTGTAAATTTTTATCTACGCAGAACACTTTACCGCAGATAGTCCGACGGTGCGCGCCCAGTCTTTGCACGAAAGGACTTTGAAAAGTGGGCCAAATCGTGAAAACCGCACAGAAAACAAGCCTGTGACACATTTGCTTCACCGGACTGCAAATAGTCGATGGCACGCTCGATACGGTAATTGAGCAAATACTGGTGCGTTGGCATTCCAGTCGCCATACGGATTAATCGACCGATATAGCCGGGGTGGTAGCCGAAAACCTCACCCAAATGCCGGTTTGATAAATCGTTTTGGTAGTTTGTTTGGATATAGGCGATGATTTCGTCTGCTTTGCTGTGCTTTTCGGCCCCGGATACTGGCGCTTCTGCCGCGCGCACCAGCAAAGCCAGCAGGTCGGAAAAAAGCGCACTACAACGGTGGCGGTAGCGGCGTTTTTTGTACATGAATTCCTCTTTGATTTCCAGGAAACGGCCCTTCAGATACAACATATCGGTCAAACAAAGCGGCGTACGAAAACAGTCCGTATCGGAAAAGGAAACCTGTTCTGTAATGAGTGCCGGGTCGAACAGGGAGCTTTTTACCGGAGGAATCGGCATGACTTTAGATGCGCTCTGTTGTGTAAAATCGAAGTTGAAACCGAGCAGGGTCATCGTTTCATCCGGTTCATAGTGGTATGCCAGCCCCGGCCCCCACAAAAGCAGTGTCCCCGGCTGTATCGAATATGTTGTATTGGAAATTACAATACGCCCACTGCCTTTGACACACAAAAATATTCGGTTGTCATAAGCTTTTGCAATACCATACAGCGCGCCGTCTGTAATTGTCAGCATTTGCGCATAGCGAATAAGCGGCTGTGCATTATCCAGCGGAATTTGTTTCATATTGTTCGCCTCTCTGGTAAAGGTTCGTTTTTGACAAATGGACGTTTTCTTTTTACATATACTATAGCATAGATTTTTGCTATAATCAAGAAAAAAGGGGGACAGAGCGATGATACAACGGAAACAAACCGCTTTAGCGCGCGTCGGCGTTTTTGCCGTGGCGCACGGAACGTACTGGGAACAGTTTGACGGACTACATAGCAACATCATGGGCTACCATGCCGATTTTGTCAGTATGGTAAAGGAGAACAGTGTTGAAGTAATTGACTTCGGCATGGTGGACACGAGCGAGAAGGCGTTTACCACGGCGGAACAGATGGCAGGCGCAGGGCTTGACCTGATTTTCTGTAACATGGCGACGTATGCAACCTCAAGCGTATTTGCGCCGATTATCCGTGCGGCGCGCGCGCCGGTCGTGCTTGCCGCGCTTCAGCCACGGCGCGCGCTCGACTACACAAAGGCTTCCACCTTTATGCAGCTCGAAAACGACAACATCTGTTCTGTGCCGGAGTTTACCGGCGTAGCCATCCGTCTTGGAAAGCCCGTGGCGGATGTCGTGATTGGCACTTTGTACGACGACGCGGCCGCGCGGCGGGAGATTGCGGACTGGTGCGACGCGGCAAAGGCGCTTGCCGGCCTGCGGGGTGCGCGCATTGGATTGATGGGGCATGTATTGGAGGCTATGTACGATATGCACGCCGATCCGACAGCGGTGGCGGGCGCGTTTGGAGTGCATGTGCCGCTTTTAGAGGCGGACGCGCTCGCTGCACGTTATCAGACGGCGAGTGACGCGGCGGTTCGGGAAAAGGTTAAGGTGATTCAAAAAGAATTTGAAATGCCAGAGCCGGAGAGCGACCCGGTGACGATGAAGCTGACCGACGAGGACTTGTACCGTGCGGCGCGTGCGTCGGTTGCGCTCGATACGCTTGTGGAGGACGAAAACCTAACCGGACTTGCATATTATTACGAAGGACAGCCTGGCAGTCTTACGCGTGAGGTGATCAGCGCACTGATTGTAGGCAATTCGCTTCTGATTGCGCAGGGGGTTCCCATGTGCGGCGAATATGACATTAAGACGTGTATTGCCATGCTGATACTGGACCGGATTGGGATTGGGGGCAGCTTTGCGGAGTTTCATCCCTTTGACTTTAACGAGGATTTTATCCTGGTCGGGCACGACGGGCCGCACCACCTTGCCATTGCGGAGGGGAAGCCCATTCTGCGCAGCTTGAAAAAGTACCACGGCAAGCCGGGCAGCGGTGCGTCGGTAGAGTTCAAAATCAAGGAAGGGCCAATCACCATGCTTGGTATTACGCAGAAGGCGGACGGTAGCTTCAAATTCGTCATCGGCGAGGGCGAGTCAAAAAAGGGCCCAATCCCGCCGACCGGCAATACGAACACGCGGGGCTTTTTTGCGCCGACAACGAAAGAGTTTATCAAAAAGTGGGTCATGGAGGGGCCGACACACCACTATGCGCTCGGCGTTGGACACCGGGCCGATACGATTCGCAAGGTCGCCGATTCGCTCGGGATTGAAAGCGTGGTGGTACGGTGAGGGTGACGGAAAAGCTGAAAAGAGGGGCACCGGTCACGCTTGCCTTTTTCGGCGACAGCGTGACGCATGGCTACTTTGAGTCGTTTAACGGCATGCACGGCACGACAGACTATGACGCGGTCTATCATACCGTGCTGAAAAATAAGCTTGCCAGCCGGTACCCGGACGTGGAAATCCATATTATCAATGCGGGCGTCGGCGGCGACAGCGCTCAAAAGGGGCTTGCGCGGTTAGAGCAGGGTGTATTGAGCAAATGCCCTGACTTTGCCGTGGTATGTTTCGGGCTCAACGATGTGAACGGTACGATAGAGGACTATACCGACGCGCTTGGCAAGATTTTTGAAAGGATGCGGCGCGCGGACGTGGAAACTGTGTTTCTGACGCCGAACATGCTCAACACCTATGTAGATGGCGGTCTAACCGGCGGCCTGCGCGACTATGCCTATAAGACGGCGGAGTATCAGACCGGCGGCAGGATGGATGCCTTTATGGACGCGGCCATGCGCACTGCCGCGGCGCAAGGCGTTGCGGTGTGCGACTGCTACCGGATATGGAAGCAATACAATGCGCGTGGCGTGGATACGACCGTCTTGCTTGCCAACCGAATCAACCACCCTGCGCGCGATATGCACAAGTTATTTGCTAAAGAACTGTTGAAAATGATAACGAGAGAAGGGGGAGCACAGCCATGTTCTACGGTGTGACGCTTGAGATGAGTCTAAAACCGTTTAAAAAGACCGACGAGGCGTATATGCGCGCTGTGATTGAAAAACTGTATGACCAATGGCGCATCCTGGTTGGGGAGGCTAAAGAAGTGTCCGTCCTGCTCTGGACAGCGGATGGGAGCGAAATCCTCGATTGGCACGGCGATTATGAAGAAGAGATGGAGTGGGGGCATTATGTCGGCGGGGCAAACAACATCGAGGGATGGGACAAAACGGCAGACCCGGAGCGCGTCGCGCTCCACTCGCGCTGCTATGACTACATCCCTGACCCGCCGCGCTTTACATATGGCCTGCTGAAGCGGGTCGTATCGCTGTTAAAGGAGGTCGGCGCGCAGGTTTACCCGGACAAACATATCCGCGTCGGGGAAACGTTTGACCCCGGGCCGGAGTTTGCAAAGTCGGACTTTAAGTACCGCCGCCACCCGGAGTGTTGCCGCGCTGCCACGATGGGGGCAAAGTCGTTTGTGTGCTGTTACACGGAGCTGCACGCGGACACGGTGCACTATGCCGGATTTCCGGACGGAATACCGGAGGGGACGCCGTTCGGCACCTTTTTTGGACGGCAGTGCAGGCATTTTCTCGACGCTATGGGGTTTGATTACCTTTGGCTGTCAAATGGGTTTGGGTTTGGAATGGAAACATGGAGCACGACGGGAGCGGTTTTCGATGGGAAGGAGTTCGACGTTTCGCGTATTGGGGAAGCAAAGGAGAAAATCCTCGGCTTTTGGCGGCTGCTGCGCGCCGAGTGTCCGGACTGCCGCATAGAAACGCGCGGTACGAACCTGACCGCAGGGATTGACCTTGCGACGGACGGCGTGCCGCTGAAAGATATTTATGAGGGCGGGTTTGACCTTCTGCCGCCGCCGAACAGCCCGTGGGCGGCGCTCAACGGCGACTTTGGTCTGGAGCTGTGCGGGTATATGAGCCGGATTGCCGAGCTGCCGGACGAGCGGTACCTCTTCCGCTACTATGTCCACGACCCATGGTGGGCGAACAGCCCATGGGCGGATCGCTATGAGGCTTTGCCACACGACATCTATCTGCCTATGATGGTATGCCGCCTCGGCGGGGATGGCGCGGCGGCGCTCCCGACGCATCTTAATATCCTGTCGGCGGACAACTCCTTTGGAGATATGCCGGACTTTTGCGCGTATGAGCCGTCGGTGCATATCCAGAAGGCGCTGCGCTATGCACCCGACGCTCCTCCGCCGGTGCTGTGGGTCTATCCGTTTGAGGAATATCACGCCAGCCAGGACGAGAAAAGTATTCGGGAGATGTTTTTCGGCGACTGGTTCATGCGCGGTGCAATTAACCATGGATTGCCGGTTGGCGGCGTTGTTTCTACTACAAATTTCACAAGGAGTTATCGGGAAAGACCGGAAAATTACTGCCGCAGCATACTCGTTTCGACGATTCCTGTGGCGGGCTCGGCCTATGAGGCGGCCATTTTGGATTTTGCCCGGAGCGGCGGCAAGGCAATCTTTTATGGAAGCGTTGACCGCGCAAGCGAGGCGTTTTTAAGCATGGTAAACGTATCGCCCGCGGAACCGGAGCGCTTCGGTGCGCTCCCTGTATCGGTGGCGCAGGAGCCGGATAGGATCCTTCGCGGGACAAAAGCGAAAACGCTCATGCACCGGCGCGTGAGCTGCGGCGGAGGGCTTGATACGGTACTGCGCGATAAGTGCGGCGCAGCGCAGACGTTTGTGGAGGTGGATGGCCTTGTTGCCGGAACGGCGTCGGAACGTACCGTCTGGCTCAAGGGGACCTGTTCTGCGGACT
This sequence comes from uncultured Eubacteriales bacterium, assembly GCA_902492065.1. Taxonomy (GTDB): domain Bacteria; phylum Bacillota; class Clostridia; order UBA1381; family UMGS1253; genus Aphodoplasma. The sequence goes on from CABUKE010000002.1 coordinate 16,227, forward strand.
ATATTGGCGGGCACCTTCTCACTCCGGACAATGAGGAGCAGTATTTTTCGGGCGAGTCGCTAATACGCTATGCGCTCGGTTATCTAGGGTATGAAATTTGTTTTGATAAGATATCGGCCTCATCAAAGGAACCGGTCATCGTGCTGGCACGGCACGAAAATGCGCTGATGTTTGCCGTCTGCGCGGCGGACACGACGGTGAGGACGAGGCTGCGCTTCCCGCTTGGCGCGCCGCTTCTGCTTGCGGGCGAAACGTATATCGACCCGCAAGGCTATGCAAATTACTCGTTTAGCCGCGCGGAACTGCGCGAATGCCGTGTGTTTGTCGAGCAGGCGGAGGGCGTTGTCGGCTGTCACGACATTTCCCCAGGAAGTTTCTATATGCGCCGGCGTATTAGAGTGACAGGGCTGAAAAATGCGACGGTACGCTTTCTTGCGCCGCCGGACTGTGAGCGGGAGGTGTCTGCCGCGCTCAATTCGAGACTGGACTTTTATCTGGTTGGCGACCCGTTTGATAGTGGTTATAAGGCAGATGAGAACGGAACGTACTATGAGGCGAGAAACGTGACAGGCGAGCTTGTACTGTCGATTCCGTTCCAAAAATAGCAAAAAAGGAGGCGAAATTGCGGTTTTGCCTCTTTTTTGTTGTTGTGATTGGACATATATGGTATAATGAAGAAACAAACCTTTTTGAGTTGGAGGGATAAATATGCTAAATATGAAGGATGGCTGCAAGATAGAAAATGCAGATAAATTATATGAGGCATATGAAAAAACAGAATATGGATACCTATCAAATATTAATGTTGAAAAAATAGTGCAAGTTTTAAAATGTTTTATATCTATGCAGAAAGGCCCGGTGTTTTTCTTTTTGGAAGTACCGGCCAATTTGTCCGACGAAAAAGAATTATCACCTGGCGTATTAGAAAGTACACATACGGATATCTATTATAAGGATTATCTTGAGGAAGATGAAGCGTTTAACTTTTTGGATACTGTTGGAGAACTGCTTGCCAATGATGGTTTATGCAGTTTTGGATTTGGTTCACGGAATAATCACGATGAAATTGCAGTAAATAAGTATAATGTTGTTACGATACTTACGCAAGAAAATAATGCTTACGATGTTCTATTTCAAAATTTTGATATTCTTAAAACAGAAAAACTTATTACGGCGTGGGATATTTTTACAGAAGAATCTCCTGGGTATAGTGAAAGAATTGAGATTAATGGGAAAGATGTTTATTCATTAATTAAAGAATTTAAAGACTGGGGACTTTACTTTGCAGAACAAAGGGAAGATAGTTAATAGTAATAATTTATCGGACTAAAAAGCAGGTAGCAGGGCCGACTCAAATTGAGTTGGCTATTTTTTATATAAATTTTGCAGGAACATATACTTTTTCTTGCAAAGTGGAGCAAAATGTATTATGATAATATTATAAATACACAGTTGGATTTGATTGAGGAGAGTGCAATGGAACAACATGATAATTTATTGACCCGAATCCAGGACGGAATGGACACCTTCAGCAAGGGACAGCGCCGCATTGCGGAGTTTATCCTGTCGCAGTACGATAAGGCGGCGTACATCACCGCTGCAAAGCTCGGCGCGACAGTTGGTGTGAGCGAGTCAACCGTTGTACGGTTTGCCAGCGAACTGGGCTATGACGGATATCCGGGGATGCAGAGAGAGCTGCGTTCCATGATTCGGACGCGGCTGACAGCGGCACAGCGCGTCGGCGTGGCGTCGGATCGGATTGCGAAGGAAGATGTTTTACAGAGCGTGCTGGAGGCGGATATGGATAACCTACGTGCGTCGCTTGCGGAAATTGACAAAGATGAGTTTGAGCAGATTGCAGAGGCAGTTGTCAACGCAAAGACGGTCTATATCATCGGCGTTCGCAGTTCCGCGTCGCTTGCGATGTTTTTGAGTTTTTACCTAAACCTGATTTGCGGCAACGTCCGCCATGTGCAGACTTCGACGGCGAGCGAGCTGTTCGAGCAGATTTTCCGCATTGGCGAGGGAGATGTCTTAATCGGTATTAGTTTCCCCCGCTATTCAAAGCGGACGCTCAAGGCGATTCATTATGCAAAAAGCCGGAACGCGACCGTTGTCAGCATTACCGACAGCAAAGCGTCGCCCATTGCACAGGCGGCGGATATGTCCCTGATAGCGCGCAGCGATATGGCCTCGTTTGTTGATTCGCTTGTTGCGCCGCTGAGTGTGATCAATGCGCTCATTGTGGCAATCAGCATGAAAAAGCAGGGCGAGGTCGTAGCGACGTTTGAAAAGCTTGAAAAAATCTGGGACGAGTATCAGGTCTATGAAAAATTTGACACAGAAGGGAACTGACGGTGCGGAACGGCCCGTACCGGACAGGATGAATAATATGGAAAAACAGATGGAAAGCTGTACCGCCGTAATCGGCGGCGGGGCGGCGGGGCTGCTTGCGGCAGGGCGGCTTGCTCAGCGGGGACGGCGCGTCGCATTGATAGAAAAGAATCCCATGTTGGGGAAAAAGCTGCGGATTACGGGCAAGGGCAGGTGTAACGTCACAAACAGCTGTGAGATAGAAGACATGCTGCGCCAGGTGCCGGGCAATGCGCGCTTTTTATACAGTGCGCTTTACTCTTTTACCAATGACGACTTGATTGCGCTTCTGCGCGAGTATGGCGTGGAAACGAAGGTGGAGCGCGGCGGACGCGTGTTTCCCGTATCGGATAAGGCGAAGGACGTGGTCGAGGGGCTGAAACGCTTCGCCCTGCAAAGTCCGAACGTCCGCGTCATGAAAAAGGAAGCACGGGAACTGATATTGCAAGACGGTGCCGTTCGCGGCGTCCGATTCCGGGATGGCACAGCGATGAAATGCGGCAGCGTGATTGTTGCCACGGGCGGGCTGTCGTACCCACTTACTGGATCGACGGGGGACGGATATAAATTTGCCCGGCAGGCCGGACACAGCATCGTAGCGTGCCGGCCCTCGCTCGTGCCGCTCGTGACACGCCAGCAGTGGGTCAGAGAGCTGATGGGACTTGGGCTGAAGAATATTGCCCTCACTGTGACGGACGAGCGGGACAAGTGTATATATGAGGATTTTGGAGAGTTGCTGTTTACACACTTTGGAGTGAGCGGGCCGGTTGTTCTGTCCGCCAGCGCGCATATGCGCGACATGGGAAAAAAGCAGTACCGGCTGCATATTGACTTAAAGCCTGCGCTTTCGGCGCAGCAGCTTGACGAGCGAATCCGGCGCGACTTTGCGCAGAATACAAATAAGCATCTGATTAACGCGCTTGACAAGCTTTTGCCCAAGACGCTGATTCCGGTTGTGGTTCGTTTGTCCGGCGCCCCTGCGCATAAGGTTGTTAACCAGCTTTCCCGCGAGGAGCGGCAGGGCCTTGTGGAAACGCTCAAGGATTTGCGCCTCGATGTAGCTGGGTTCCGCCCGATTGAGGAAGCGATCATCACCTCCGGCGGCGTCAATGTCAAAGAGATCAATCCTTCTACCATGGAGTCGAAGCTTGTGAGTGGGCTGTATTTTGCCGGAGAGGTACTCGACGTGGACGCCTATACGGGTGGGTATAATTTACAGATTGCGTTTTCGACCGGCTGGCTTGCCGGCGACCACGCGTAGGGAAGTGTGCGCATGTTGTTCCATCCTTTCTCATATAATGGGATAAGGAAAGGGGCGTTGCGTATGAAGATTGGGACAAAGGTGTATATTTTGCTTGGAGCGCTTGTCCTGTGCTATGGTATTTATCTGTTTATAGGCGTAAATAACGCGGTTGTTGTAACAGACAGTACGGCCATTCTCGAAAATGAGGTCGCCGGCTCGACGAGCTACGGGCAGTTATATCTGCATTTTGAAGGTGTGAGCGAGGAAAATGCACCCACGCTGCTTATCAACGGGGAAAGCGTCGGCGTGGTCACAGAACAGGAAAAAACGCTCGACATTTTTAACCAGTGCGTGGTGGAGCTTGACACGCGCGGGCTTGAAACACCGGTGATGCTGATTGTTACCGGAAAGGGAGCAAATGTGGCGACGGAATGCGTCGGGCGGCTTGTTACCGGCAGCGGCGGCATTGACAATGTTGGGACCTTCCTCGTGGAGGATAATTAAAAGATACGGAATACAAAAGAAAAGGAGAGAACCAATGAGCGAATATGATTACGGAAGTAAGGATATTGCGCGCGCGGCAATCAAAATGGCGATATCGGACGGGCGCGAGGCGGAAAAGAAGTTGCAGGACGGCTACCGGAAGCTGGGTATTTATACAGCGGCGGCGGACTACGGCGGCGACTTTTTAAACTCGGTGACAAAAATTGTCGAGCGGGCTGTCGTTTCGGCAAAGCGGGAAGGCGTGATTGGCGACTCACACCTCGAGCAGGGAGCGGTTGCCGGCGCGGCGCATGAGGCGCTGTCACAGATTGCCAACAAGGCCATTGGGCTGAGTGTCGGCGGGAAAATCGGCATTGCGCGCCACCGCGACCATATCAGTGTGGCGGTATTCTTTGCGGTTGGGCTTTTGAACCTGGACGAGGTGGCGCTCGGTATGGGACACCGGGCCGTGTGACTTTTTTGCAGAAAGAAAGGGATTCGGCACAAATATGTCGAATATTTTGTTGTAAACTTTTTTATATTTGCAGGTTAAAGGGAGTTGGACACGAATGAAAACGGTCAGCGTTGCAATCGACGGGCCGTCCGGCGCGGGGAAGAGTACAATCGCGAAGGCGGCGGCGAAGCGTCTGGGCTTTACCTACATTGATACGGGGGCCATGTACCGTACGGTGGCACTGTATGCGCTGGAAAACGGGGTTGACACAAAAAACAAGGACGGCGCATTGGAAACGGCGCTGCCAAACATAACGATTGATATTTCCTATCAGGACGGAAACCAGCATATTTTCTTAAACGGTGAAGATGTGTCGGAGCAAATCCGTACGCCGCAGGTCAGCATGGGAGCGTCCGACGTGGCGACTGTACCGGCGGTTCGGCTGAAGTTGGTGGAATTGCAGCGTGCGTTGGCGCGGCGGCAGAATGTGATTATGGACGGCCGCGATATTGGGACGTATGTCCTGCCGGACGCGGAAATCAAAATCTTTTTGACTGCAGATGTGGAGGACCGGGCAAGGCGGCGGTATGAGGAGCTGATTCAAAAGGGAAACAGCGTCCGTTTTGAGGACGTGCTCGAGGACATGAAACAGCGCGACAGAAACGACTCGGCGCGCGCATTTGCACCGCTGCGCCAGGCGGAAGATGCAGAGCGGATTGATACGACCGGCGCAAGCCTGGATGAATCGGTTGAGAGAATCCTGTCCTTTATTCAGAAACGGTTATAAAAATTAAGAGGGGTATCCTATGTTTTATGCTGTCATCAAAGTAATTGCCATGATTGTATTTGCGCCGTTTATGCCGCGTAAAGTTATTGGAAGGGACAACATCCCGGTAGAGGGCGGATTCGTCCTTGCGATGAACCATCGGAGCAATCTGGATGTGATTGCAGGCGGGCTGTCCTGTCCGCGCCAGCTGCATTTTATGGCGAAAAAGGAGCTGTTCAAAAACAGGCTGCTCGGCTGGTTGTTTAAAAAGTTGAATGCGTTCCCGCTCGACCGGAAGGGGAACGACCTGAAGGCAATCAAAACGGCGCTGTCGCTTTTGAAATCGGGCGAAGTGCTCGGAATTTTCCCAGAGGGAACGCGGGTGCGCCGCGGCGAGAACGTAGATGCAAAGGCGGGCGTATCTATGCTGGCCCTGCGCGCACGGGTCCCGGTTGTGCCGGGTGTAATTGTGGGGGAGTATAAGCTGTTTCACCGTATTTATGTGGTATTTGGCAAGCCGGTTTCTCTGGAGAAATACTATGACGAAAAGCTGTCCAATGAGCAGTTGCAGCAGATTAGTGAAGAAATTTTGGAAGAAATCAAAAAAATGGACGCAGATACGAAAAAAAGGCTTGCAAAAGGTGAAAAATTGCGATAGAATATATACTGTTATTATGCAGTCTGAAAGGACAAGTGCTCTGTGAAGCAGAAAATTGAGATTGCAAAGAGCGCGGGGTTCTGTTTTGGTGTAAAAAAGGCAGTAGACCGCGTTTATGAGCTGGTACAGGCGGGGGAGAAGATTGCCGTTTTGGGCGAGCTGATTCATAACCGCACGGTGACTGGGGATTTGGAGCAAAAAGGCGTTGTTACCATACAGGATGTATCCGAATGTCCAGAGGATGCTGTGCTGGTTATCCGGACGCATGGTGTCGGAAGGGATACTGTTGTAGCAGCGGAGCGCGCGGCGCGCGAGGTCATTGATCTGACGTGTCCTTACGTAAAGGCGATTCATGAGATTGTTGCGCGTGAGAGTGAACACGGCAAGAAAATTGTCATTGTCGGTGACCAAAGCCATCCTGAGGTAATTGGAATCTGCGGCTGGGCACATGGCAGCGCGCGGGTGGTTGGCTCTGTGAAGGAAGCGGCGCAGCTTCGGCATGCGGGCGTATGCCTTGTGGCGCAGACGACAATGAATCGCGCGGTTTTTGAAGAGATTGTACAGACAATTTGTACATACTGCAAAGATGTGGAGGTGCATGACACGATTTGCGCTTCTACAAAAAAACGCCAGACAGAGGCGGACGAGCTGTCGCGCCGGTGCGACGTGATGTTCGTCATTGGCGGGAAAAGCAGTTCCAATACAAAAAAATTGTATGAGATTTGCAAAGAAAACTGTAAGACATATTTGATTGAAAATTTTGAGGAAATCCCTCAGGATATAAATTACAAAAATAAAAAAATAGGTATTACCGCAGGTGCGTCTACGCCGCAGGGTAGTATCGAGGAGGTAGCAAACACGATGGAAGAAAACAAACAGAATGCCGAAGTAAGCTTCGAGGAGGCTATGGAGCAAACACTCAAAACTTTAAATACAGGAGATGTCGTTGAAGGCACAGTCGTTGAAGTAAGACCGACCGAAGTGATTGTTGACCTCGGCTTTAAGTCCGACGGAATCATCCCGGCGTCCGAGCTGACGGATGATCCGGAAGTAAAACCTTCCGATATTGTAAAGCCCGGCGATGTAATTTCCGTATTTGTTGTTGGGGTAAACGACGGCGAGGGCAAAACCCTTTTGTCAAAGAAAAAGCTCGACGCGATTGCAGGGTTTAAAAAGCTTGAGGAAGCACTTGAGAGCCAGGCTGTTGTCAGCGGCAAGGTAATCTCGGTTGTAAACGGCGGCATTATCGTTTCGGTAGAGGGAAGCCGCGTATTCGTACCGGCAAGACAGTGCTCCGACCGCTATACGGAGGATTTGTCCGTATTTATGAACCAGACTGTAAATCTGCGGATTACAGAAATCAACAACAGAAGAAAGCGGGTTGTTGGTTCGATTCGCAGCGTCCTGGTAGAGCAGAAAGAGGCGCTTGCCAAGGCTTTCTGGGAGAGCGCAGAAGTCGGAAAGAAGTATACGGGTGTCGTTAAGTCGATTATGCCGTTCGGCGCATTTGTGGATATTGGCGGGGTTGATGGCCTTGTTCATATCAGCGAGCTGAGCTGGAACCGGATTAAGAGCCCGGCAGAGGTTGTTTCCGTTGGCGATTCGATTGAGGTTTACATCAAGGACATCAATGAGGAAACGAAAAAGATTTCGCTTGGCTTCAAAAAGGCAGAGGATAACCCGTGGGTTATTGCGCAGAACAAGTTCCATGTTGGGGACGTTGTTTCCTGCAAGGTAGTACGCTTTATGCCGTTCGGCGCATTTGTTGAGTTGATTCCTGGGGTTGACGGCTTGATTCACATCTCGCAGATTGCGCTCAAGCGTGTTGAAAAGGTAGAGGATGAGCTGAAGATTGGCCAGATTGTAGAAGCGAAAATTACGGAAGTAAACTGGGAAGCAAAGCGTATCAGCCTGAGCATGAAGGCACTTTTGGAGCAGCCGGCTGAGAAGAAAGCGGACGAGCCGGTGGAGGAGAAGCCTCCGGTAGAGGAGTTTGTTCCGGTTGATATTGAGGCGTATGCAAAAGAGAGCCTTGAAAAAGAGGCGGAAGAGGTTCCGGCTGCTGGACAGGAAGCGGCACAGGCGGCTGACGAAGAAGTGGCAGAGCCGGATAAAACAGAAGAATAATTTGAATTAAAAATACAATCTTTCCAAAACCCTTGATATTTCAAGGCTTTTCGCCTATCAAACACTCAAATTTAATGTATTTTCCCTTGTTTTTGCCCTTACGAGCCGAAACAAGGGAAAGTTTTTTATTCGCCGCCGACTACCTTATCAAGCAGTCTTGCGGAAGTACGCTTCGCTTCCCTTGTAGCGTGAGCGTAAATTGACATCGTGGTATTTACATCGGAATGCCCTAAAAGCTCCTGCACATCGGTGGGTTTTGCACCGCCCGATAGCAGATTGCTTGTGTAGGTGTGTCGCAGCATATGGAAGTGAAAGTCCTCTAAACCCTCGACTTCCTTTTTCGCCTTGCGGCAGATTGCTCCAACCGCACTTGAACTTTCAAACATTCCATCCGGTCTGACACAGACAAAGGATAATTCCTTGTAGCCTTCGGGAGCTTGCTCCGTTCTCGGCAGGCTGTAAACCTCGTAGTAACTGCGGTCTTTTTCTTTTACGACCTTGTAGTAGTTAAGGTGGTAAAGCTCGCCGTATTTGAAACGGTTTTTGCGCTGTTCCATCTTCGCTATCCGCAGAATCGCCGCCAGCGTGTCGCAGAAGTCCACAGTGCGGACTTTGCTTCGCTTGGTAGTGCCTATCTCGGTTTTGTGCCTTGTTCCGTTGTATCGCATACTGCGGCGTACCGTAAGGTACTGCTCGTCAAGATTGATGTCCTGCCAAGTCAAGCCACAGACCTCGCCAATGCGAAGTCCTGTGTAGTAAGCGATCTGTACGGGCAGCAGGGCGGGATTGTCCTTGCCTTTCAGATAGTCGGTCAGCTTCAAGTATTGTTCGTGGGTTATGGTCGGTGTGGAAACGGTGTCGGCTTCATCTTCACAGAAGATGTCTGCTTCATCCTTTCGCCCTCGCAGTTTTACATACTGCATCGGGTTAAAGGTGATAAACCTTTTCGGGAACACCGCAAAGCGGAACGCTCCTTGCAGTACCGCCGAAAATTGGAGCATATACCCCTTGCTCAACGGTTGTGTGGTTGTTCCATCGGGGTTAGTGCCACCGTAGCTCATAAAGTCAATGAACGCTTGCAGATGATCGGATGTGACCGTTTTCAGCTTGCGGTTGCCTATCGGGTGTTGCTTGATACGCTTTACCGCCGCCGTGTACGCCATAACCGTACCGTTGCTCAGATTGCTCGGTTTCAGTTCTTCTTCCACCCACATATCGAGCAACATTCCCACCGTTGCGTTTTCGGATTTTGCTACGAATTTTTTAGCTTCGTAATCTTCCATTGCCTTGCGGAGCAGGGCTTCCGTTTCGCTCTTGCTCTCCGTACCCGCAAACTCTCGCTGTACCTGTCTGCCGCTTTCATCTTCGATATAAAAGCGGTAGTACCACTTTTTGCCTTTCTTTCTTACAGAACCTTTTGCCATAGATAAAATTTCTCCTTTCTATCCGTGGCAATCGGGACTGTGACATATGGTGTGCGTAAAGTAAAATAGTGTCACTTCTGCCGATTGTTTTCAATCGGCTTTTTTAGTTGTCAAGGTGCCACGGAATTATTCTTTTCGGATAGCCTTTCTTCGGCTTCCGTCACTATCCCGAAGAGATCGCCCATCTTTACAGCGGTACGACCTTCATCGTAGATATGTAAAATCCCGTCAAGAAATCGTTTCATATCTTCGATAGGTAATTCCATTTCTTTGCGATAGACCCTTTCGGTTATCGCTCCCGACTCAATAGCATACCGCATAAGCGACTGCTTCAAGCCTTCATCCTCCGCCACACGGTCAACCTCTGCCATAGCATCGGCAAAGTGGTGGCAAAGCACAGAGTATAAATCAATTAGCTTTCCGAGAAATGATGTGAGCAACTGTTGGTGCGGCTCTCCCTTTACGGTGGAAGATACCGTATCAAGATATTTCTTGATGTGCTGCTCAATGTCCTTTTGGCAGAGTGTATAGGTATCGTATTCCTTATCATCGGAAAGACCCTTTACAACACAGAACGGAGATGATTTATGACACGCCACAGCTTTATTCAGATGTCAAAGCTGTCCAATGTCAAGGGAAGAATATCGTATATTACAAGCCACGCAAGGCAGGAAAACCTCTATGCCACCTACCGCACCGCAGACAATATCTTTTGGAGCAACCTCGCAAAAGAGTGTCAGCAGGAGTTTAAGCGAAGCGGAGCAGACGGAAAGTGTATCGAAGCAAGGGAGCTGATTATCGCCCTGCCCGAAGTTTACACCACCTATGAGCCGCAGCAGGTGCTTGAAGATTTCACAGAGGAATTTCGCAGACGGTACAATGTGGAATGTGTATCGGCTCTCCACCACAACAAGAGAAAGACCAATTACCACATCCACCTCATATTCAGCGAACGGCGGCTACTTGCCGAGCCGGATATAAAGATCGCCAGCCGAAGCGTATTCTATGATGAAACGGGCAAGCGGGTACGCACCAAGAAAGAGATAACCGATGAAAACGGTAAAATCCGTGAGGGCTGTACCGTTATCCCCAAAGGCGGCATTTATGAACAGCACCTTTTCACCGTAAAGGATGACCGTTTCAAAAGCGACCCTTTTCTTCGGGAAGTAAAGGAAATCTATACTGCCCTTATCAATCGGCATATCTCCGATCCCGAACAGCACCTAAAGGTGTTCAATCCCGAAAGTATCTATCTGCCGACAAAGAAGATTGGCAAGAACAATCCCAAAGCCGCAGAGATTGAAGCCGACAATGCCGCAAGGCAGGAATGGAACAGAACGGCGGATATGGCACTCATATCGGGGATTGAGGAAGCAAAGATACTGGAAATCAAGAAAGAGGAGATCTACCAAAAAGCAAGTCAGTCCATTAAAGCAAATGGCTGGCTGCCCAACCTATTCCGCAGTATCGTGAGCAAGGCAAAGGAATTTTTGCAGAACTTAATAAAGCAGACGGCGTTACCGCCAAAGCCGGTACTCAATATGGATATGGCAGAGTTCCGCACAATGCAAACGCTGATGATACGGGTACAGGACAGGGCAAAAGAGATCCGCAGCTTGCAGGATGAAGTACCCAAGTTAAAGGCACAGCTTGCCGAAACAAAGGGTATATTCAAGAGCAAGGAGCGAAAGGCATTAGAAACACAAATACAGCAGACGGAAGAAAAAATCTCCGCTATGCTGGAAGTATTACCCGATATTCTGAAAAGTGACGGTTATCCCGATGTACGGGCGTTTATGGCAACCTACCGCAAGGCAGAAGCCGTAGTTGAACAGTATAACCGTGAGCTTGCCGAATGGGAACGCAAGGTCAAGGAAAGCCGCAGACCCGCCGAAAAAGAACGGTATGCACCGCCCGAAAGAGAAAGTGTCCGTGACCAACTCAGACGGTTACAGGCAGAGGGCAGACAAGCCAAGCCCAAGCACCGATCCCACGACAGAGAAAGATAGCTTTAACACCGAAAACAACACCGCAGGGCAGTACCCCTGCCTTGCGGGATTACATACATTTTGACAGAAAAACACCCTGCAAGATTTTCAAGTCTCGCAGGGTGTTTTGTTCGCTTTATGAAAGAGGCGTCAGCTTCTTATCATCTTTGTTTATAGGGTTTTTATCAAAGGTTTACTGTTTCCGTTTTGAAATTGCTGAACCATTCCGCTTCAAAACCCGTAAATTTTAAGATGCAGTAATCGGGATCAGTCACGCCTTTGCGGTAAAAGCGGTTGAAAAACGGCTTCCAGAAACGGTCTTTTGTGGGCTGGTCAGTAAGTACAATCATATTGCCCTTAATCTCAACGCCTTGAAAATTTCTGCCCTTTTCGTAGAAATAGACACACGCCTTTGAATTGCTGCGATAGTGCTTCACCTTTCTCGATGAGGTGTAGGTGGCAAAATAAATATCGTTTCCCTCAATCAGTACGGGCTGTATTAACGCTCTTGTTGCCGGATAACCGTTTTCATCAACGGAGGAAATCAAGGATGTTTTTTGCCTTGATATAAATTCGTAGATTTTCTCTTTGTCCATGCTCAACTACCTCCTTAACAATGGAACTTATCGCTTTCCTTTGGCTTCCGTTTTGCTTCCATCGCTTCTTTCATTGCGGCTTTTCGGTCATAAATAGCAGCCACTTCTTTTTCAATGTCAACAGGCGGATAGTGCAATCCACTTTTCAATGCCTGTACCATTTGTTCGGTACGGTTACGGATTTTATACTCCTTGCCGTCCTTAATGAAGATGTTGCCGGTCTGTCCGAAAATAAGTTGGACATTGTTTTCCACGCAAGCATCGTGGACTTTTTTTACCCATTCGTAGTGCAAGGGGCGTGAGCCTAAATAGTTTTCACCGCCAGCAAGAACTGTTTCGATTTTACCTGTTGCAAGATAGGGGGCAATATCAACTTCCCCGATAAAGGGCTTCAAGCTGACCCAACGGTGTTTTGCGGGCAGGTCAAGCAGATACGGCATACGCTGTTCCAAACGCTTTTGGTTTTCGCAGGAAACAGAAAAGGATACATTATCCCAACCGTCATCCCAATCAGACGGCAGGCAATCCTGAATGCGTTCAGCACGCTTTGTCAGCAAAGAAAAGGTTACATCGGGACGGCGGCGAATAAAATCCCACGCTTCAATACGCCAAGCGTCAGCTTCTTCCACAAAAAAGTCGCTCGCCATACATACACGCACAAAAGAACCGCTGGGCAACTTCCAGTTCCCATCTCTGTCCTTTTTAACAGGCAAATTAAAGTCGGATTTGTTTCTAACTACTTCGTTTGTATCCCTGCCGTAGCGCTTATCAAGAAAATAAGCATAACAGTTCTGACAACCTTCCGAGCATTTGTGGCAGCCGTGCCACGGGTTCCAAATTTTATCATTGAGATCCATCGTATATTCTCCTTTATTGGTTTACTTGTTTTATAGGCATCTTCTTAAATTCGATAATCCACATCACTGCTGCAAACAGGAAAGTGATTCCGTCTGCCATAAGACCGGCATAAGCAACACCACTGATTCCAATGAATTTTGGCAACAGAAAAAGTGGTATTAGGAACAGTAGCGGTCGAGATAGTGACACACATACACCCTTGAGCGGCTTTCCGAGTGCCGGAAATGCATTGGCACTGATTGGCTGGCAACCGTTTACAAAGGTAAAGAATAAATATATTTGCATCAGGCTTACAGCAAATTCCATATAAAGAGCATCGTTTTCTGTGCCAAATAGCTTGACGATAGCTTCCGGGAATATCTGAAAGCACACGAATGCCACGCAGGAAAAGACAAACGACACCACAATAATGCAGCGGAAGGTCTTTCGTACACGGTCGAAATTTTTAGCACCGTAGTTAAAGCCAAGGATAGGTTGACCGCCCTGTGCGATACCAAGCACCACAGCGGTCACAAGCATACTGACTTTGCTGATAATACCCATTGCCGCAAGAGGAATATCGCTACCGTAGATTGACTGTGCACCGTATTCTCTAAGCACATTGCTTGTTGCAATCTGCTGAACAAGAATGGCAACCTGATTGATACAAACCGAGGTGCCAAGCGGAACAACTGCTTTGATACTTTCCCATTTTGGAATGAAATCTCTGATTTTCAGCTTAAAAGACTGATACCGTGGCAAGTATAACAGAATAAGAATTCCACTGACGATTTGGCTGGTCACGGTAGCCCACGCAACACCTGCCATACCAAAACGAGGCACAAATACAGCGTCAAGAACGACATTCAGTACTGCACCTACGATAACGGCAATCATAGAATATGTCGGCTTACCGTCGGCTCTTATCAAATGACTACCACCGGTGCTGAAAAGCAAAAAAGGAATACCGACATTGATAATTGAAACATAGGTCGTGGCATAACTAATGTTTTGCTCGGTTGCACCAAAGAACCACAGCATAGGTTCAAGAAAGATACCGACAATCAGCGATATAAGGACACCCGAAATAATCAAACACCCGAATGTTGTGCCTACAATTTTAGAGCCTTTCTCACGGTTGCCACGCCCCATCTCTAAATTTAGGCTTGCCGCACCGCCGAAACCGAACAGAATGGCAACTGCGGTACAGATAATAGAGATTGGATACGCTACATTGGTTGCTGCATTTCCGAGGATTCCAACATTCTGACCAATAAAAATCTGGTCAGTTATATTGTAGATTGATGTGATTAGATTGCTTATTATCGCCGGAACGGCAAACTTGGCAAGTGTTTTGCCGATGGGAGCTGTACCGAGCGGATTCATTGTTTGTGTTACCTCGCTCATACTTCTTCACCTCGATTTGCTTTCATAATTTTATTTGCCTTTTCTGCCAACTCCACCAAAGTATTAAAACCTTCCAAACCGAGTCCGTCTACCAATTGCTCAAGTTTTCCGTTCAAATCGGATTTTGCCCACTCGACCAATTCCAATCCCTTATCGGTAGGAAGAATATAATAGGCACGCTTATCTTGCGAACAAGGTTCTTTGGTTATATAGCCCTTGCTTTCCAAGGAACTAATGTGTGTCGTAATCATCTGTTTTGAAACGCCGAGCAGATCGGCAAGTTTCACAGGTGTGTATTGCCCCTCAGTTTCGGTGATGATGTTAAGTACGCCCATCTCACTTGGTCGGATGGGCAACCCTTTTTTCAGTTCCATATAATTTTTAGCGAAAATAGAGAGCACCGCATTTGCATTAAAGTATTTATTCATCGTTGAGCACCTCGAATTAAATAGTCAATGTGGATTGACTATATTATAGTACACCCACATTGACTTGTCAATAGGGTTCAAAGAAAAGTTACAAAGTAACCTGAAAGAATGTAAAAATGGCAAGAGATCAACGGCTTTTATGCTACTGTTTTCCTGTCATTTGATTTCTCTTACTATACGGAATGGAGGTGGCTGTCCTTATCTTGTTTTGTTGTTGCTTCTCTACCACACATGAGCATTGTCAACGGGTTTATAAAAAGAAAAGGACAGCAAGAAATTATATCTTCTTGCTGCCGATACTTCTTATGTATAAATTAAATCGGAGTTTGCAATTTCCATAACTCTGCTACGGATACTGTTCACCCGAGCAATTTATCATAACATTTTTTGCAAGTTTTTTGGATAGAAAACGGCGGCAAGGATTTCTCCCTGCCGCCGTATGCTCATTTTGCAAACTTTATCATAACCTCGTCAACAGCATCCGTATATCTGCCCTGTGCAATCAATTTGTTGCGATAGGCAAGTAGGGCGTTAAATATATACCGCCGTTCCTCTGCCGTGAGGTAAAGATAATACTTTTGCTTTCTCATACGAAGATCACCTCGGTATTGACTGTTTCCGTAACCGCTGACCGCAGAGCGCTCATTCTGCCGACCCATTCCATTTGATTGTTGGCTTTTAGTTTTTCGGTAATGCCCTCACGCTCTGCCCGCTGCTTCATAAGGCGGTCAAACAGTTCCTGTGCCTGTTCTTCAACATCGGCAAGATAGGCTTGTAGTTTTCCGCTTGTCAGCAGGTTTGTGTAGAACACCTTTTTATACTGACGGATATACCACAAATGCCGCTGTCCCCATACGCCGATATGCCTTTCTTCTTTTTCGGCGGGTAATTCCAAACAAGGGATGTAATAATCGCCCTGCAACTCATACCAAAGACCGTTTTGCTCGTTATAAATGTACTTTTCCATTATGTAATCCTCCAAAATAATATATTCGCACATACATCACATTTTCCCGATTGCCACACCTTGTTATATCTTGTTATCAGTTTTTCTTGCCCTTGCTTTTGCCCTTATAATGTATCGGGGGCAAGGGTAAAACGGTGTGAAATCGTATAAAGGGATAAGGTGAGCATTTTGCGAAAAATCCTTTATTTTCAAGGCTTTTGGAGGACTTTATTAAATCCCTACGAGGTGGTATAACCACCTATAAATTTTTAGATTTCAAATTACGATTGGTTTAGAAAAGGGATGTGCAATTTCACATCCCTTTTTGCATTGTTTTTTTATAGAATAATCGGCGTTGTTGTAAAGTCTGCGCCAGCCCTGCGCGCCTTTGGCGCAGGAAAAGCCAGATTATACAGGTCTGTACTTTTACAGTCAAGTTGGAACAGAATGTCGGTGTATTTTTCTGGGTAGTTTGCCACCTTTGTAATAATTGGCAGGCGGCAGCTTTCCCGCATATAGGAAAGAAGTGTCCGCCCTGTCTGGTTCATGCCGAGCACACGAACGTAGGACGGCGCTTTGTCGTAGCCCAGGTGCGGAATCCCCAAAAAGGAGGCAAAGAGCAGCCTGCGGATACGCGCGCGTGTGTAGTGTTTGACGCAGCATAGTTCGATAAGCTCATCCGCTGTACTGGCCTTTGCCGCCATAGTGATAAGGCGGCCAGCAAACCCGTGCGGCATGTCGAGTATATGGGCGAGTTCATTTGCGTTGCTGCGGCGCAGAAAGCTGAGAATCATTTGGTCAAACGCATTTGCAAAGACGGGGAAGCGGCCATTTTTGCGCGCTTCTTCGTAGAGGGCGTATGCTTCCGCTGGAACTGCGCCGGAGACGTCATCGCCGCGCTGCAAAGCGGCGCGCAGGGCGGAGGCCGACGCAATGTCTGAGGAGGTATGCGGGTCGTGGTGGCCCGCGCCATGGCGTGGAATACCGACTGGCTGAATCGTGCTGTTTTGCAGAAGCAACTGGCGCATATATTCCAAGGCAAGCATATTGTTCGGCGTGGCAAAAAGGGCCGCATCAACACCATACAGGTCAGTCAGCGCCTGCTGCCGGGCGGCGGGGTATCCGGTATGGCCATCGAGGTATTTTTGCGTCTGCGTGTCTATTTTGTCAAACTCAAAGGCGAGCTTTTCTGCTAAAAAAGACAGCGAGGCAAGGCTTTCTGCCTCAATCCCGAAACTGAGGACATCTACGCATCCGAGTGCGTTAAGCGTCGATACTGCGCCGAAGGCAAAGAGTTGTGCGACAGCCAGCGCGTAATAGACCGGCAGTTCGAGCACGAGGTCGGCGCCGCCGAGCAGCGCGGCGCGTGCGCGCGTCCATTTGTCCGTAACGGCACAGTCGCCGCGCTGGACAAAGTGACCGCTCATAATACATATAACTGCGTCTGCACCGACGGTGCGGCGCGTTTCCTGGATATGGTATTGGTGTCCATTGTGGAAGGGGTTATATTCAGCAATGATTGCGGCTGTTTTCATAGGATTCCGCCCTTTCAGAAGTATTTACAAAAATGCGCATATCTTTTTTTATAATCATACCATATTTTTTATAAAAATGCTATTGTAATCTTAGTCCGGATACTATATAATAGATAAGGTATGAAATTTTTAGTCAGAAAGGCACATATTATACGGAGGCGTAGGGAAATGAGTAAGTTTTTGGAAAGAATCAAGGAGCGCGCAAAGGCGGATAAAAAGACGATTGTCCTTGCCGAAGGCGAGGAGATGCGTACCGTTGTTGCGGCGGACAAAATCCTGAAGGAAGGGATTGCAAACATTATCCTGCTCGGGAACAAAGACAAAATTAACGAGCTGGCAAAAGGGCTTGATATTTCTGCGGCGACGATTATCGACCCGCTGACGGACGCGCGCCGCGCAGAGTTTGTTGAAAAGTTTTACGAAATGCGTAAGGCAAAGGGCATGACGCCGGAAAAGGCGGAGGAAACGCTCAAGAGCGTGCTCTACTATGGCGTCATGATGGTGAAGGAAGGGCTTGCTGACGGTATGGTTGCCGGCGCGGTGAACGCAACGTCGAACGTGCTGCGCCCATGCTTGCAGATTTTAAAGACTGCGCCGGGGACGAAGCTCGTATCCGCGTTCTTTGTTATGGTTGTTCCGGACTGTGAATACGGTCACAATGGTACGTTTATTTATGCAGATTCCGGCCTGAACGAGAATCCGGACGCGGACGCTGTAAGCGAGATTGCAATTTCCTCAGCAAAGTCGTTTAAGGACTTGATTGAGGCGGATCCTGTGATTGCCATGATGAGCTATTCGACCTACGGCAGCGCAAAGAGCGAGCTGGTTGATAAAATGGTACTTGCGACAAAGCTTGCAAAAGAGAAACGGCCCGACCTGTTGCTTGACGGTGAATTGCAGGCCGACGCTGCAATTGTGCCGGAAATCGGCCAGTCGAAGGCGCCGGGTTCTCCGGTTGCCGGTAAGGCAAACGTACTCGTTTTCCCGGATCTGAACGTGGGCAATATTGCCTATAAACTGACACAGCGCCTTGCGAAAGCGGAGGCTTACGGGCCAATCACACAGGGCATTGCAAAGCCGGTCAACGACCTGTCGCGCGGATGCAGTGCAGACGATATTGTTGGCGTATGTGCAATTACTTGTGTACAGGCGCAGATGCGGGAGAGTAACTGATTGTTTTAAGAATATAAAAAAGGATGTGCCACAGTAAATGAAGGTATTAGTAATCAATGCGGGGAGTTCCTCGCTGAAGTATCAGCTTATCAATACAGACAATAACGACGTTATCGCAAAGGGTGTTTGCGAGCGCATTGGGATTGAGGGGTCCAACCTGACCCATAAGCCGGCGGGGAAAGAGGAAGCCAAAATCACAGAGCCGATGGCGAACCACGCCGACGCAATCAAGCTTGTCATTGCTGCGCTCCTGGACGAAAAGCACGGCGTCATCAAGAGCATGGACGAGATTGGCGCAGTTGGACATCGGGTTGTTCATGGGGGCGAATACTTTAATAAATCGGTTATCATCGACGATTCGGTGAAAAAGGCAATTGAGGCTTGTATCGACCTTGCGCCGCTGCATAACCCGGCAAACCTGACGGGAATCAAAGCGTGCGAGGAAGTAATGCCGGGCGTACCACAGGTTGCGGTATTTGATACGGCGTTCCATCAGACAATGGAGCCAAAGGCGTATCTGTACGCAATTCCGTACGAGCTGTACCAGAAGGACAAAATTCGTAAATACGGCTTCCACGGGACAAGCCACAAATACGTTGCAAACCGTGCGGCACAGATGCTTGGCCGCCCGATTGAGGAGCTCAAGCTTGTGACGTTCCATCTGGGGAACGGGTCGTCTGTTACAGCGGTTGACGGCGGCAAGTCGGTTGATACGTCCATGGGCTTTACGCCCCTTTCCGGCGTAATCATGGGGACGCGCAGCGGCGTGATTGACCCTGCTATTATTCCGTACATTATGGATAAAGAGCACCTGGGGATTAAGGAAGTGGACAAGCTGCTCAATAAGGAGTCTGGCGTACTCGGCATTTCCGGCATCAGCAGCGACTTCCGCGATTTGACAAAGGAAGCGGAGGAAGGCAACGAGCGGGCAAAGCTGGCGCTCGATATGTTCGTATACTCCGTGAAGCGTTACCTTGGCTTCTATGCCTGTGCGATGGGCGGCGTAGATGCAGTTGTGTTTACAGCCGGTATCGGTGAAAACAACGGTGAAATTCGTGCGGCGATTATGGAAGGCATGGAGTTCTTAGGCGCGGAGATTGATTTGGAAAAGAACAAGGGCCGCGGTGAGATTGACATTTCTGCGGATGGGGCAAAAGTAAAGACACTTGTCATCCCGACGAATGAAGAGTTGATGATTGCGCTGGATACAAAGGCGCTTGTAGAAGGTAAGTAAGCTTTTATAAAATGAAAAGCCCTGCATTTTGCAGGGCCTTTTGTTATTGTTATTTGTTTTCCGATATTCCTTTTGCTTGATACATGCGTTCGTCGGCTACCGAAATCAAATCATGAAGTGTCGCTGCATCAGAAGGATAATCAGCCCGTCCAATACTGAGTCCCTTGAAGGATACATTGCCGCAGCAGATACCAGCATCAAATTTTTCTATTTTTTCATAAATCAAACGGCCATGTGTTTTAGTTTCATAGAGAAAAACAAATTCATCCCCCGAAATCCGGTAGACTGTGCCAACATAGGAAAAATGGGTGGAAAATCTATCCGAAAAATGTTTCAAATATTGATCTCCTGTTAGATGTCCGTACTCGTCATTTATGGACTTGAAATTGTCCAAATCCATAAAAATAATTGTAAAGGAAGTGCGGTTGTCGATTTGTTCCTGTATATCCTCGAAAAAGGCTTTGCGGTTTTTCAGACCGGTTAGGGCATCCAATCTAGATGCTCGCTCAAGTTCAAGCGTGCTCTGATTGGCACGACTAAAGGAGTAGAATAGGTTATAGGTCATTAGTGCATTTGCGGCTAACAACAACAAAACGACTGTTTTGACAATATGAGGGGTTTCAACAGTCAACGAATAATTGAATAACACGACAAACACAAACCATAAAAGGCCAAGCTGAAGCAACGTGTTGCTGTTTTTTCCATCTGCATTTTTAATAATATATAAAAATCTTTCTTTGATAAATTTTAAAAATGGGAATAATGTCAATCCATACAGCACAGTTTGGATAACAAATGCACAAGAATCCAAATATACAGGCGGGAAAAGTCTCGCTGTTTGAACAGATAATGAAAATACTATCATGGTATAAACCCAAGCCGAGCATATTATGGAAATAGTGTACTTTATTGATTGCTTATATACTATGCTGAGCGGGAACAGATAAGTCATTCCAAGAAAAATTGGAAGTCCGCCGCCTGTTCCGTAATTAGGCGTATCTTTTAACAAAAAAATTGACAATCCAACCACAAGAATGGTATAAGCAGCATTTACTAAAATGATTACAGGTACGGATGTCCTTTTTTTGGAACACATATGTGTTGTATAGAGATTTACGCATATCATTTCCAATAATATGAAAATATGAAAAACATATTTCATTTTAAATCACCTTGTTTTTGAATACTTTGCACTTTATTATACGATATTTTTTGTTTATATGCAAGTATAACGATATATGTGTTTATTACCAAATTATAAAATCTCGGATTTTATCTTGCAAAACAGGCGCATAAGGAGTACAATATAGGAGTATATCTGTAATTGGGCCAGTATGTGGCCGATTCTGATTTAGGAGGAACATAGATGTCAGATAAAAGGAAAAAAGTTTGCGTCATATTTGGCGGGCAGTCGTCGGAACATGAAATCTCACGGGTTTCAGCGGCGTCTGTTATCAACCATTTAGATAAAGAAAAATATAAGGTTATTATGCTGGGGATTACCAAAAAGGGGAAGTGGTATCTCTACAGCGGTAAGGTTGAGAATTTACATAACGGTGCTTGGGAAGAAGATAAGAAGCATTTAAAACCGGCGGTTTTGTCGCCGTCAAGCCGCGACAAGGGATTGCTGATTGAAGGCGAAGGCGGAAAGCTGCGCCATATGCGCATAGATGTGATTTTTCCGGTTTTGCACGGCATGTACGGCGAGGACGGGACGGTGCAGGGCCTGTTTGAGCTGAGCGGCCTTCCATACGTGGGGTGCGGTGTGCTGGCGTCGAGCGTTGGCATGAACAAAATCTATATGAAATATATGTTTGAAAAGGCGGGTCTGACACAGGCGAAGTGGCTGCCGTTTTATACAAAGGATTTTGCACACATTGACGAGATGGCGGAGCAGATTGAGAAAGAGCTTGGCTATCCCTGTTTTATCAAACCGGCCAATGCTGGAAGCTCGGTCGGGATTACAAGGGCGGAGAACCGGCAGGAGGTACTCGCCGGCCTGCGTCTTGCGGCGGAGCACGACCGGCAGATTGTCGTGGAGGAGGCCGTTGTCGGGCGAGAGGTTGAGTGCTCTGTGCTGGGCAATGCGTCGGAAACCGACGGTGTGCGCGCCTCAGCGGTAGGAGAGGTCGTTTCGGCTGTCGGGTTTTACGACTATGAGGAAAAGTATAAGACGGACACAGCGGAGCTTGTGATTCCGGCAAAACTCGATACTGCGGTGTCGGACCGGATTCGGGAATGTGCGTGTACTGCCTTTTGCGCGATAGACGGCGCGGGCCTGTCGCGCGTGGACTTCTTTGTGCGGGCGCGTGACGGTGCAGTTGTCATCAATGAAATCAATACGCTGCCGGGCTTTACGTCGATTAGTATGTATGCGGCGCTGTGGAATGTGAGCGGCCTGCCGTACGGTGCGCTGCTCGACGAGTTGATTGCGCTTGCATATACGAGGCAGAAATAGAGGATTTGGAGGACAGAATGGATAACCGGGCGATTGGCGTATTTGATTCCGGCCTCGGCGGGCTTACGGCGGTAAAGCAGCTTATGGACCTGCTGCCGGAGGAGGATATCATTTATTTTGGCGATACGGGGCGTGTTCCATATGGGACGCGCTCCAAAGAAACGATTATAAAGTACACCTTGCAGGATATTAACTTTTTAAAGACATTTCCAATCAAAATGATTGTCGTTGCGTGCGGCACGGCGAGTACGGTTGCACTCCCGGTGCTCCAAGACAGGGTTGACCTGCCGATGGTCGGCGTACTGTCTGAGGCGGTTGCAAGTGCGGTACGGCAGACGAAAAATAACAAAATCGGTATAGCCGCTACACCGGCAACTATAAAAAGCGGTGCGTTTGAACGGGCAATCCATGCGGTTTCGCCGCAGGCGCAGACGTATGCAAAGGCGTGTCCGCTGTTTGTCCCGCTTGTGGAGAATGGACATTTTAACACGCAGGTGGCTGAGCTTGTCGCACGTGAGTATTTAGAACCGCTTAAGGCTGCGGGCATTGATACGCTGATAATGGGATGTACCCATTACCCGCTTCTAAACCGCGTCGTTGGCCGCATCATGGGGCCGCAGGTGACACTGATTAACGTAGGTGAGGAAACGGCAAAATATGTGGACCGCTGCCTGACGGAGCGGGATATGCGCGCCGAACCGGGAAGAACGGGAAAATACAGCTATTTTGTGAGCGACAGCGTTGAAAACTTTTCTCATCTGGGAAGTATGTTTTTACAGCGCGAAATTGGAGAGATGGTGAATTTGGTTGACATTGAAAAATACGAATGCGACAGTCCGTGTCCGCTCGAGCGTTGACACAGACGGTGAAGTGACGCAGATGGATGTAATTGCTGACGCGCGTTATGCGCACCGGAATGGGAAATATTATATTATATATGAGGAATCCGGCCTCAGTGAGATGCGCGGCTGCATTACAACAGTAAAGGTGGAGGAAGATGGCCGGGTGTGGGTCAAGCGCAGCGGCGCAATTGACACTAATATGTGTTACGAGGTCGGGCATACCCATTCCTGCGTCTATGAGTTTGACTTTGGCAGTATCACAATGGAAACGCATGCGACGCAGATAGACGTGGCCCTGTCGCCGGAGGGCGGCCAGATTGATATGCACTACCGTCTTGACATGGGCGCTGTAAAGTCGGACAACCATTTAAACATAAGCATAAAGGAGAAGTAAAATGGCGAAAACAATCATTGAGAGCCTTCGGGAAGAATTAATTGAAAAGACAAAAAGTGCTTTCGACGCAGCGGTTGCCGCGGGGGAACTTGACGCGGCGGACGGCCTTACGGTAAATCTTGAGGAGCCGCGTGAGAAGGCGCACGGCGACTATTCGACCAATCTGGCGATGACGCTGGCAAAGCAGCTTCGCAAGCCGCCGCGCGTGATTGCGGAGGCGATTGTCGAACATATGGAAACGGGCGATCTCATTGAAAAGTGTGAGGTTGCGGGCGCAGGGTTTATCAATTTTTATTTAAACGATGCGTGGCTGTACCCGGTCATCGGCGCGATTGAAGCGCAGGGGAAAGATTACGGGAAGTCCGACCTCGGAAAAGGGAAGAAATATATGGTCGAGTACGTGTCCGCCAACCCGACCGGCCCAATGCACATGGGCAACGCGCGCGGCGGCGCGCTGGGCGACTGTCTGGCAGAGGTGTTGAGCTGGGCGGGCTACGACGTGACGCGCGAGTTTTATATCAACGACGCGGGCAATCAGATTGAAAAGTTTGCAAATTCGCTCAATGCACGCTATTTGCAGATTTATCTGGGCGAGGACGCGGTGGCATTTCCAGAGGATGGCTATCAGGGCAGCGACATTACCGAGCATGCGCAGGCATTTGCAAAGATACACGGCGACAAGTATGTACACGCATCCGAGCAGGAACGCAAGGATGCGCTCGTCGACTATGCGCTGGAAAAGAACATTGCCGCGCTCAAGCGCGATTTGGAAACGTACCGGATCAACTATGACGTGTGGTTCCGCGAAAGCGAGCTGCACAACTCCGGCGCGGTAGCAGATACGATTGATTTGTTCAAAAAGAGCGGGCATACGTATGAGCAGGACGGCGCGCTGTGGTTCAAGTCGACAGATTTCGGCGAAGAAAAGGACAATGTGCTCGTCCGGGCAAACGGCATTCCGACCTATTTTGCCGCCGATGTGGCGTATCACCGCAATAAGATCCAAGAGCGCGGATTCGACAAGGCGATAGATATTTGGGGCGCAGACCATTATGGCCATGTAGCACGGATGAAGAACGCGCTCAAAGCGATTGGGATTGATTCGGACAAGCTCGACGTGATTATTATGCAGCTTGTTCGTCTGATGCAGGACGGCGAGATTGTGCGGATGTCGAAGCGGACGGGCAAGGCGGTAACGCTCTCTGACCTTCTGGAAGATACGAGCGTGGATGCGGCGCGGTTCTTCTTTAACATGCGGCAGGCGGACAGCCACATGGTGTTTGACCTTGACTTGGCCGTTGCGGAATCGAGCGAGAATCCGGTCTACTATGTTCAGTACGCGCACGCGCGCATGTGCAGCATTCTTACACTTCTGCGTGAGGAGGGCGTGAGCGTGAAGCCAGCTTCTGAGCTAGACTTGTCACTGCTGTGTGAGGAATACGAAAAGGAACTTTTGAAAAAGCTTTGCGATTTGCCGGAGGAGATTAAAACAGCGGCGCTTACCTATGAACCGAGCCGTATGACGCGCTATTGCATTGACCTGGCCGCGCTGTTCCATACGTTTTATAACCATTGTCAGGTTCGGCAGGAGAACAAAGCGTTGATGGATGCTCGGCTCAAGCTAGTGGACAGCGTCCGCATTGTACTCGAAAATGTGCTCTCCATGCTGTCAATCAGCGCGCCGGAGCGCATGTAATTATACTATGAGAAAGATAAGGTCGGGATAAGAAACGAGGTGCTACAGATGAATAAAATGATGAAACGGTTTGTGGCGGCGCTGCTGGCGCTGACGATTGTGTTTACGGTGCCGGTTTTTGCGGAGGATAACCTCAAGTACATACCGGAGTCGGACGAGGCAAAGTTTTTCAACATGGTGGCGTCAGACCTGATACAGCTTTACCAGTTTGATATTACAAAAGACCAGCTTTTGACAAGGACGCTGACAAACCTGCTAAACAGTGACCCGGAGGCGCTTGATTCCTTTTTGCGGGCGCTGTTCAACAGCCTTGACCCTTACAGCGAGTTTTATACGCCAGAGGAGTACGAGGAGATGATGCAGTCGCTTGAAAATGTAACGGGCGGCATTGGCGTACAAATGACGAAGGGGGCCCAGTACGTGGAAGTGGTAAATGTTCTGGAGGGTTCCACTGCGCTGGAAGCAGGAGTGCAGGTCGGTGATAAGATTGTTAAAGTCGACGGGGAAAACATGGTTGGTAAGGGAACAGAGTATATTAGCAACAAGATTAAAGGCGAGATTGGCACAGATGTTGTCCTAACAGTCCAGCGCGGAAACGAAACGCTTGACATTACGGTTACGCGCGGGCAACTGGTCGATAAAACGGTAGAATATGGGTTAGTCGGCGAGGATGTTGGCTATCTGTACATTCTTTCTTTTTCAAGCGCAACAGACAGCGAGGTAGCACAGGCACTTGCAGAGTTTGATTCGCTCGGCATTACAAAGATTATCTTGGACTTGCGCAATAATCCGGGCGGTTATGTCGATACGGCGGTGAATGTGGCAAAATATTTTGTACCGGAAGGCACAATTGTGACGCATTATACGAAATATAATGATTATACAGAGGAGTATCGCTCCGACCTGAAAGAAACAAAATATGAACTCGTTACACTGGTAAACGAATATACAGCCAGTGCTGCGGAGATACTGGCCAGCGCACTGCAAGACTCCGGAGCCTCGAAGCTGATTGGAAAACAGACCTATGGCAAGGCGGTAACACAGGCTATGCTGGGGCTGTATGGTGGGCGTATGTGTAAGGTAACGTCCGGGGAGTACATTACCAGAAACGGCAAAAAAATCAATAATATTGGTATTATTCCAGACAAAACGGTGAGCAATCGCGTGCTGCCATTTGAACAGACTAACGCAGGTACAATGAAGTATGCGCCGTCCTACCAGGAAGGCGATATTGATGAGGGTATTTATCTGGCGAAACTTCGGCTTGAGGTACTTGGCTATGACGCAGGTGTTAGAAATGAGGAATTTGATGAGGCTATGAAATATGCGGTTATGGCATATCAGGAGGACAAAGGGCTGGAGGCAACCGGCGTGCTTGATATCAATACGCAGATTTGTATGGAAGGTGATGTCAGCGGCTTGGAAGTATTGATTGATAACCAGGCTGCGGCGGCGTTCGACTATTTTGGTTTGACGTATACGGGGTTTATGGCTGGCGGAGTAAAATAACTTAAGAATATAATAAAACAGCGGTGCTTTTTAGCATCGCTGTTTTTATGTTTATACAAAGATTATTCAATCACAATAATATCGTCCTTTGGCGGCGTAGCCGGCGGAGAAGTCGGCGGAACAGTTACCACCGGCGGAGAGGATGGGGGAATGGGAATTGCCGAATTTGCCGGTGTTGACGTCGGGGTACTTGTCGCCGATGTCCCACCACCAGGCGTTGGTAAGGGCTGACTCGTTTCTGTTGGTGCCTGCGTTTCCTCGGGTTCCTCGCTGGGCGGAGGCGTTTCCGTTACAGCTCCGCCATGCCCTGAACAATATGAGGTTGGACCCTGGCCAGCCTTAAAATATTCGGTAATTGTCTTACAACCTGACGACGCAAGTTTGCCGGTAACGGAGCATACCTCTGCCGCTTCCAGGCTTGACGGCATCTCAAAGTCTTTTGTCGGCAGGTTTTTATTAATTGCGTCCATCACCTTTTTCCATACTGGCATACAGGGATGATAGGTCAAAAACTCCAGCGACTTCGGCTGGTCATATCCATACCATACAACGCCGACATAGTAAGGGGTAAAGCCTGCAAACCAGCGGTCATTCTGTTCGTCGGTTGTACCGGTCTTGCCGCCCGCCGGCATGTCAACGCTTAGACGCGCAGCGGTACCGGTTCCGTCGGAAATGACGCTTTGCAGCATGGAGTTGATAAGAAACGCAGTCGATTCACTCATGGCAACTGTCGGCTTCCCGTCGTATTCCAGAATGGTTTCCCCGTCGCCATTTACAACCTTCGTATACGTGTGCGGCGCATTGTAGAGGCCGTTGTTTGCAAAGGTTGCATAAGCCGCCGCCATCTCTGTCGCGCTTAGGCCGTCAGTCAGGCCGCCGAGTGCGAGCGAACTGAGGTTTTTATCGGTGTAATTCTTCCCGTCACGTGTTTCGCTGTCAACCAGGGAGGTGAAACCGAGCTTCTTGGTCATAAAGTCGAACGAATAGTCCACGCCTACCTCCTGCAATACCCGGATAGCCGGTGTATTCATGGATTCTTTGAGCGCGGTGCGCGCTGTGACCTTCCCCTTATATCCGCTGTAATAGTTCGTTGGTTTCCAGCCGTTGATGTCAATGGGCGCGTCCTCCACAATCGTGGTCGGCATAATTTTGCCCTGTTCAATCGCCGGTGCATATACGGAAAGCGGTTTAATAGTGGAACCAGGCTGCCGATATGACATAGAGGCGCGGTTTAGAATCCGGTCACCGCTCTTTTCACCAATGCCGCCCACAGTACCGACAACAGCGCCGGTCTTCGGGTCTAATACGACCATGGCGGACTGTGGCGTTTCCTCACCGGATACCCGCGGGAAGTTTGCCTTGTTCTCATATACATCTTCCATAACTTCCTGTACTTCCGGGTCAATAGTAGCATAGATTTTCAATCCGCCGTTATAGACCGTCTTTTCTGCAAAGTCGGCCGAATACCCCTTTTCATTTTGCAAATCACGAATCAGGTCGTTGATTAGCTGGTCAATGAAGTAGGACTGGACATGGTCGGATCCCTTAATTTCGTGGTCCTCAAACGCAAGTTCCTCCGCCATTGCCTGGTCGTATTCTTCCTGTGTGATTTTCCCAAGTTCAAGCATTTTATCGAGAACGATATGCTGTTTCTCGATATTTTTGTCCGGATTTACAAGTGGGTCGTACAACGACGGATACTGTGTGATTCCGGCGATGGAAGCACACTGCGCCAACGTGAGCTCGCTGATATCTTTGCCGAAATATTTATTGGCTGCCGCCTGTACGCCGTTACAGTTGTTGGCCAAGTATATGGTGTTTAAGTACAATTCCAAAATTTGTTCTTTGGAATATTTGCGCTCCAAACTCATCGCACGCCACATTTCCCGGATTTTACGGTCTGGAGAAACCGCCTTGTCGTCGGTAATGTTTTTAACGAGCTGTTGTGTAATTGTCGAGCCGCCGAACGAGCTTGACCCCTTGAAAATATAGGTGAACGTGGCCTTCAGCGTACGGGGAATATCGACCCCGTTGTGACTGTAGAACCGCTCGTCCTCAATGGAAACAATCGCATCCTGCATATACTGCGGAATTTCAGTAATATCCGCCCAGACGCGGTTCTGCGATTTGTAAAGCCGTTCCAGCTCATGCGGCTCGCCGTTTTCGTCGGTGTAGTAGACGATTGACGTGTAGTTCAAATCGAGCGCATCCACATCAAAGTCACCGTCGCCAAACAGGCCGAAACAACCGCTCACGATAACCGCTGCAACAATCAGCACACCAACCAAAAAAGTTATCAAAAATACCTTTAAAAATATCTTTAATCCTCTGCTCACGCTGCAACCTCCTTATATAGGTGCGAATTTAACTGCTCTATATAAAAATGGCTATACCATATTATCATACAGTATAGCACAAAAAAATGAAGCAAATGTTACAATTGTATTAAATATTGAAATTAATCTATTATACAACTTTTTTCCCGTTTACCCATACGCTTCCAATGCGTGCATAAAAGTCCACCGGATGACGGTCGAATAATACGATATCTGCGTCCTTTCCAGCCCGAAGGGAGCCGACGCGCGCGCCGATTCCACAGTTGTTTGCCGCATTGATTGTGATGGCCCGGAGTGCAGCATCCTGATTCATGCCGGCTTTTACAGCAAGCGAAGCGCAGAGCGGAAGATATTCAATGGGAACGACAGGGTGGTCTGTAATGATTGCAATATCGAGTCCAGCGTCCGAAAGGGTTTTGTATGTATCAAAACTGGAATGATGTAATTCAATTTTGCAGCGTTCACACAGCGCAGGGCCTACCATGAGCGGATAGCGCACTTCTTTGAGCAAATCACAGATAAGGCTTCCCTCGGTTACATGCTCAAGTGTAATGTCAATGTCAAATTCTTTTGCGATCCGGATTGCGGTCATGATGTCATCAGCGCGGTGCGCGTGGACTTTTGCGGGGATTTTCTTCTCCAGAAGCGGCAGGAGAGCTTCAAGTTTCATGTCATAGTCCGGCTTGTCCGCCTCCTGCGGATTCTCTGCGTAGTCGAGCTTGGCGCGGCGGTATTCCTGTGCGCGCAAAAGTGTCTCGCGCAGAAGCGCCGCCGTGCCCATACGGGTCACGGGGGCCTGGTTTTTTGCATGGTAGGTCGACTTCGGGTTCTCGCCCAATGCAAACTTCATGGCAAGCGGGGCCTTCAGGAACATGGCGTCTACGCTGTGGCCGTATGTTTTCAGTGCAGCGAACTGCCCGCCGATAACATTGGCGCTTCCCGGGCCGGTTACAACCGTTGTGACACCTGCGTGCAAAGCGTCGGAAAAGCAGCGGTCAAATGGGTTAATTGCGTCAATGGCGCGCAGATGGGGCGTAATGGGGTCGGTGTCCTCGTTGCCGTCCGCACCCTCAAAATCCATCGAATCCTCCCACATGCCGACGTGGCAATGTGCGTCAATGAAGCCCGGCGCAATGTGCGCGCCGTCTGCGTCCGTGATCTGTGCGCCCGGATACTGCGCCGCGTCAAAAACTTCCATTGCGCCGACTGCGGTAATTTTCCCATCTTTAAAACAGAGATAGCCGCTTTCGATGTCGCCGTCCTCACAGGTATGAATATAAGCATTTTTTATAATTTGTACCATCGTATACTCCCTTACTTTGTCATGATATAGTCGATTGCCGCATTCGCCGCAATGGCGCCGTCGGACGCAGCCGTGATAATCTGGCGCAGCGGCTTTTTCCGGATATCGCCGGCAGCGAACACGCCTTCGATGCTCGTGCGCATGGACTCGTCCGTGAGGATATAGCCGTTTTCGTCGCAGGCGACCTTATCTTTGAACAATTTATTTTCCGCAATCGTCCCAACTGCGACGAACAGGCCGCTTACGGGCAGCGTGGAACTTTCCTTTGTTTTGACGTTTTCCAGCGTTACCCCTTCTACAATCTGATCCGCATTTGTGTTGATGCTGGTTACAACGCTGTCGCTGATTCTTTTAATTTTTTCGCTCTGTTCCACCTTGTCAACGAGGATTTTTGCCGCGCGGTATGCGTCGCGGCGATGAATGAGATAGACCTCTTTACAGAAGTTTGCCAGAAACAGCGCATCCTCCAGCGCGGTGTCGCCACCGCCGACAACGGCAACGCTCTTTCCGCGGTAAAACGCGCCGTCGCATGTTGCGCAGTATGACACGCCGCTTCCGCGCAGGGCGTCCTCATTCGGGAGGCCGAGCGTGCGAGGTGTTGCGCCGGTACAGAGGATGACCGCCTTTGCCGTATAGGTGTCATTAGCACAGATGATTTTCTTTTCTGTGCCGTCGAGTATCAGCTCTTGCACATCCTGGTTTACGATTTCTGCGCCGAAGCGCTTGACGTGTTTTTCCATATTCATCACAAGCTCCGGGCCGGAGATGGGGTCGGCAAAGCCGAGATAATTCTCCACCTCGTACGTGGTCGCCGCCTGTCCGCCGCAGAACATTTTTTCAATCAGCAGTGTTTTCATGCCGCCGCGCAGACAGTAGAGCGCGGCACCGAGCCCGGCCGGGCCGCCCCCGATAATGATAACGTCATATGTCATAGTGTTACTACATCCTTTCTGAAAAATTTTCATATCTTCGTGTTTAATGTTTATGATACCATAAAAGGGCCGCAAATGCACGAAAAATTTAAAAACTGTACGAATAATTTTTTTACAAAAAATGACGCGTCAGCGCACAAATTCTGGAAAAAAAGGGATGCATAGCGGCGTGTAAAAAATTTTATAGCTTGTATTATGCCCCAAGATGATGTATAATGGTTGACGTGGGGTTTAAATATTGGAGTGATGGTGGACTGCATGATACTTGATTTTATTGTAAAATTTATCTACAATGGTCTGCTGGCGCTGGTGATTGGCGTGTTGAGCGCTGTGGTGGGGAATTTTATCCCGCGCGAGCATATCCATTATAACCGCTTCCCATTCCGGGAGTTCCGGTTTGAGCAGGGCGGGCGGTTTTACCATATGTTTGGGATTGAAAAGTGGAAGCTGAAGCTGCCGGACATCAGCGAGTATATCAAAAGCGTATTTCCGAAGAAGGTGGAGCCGGAGGCGGCGAAGGACAGACGGTATTTTGCGCGGTTTGCAAAGGAAACCTGTGTATCGGAGCTTGTCCACTTTGCGCTTATTTTAATCTCGCCGGTTTATTTTATATTAAACTGGGACCGGGATTGGGGCATTGCTGTCATGGCGATTGACATTGTCGCCAATATTCCCTTTATTATGGTGCAGCGGTACAACCGGCCGAGGCTCGTGCGTGTTGCAGAGCGCGGCAACCGGCCGCGGGAAGCTTGCAGGCGTGGTGAGCCTGTGGAGGAAAAGGTATAGCGTTCTTTAGATCAGGGCTTTATGGGGTGGAGCAGTTTTTCTAAGAAAGTGGTGAATCCAAAGAAAGGCATGGTCTTAGGCAGATGCAGATTTTGTACACAGTAATTTACGCCATCGGTACGTGCATGATGGTTGCGTTGTATGCGTATGGGTTTTTCTACCTGTATACGGCGCTTCACGCTTACAAGCGGATTCCGAAGATTCCAGAAAGCGATATTAAGAAGCGGTTTGCGGTGCTGATTCCCGCGCGCAACGAGCGGGGAGTTATCGCATCGTTGATTGATACGCTGAAGAAACAGAACTACCCGGACGATTTATACGATATTGTTGTCGTCCCGAATAACTGTACTGACGATACCGAGCAGGTTGCGGAAAAGGCCGGAGCAAAGATTATGACTTGCCGCCGGAGCGTGAAGTCAAAGGGCGAGGTGCTCTCCGATGTGTTTGACCAGCTTGTTCACAAGCATGGAACAGAATATGATGCGGTTTTGATATTCGACGCGGATAATCTGGTGCATCCGGAGTTTCTGACAAAGATGAATGATGCGCTGATGAGCGGCGCAAGGGTGGCGCAGGGCTACCGCGATAGTAAAAACCCCTCCGATACGTGGATTTCGGGCTGTCACAGCGTGTATTACTACATTGTAAACGGCTTTTTCGACCGGGCGCGCATGGCGCTTGGGTGGTCGGCGGCGCTTAATGGGACGGGGTTCATGATTAGTATGGAGCTATTGAAGGAACACCCGTTTGAAACATATTCCATGACGGAAGATATAGAGTATACATCTATTGTCATATCCGATTATAAAGAAAAGATATTGTGGGTGCCGGAGGCAATCACTTATGATGAACAGCCTCTGCTGTTTTCTGAGTCTGTGACGCAGCGACGGCGATGGACGGTCGGTACGGTGCAATGCTTTAAGCGTTACGCCGGGCGTTTGCTCAAAAACACATGGAAGGACAAGAATATGTCCTGCTTTGACATGTTCGTTCTCTACAGCGCGCCATATATGCAGATTGCCGGTCTCGTTCCGGTGCTGATGACAGTTGCCGCGTTTATTCACATGACGATTTTGAGCATTGCGGAGCAGTATTTGCTGCTGTTTTTGGGCGGGTCGATTCTAAGTACGCTCGGCGCATATGCCGCCACGATGATTGCAGTCTGTCTTGTTCTGAAGCTGGAGCATAAACCGATTCGGACGCATTGGAAGGCAATTTTCGGATTCGGGTTTTTCCTGCTGAGCTGGCTGCCGATTGGGATATGGGCGCTTATTCATCCGAAGTGTCATTGGCGCGAGATTAAACATACGAGAAGCGTTGACCTGGATGAGTTGATGAATGGTTAAGCATACGCGGGGCAACGGTGTTGTAAGATGAAATTTTCTTATAAAATGTAAAATTTATCTTGCATTCCTATGCTGACTGTGTTATACTGTAGTTGTAATGAGTACGATATGTGATCTGGAAGAGTGGGACATAGGCCCACTCTTTCGTATTGTTATGGGTAAATGGGAGGAGGAACGGATGTCAAAGATTGAACAGCTCACGCAGGAACTTGCCGCGCCGATTGCGGAGCAAATTGGCTATGAGGTCATTGAGGCGGAATACAAAAAAGAAGGCGGCGAGTATTTTCTGCGCGTATATCTTGACCGGGAGGAAGGCGGCGTCGACCTCGACGCGTGCGAATATGTATCGCGTAGGTTGGAGGCGGAGCTGGACCGGCTTGACCCGATTCCGGAAGCCTATTATCTTGAGGTATGCTCGCCGGGGATTGACCGGCCACTGAAACGCGACAAGGACTTTGTGCGCTTTCTTGGCGCAGAGGTAGACGTTAAGTTTTTTGCTCCGCATGATGGCAAAAAGGAGCTTTCTGGCACGCTTTCCGGTTATGCGGACGGCGTTGTGACTGTGTCGTGCGGCGGCGGGGAGGTTTCTTTCCCAAAGTCGGAGGCCGCTTACGTCCGGCTCGCGGTTCGTTTTTAAAAATTTAAGAAGGATATCAAAGTGATATAGATTATTTGTTTAAGAGAGGATTGGTTAAAAAAATGAAGAAAAAGGCGAAAGTCGTAAATAATAATGAGGAGTTTATCCTTGCGCTCAACGCGCTCTGCGCGGAAAAGCAAATCAGCAGGGACGTGCTGATTGATGCGCTCAAGGCTGCGCTTGTGTCCGCATATAAGCGTAACTTCAACTCGGCGCAGAATGCAGTCGTAAACATTGATGAAACGACGGGTGAGATCCGCGTATATGCGCAGAAGGAAGTCGTGGAAGAGGTGGAGGAGCCGCTCGAGCAGATTAGCCTGGAGGATGCACGGGAGAAGGACCCTGCCTTTAATTATGGCGATATCGTAAATATCGAGGTGACGCCGGCGAACTTTGGCCGCATTGCCGCGCAGACGGCAAAGCAGGTTGTCATGCAGCGGATTCGCGAGGCGGAGCGCGGTATTATCTTGAATGAATATTCCGATAAGGAAAACGACGTGATTACCGGGGTAATCCAGCGGATTGAAAAGGGAAAGGTGTTTTTGGAAGTGTCGAACACGGAGGCGCTTCTTGCCCCGAACGAACAGGTTCCGAACGAAACCTATCGCTTTCACGACCGGCTTAAAGTATATGTGTTGAAGGTGGAGAGCGGCGCACGTGGCGTGCAAATCCTCGTGTCGCGCGCACATCCAGGTCTGGTCAAAAAGCTGTTTGAGAGCGAAGTGCCGGAGATTGCACAGGGTATTGTGGAAATCAAAGGCATATGCCGCGAGGCCGGCTCCCGGACGAAGATTGCCGTATATTCCAACGACGAAAATGTAGACGCGCAGGGCGCGTGCATCGGCGCGCAGGGCCGCCGCGTACAGGTTGTCAGCGACGAGATCGGCGGAGAGAAAATTGACATCATCAAATGGAGCGAGGATCCGGCACAGTATATTGCGGCAAGCCTCAGCCCGTCGAGCGTGGTAAGCGTCGACGTAGACGAAGAAACGAAGTCTGCGCGCGTAATTGTACCGGACACGCAGCTTTCTCTTGCCATCGGCAAGGCCGGACAGAACGCGCGGCTTGCGGCGAAGCTGACAGGGTGGAAGATTGACATTAAGAGTGAGAGCGGCGCGCAGGAAGTAGAAGAGCTTCAATAATAGGATTGTCGGGTGTTGCATATGACAGAGAAAAAGAAACCGGAACGTATGTGCATTGCGTGTCGCAAACGCGGCGAAAAGGATACGCTTTTGCGGGTCGTAAAAGACAAGACCGGTGTGGTGAATATTGACCCAACGGGAAAGGCGGCGGGACGCGGTGCGTATGTGTGCGCGGACGAGGCATGCATAGCGTTGGCGGAGAAAAAGCACTGCCTCTCACGGGCGCTCCGGCAGCAGGTGGACGACGGGATATATGAGAGGCTGCGGCGCGCTGTAGGGAAAGGAGCAGAATATGACGGATAGAATATTGTCTATGCTCGGGCTGGCGCACCGTGCCGGTAAAGTGCAGATTGGAGCATTTTTGACAGAGCGGGCCATTGCCGACGGGAGCTGTGAGCTGATCGTTCTGGCGGAGGATGCCGCGCCGAACAACCGCAAAAAGTTTTCAAACAGCGCAAAATACGAGCGCATTCCCTTGCTTATATATGGGACAAAAGAAATGATTGCGCAGGCGCTTGGACGGGAAAACACGGTCGTTGCAGGCGTTACGGACAAAAACTTTGCCAAAGGGATTATGGAAAAATATCAGGCACTGCAGCGCATAAAAGCCCAGATAGGGAAATAGATTGTTAGTAGGTCAACGGCATGTCCGTTTGTATATAGATATTATACTTCACCAAAGCCGGAACAGACAGCAAGGGCGATGCACACAGGATACCGGCGGGGAAAGGGATGGTTCGATATATGTTACAGAAAATCAGAGTGCATGAGGTGGCAAAGGATTTAAAGCTGAAAAGCACGGAATTGCTTGATATGTTTGCCCAGCACGGCATTACGCTCAAAAACCATATGGCGACGCTGGATGAAAAGCAGCTCAGCCTGATTTTTGAGGTATATACGCAGAAGACTGCGCTCCCAGAGGGCGAGGTGGATATGGCAATCTTCGGCGATTTGATCAAGAAGGAGGAGCCTGTACCGGCTGCACCTGCAAAACAGGCGGAGAAAGCGCCTGAAGCAGCGCCGGAACAGGAAGTAAAAGCGCCGGAGGCAGACCTGAACAAGCCGATTGAGCGGAAGATGCGCCACGTCGACACCCGGCAGACGGTCGTTGATTTGGAGAAACTCGATACCGAGCGTATAGAAGAAGAGCTTGTGCCGAAGAATATCAAGGTGGAGCAGACGACGAAAAAGCAGAAGCTCAAGAAGCAGTCGCAGCGTCAGCGTGACGGGCGCAATTCGTATAAAAAACAGCAGCAACAGGAACAGCAAAAACGTGAACGTCCGAAGCCGCAGCCAATCACGGTCAGCATTCCGGACGAGATTTCGGTCGGCGAGCTTGCAAGCCGGATGAAGAAATCGGCTACAGAGGTCATCAAAAAACTGATGATTTTGGGCGTTATGGCGTCGGTGAGCCAGCTTATTGACTTTGACACGGCGTCGCTGGTTGCTGAGGAACTTGGCGCAAAGGTGGAGAAGGAAATTATCCTCTCAGACGAGGATATCCTCTTGAAAGAGTTTGAAATTGAGGACAAGGAGGAAGACCTTGTACCGCGCTCGCCGGTCGTTGTCGTTATGGGCCACGTTGACCACGGTAAAACGTCGCTGCTCGACGCGATTCGTGAAACGCATGTCGTAGAGGGCGAAGCAGGCGGCATTACGCAGCATATCGGCGCATACCGTGTTGATGTCGGCGGGCGGGAGATTACCTTCCTTGATACACCGGGCCATGAAGCATTTACGGCAATGCGCGCACGCGGCGCACAGGTGACCGATATTGCAATCCTCGTTGTGGCTGCTGACGACGGTATTATGCCGCAGACGGTGGAGGCGATTAACCACGCAAAGGCTGCTGATGTCAGCATTATTGTCGCAATTAATAAGATTGACAAAGAAGGCGCAAACCCGGACCGTATCCGACAGGAAATGACCGAATACGGCATTGTGCCGGAGGAATGGGGCGGCGATACCATTTTTGTAGAGGTTTCCGCAAAGCAGCGTATCAACATTGACGGTTTGCTGGAGATGGTGCTGTTGACGGCGGATGTACAGGAGCTGAAAGCAAACCCGAACCGCCATGCAAAGGGAACGGTTATCGAGGCGCGGCTTGACCGTGCGCGCGGACCGATTGCGTCTGTGCTGGTGCAGAACGGCACGCTCCATACAGGAGATATTTTGGTGGCCGGCATGGCAACCGGCAAGGTGCGCGCGATGATGGACGACCGCGGAAATACGGTAACAGAGGCTGGCCCGTCTATGCCGGTCGAGATACTCGGCCTTTCGGAAACGCCGGACGGCGGCGACGTGTTCTATGTTGTAGAGGATGAAAGACGTGCGAAGAACGTCGTGGAAGCGCGGAAGTTTGCCGCAAAAGAAGAACACTTCAATGCGAGAAAGGTTGTTTCGCTCGACAATCTGTTTGACCAGATTCATGAAGGCGAAATGAAGGAATTGAAAGTGATTATCAAAGCGGATGTACAGGGCTCGGTTGAGGCGGTACGCCAGTCTTTGGAAAAGCTGTCGAACGACGAGGTGCGCGTCCATGTAATTCACGGCGGCGTAGGTGCGGTCAACGAGAGCGATGTTATGCTCGCTTCTGCCTCGAACGCGATTATTGTCGGCTTCAACGTACGTCCGGATACGGTTGCACGCGGGGCATATGAGCGTGGCGACGTGGACATTCGGCTTTATCGTGTTATTTACGACGCAATTGAGGAGATTGAAGCGGCAATGAAGGGCATGCTTGACCCGAAGTTCAAAGAAGCTATTCTCGGCCATGCGGAGATTCGTCAGACGTTCAAGGTGTCGGGCGTTGGCACGATTGGCGGCGCATACGTGCTCGACGGCAAAATTGCGCGCAATGCGCAGGTGCGCGTCGTACGCGACGGCGTTGTGTTCCACGAAGGCGTTTTGAACAGCTTAAAGCGGTTTAAAGACGATGCGCGCGAGGTTGCAAGCGGGTACGAGTGTGGTATTGGAATTGAAAAGTTCAACGACATCAAAGAGGGCGACGTAATCGAGTGCTTTATCATGGAAGAAATCAAGCAATAAACAAATAGGTTAGTATCCTGTTCCGGCCCGCAGGAACAGGCGCAGTGTTGCTGCAATATGACAGGCTGCGGGCAGAAAGGCTATGAAACGGAACATGGCACAAAACAGAATCAATAAAATAAACGAACAGCTCATGCGCGAGATCAGCGTAATCCTGCGCGAGCTGAAGGACCGGCGCATTCCGCTGATGACGAGTGTTGTTCATGTGGATGCAACCGCAGATCTTCGCTATGCAAAGGTGCGTGTGAGCATTATGGGGAGCGAGCAGGTCAAGCAGGATGCAATGAAGGCGCTGCGCAGCGCGGCGGGATTTGTGCGCCGCGAGGTGGGCCACAGAATGGATATCCGCTACACGCCGGAGTTGATTTTTGAGCTGGACAATTCCATTGAACATGGGGCAAATATCAATAAACTTTTACACGAGGTAATGGAAAAAGATGGAGAACACGAGAAAAACAATCATTGAGCTCCTTCGAACAAAAAATACCTTCGCAATCTTGCCGCATATCAATCCTGATGCGGATGCAATCGGCTCTTGTTATGCAGTACAGCATGTGCTGGAGGCGATAGGGAAGCGGGCGGTTGTCTTTGTAGAAGAAGAACTGCCGTCCTACCTGTCTTTTCTGGAGGGGGAAAGCACAGTGTTTACACAGGCGGAAGCCTTTGACGTTTGCCTGTGTATCGACTGCGGCGACCTCGGACGGACAGGAGTGCGGAGCGTGCTTTTGGACGCAGCGCAGGTCAGCGTCAATATCGACCACCACTATGCAAACACGTGCTTTGCACAGGTTAACCTCGTTGACGCAGGCGCGTCCTCTTCCGGGGAGATTTGCTATAACCTGCTTGTGCAGATGGGTGCAAAGATTACGCCTGTCATTGCCTCTTGCCTATACAGTGCAATCTGTGCGGATACGGGCGGGTTCCGGTATTCCAATACAAGCGCGGCGACCATGCGCGCGGCGGCCGGTCTGCTTGAATATGGGGTTGACATTGCGCGAATTAATAAGATTTTATTTGACACAGAGAGCTATTCGGCGTTTCAGTTGAAAGGCGAAATCATCCGCCGGGTGGAGCTGTATTGCGGTGGAACGGTGGGACTTGTGTGCGTTGATAAAGAGTTGCTGCACAGCTATGGCGTGGATAGCAAAGAGATTGATAATCTGGTCAATCTGCCGCGCCGGATTGAAGGTGTGGAGATTGCCGTGGCACTCAAGGAGAGCGACAAAGGGATAAAGATCAGCCTGCGCTCGAACGAATGGGCGGACGTGTCAAAAATTGCAGAACGGATTGGAGGTGGCGGCCACGTGCGCGCAGCCGGCGCGTTAATGGACATGGATTTGGCGGCGGCAAAATGCCTTTTGTTGCAAGAGATAAAAAAAGCTGTGGGAGAGCAGGCGGAATGAACGGTGTAATTGCACTCAACAAACCAAAAGGGAAAACGTCGCACGATATGGTGTATTTTGTGCGGCGGCTTCTTCATATTCGCCGCGTAGGTCACACGGGTACACTGGATCCGGACGCGACGGGCGTGCTGCCTATTTGTGTGGGAAACGCGACGAAAGCTTCTTCTTACATCATGGATTCCCCGAAGCGGTATACGGCGCAAATGCTGCTTGGCAGCAGGACGGACACACAGGACGCGTCGGGAACCGTGTTAGCCGCTGCGCCGGTGCAGGTCACAGAGGAAGAATTGCGCGCGGCGTGCGGGCATTTTACAGGCACGGTCGAGCAGACACCGCCTATGTATTCCGCCGTCAAAGTCGGCGGGAAAAAGCTCTACGAGCTGGCGCGGGAGGGAAAAACGGTCGAGCGGAAACGGCGTGCTGTGACAATCTATTCCATCGGCATATTGGACTGTGATTTGGAGCGCGGCGC
This sequence comes from uncultured Eubacteriales bacterium, assembly GCA_902492065.1. Taxonomy (GTDB): domain Bacteria; phylum Bacillota; class Clostridia; order UBA1381; family UMGS1253; genus Aphodoplasma. The sequence continues at coordinate 56,203 of CABUKE010000002.1, forward strand.
TGTGACGCTGGATATTCTATGCTCAAAAGGGAGCTACATTCGGACGCTGTGTGACGATATTGGCCTGTATTTGGGTTGTTACGCGCATATGGGTGAGCTGGTGCGGACACAGAGCGGTGGCTTTACACTTGACGAATGCTATACGCCCGAGGCACTTACTGAGCTCTTTGAGAATGGCAAGGGAACGCGGGCTGTTATTAGAACTGAGGATATTTTTTCCGGATATGATAAGATTTTTTTAGATGCCGCGGACACGCGCCGGGTGAAAAATGGCGTTCCACTCCGTAACAGGAATTTGCCGGAGGGAACATACTGCCGCCTTTATGACGAAAGCGGCGGATTTTTGTGCGTTTCCAGGCAGACGCAAGGGCTGTTACGGATGCAGACCTCCTTTTGGACGGACTGAGCGGAAAATACATAGGAAAGGCTGGGGGCTATGCAGGTCTATGACAGGAAAACAGGCTTTTGCAAAGCGGGCGGCTGTGTGCTCGCGCTCGGAAGCTTTGACGCGTTGCACATCGGACATCAGGCCCTGATACGGGAGGCAGTCCATCAGGCGCGGCAGCGCGGCGTGTGCGCTGGCGTACATCTGTTTGACGGCAGGCCGGAGGCCGTCATAACGGAACAGGAAATTTACAAAACCATATATAACCGCGGCGACAAGGCGCAAATCATCGAACAGCTTGGGGCTGATTTTGCTTATTTTGAAACATTTGATACAACGTTTATGCGACTCAGCAGTGAGGCGTTTGCAAAAATGCTGAAGGACAGGTTCGATGTTTTGTGCGTAGTCGTCGGGTTCCACTATACCTTTGGCTACAAGGCGGAAGGAACAGTGGAAACGCTGAAAGAATTTGGAAAGAAGTATGGGTTTGACGTTGTCGTAATCGAACCCGTCATGCAGGACGGCGTGCTCGTCAGCTCTACACTGGTACGGAGTTGCCTGGAAGACGGCGATATTGCCCGGGCAAACCGGCTGCTCGGACGGGCGTATGCGCTGTGCGGGCCGGTTGTGCGCGACCGTGGCGTTGGAACGGGTATGGGGATTCCGACTGCCAACTTATCTTTGCCGGATAGCCTCTTGCTGCCAAAGCGGGGTGTCTATGCGACTTACAGCGTAATAGGGGGCAAGGCATATGCCGGTGTGACGAATATTGGAATCCGGCCGACTTTTTCCCTAAGCAAAGTCGTTGTGGAATCACATTTGCTTGATTTTTCCGGAGCTCTTGACGGAGATATGCTTTCTGTCTGCTTTTTGGCGTGGCTGCGTATGGAGAGAAAATTCCCCACAAAAGAAGCGTTGAGCCGTCAGATTTTCGGCGATATGGACAAAGCGAGAAAATTATTTTACAAAATGCAGATGAAATTGGATTAAAATATCTTCTTTTTTTGAAAAAAGCAGAAATATGTCTTGAAAAACAATGGAAAACATGAGAAAATGAAAAGGAACTTGTATCATTCGATTGAGGGAGGGGCCTGTATGGCAAAAGAAATCCTATCCGTGATTCTGGCAGCTGGAGAAAGCAAGGCAATGAAGTCGGACATCCCGCGGGCGGTGTTTCCTGTACTGGGGAAACCGATGGCGTCATATGCGGTTGCAGCGGCGACAGAGGCCGGTGCAAAGAAAAATGTAATGGTCGTTGGCTTCGGCGCGGAGCGAGTGCGCGAAGTGTTTGGTGAATCCGTATGCTACGCGGATCAGCCGGAGGCAGTCGGTACGTCGGATGCTGTTGCACACGCGCGCGGCTATTTTGAGCAGACGGACGCCTATGTGCTCGTTCTGCCAGGAGATGCGCCGCTCATTGATGCGCAGACGCTGCGCAATGCGATTGCATACCACGCAGAATTTCAAAATGAAGTAACAATTATTACCGCGATTGTGGATAATCCGGCGGGGTATGGCAGGATTATCCGTAACAGTGCAGGCGATGTTGTGTCTATTGTGGAGGAAGCGTATGCGAACCAGAGCGAGCTGGAAATCAATGAGATCAACTCGAGTATGTACATATTCAATGCGGATGCGCTCTGCTATGCGCTCGACCACTATGATTCGCTTTCAGACCGGTATGATAAAAATAATCTGATTCACTCGGTCGAGGTGCTGATTAAGTCGGGACGCAAGGTCGGCGCGTATGACGCGGACGACCCGGATTCGATTTTGGGTATTAATGATCGGATTCAGCTCTTTGAGGTTGAGTCGATTCTGCGCAGCCGCATCAATCTGGAGCATATGAGAAACGGCGTAACCATTATGGCGCCGGCAGTAACGTATATCGAGCCGGGCGTTGTGATTGGGCAGGACACAGTAATTCAGCCGAACGTACACCTGCGCGGCAATACGGTGATTGGTAAAAATGTCATCATCGGTGCAAATTCGATTATTACAAACTGCAAGATTGCCGATGGCGTAGATGTTTTAAGTTCGGTCATGGTTGACAGCGAGATATGTGAGGGCGCACACGTCGGGCCGTTTGCGTACCTGCGTCCGAACAGCAAGATTGGCAAAAACGTCAAGATTGGTGATTTTGTAGAGATTAAAAACGCGACCCTGGACGAAGGTACGAAGGTGTCGCACCTGACTTATGTGGGTGATTCTGACGTTGGTAAGCGCGTCAACTTTGGCTGCGGCTGCGTCACGGTCAACTACGACGGAAAGAAGAAGTACCGCACAACAATCGGCGACGATGCATTCATCGGGTGCAACACGAACCTCGTTTCCCCTGTGACGGTGAATGATAACGCATATATTGCCGCAGGTTCCACGATTACGGACGAAGTTCCGGAGAGTGCGCTTGCGATTGCAAGAAGCAGACAGGTAAATAAAATGGAGTGGAAAGATAGGAGGAAGCAGGACAAATGATAACACACGGTAAGAACATCAAGATTTTCGCGGCGAATTCCAATCCGGACCTTGCGGCGCGGATTGCAGAGCGGCTGGAGCTTCCAGTCGGGAAGTCGAGCGTCGGGATGTTTTCTGACGGTGAAATTTCGGTAAACCTTTACGAAACGGTACGCGGCAGCGACGTATTTGTGGTACAGTCCACATCGGAACCGGTCAATGACCATCTGATGGAGCTGCTCATCATGATTGACGCGCTCAAGCGTGCGTCGGCGGGACGGATTACGGCGGTTATCCCGTACATGGGCTATGCACGGCAGGACCGCAAGGCAAAAGCGCGCGATCCGATTTCGGCAAAGCTGGTAGCTGACCTGATTTCAACGGCGGGGGCAGACCGTGTTCTTACAATGGATTTACATGCGGCGCAGATTCAGGGCTTTTTCAACATTCCGGTTGACCATTTGCTCGGCGTGCCGATTCTCGCGCCTTATTATGCAAAGAAGTTTGGACGCGACCGCGACGATATTGTTGTTGTATCACCGGATCTTGGCAGTGTAACGCGCGCGCGCAACTTTGCGCAGCGGCTCAATGTACCGCTTGCCATTATTGATAAGAGAAGGCCGAAGGCGAACGTGTCCGAGGTTATGAACATCATTGGTGATGTAAAGGACAAGTCTGTTATTCTGGTTGACGATATGATTGATACAGCTGGCACGATTACGCACGGCGCACAGGCGCTGGTCGACTACGGCGCGAAAGAAGTGTACGCATGTTGTACGCATCCGGTACTGTCCGGTCCGGCAATCGAACGGATTGAAAATTCGCCGATTACGGAGCTTTTGGTGCTCGACACGATATCGCTTCCCGAGGAAAAGAAAATCGACAAAATCAAGACAATGTCGGTTGCGCCGGTATTTGCCGAGGCAATTGAGCGCATTTATGAGGATTTGTCGGTCAGCACGCTGTTTGTTTAATTATTTTTGCAGATTAGATCGCCGAAGGGCCGGGTATGCTAAAACCGGGCCTTTTTGGCGTATATTGAACACGCATAAGCTTATGGCGCGGGAGGGAGTTGGTTTACCATGTTTTTGATTGCTGGGCTTGGCAATCCGGGCAGGAAGTATGAGATGACGAGGCATAATATCGGCTTTGAAGTGATAGATTATATATCGAAAGAATATGGAATCAAGGTCAATAAAATCCGGCATAAGGCGCTTCTTGGCGAGGGCGTTTTGCAGGGCGAGCGCATTCTGCTGGCAAAGCCGCAGACGTTTATGAACCTGAGCGGGGAGAGTATCCGCGAGATTTGCGAGTATTATAAACTCCCGCCGGAAAACATTATTATTATATACGACGATATTGCGTTGCCGACCGGCTCGGTTCGCATTCGGGCCAAAGGATCCGCCGGCGGGCATAACGGGATGAAGTCGATTATATACCAGTTGCAGACGGATGAATTTATGCGGCTGCGAATCGGCGTCGGCGCGCCGAAGCATGAGGATTATGACCTGAAGGATTATGTACTCGGACGCTTCCGGCCTGAGGAGGCCGACGACATCATATCGGCGGTCAAGCTGTGCCCGGACGCGCTCGCGGTAATGATGCGTGACGGCGCACAGGCAGCGGCGTCAAAGTACAACCGGACGATAAAGCATGAAGAAAGCGAAGGCGAGAGGTGAGCAGATGCCTTTTGAAACAGTATTTGACCATTACAGCGAGTTTGAGGAGCTGATTCGCTGTATCAACGATGACATTACGCCAGTCAACGTAATCACAGGGGTGGGGGCGCAGCGCGCACACCTCCTTTTTGCTGTGCAAAAAAAGCTGGGCCGGCCCATACTGGCACTGACGGCGACAGATGTCGAGGCGCAGACGCTGGCGGAGGATTTACGCTTTTTTGCACCGGAGCAGGTGTTGTTATTTCCGTCTAAGGAATATGTGTACTACGATATCGACAGCGTGAGCCGGGAGATGAGCCTGAAGCGGCTCGAGGTGCTTGCGCAGCTCGCGGAGGGCGGCGCCGATAAAATTGTCGTCGCCGGGATTGACGCGGCACTTCAGTACACCGCGGACAAAAAGATGTATGTGGAGCATATCCTGCACTTTTCCGTCGGCGGGTCGGCGGATATCGATGAATTAAGCCAAAAACTCGTCACCATGGGCTATGTGCGCGAGGATATGGTAGAAGGGCGCGGCCAGTTCTCCATCCGCGGCGGAATTGTCGATATTTTCGGCGCAAACAGCGATAATCCGATACGGATTGAGTTTTTTGACGATGAAATCGACTCTATCCGCACTTTCGACGCGGGAGAGCAGCGTTCTCTTGAAAAGTTACAGGAGACGGAGGTCTATCCCTGCCGGGAAATCCTGTTTGACGAGGCGGGCCGGGAAAAGTTGGCGGACAGCATGAAAAAGTCGCTCGCAAAGTTGAAGCGGAAGAAGGAGGACGCAACCGATGCAATCGAGCATCTGGAATCCGATTTAGAACGGCTGGCGGAATCGCATTATTTCGCCTCGCTCGATAAGTATGTGTTTGACGTTTATGGCCGGATTCCGACGATTTTTGACTGGTTCGGCGACGAGACGCTGTACTGTATCGATGAACCGCGTAAGGTCGGCGAGCGGGCGAAGAGTTTTGAGTGGGAGATGGGGGAAACGGTTTCCACGCTGATGGAGAAGGGCGTACTCCCGCCGGAGCAGAAGCCGTTTGCCGCAGATTATAAGGATGTGATACACAGTATCAGCAAAAAGAGCCTCATCGGGCTTGGCGGTGTGTCGTTTGCAAGCCCGGACTACCGGGCAAAGCAGCACCTCGATTTTGGTGTCAAGAGCTTGAATTCCTTTCATGGAAAGATGGAATTTCTCTGCGACGACTTGCGCGCGTGGCACCAGAAGAAAGCGACGGTTATCATCCTTGCCGGCGGGCATAGCCGAGCGCAGCACCTCAGCACAGAGCTGAACAATCAAGACATTGAGTGCGTTTACGCAGAAACGCTTTCCAATATTACAAAAGGCCAAACCGTTGTTACGACGGGAAGCCTGTCGAGCGGGTTCGAGTACCCGCTCATTGGGTTCGTTCTTGTCAGCGACCGGGAGATTTTCTTAGAGCGGCGCGCAAAGAGCCGCCGCGCGCAGCAGGACAAGAGCGCGGCGAAAATCCGCTCCTTTACGGATATTTCGCCGGGCGACTATGTCGTACATCAGACGCATGGTATCGGGCGTTATGAAGGGATTCAGAAACTGAGTGTCGACAAGGTAACAAAGGACTACTTAAAAATCGCTTATCAGGGGACGGATTGCCTGTATGTGCCGGTCGACCAGCTTGACTTGCTGTATAAATACATCGGCGGCACGGACCGGGCGGTGCATGTGAACAAGCTCGGCGGTGCGGACTGGAACAAGACGAAGGAGCGCGTCAAAAAATCGACGGCCGACCTTGCCGAACACCTCATCAAGCTATATGCCGAGCGCGAGCAGACGAAGGGATATGCCTTCTCGCCGGATACGCCGTGGCAGCGCGAGTTTGAGGACAGTTTTGGCTATGTTGAAACGCCTGACCAGATGCGTTCCATTGAAGAAGTGAAGCAGGACATGGAGTCGCAGCGGCCCATGGACCGCCTGCTGTGCGGGGACGTTGGCTATGGAAAGACCGAGGTTGCCATGCGAGCGGCGTTTAAAGCTGTGATGGACTCGAAGCAGGTGGCCTATCTCGTGCCGACGACGATTCTCGCCATGCAGCACTACAACAACTTTGCCCAGCGTATGCACGATTTCCCCATCCGGGTAGAAATGCTGTCGCGCTTCCGGACGGCGGCCCAGCAGAAGGAAACGCTCGAGCGGCTCAAGACCGGGGAAACGGACATTGTAATTGGAACGCACCGACTGTTGTCTAAGGATTTGAAGTTTAAGGACCTTGGGTTGCTGATTGTCGACGAGGAGCAGCGGTTCGGCGTGGCGCACAAGGAGGCGCTCAAGGAAATCCGCAAGAATGTCGATGTGCTCACGCTTACGGCTACGCCGATTCCGCGCACGCTGCACATGGCTATGGTGAACATCCGTGATATGAGCGTCATCACGCAGCCTCCGGAGAACCGTTATCCAGTGCAGACGTACGTTATGGAACAAAACGACGACATTTTGGCCGACGCAATCAAAAAGGAAATTGGGCGCGGGGGGCAGGTGTATTATCTTTATAACCGCGTATCCGGTATCCAGGGCGTTGCGCGGCGCATTCAGGCGCTTGTGCCGGAGGCACGCGTCGGCGTCGGGCACGGGAAGATGAAGGAAGAAGAGCTTGAAAACGTAATGATGGATTTGATGGACGGCGAAATCAACGTACTCGTCTGCACGACCATCATTGAAACGGGACTTGACGTGCCGAACGTCAATACAATCATCATTGAAAATGCGGATAAAATGGGGCTTGCCCAGCTCTACCAACTTCGCGGGCGCGTTGGACGGTCAAACAGAATGGCTTACGCATACCTGACCTATCGCCGCGACCGGATGATGACCGACGTGGCGCAGAAACGTCTGAGTGCAATCCGCGAGTTTACGGAGTTTGGCTCCGGCTTTAAAATTGCCCTGCGTGACTTGGAAATACGCGGCGCGGGCAACCTGCTCGGCGCGCAGCAGCACGGGCATATGGATGCCGTCGGCTACGACATGTATTGCAAGCTGCTCAAAGAAAGCGTCGACGAGCTGCGCGGCGAGCATACGGAGGAGGAAATCGGCACAACGGTCGAGCTGCGCGTTGATGCACATATACCGGAAAGCTATATCCGCAACCAAAACCAGCGAATTGATATTTACAAAAAAATTGCCTCCATTACATCATTGCAAGATAGCTATGACGTGGAGGAAGAAATCGAAGACCGGTTCGGCACGGTGCCGCCGACGGTGCGTAATGTTATTGACATTGCACTTATTAAGGCGGATGCGCACTCGCTTGGTATCACAGAAGTCACGCAGAATGATAAAGGCGTTATGTTTGTGTTTGAGGCAAAACGAGTTGACATGAAGGCGGTATCGGGAATCATAGCCAAATGTAAGGGCAAGGCACTTTTCTCCGCCGGGGAGCGGCCCTATTTGATGATTCGGGAGACAGCAGAATCACAAAAAGATACGCTGGCTAATATTAAATTTTTGTTACAATCTATGAAAGAATTGCAGTCTGCGTAAAAATTTGTTATACTATAAGTGTTTTTTACATTGGAATTTCCTGTTTTACTGTTTTTGACAATAGCAGGAAAAGAATAAGGAGTTGGGGTTTGTGAAAGGAAAAAAAGTAATTGCGTTGGTTTGCGCAGCTGTTCTCTGCATTGGCATGTTTGCCGGCTGTTCCATGGAGAATACGCAGGAGGCGTTGACTGTCAATGGCGAAGCTGTTACACGCGGAGAGTTTACGTTCTTTTTGGAAAACATGAAGGCGCTGATTGCGCAGGAATCGAACTTGGACATAACGGATGAGAGCTCATGGGAAACGGCGGAAATTGACAACAAAAAGGCGATTGACGTTGCAAAGGATAAGGCAGTCGAGGATGTCGTTTCGCTGATGGTACAGGTACAGAAGGCAAAGGAAGCGGGAATCACGCTTACCGATGACGATAAAAAAGAGATTGGAAAGCAAAAAAACACATTTATCCAGCAGTATGGCGGGGAAAACAGCTTTAATGAACAGCTGAAGGCATGGCAGATATCTTCGGATACATTTGATAAAATTTTGCAGGATTATAAATATGCGTCCAAGCTGCAGGAAAAGTATATGGCAGAGGACGAGAAAATCAACAATATTACGGATGAAGAAATCCAGGCTAAGTACGACTCTGAGCACGAGGCAGCACTGCGGGAGCAGATTTTTGCCAAGCATATTCTGATTATGCCAAAAGAGGCGACGGACACACAAGAAGCCGTAACGGACGAACAGGCAAAGGCAAAGGCGCAGGAGATTCTTGATCGAATTAACGCCGGAGAGGACTTTGATACATTGATGCGGGAATACTCAGAAGATAACGAGTCGTCGTTTGAGGGATACAGCTTTACGCACAATGACGGTCAGTTTGTTCAGGAGTTTGACGACGCGGCATATGCGTTGGGGATCAATGAGGTCAGCGGGCTTGTAAAATCAGAATTTGGATACCATATCATTAAACGTCTGCCGCTTGAGAATGACGAGTTTCCGGCACTTGATACTGTGCGCGATACGGTAATCGAAATTATCAAAAGCGAGCGGTATCAAACGATGGTTACGGAGGAATGGGTTCCGGCTGCAACTGTTGTCAAGCAGGAAGAAGTATTTAACAGTATTAAATAGTTTGGCTTCAAATCGGGGGATACAAGATGAGAGAAGAGGAGAAAATTTTTGCAGGGGTGCTGTTTTCGCCCGGTAATCCGGAGCTGAAGCAGATAAAGCTCCGTTCGCATAATTTATGCAGCGAGTACAACCGCACATTTGAGGATGAAACGGAAAAGCGGAATGAACTGGTACAACAGATTTTTGGTTCTTTCGGCGAAGCTGGCTTCATACAGGGGCCGATGTATATTCACTACGGTGTGCATACAAAAATCGGCGACCGTTTTTTCGGCAATTTTAACCTGACGATTCAGGACGACGCGCCGGTTACGATTGGTTCGGATTGCAATTTCGGACCAAATGTAACGATAGTCACGCCTATTCATCCCATGCTTCCCGATGAGCGCAGGATGATTTTGGATAAAGACCGCATTGAGCGGCATATGTGCTATGCAAAGCCTGTGAGCATCGGAAACGACTGCTGGTTCGGCGCAAATGTTGTCGTTTGCCCGGGTGTGACAATTGGGGATAACTGCGTGATTGGAGCAGGCAGTGTTGTTGTGAAAGATATTCCGGCGAACAGCTTTGCGGCGGGGAACCCGTGCCGTGTGATACGTACAATTACGGAAGCAGACAGCATGAAGTATAAGCCTGAGATTTTGAGCGATAATATCATAGAATAACAAAAAGCGCCATACATTGTATGGCGCTTTTTATATCCAAAGTTTATATATCCTTCGTCATTTGCAGATAGTCGAGCAGGGAATAGCCCAGACGTTCATAGAGCTTAATCGCGCCTGCGTTACCGCGCGTAACCTCTAAGCGGAACCGCTTTGCCGTATCTTTGTAGGCGTCATGTACAAAGCCGAGCAACTTGGAGCCGATCCCCTGCCCGCGGTAGTCGTCCGGTACAAAAAGTTCCTCTACCAATACGACCAGGCCGCCGACCTCGTTGGAATAGGTAAAGGACAGCAGGGCATAACCCTTGATAATATCCTCCTCTTCGCAGACATAACAGGTTGTATACGGGTCATCCCCAATACAGCGCGCAAAGGTAATGGCGTAATTCTCTTCCGGCACGGCATGTAAGACCGCGCTGGAATGGTAAAAGCGGTCAAGTAAATCAAAAAACTGTTCACGGTCCTGAAGTTGCAGTTTACGAATCGTCATAGGCATGCACTCCTTTATACAGTATTATAGTTCGAGATAGCTGAAATGCATATAATCCTTTGGGTTGCTCCACTCGTCACCGCCCCACACAAAGCCATACTTGGAAAAGATGCTGATGACTTCGCTGTCGGGCGCAATCGAATAAATATTTTCATGCGGGAGCCAAAAACTTCCGATATAGCTACCATCTTTGTACAGGCAGTAGTTTTCATTGCTGTTGATGTCAATTGCCGTCCCGTAATTATGGTGGGAATACCGTCCGGACGACATGGTATCACGCCACGCGTATGCACCCACGTCCTTGATGGGGAACTGCTCTTTTCCATTAAAAATCTCTTCAAAAGCAGCCTTTGTAATGCCGGCAATACTTTTATGCACGGTCAGCCATGCGGTAGAAGCATATTTTTCCCCGTTTTGGCCCACACGCCAAACATTGACCTCAATCTCCTGCATGACGCTGTCTGCCGCCTCTTTTGAGTCAATCGCCGCATTGCCAAAGACGAGCAGTTCCTTTTCCTCCAGCGTATAGACCGGCTCCACATAGGCGGAAATTGTCATAGGGGCGCCGCTGTCCGGTGTGATGAGAATCTTGTATCTCTTTCCTATTCTTATGCTTTCAAATGAAAAACTATTCGTATTACTTGTGATTGTTTTTACATAGACATCCTTATCGGAATACCAGAAATTCGATGAGTCAAGATAAACGTCAATCTGATAGGTCGACGCGTTCGCTGCGGCTGGAAACGCAATATTCAGCGTACGGTCCTGATAGGAGATCAGGCTTCCGTCCCCGCTGACGGTTGCGTTCAGGTTTTCATAGTCTGCGTCTGCACTGCCGAGCGGCCCTTTGCAGTTGGCTTTCTGCTCTTCCGTTGCAAAAGTGTCAAAGCAGCGATAGATAATAACAATAGCCTGTTCGCGCGTTGTCTGTGCATTGGGCCATAATTCATGGTCGCTGATACCTTTGATCAGGTCATGTTTCAGACTGAATACAACGGCGTTGATCGCCCAGCTTTTCACACCGTCCGTGTCATCATAGGGGGCAAGCTCATCGACTGCATCCTGCCCGGAAACCGACGTATCAACCCCGCACGCAGCGAGCAGGCGCGTAATAATGCTTGCCATTTCCTGCCGTGTGATGGCGTCGCCCGGGGCAAAGGTTCCGTCCCCGCGCCCGGTAATCAGCCCGAGGTCAGCTGCATAGAGCACATAGATATCATCTGTATCGGAAAAGTGTGACTGTGCCGACTGCGGAACTGTTGTTCCCATCATTGCATTGTAGAGCGTGACGGCATAGTGGCTGAACTCCTGCCGCGTAATCGGCTGTGTATAGGACTTGTCCTGCGTGTCCTTTGGAATTATATTATATGTGTTCGCCATTGCGATAATCGGCTGCGCCCAGCTGCTTGGCGTATAGGTCTGCGCCGCTGCGTTAACCGTACCAACAGCCAGCACCGCACAGGCACATATGGCAGCAATTGGTTTTTTTATCATACAGTTAGCCTCCTCTTATAGCAGTATAGCACAAATCCGGGAGGGTGTCACCGTTTGTAACCGTAATTTAATATTATATGTTTTTTCCTGTCGATTTATGTATAAGGAGCGGGAGATAGGGGATAAAATTCACAATTTATTTTGTTGCGTATGCGCAGTGGCTGTGCTATAATATACCCATAATAAGAAGAATGAACAGGGCGCAGGCCCGGGAGGAAATCAATTGAGCGAAAAGAAGCAACATATCACATCTATTGGCGGACAGGCCGTTTTAGAGGGCGTTATGATGCGCGGCCCGTCAAAGTCCGCTATTGCCGTGCGCAAGAGCGACGGTGACATTGACGTAGAAGTAAAAAACAACAGCTCGCTGGTGGCGAAGCTGAAGCTGGCGAAAATTCCGATTGTACGCGGCTGCGTGGCATTTTTTGACAGCCTGATTGTCGGCGTAAGTGCGACCATGCATTCGGCGGAGTTTATCGACTTGGAGCCGGAGGAGGATGAAAAGCCCTCCAAATTTGACGAGTTTATTGAGCGGCATTTTGGTGATAAAATGCTCACGATTGTCATGTGGGTGTCCGTGTGCCTTTCTCTTGTGATTGGGATTGGGCTTTTTATGCTTTTGCCGACGGTGATTGCGGGCGGGCTCAAAAGCCTGTTTGTCAACGAAACATTTATCCAATTCCCGCAGGCATTTGTTGACGCCGTATCCCCGGTTATGACGAATCATATTGTGCTGAACCTTATCGAGTCAGTTACCAGAATTGCAATTTTTATTCTTTATATGGTACTTGTGTCCCAGATGAAAGACATGCAGCGGGTCTTTGAATACCATGGGGCAGAGCATAAGTCTATTGCCTGCTACGAGGCGGGAGCAGAGCTTACGCCGGAGAATGCAAAGACCTTTACTCGGTTTCACCCGCGCTGCGGGACAAGCTTTCTCCTGATTGTTATGGTAATCAGTATTTTGTTCTTTTCGTTCCTGACATGGGACAATGTATGGATGCGGATGGGACTGCGCCTGCTGTTGCTGCCGGTTGTGGCGGGGTTATCGTATGAGATTATTAAATTTGCAGGCCGGAGCAAGTCGAAGTGCGTCGCATGGCTGACAAAGCCGGGGCTTTGGCTCCAGCGGCTCACTACGCGTGAGCCGGACGAGTCGCAGCTTGAGGTGGCGATTGCGTCGCTTAAGGCGGTCCTGCCGACAGAAGGGGAAGACGACCGATGGTGATTCGGGACGCGCTTGACGAGGCGGCGCACAGTTTGAAAGAAAAGGGAAATTCGACGCCGCGGCTGGATGCCGCGGTGCTTTTGTGCTATGTGCTGGGGAAAGACCGGGGCTATCTGGTTACGCATGACCGGGAAAGGCTTACTCCTGCTGAGGAAGCGAAGTATCAGGAGTTGGTTGGAGAACGGGCGCAGGGAAGGCCGGTTGCGTACCTGACCGGCGATAAGGAATTTATGTCGCTTTCGTTTGCGGTAAATGAGCATGTATTAATTCCCCGCGCCGATACGGAAACTTTGGTAGAGGCTGTGCTGGAAGAAAACAAGACCGAGGCGCCGCAGATTGCCGATTTGTGCTGCGGCAGTGGATGCATTGGCGTTTCGCTTGCATATTATATTCCCGGCGCACAGGTAACGATGGTTGACATCAGCGAAAATGCGATACAGACGGCGGAGAAAAATGCGCTACGGCATGGCGTTGCCTCCCGGTGCCGATTTGTCTGTACTGATTTGCTTAGTGGTCCGGTTGCGGGGGAGTACGATATTGTCGTTTCCAACCCGCCGTATATCGAAACGGCGGAAATCGCCGCGCTTGAGCGGGATGTGACAGAGTATGAGCCGAGGCTTGCGCTCGATGGCGGGGCGGACGGGCTTGTTTTTTACCGCAGGCTGGCGCAGATTGTACCCGCTATGCTGAGGCCGGGCGGTTTGTTCGCGATGGAGGTAGGACATACGCAGGCGGAAGCTGTGATGGGGCTTTTTGCCGCAGATTTTCACGACCGGAAAGCCGTGTGTGACCTCGCGGGAATCCGGCGCGTCGTTATGGGACGCAGAAACGGATAAAACTTGAGCTTCAAGGAGAAACTATGGTAATACGAACTGTAAAACAAGAAGACTATGATACAATTTATCATTTCGTAAAGACGGCGTTTGAAACCGCGCAGGTGAAGGACGGGACAGAGCAGGATTTCGTGCTTCGGCTTCGGGCAGGGAATACGTATTTGCCGGATTTGGAGTTTGTGGCGGAAGAAAACGGCGAATTAATTGGACACATTATGCTGACAAAACAGGCCGTAGAATGCGGGGACGGTACGATATATACAGGCGTACTGGTTGCGCCGCTTTCGGTTGCACTGGAACACCGGAACCAAGGAATTGGCGGAAAACTGATGCGATATGCGTGTGAAAAGGCGGCCGGCGCCGGGTATACGGCAGCATTTCTCGTGGGAAACCCACAGTATTACGGCCGGTTTGGCTTCCGGAAGACGACGGATTTTGGAATCCGGAACAACTCGGACATTCCGGATAAATTTGTTCAGGCATGTGAACTTGTACCGGATGTGCTGCGCGGCATAGAGGGAAGTATCACGATTACGGAATAAAAAAACAAGAAAAAAGCTGTATCATAACGATACAGCTTTTACTTTTGCGTTATTTGTATATGAATTACTCCGTGCAGATTTTGAGCGCAACATCGGCGGCAGAGGCTGCATCCGACGTGTAGTAGTCCGCGCCGATGGAGTCGCAGTAGCTTTGCGTAATTGGCGCACCGCCAATCATAACTTTCACCTTGTCGTGCAGCCCGGCCTCTGCAACCTTTTCTACCACATTTTTCATCTCGCCCATCGTGGTCGTAAGCAAGGCGGAGCAGCAGATAATCTGCGCATCGTGCTCCTTTGCGGCATTGACAAAGGTATCTGCGTCTACATCTACGCCGAGGTCATACACGGCGAGACCTTTGCCTTCCATCATCATCTTCACAAGATTCTTGCCGATATCGTGCAAGTCGCCTTTAACCGTGCCGATGACTGCTGTGCCCTTCGACTCAACGCCCTCGCTGACCAGATGCGGCTTTAAGATTTCGATTCCGGCGTTCATGGCGCGCGCGGCAATCAATACCTCTGGAACGAACACTTCGTTGTTTTTAAATTTTTCCCCGACAATGCTCATCCCGGAGAGCAGTCCTTCTTCAAGAATCTGCTTCGGTGGAACTCCTTCTTCAATCGCCTGGGATACAAGTTCCTTTACCTTAGGCGCGCGCCCCTGCTGCAGCAGCGTGCAGATTTCCTCCAAAATTGCCATACCAAAGACCTCCATTATTTAGAAAATTTAATTTGAAGCAGTTTTTTTATTGATACCACGCGTTTCCCGGTATTTCCCGGGTGATACGCCGGTCATTCTGCGGAATACTTTTGTAAAGTAGCTCTGGTTGTCAAAGCCGGAGGCGGCCGCCACCTCCACGAGCGACAATCTTGGGTCAAGCATGAGCAGCTTGCTTTTCTCGACCCGGATGCTGTTGATATAGTCGGTCAGACTGCAATGCATTTCCTCTTTGAAAATTTTGCTCAAATAGCTTTTGCTCAAATATACGTGCTCTGCAATCCCGGCAAGGGAAAGCTTCTCGCTGTAATGCTCCTTGACATAGGCCGTCACCTTGTGCAAAACGTCAGTGTGCTTTGCCTCGCTAAATTCAAACACATAGCTGATGTAACGGTTGATGATTCCCGTCAGCCACAGACTCAGCGATTCCAAGCTGTCAAAGCGTTCAATTGCCTTTGTATAATCGGCATTCATCGAAAAGATTTGATTGGCCTCCGCGCCGCCCTCGATTGCGCTGCGCCCCAGCAGGACAAGTAGCTCCGCTACACGGGACTTAATCGTATCCAAATCTGCATTGGACTGGAAAAATATGTAGCCAAGCAGTGTGTTTAACAATTCTTTTGAGTGTTCCTTGTCACCGTGGATAATTGCCGCTTGCAGCTTCTTTTCCGTTTCAAGCGGATAAAACGCAGCCGGCTTATATTTCATCTCGTCAATTACCTTATAGATGTCATTTAAAAGTGTATTCTGCTCTAGCTCAAGCCCGTAGCCGCCCTGGTCGGCAAGTGCGGGGAAGAGTACCCCCATCAATTCGGCAAGGTCGTTGACCCTTGTTGTGGACAGGTTTACAATTCCTCTTACATCAAACGGCGGCTCAAAATCCTCCAGCGCCCCCATGATGACCGGCCCGGCGAGCACGCCGCTCTGCGGCATCCCAGTTTCGTTCACAACTGCTACGGCAATGAAGATAAATCCAGCTGGACAATAGTAGATGTATTTGCCGCCCCAGCGGTGCGCCTCCCAACAGCCGTATAAATGTGTATTAATATAGTCACACCGGCATGGGCAGTTGGTACAGAAATGGCCCTTGCCAATCGTTTTGAGCGATATATCGAGTACGCCGCAGTCCACGCCGGTCAGCGACGACAGGTGCGCGACATATTTATGAATACGGTCAACCATGAAAAGCCCTCGCTTTACTTTCTTAATTGTATAATAGACGCCTATAAAAATGCTATAAAAATATTAATATTTTTTGTAATTTGTTACACAAAAAGATTGCCCGGTTGTTTTTCCCTGTTATTTTTGGTATGATGAATACAATGGCAGAAAGGGTGGCAAGGATGTTTACAGTACATATCAAAACAGAATCTGATATATTCCAAATAGAATACGGTTCGCCCGTGCTATTAAGCCGCGTGCTCGCGGACGCGGGACTTGCTTCGCCGATGCCCTGCGGCGGGCGGGGAACGTGCGGCAAATGCCGCCTGCGCGCTGCTGGTGCGCTCTCGCCTGTCAGCCCGGAAGAGCTTTTGCACCTGACGGAGCAGGAGCGTGCCGAAGGGATACGGCTGGCCTGCCGAAGCTATGCAACCGGAGACTGTACAATTTATTTTAGCATAGACCGGGGACGAATTCAAGGCGTGACAGAAGGAAGCATGGCCCGGCTTACACCCGACCCGGGGCAGGATGGGTATGGCGCTGCGGTCGATATCGGGACGACTACAATTGCCGCATATTTGTATTCGCTGCAAACTGGTGTTTGCAAAAAGGCCATTTGCCGGGAGAACGTACAGACTGCCTATGGAGCGGATGTAATTGCAAGGATTGAACATGCAAACCGGGGCGGCCTTGCGGAATTGTCGGAGAAGATACGGGAGCAGATAAGTGATATAATCAAAATGGAGTTTGATGTCCCAATCAGCAAGCTCGTTATTACTGGAAATACGACGATGCTGCACCTGCTGGCGGGGATAAATCCGCGAAGCCTCGCAGTCGCACCGTTTACACCCGTTACTTTGTTTGGTATATGGAAGGACAATGTGTATTTGCCGCGCTGTATCAGTGCGTATGTCGGTGCGGACATCACTTGTGCTATTTTAGCAAGCGGTATGTGCAGAGAAAACGCGGCATTGCTGGTCGACATTGGAACGAACGGGGAGATGGCGCTCTGGCATAAGGGACGGCTCTTGTGTTGCTCGACTGCCGCGGGGCCTGCCTTTGAGGGAGCACTGATTTCACAGGGGATGAGCGCGCTGCCCGGCGCAATCAGCCGTGTGTGGGTGGAGGCAGGGGCGCTTTGCTACGAAACGGTGGATAACGCCGCCCCGGTCGGCATATGCGGAAGCGGATTGGTTGATGCGGTTGCCTGTATGCTTGCGCTTGGCGTGATGGATGAAACGGGATATCTGGAGGAAGATTTTTCAATCGGCGATAGCGGGGTCAAAATTACGGCGCAGGATGTGCGTCAGCTCCAGCTTGCAAAGTCGGCGATACGCGCAGGGCTGGAGACGCTTTTGGCAGAGAGCGGGCTGACTACAGAGCGGATTGAACATTTTTATGTCGCGGGTGGATTTGGCAAATTTATCAACCTTGAAAATGCGGCGAAAATTGGCCTGATACCGCCATTCCTGACCGACAAAGCGGCCGCCTTGGGAAATGCGGCGGGTGCGGGTGCGGCCATGATTCTGCTCAGCGACAAAGCGCGGGCGGAGTCGGAGCGGATTGCACAGGTGGCGGAGGTAACGGAGCTGTCGGACAGCCCGGTCTTTATGGAAAAATATATGGAATATATGATGTTCTAAATTATTTTTGGGAGGATATTGGAATGGATATGAGACAATGGCTTGCAGATGTAAAGGCGGCAAAGGAGAAGAAGCCGATGCCGATACTGTCATTCCCATCCGTGCAGCTTTTGGACATTGATGTAGAAAAGCTGATTTCAAGCGCAGAGTTTCAGGTGCAGGGGATGAAGGCGGTTGCCGATCGGACGGACACGCTTGCGTCGGTTAGTATGATGGACCTCAGCGTGGAGGCGGAGGCGTTCGGCTCAAAGACGCGCGTTACCCCGGATGAGGTGCCGACGGTTGTAGGGCATATCGTAGAAACACAGGCAGATGCCGACGCGTTGGTGGTTCCGGACGTTGACCAATGCCGTACCAGACGTTATGTTGATGCGATTGCGGAGGCGTGCAGACAGATTACCGACCGGCCGGTATTTGCAGGCGTAATCGGGCCGTTTTCGCTTGCGGGACGCCTTGTCGACGTGTCTGAGGCGATGATTAAGTGCTACGAAGACCCGGATATGATGCACACCGTGCTTGACAAAGCGTCGCAGTTTATTGTTTCTTATATCCGCCGCTTCAAGGAGGCGGGCGCGCACGGCGTTGTAATGGCGGAGCCGTTGGCAGGGCTTCTCTCGCCTGCGTTGATGGAGGAGTTCTCCACACCGTACACAAAGCGTGTGATTGAGCAGACGCAGGACGATGAATTTCTTGTAATTTACCATAACTGCGGTAATAATACTATTTTACTGATTGACTCGATTTTGGATAGCGGCGCGTCCGCGTACCATTTTGGCAATGCGATTGACCTTGAGGAAATGCTGAAAAAGGTACCGGCCGATACGGTGGTAATGGGCAATATTGACCCGGCGGGCGAGTTCCGCAATGGTACGCCGGAGTCCATCCGAAAGGCGACGCTCGACCTCATGAAGCGGTGCTGTAATTACTCAAACTTTGTGATTTCGTCAGGGTGCGACATCCCGCCAATGGCAAAGTGGGAAAATATTGACGCATTTTTTGAGGCGGTAAGCGCATTTTATCGGGATGAGAGGGAGTAAATGAAATGGATTGGATAGAAGAATTAAAAAGTTCGGGCGCGCAAAGGGCGGCAGTCATTGCGGTCGGCGACATTTATTTCGACGAAAGTTTGATAAAGCTGTGTGAGATGAATTCCTGCGGGAATTATAACAAATGCTGGACTTGTCCGCCGCTTGTGGGCGATACAAAGCGTTTAATTGAAAAGGCGAAGCAGTATGAGAAGGCGGCTGTATTCTCGTGCGTATATGAACTGGAGGATTCGTTCGACATTGAAGGAATGGAGCGTGGCAGCAGACAATTTCAGGATGTCGTGCAGCAAGTCGGCGCGCGATGCCGGGAAAGCGGAGAAGACGTGCTCCTGCTTGGTGCAGGCGGATGTAGGCTATGTCCCGTCTGCGGAGCAGTTACAGGGGAGGCGTGCCGCTTTCCAGAGCGTGCGTACCCTTCGTTGGAATCGCATGGGATATTTGTGTCGCGGCTGGCGGAAGCAGCGGGCATGAAGTACATAAACGGCCAGAACACGGTTACGTACTTTGGCGCGGCGTTGTACTATTAAAAGTATAAAAAAGGCAGGGTGTCCTGCCTTCTTTTATTAATTGGTTTTTATGTCGGCTTATCGTGAATAAAGCTCTTCATAGGAGATATATTCATTTTTTGAATCTGTTGACAAAATTAGCTCTACGACTTTCCCATACTTCAGATAAGCAAAATCATTTGAACAGAAAGCGATGTCCCAATCTAATTGTAAATCGTCTTCGATAGGAATGAGTTTTATGGTTAACCGACGCATTCGCTCGATGAGTTCATCCCCATCTATGCAGGAGGACAGCGGGCTGTCCGGCTCATCAAATATAAACCAATTTCCTTGAATCGCGCCGCAATGCATACAATGATTTGCAAAATAATTTCCTTCCACAGTATTGGAATATCCTGTTTTTACTGGATAATGTTCTTTTAAATAATTTAGGAGTTTTGCCGGTATTTTGCTCTCATCGTTGGTCCATGCAAGGTGGACTTCTTCGCCAATGTCGATTCTGTCTTCTATAATTTCAAAATCAATTTTGTCAGATTCACCGAATATATGTATAAATTCTCCAATACCTAAGCCAATGATTGGCGTGGACTTCCCGCATTTCCAGCATTCTCTCTTGCCTTCTATGATATAAAGGTATTCCGTGGCAATGAGGGCTTCATCCGTATCTTTTAAAATCCATTTGGAAAAGTTAACATATTTTTCACGGGGAGTATCGGCAAACCATTTTTTTATTTTGGGGTTCCACTTGGCGCCTGATTTTTTTGCTTCCTCTTTTTCGGAATATGGAACATCTAAATACAGCGGCATTTTTATCACTCCATTTCTTTTGTATATAAAATCATATTTAATAAATAGTGCTTAAACCATTATTTTATTTTTGATAATAAGCATACTGCTTCGCCGTGAGTACCAATTTAAGATATATCCACACAAAATTAATTTATAAAATCCCATATATCTTCACACAATAAGTAGTCTAATGATTTAATATTATCTCTTAATAACTTATCTGTTTTCATTACAGGACGCAAATCACAATAATATACACCATCCAAAGGATTTAATCCTATAGTATACGCCTTAAAATGCCCTGTTAAAAAAGTTTGCCCCACTTTATAATTTGGTTCTTTTCCAGCTCTTTGAACATCATGCAAAAAAATAGCAAAATGTGGTGTATCTGTTTGTGTTAATCGATTATACATTAATTTATCCAAAAATATTTTGTCAATCCTATCTTTGCTTGATGTCTTCACAGAACCTATGGCGACAATTTCGCCATTAATCTTAATTTCTATATCATTTTGATATTTCATTGTTTCAGTTGAATTCGGCACTTTAACACTTAATGTTTCTGAATCAATGATAAATCCAAGTTTTCCTATAATTAACTGCATTAAACGTTCAAATAAATCTCCATTTACTTTTCTTGACGTATTTGTCTTTGATGATGGCAAAGCATCTAATGCACAACCTATAGATTGTTGGGTAGTATATATGAAATTATTTACGTAGCTTCTATTCAATTCATCATCTTTTATATCACGGATATTTTCTAATGTTGCCTCAAAAATTTTTCCTATATTATCGTAGTCTGATAATTTTAAAAACAAATCTCCATTTACTGGACGCGTAATATTATACTCTCCATCTCTTTTATATTGAAAAAATCGATAATTATTTTCATTCTGAGCAATAATCTCTGCTTGTAACTCCGATGAAATAAATTCTAAATAATATTTAGAGAATTCTATGTAATCCTCTATTTTTACAAATCGTTCTTTTTGAGATACCCATGACATAATTTCCCACAATGTCTTCATCTTATTGTCCCCCTTCTTGCAGCAACTGCTTTATCATATTCAATCCATTCTTGTATCGTTTTCTTTTGGACTTCCTTAAGCCTTTTAACTGCCCACTCTAAATATTCTTCATTTTGATCAATTCCGATAAATTGTCTTTTTAATTGTTTAGCACATACCGCTGTTGTTCCACTTCCTATAAATGGATCAAGAATAATATCGTTTTCATTGGAAGATGCTAATATTATTTTTCTTAAAAGTTCTTCTGGCTTTTGAGTTGGATGTGGTGTTTTCTCTCCCATTCCATTACATGTAGTTGGAATTTCAATTACATCTTTAGGTTTTGCTCCTAACGGATTTGGCATCCAATTACTCCGTTTCTTCCCATTCCCATATTGACTCGTTTCAGCTTGTGGATGTGATGGGTATTTTAATGTATGAGAATTATATGGTATACGAATGGAATCTATATTCATAGTATATTTATTTGATTTACGCAAACATAAAATACTCTCATGACTCCGTCCCCAATCATTCCCTAAATTTGCTTTGTTTTTATAATGCCAGATTATCCATTTGCAATTAAAAAAGTATTTCATTGCTGGATGATGAATATCTGCCAATATTTCAGAGAATCCGCAAATATATAATGTTCCTGTATCTTTTAAAATACGACTCGCTTCTTTAATCCACTTAACTGAAAATTTTATATATTCATCTTGACTTTTAAACGTGTCCCAATCTGCTTTTTTTATAGAATATGGCGGATCCGCAAAAATCATATCAACAGACGAATCCCTAAATTTTTTTAGCACTTGTAAACTATCTCCTAAGAATAAACATCCATTTTCTTCAAAATAAAAACTTTTAGGAATAGTTCTTTTTAATGCAGTTTTATAATTCAAAAAATCATTATTTAAATTTTGCATCATAATAAACCACTCCTTTCCTTTATTTTTTCTCCATTAATAGTGCCAAAGTATTTCAACGCATCTTTTATGGCTTCCACTTTCTCTGCTGTCGGATGCTTCCTCGGCTGTTTCAATTCTTCTACCGCATTAGGAGCATCATACATTGGCAAGCCCAAACTTCTTTTTACCTCTGCTATATAAGCGGTATGTACCTTGAAGCCATATTTAGCTTCTATGTATTCCTTTATCATTTTGTAGGTAACTCGCTCTTTCGGCTTGTACGCCTCGGCTCTTTTAGCGATTTTATCAAGCGGTACTTTGCCCTCTCCCTCGCCAAACTCGACTTTTACATTGATATGACTGTCGGGTTTTTTGTGGGAAAGCATTACAACCGTCTCAACATGCGCTGTATGCGGAAACATATCGACAGGCTGAACCTGTTTTATGCAATACTTGCCACTTTCGCACAAAAATTTTGCGTCGCGTGCGAGCGTTTCCGGATTGCAGGACACATAGACAATCCGCTTTGGTTTCATTTTCAGTATTGTCGAAAGTGTAACCTCATCGCCCCCCTTGCGCGGCGGATCAATAACAACAACGTCGGCGCGTTCACCCGCGCTGTACAGCTCTGCAACGGCTTTATCCGCCGCTCCACAGAAAAAGCTCGCGTTTTCGATTCCATTGACCTCTGCATTTCTACGCGCGTCTGCGACTGCTTCCGGTACGATTTCGATTCCCAGCACCTGTTTTGCCTTTTGTGCAAGGAAGAGAGAGATAGTACCGATGCCGCAGTAAAGGTCAAAAACGGTTTCCTGGCCGCTTAGGGCGGCAAAGTCGAGAGCTGTTTGGTATAAAACCTCGGTCTGAGCATGGTTGACCTGATAAAAGCTGTGCGGCGATATTTCAAACCGCAGGCCGCCAAGCGTATCGGTCAGCGTATCTGCGCCCCAAAGGGTGACATTGTGTTTGCCTAATATCAGGTTTGTATTTTCCGTATTAATGTTGTGAATGACGCTTACAAGTCTCTCAACACGTTCGCGAAGAAGGGATACAAGTTCGTCTGCGTGGGCGAGATGCAACGCATTTGCAACAATGACAACCATCATTTCTCCGGCGGAATTAACGCGCACAAAGACATGGCGTATTACGCCTTTCTGCGTTTTTTCATCATATGGCGCAACTTGGTAACGCTGCATAAACTCTTTTACTGCCTCGGTCACAGCGGAAAAGCCTTCCACTCCTGTCAGGCAGTCGTTCACTGGCACAAGCGTATGCGAACGCGGCGCGAAAAAGCCCGTAACAGGCGTACCGTCTTTGCCATATCCAACTGGAAATTGCATTTTGTTACGGTAGCGGTAAGGAGCCTCCATCCCAATAGTATCGCTGACTTCTATCCCATAAAATCCGCCGATCCGTTCCAGTGCGTCACGCACCCGCTGCGTCTTTATCTTTAGTTGCTGATTGTAAGCAATGTGCATGAGATTGCACCCGCCGCAGCGGGCAAAGGCTCCGCATGCTGGAACAGCCCGTGCGGGAGAAGGGGTGAGAACCTGATTAATCCGTGCAAAAGCATAGGACTTATTGACTTTTACCACTTTCACATTCAAAACATCACCTGCAACAGCGTCCTTTACAAACACTGTAAAGCCATCTACTTTGCCGATTCCTTCTCCCTGTGTGCCCTGCGCCGTAATGGCGATGTCATACGATTCGTTTTTGCGTACCGGACAGCCTGTATCCATTTGTTTCCTCCTGAAAAATTACACGGTTTTCTTTATTGTAACAGAATGAAAGAAAAGTTGCAACTTGAAATGGACAGACGGCTTGGAATATGATAAAATAAATTAAAAGTTTTTGGCAGGAAAGAGAGTGTAAACGCAAAATGAAGGCGAATTTTAAAACAAATGCCATGCGGATTTTAGAAAGTGAAGGGATACCGTTTACGGCGCACCATTATGAGAGCAAAGACGGAAAGATTGACGGCATATCCGTCGCGGAAAAGATGGGTCAGCCGGTCGAAACGGTTTATAAAACGCTTGTCACCATGTCGCCGCAGAAGGAATATTATGTATTTGTCATCCCTGTTGCAGAGGAGCTTGACCTGAAGGCCGCAGCGCGTGCCGTCGGCGCAAAGTCTGTTGAGATGATCAAGGTGGCGGACATCAACAAGGTGACGGGGTATATCCGCGGCGGATGCAGCCCGGTGGGGATGAAGAAGCAGTATACAACGGTGATTGACAGCTCATGCTTATCGCTTGAACGGTTTTATGTGAGCGCAGGGAAAATCGGCTACCAGCTTGGGATTGCACCGCGAGACCTGATTCGCGCTGTCGGCGCGGAAACAGCGGAGATTATTCATAAATGATGCGTACCGTTTGAATAGGTGGTATTGTTTTTACAAATATGAATAAAAAATGAACAAATATTAGACAAACCACTTGCAATTGTAATTTTATTGTGCTATACTGATAGAAATTATAAATTGTAAAGACGATGAAAAAGTCCAGTAAGTTCTGCATACGCCTGAGGAAGAGAGAAAGCGCCGTCGGCTGGAAGCGCTTTTTGAAACGGGCAGGACCCAACCTTCGCTTTGGAGTTGCGCGCTGAACAGTCCACGTATGTGGAAGTAGGCGTCGCCGGCGGCGGCCGTTATAGCGCAAAAGAGTGCCCGCGCGAGCGGGAAACTGGGTGGTACCACGGAGCATGACGTTTCGTCCCTGTCAAGTATGCGGGGGCGGGACGTTTTTTTATTGAAAATCATGAAGGAGTTGTAAAATATGAAAGACCAGCTTGAAAAAATCAAGGCGCAGGCCATGCAGGCGCTCGAATCCGTTTCAGACTTAAAGCTGCTTGACGAGCTGCGCGTAAAGTATCTCGGCAAAAAGGGCGAGCTGACCGCCGTACTGCGCGGTATGGGCGCGCTTTCGCCGGAGGAGCGGCCAAAGATCGGTGCGCTGGCTAATCAGGTGCGCGAGCAGATCGAGGAAAAACTGCAAAGCAAAATTGACGAGCTTTCGGCAAAGTTGCAAAACGAAAAGCTGAAAGCGGAGGAAATCGACGTGACGATTCCGGGCAGACGCCGGGAGACCGGGAAGCTGCACCCGCTTTCCACCGTGCTCGACCGGGTAAAGGATATCTTTATCGGTATGGGCTTTTCCATTGCAGAAGGGCCGGATGTGGAGCTTGACTACTACAACTTTGAGGCACTCAATATCCCGAAGAACCATCCTGCACGCGACACGCAGGATACGTTCTATATCAATGAAAACGTCCTGCTGCGGACACAGACCTCGCCGGTGCAGGTGCGTGTCATGGAACAGACAAAGCCGCCGATTCGGGTCATTGCGCCGGGACGCGTGTATCGCAGCGACGCGGTGGACGCGACGCATTCGCCGCTGTTCCACCAGATTGAGGGACTTGTGGTCGATAAGGGAATCACGATGGGCGACCTGAAGGGAACGCTTGAGGTGTTTGCAAAGGCGCTCTACGGCGAGGGGGCGAAGATTCGCTTCCGTCCGCATCACTTCCCGTTCACAGAGCCGAGCGCAGAGGTCGATGTGTCGTGCTTTGTATGTAACGGCACAGGCTGCAACGTCTGCAAGGGTGAGGGCTGGATCGAGATTCTTGGCGCAGGCATGGTACATCCGAAGGTGCTGGCAAACTGCGGCATTGACCCGGAGGTTTACAGCGGGTTTGCGTTTGGCATGGGGCTGGAGCGCATTGCAATGCGCCGCTATGACATTGACGATTTGCGGCTGTTCTTTGACAATGACCTGCGGTTCTTAAAGCAGTTTTAAATTGATATACTACTTCATTATTTTTTGATAGAAGGGAATGGCCTTAATATGAAAGTGGCAATGAGTTGGTTTAACGAATTCGTTGATATGTCCGGCATTACGCCGAAGGAATACGCCGACGCGCTTACCATGTCCGGCACCATGGTGGAAGGAACGGAGCAGATGGGCGCGGAAATTGAAAAGGTTGTAACAGGAAAGATTATTGATATTAAAAAACATGAGAATGCGGACACATTGCAGGTTTGCATGCTCGACGTTGGACAGGAGGAGCCGCTGCAAATCGTGACCGGCGCGACAAATGTAAAGGTGGGGCAGATTGTGCCCGTTGCGCTGCACAAGTCAAGGATTGCCGGCGGCGTGCAGATCAAAAAGGGTAAGCTGCGCGGCGTTGCGTCGAATGGGATGCTCTGCTCGCACGAGGAACTTGGCCTCACGCCTGCTGACCTCGGCTATGAACCGGAGTACGGAATCCTGATACTTGACCCGGATACACCGATTGGCAAGGATATTAAAGAAGTGTTCGGCATGAACGAAACGGTAATCGAGTTTGAAATTACGTCGAACCGCCCGGACTGCCAGAGCGTAATTGGCCTTGCACGCGAAACGGCGGTGACGTTTGACCGGCCGTTTACGCTGCACACGCCGAAGGCGGACGGCAATGGTGAGAATGTAGCCGATTTTGCCAAGGTGGATGTGCTTGATACGGCATACTGCCCGCGCTACTGCGCAAGAATGGTCAAAAACGTCAAGATTGGGCCGTCGCCCGACTGGATGGTAAAGCGCTTACAGGCGAGTGGTATCCGCTCAATTAACAATATTGTCGACATCACGAACTATCTGCTCTTAGAGTACGGCCAGCCGATGCACGCATTTGATTTGCGCGATTTGACCGGCTCGCACATTATCGTACGTCGCGCGGAAAACGGAGAGAAGATTACGACGCTCGACGAGGTGGACCGCGTGCTCGACGACTCCATGCTCGTCATTGCGGACGAGGCGCGTGCAGTCGCGGTTGCGGGCGTAATGGGCGCACTCAACTCCGAGGTGAAGGATGACACGACGACAGTCCTGTTTGAGAGCGCGAACTTTGACGGTGCGTCGGTTCGCGTGACGGCGAAAAAGCTTGGTATGCGCACGGAGGCTTCCGCGAAATACGAAAAAGGACTGGACCCGAACATGACGCTCGATGCGGTAAACCGTGCGTGCGAGCTGGTGGAACTGCTTGGTGCGGGAGAAGTAGTCGGTGGTGTGATTGACATACATGGCGATTTGCCGAAGGGGAGGACGCTTGCGCTCCGCCCGGACAAGATTAACGCGTTTTTGGGGACGAACGTCAGCACAGACTTTATGGTTGATACGCTCCGAAAGCTGGATTTTGAAGTAGATACAGACGCAATGACGGTCACCGCGCCGACGTACCGCGCCGACGTGGAGGCCGAGGCCGACCTCGCGGAGGAAATCGCGCGGATTTACGGATATAATAAGATTGAGTCGACATTGATGGCAGGGCAGATTACGACGGGCGGCAAAAATGAAAAGCAGCGGCTCGAAGATACGGTCAAGGCTGTTTTAACGGCACAAGGCATGTACGAGATCATGACGTATTCGTTCACGAACCCGAACATCTTTGACAGGTTGCGTATCCCAGCGGATTCTCCTATGCGGAAAACGGTGATCATCAGCAACCCGCTCGGCGAGGAGAACTCCATCATGCGGACGACAACGCTTTCGTCCATACTGGAGATTTTGGAGAAAAACTACAAGCAGCGCAATGCGTCCGCGCCTCTTTTTGAGCTGGCGAAGATTTACGAGCCAATCGAGGGCGAACAGCTCCCGAACGAGCGTGACATCATTACGCTCGGCATGTACGGCAGCGGTGATTTTTACGATTTGAAGGGCGTTGTGGAAACGCTTTTGGATACGGCCGGCGTTACGAACTACAAATTCGTTCCGCAGAAGGAGAACCCAACGTACCACCCGGGCCGCTGCGCAGATATTTATATCAACGGAAAGCTTGCGGGCCGCTTGGGGCAGGCACATCCCCAAGTGGTAAAGAACTACAATATGGATACGGACTGTTATCTGGCAGAAATCAGTTTTGATGCAGTTTTAGAGGCAGCGGGCGAGAGCCAAACGTATAAAAAGCTTCCGAAGTACCCGTCCGTATCGCGTGATATCGCCGTGTTGGTAGACGAAGCGGTTTTATCAGGCGACATCGTAGATACCATCAAAAAGTCTGGCGGTAAGCTGTTAGACCATGTTGAATTTTTTGATGTTTATAAGGGCGCGCAGATTCCGGCAGGCAAAAAGAGCATGGCGTATTCGGCGGTGTTCCGCGCGGACGACCGGACGCTGACCGATGAAGAAATTTCAAAAGTCATGGATAAAATTTTGCGTTCGCTTGAAACTAATCTTGGGGCGACGCTTAGATAGGAAAAAATTATAAATTACTGTTGCATTATGCAAACAAGTGTGCTATAATCAATTTGTTATGGGCGCAGCTTGTAACAAATTTGGCAGAAAGGAGCGCAGAACTATGAAAGAAGGAATCCATCCGGATTATAAGCCGACGACGATTACGTGTGCGTGCGGCGAAGTGATTGAGACTTCTTCGACGAAGCAGGACATTCGTGTTGAAATCTGCTCGAAGTGTCATCCGTTCTTTACGGGTAAGCAGAAGCTGGTTGACACGGGTGGACGCGTTGAGAAGTTCAAAAAGCGTTTTGGCTTGGAGAAGTAAGTTTGCCATAGCGTGAATTTTGTGTTAGCAGATAACCCCTTCGCGGATACTGGAATCTCCAACCATTTCTGGGAGGGCGGCGTTTTTTCAAACATATCAGGAGGTGAATACGATGATTAAAGAAGTAAAGACAGCGATTATTGAGCAGTACCGGGTACATGAAACCGATACGGGTTCGCCGGAGGTACAAATCGCTATGCTCACGGAGCGTATCAATCATTTGAATGAGCATCTGAAGATTCATAAGAAGGACCACCATTCCAGACGCGGTCTGTTGAAGATGGTTGGTAAGCGCCGCGGTCTTTTGGACTACTTGATGAAGAACGATATCGACCGTTACCGTGCAATCGTCAGCAAGTTGAATTTAAGAAAATAGTGATAGATAAATGGGCGGAAAGTCCCTTTCCGCTCATTTCTTGTATCAAAAAAACAACCGTTTCCGGCAGAAATTGGGCTTTAGCAGTTAGATTTGCGCTTTCCGTATGGGACGCAGAGCGTAAATCTAAGTGCTAAACATCAGTTTTTGCCGTATGCGGAATTTATACAGAAGAGAGGTAAAAATTATGTTTAGAACCTTTGAAACCACATTGGCGGGCCGCCCGCTCGTGATTGAAACCGGAAAGATGGCACAGCTCGCGAACGGGTCGTGTCTCGTGCGCTATGGCGACACGGTTGTGCTTTGTACGGCGACTGCTTCGGCAAAGCCGCGCGACGGGATTGACTTTTTCCCGCTCAGCGTTGATTACGAAGAAAAGCTGTATTCTGTCGGTAAGATTCCGGGCAGTTTTATGAAGCGGGAGGGTAAGCCGAGTGAGAAGGCGATCCTCACCTCGCGCGTGATTGACCGTCCGATTCGTCCTCTGTTCCCGTCCG
This sequence comes from uncultured Eubacteriales bacterium, assembly GCA_902492065.1. Lineage (GTDB taxonomy): Bacteria > Bacillota > Clostridia > UBA1381 > UMGS1253 > Aphodoplasma. Next base: position 85,795 of record CABUKE010000002.1, read on the forward strand.
ATCTGCGCAACGATGTTTCGGTCGTTACAACGGTAATGAGCGTAGAGCAGGACAATCCGCCGGAGGTTGCGGCGATGATTGGCGCGTCCATTGCGATTTCCATTTCGGATATTCCGTTTGCGGGGCCGATTGGCGGCGTATGGATTGGCTTGGTTGATGATGAATTTGTCATCAATCCGACGGTTGAACAGCGTGAAAAGAGCCTGATGCACGTCACCGTAGCCGGCACGAGGCAGAAGGTCGTTATGATTGAGGCAGGCGCAAAGGAAGTCGAAGAGGACAAGATGCTTGCGGCAATTAAGTTTGCGCATACAGAGATTATTAAAATCTGTGATTTTATCGATAGCATTGTGGCAGAGATTGGCAAGCCGAAGTTCGAGTACGACCATATCGTGGTTGACCCGGAAATGTACGACGACGTGAAGGAATTTGCGATTGAGAAGGTACGCGCTGCGTTGGATACTGACGACAAAACGGTGCGCGACGCACGTATGAAGGTTGTGACTGACGAAGTTGTGGAGCACTTTGCAGAAAAGTATCCCGACAGCGAGGCGGCTATCGGTGAAGTGCTGTATAAACTACAGAAGTATGTAGTACGTCGCTGGATACTTGACGACGGCAAGCGTGTAGACGGCCGCAGCCTCGATGAGATTCGTCCGCTTGCGGCGGAGGTTGGACTTTTGCCGCGCGTTCACGGTTCGGGTATGTTTACACGTGGACAGACGCAGGTATTGACTGCTGCGACGCTTGGGCCGCTCAACGACACGCAGAAGCTTGACGGCATTGACGAAGAAGAATATAAACGCTATATGCACCACTATAATTTCCCATCCTACAGCGTTGGCGAAACGCGCCCGTCGAGAGGACCGGGCCGGCGTGAGATTGGACATGGCGCACTTGCAGAGCGTGCGCTGGAGCCGGTTATCCCGTCGGAGGAGGAGTTCCCGTATGCAATCCGCCTCGTTTCTGAGGTGTTGAGCTCGAACGGTTCTACCTCGCAGGGGAGTATCTGCGGCAGTACGCTCGCGCTCATGGATGCCGGCGTACCGATTAAGACACCGATTGCCGGTATTTCGTGCGGCCTTGTGAGTGAGGGCGACCGTTTTATTACCATGGTGGACATCCAGGGGCTTGAGGACTTCTTCGGCGACATGGACTTCAAGGTTGCGGGCAGCAAGAAGGGAATTACGGCAATCCAGGTCGACATCAAGACGGACGGCCTTTCGTTTGAGGTAATTGAGGAGGCGCTCCGCAAGACGCGGGATGCGCGGTATTACATTTTGGATGAGGTTATGCTCAAGGCGATTGAAGCGCCGCGCGATCATTTGTCGCAGTATGCGCCGAAAGTTGCCATGATGCAGATTGACCCGGACAAGATTCGTGACGTTATTGGCACGGGTGGCAAGGTGATTCAGAAGATTGTGGCTGACACAGGCGCGAAGATTGATATTGAAGACGACGGCCGCGTATTGATTTTTGCTGTTGACCAGGCGAGCGGCGCAGCAGCGCAGGCGGCAATTGAGGCGATTGTAAAAGAGCCGGAGGTTGGCGAGATATACACGGGTAAGGTTGTTCGCATTATGCCGTTCGGCGCGTTTGTGGAGATCCTGCCTGGCAAGGACGGCATGATTCACATTTCCAAGCTGGACAAAAAGCGTGTGGAAAAGGTAGAGGACGTTGTCAATATCGGCGATGAAGTGACGGTTAAGGTTATAGAAATCGACAAGCAGGGTAGAATAAACTTATCCCGCAAGGATTTGCTGTAAACAAACCGGCGAACAAACAGCCGGGCGGAGGGGTGGAGCATGCCCTTTGAACATGTACAGCAGCCAGAAATCATAGTTATCCATGGTTTGTTGAGATTGAGAAAATACGACGGAAACTATGAAAGCCTGTTAGCTGGTTATCAGGACCCTTATGTATACCAAAATTCAGAAGGAATATTTGACGCGGCACAAATGCCTGATCTTGCCTATGTAAAGGGTATGTGTGAATACTTGGAGCATGCCGGGGAATTCTACTTTATAGAGGTACAAGAAAATGAGACATTTGTCAGCATTGGTGATGTAACGGTAAAGCCGGAAAATCCCCCGATTGCAATTTGGTTTGATAAATATCGGCATGTTGGAATCGGTACAATGGTAATGAAAACTGTGATTGCCAGATTGAAAGAGCTGGGTTTCAAAAAAATAAAGGGATCGGCGGTTTTTAAATGGAATATACCATCACAGAAAATGCATGAAAAATTGGGCTTTAAGCGTGTCGCTGAAGATGATAAGTCATATATTTTTGATTTGGATTTTGAATAGGGGACTTTGAACAGTTGATTTGGAGGCTTCTTTATTGCCGGAAGTGTTTTATTCGCTCAGTCTAAAAAATATGTGCGGGCACGCGGGTGCCCGCATTTTATCGCTTGAGGTGTTTTATGTATAAATCGTATGTATTGCCCAACGGCTTGCGAATCATATGCGAATATATCGGTTATGTCCGTTCCGTCTCCGTGGGCGTGTTTGTAAAAAACGGTTCGCGCCATGAGCCGCAGGAGCTGGCGGGGATTTTCCACTTTATTGAGCACATGCTGTTTAAAGGGACGGAAAAGCGGAGCGCGCTTGAAATAGCGGAGGAAATCGACACTGTGGGCGGGACGCTCAACGCCTATACGACGAAGGAGTATACCTGCTTTTATGCAAAAATGCTTGACGAAAACCTCGATACTGCGCTTGATGTATTGTCGGACATGCTTCTGCATCCGAAGCTCAGCGATGGCGACATTGCGCTGGAGAAAAATGTGGTCTATGAGGAGATTGCCATGTACGAGGATTCGCCGGAGGACATGGTGCATGAGCTTATTATGGAGGCGGCATGGGGCATAGAAAGTGGACTTGGCGCTTCGACACTCGGCACAAAGGAAACACTTTGCAAAATTGATTCCCGCGTGCTTCGGGATTATATGGCAAAGACCTATACGCCTAAAAACTGTGTGGTTGCCGTTGCCGGCAATTTTGGGGATGATATCGAACAGCAAATAGCATCTTACTTTGGCGCGTGGCACGGTGATGGTGCAGTGGCGGATGATTTTCACGAACAGTATCGCGCAGGCAGCATTGTCCGCGAAAAAGAGATTGAACAGGTGCATTTTTGCCTCGGTTTTCCGGCGTATCCGTCGGAGGATGAGCGTAACTATCCCGCACTTGCATTCAATAATATATTCGGTGCAGGAATGAGTTCTGCGCTGTTTCAGAAGGTACGTGAACAGCGTGGGCTGGTGTATTCGATTTTTTCCTATATGGCGAGTTACCTTGATACCGGTATGTTTATCATCAGCGCGAGCATGAAGCCGGAGAACCTGAGCGAAGTGCTGCGCCTTGTCCATGCGGAAATTGAAGCGGCGAAGCGAACCCCGCTTGACAATAAGACCATGTTTAAGGCAAAGCAGCAGCTCAAAGGAAACTATATTTTGGGGCTGGAAAACGTCAGCTCAAGAATGCAGAGCATTGGCCGGGCAAAGCTTTTACTCGATAAAGTTCGTACGCCGGAGGAAATTCTGCAAAGGATTGAGAAAATTAATCCCGACAATACATTTGCTATTACAAAAGATATTTTTGATTATAGCCGGATGTGCACCAGCGCGATTGGCAATCTGGATGGCGCAGAGCTGGATTTGTTTCAAAATGCATAATATGCAATAAGATACGGCGTAGCTGTATCTTATTTTTTTGCGCTGGTGTGAATTCAAAAAATATGTCTTGAATTTTTTGTGAAAAAAGCATATAATAAATTTAATACTAAATATTTGGAATTTACTATCGTAAATTGGATTAGAAATACCGAAAAAGGGGAGCCTTTATGCTGAAAAAAGAAAAGTTAATCAAATCGGATACCATTTTCAAGGGAAAAATTATAAATCTGCGGGTCGATACCGTCGAGGTCGTGCAGAATGGCAATATCACGACGCGGGAGCTGGTCGAACATCCGGGCGGTGTCGGGATTGTGGCCGTTACACCGGAAAATAAGGTTTGTCTGGTCAAACAATACCGCAGGCCGTTCGATGAAATTATATTGGAGGTTCCTGCCGGGAAGTTAGAGTGGGGCGAGGACCACTATGCCTGCGGCGTGCGCGAGTTGCGGGAAGAAACGGGTTATACGGCAGAGCAGTTTGTCTATCTGGGCGAGTTCTATTCCACGCCGGGCTTCTGCAATGAAAAGATTCACCTCTATCTGGCGACGGGACTGACAGCAGGTGAGAGGGATTTGGATGAAAATGAGTTTATTGAATTATATGAGTATCGTTTTGACGAACTTTTGGACATGATTTCGGAGAATAAAATCAAGGACGGGAAAACCGTCATTGCTATTTTAAAGGCATACGCCTACTTAAACCGGAAAAAATAAGAATCAACAATACGATTGGAGGTTCCTTATGAGTGACAGAAACAAGGTAGAGGTGAAAATTCGGGGAAGGTTTTTTACCATCACGGCAAACGAACCGGAGGAGTACATTTACAAGATTTGTTCCTATGTAGACCGGAAGATGGATGAAATCTTGCAGATGAATCCGCGCCTCAGTATGGATACGGCTGCGCTCTTGACGGCGATTAACATTTCTGATGAAGCGTACAAATCCCATGTCGCAGAGGATAATATGCGCAGTCAGATATTGAAGTATGACGAGGAAGCGGACCGCTATGAGAAGCGAATCAAGGAGCTGGAGGATCAATTGAAGAAGGCGCAGGAGCAGCTTGCGCAGAAGGAAGAAGAGCTTACGAAGTTTTTGGAGCAGTTTTAGCGTAAACGAAATGGAAGAAAAAGTGTGCGGCAGTATGCGCCGCACACTCATTTTAAATTATGAGGGTAAATCATGAGAAACAAAATAAAAACGGAATTACTGTCGCCTGCGGGTTCGTGGGATGCGCTTGTCGCTGCGGTGCAAAGCGGCGCAGATGCAGTCTATCTGGGCGGAACGGACTTTTCCGCGCGCGCGGGGGCGGAGAATTTTAGCCGGGAACGGCTTATAGAAGCGGTACGGTACTGTCATATCCGCGGCGTGAAGGTTTTTGTAACGCTCAATACGTTGTTAAAGCAGTCAGAAGTGCAGCCTGCGCTTGACTTTGCCGTGTTTTTACACGAGCAGGCGGGCGTCGACGGCTTGATTATTCAGGATGTCGGGCTGGCGGGGCTGTTGCTTCGTGTGGTTCCCGGGCTTCGGCTGCACGCCTCTACGCAGATGAGCGTACACAGTATTGCCGGCGCGGAGAAGCTTCGCCAGCTTGGATTTAAACGGGTTGTATTGGCGCGGGAGCTGTCCTTTAAACAAATTGTGGAGATAAAACGCGCAGTCGATATTGAGCTGGAAATCTTTGTTCACGGGGCCATTTGCCAGTGCTATTCCGGCCAATGTCTGATGAGCTCCATCTTAGGCGGCAGAAGCGGCAACCGTGGACGCTGTGCACAGCCGTGCCGTTTGCCTTATGAGTTGAAAGATCCCGCTGGGAAACTGGTGAAAAAGGGATATTTACTCAGCCCAAAGGATATGTGCCTGATTGACCATTTGCAGGAGATTAAGCAGGTGGGAATTGACTCGCTCAAGATTGAAGGACGGCTCAAACGGCCGGAATACGTCGCGGCGGTGACGGATATCTATCGCAACTATCTCGACAGTGGGAAACGCCCAGAGCAGAAGGACAGGCAGGTATTGTTGAACGCCTTTAACCGGAGCGGCTTTACGGATGGATATTTTACCGGGAAGTTGGGCGGCACGATGATGAGCTATGTCTCGCCGTCGAATGTATCGCCGGAAACATTTGCTCCGGAGGTAAAACAACGGTTTGCTTCGAATGCAAATTTCCGTCTTGTACCTGTACAGGCGGAATGTGAAATTTGCCGCGGCAGAGAGATGCGTATGACGCTGACCGACGTGGATGGGAACACGGTTACCGCTTTCGGGGAAATACCGCAGGAGGCAATTCACCAGCCGCTTACGCGGGAACGGGCCTGCGCCCAGCTTTCCAAATTTGGCTCGGTTCCGTTTGAACTAACCGAATTGAAGCTGCAATTGGAGGAGGGGCTTACCGTCCCAATCAGCGCATTGAATGCATTGCGCCGTGCGGTGTGCGAAAAATTGATGGAATGCCGGAGCGCAGTAAGGTCGGCAGGAAGCACAGCCGCTTCCATCGGATACATTGGGGCGGGGGATGACCGGGAGGAGCTGTGTATCTCTGTCCGGACATTGGAACAGGCAGAGGCAGTTCTGCAATTTGAGCCAGATAAGCTATATGTACCGCTACATATAGTTGACAAGTTATCTGCCTTTACAGGCAAAACGGAGATTGTCACATCGCTGCCTGCAATTGTGGAAAACGATAAGGAAATCCTGTATGACCGGATTCCGACAAAGGGCGTGCTGTGTTCGTCGCTCGGCGCGGCGGCGCGGCTGGAAAGTCGGCATACAGTCTATGGCGACTGGCGGCTCAATGTCTACAACACGTTTGCGGTACACTTTTGCAGGGAAAACAGTTTTGCGCGCGTCACGCTTTCGCCGGAGCTGAACCTGCGGGAGATTGCGTCGCTCGGCAATGCAGCGGGCGAGAGTGAAGTGATTGCGTACGGCCGCCTGCCGCTTATGGTGATGAAAAACTGTGTCATTCGCTCGTGCAGCGGCGCATGTGGAAAGGGAAAGGAAGGCTACCGGCTCGTCGACCGTAGAAAGCAGGAATTTCCTCTTTTATGTGAGCCGGATTCCTGCACAAATGTTTTGCTCAATGCGGTGCCACTCTATATGGCGGATCGGTTTGCGGATTTACGCAAAAGCGGCGTGAGGAAAATACGGCTGTGCTTTACAACCGAATCGCCACAGATGTGCGGGAGGATTGTCGGTGAATACAGACGCGCCATGTGCGGCGAAGCTGTGCAAAGCAGTTTTGCGGAAAATACGTTCACGCGCGGGCACTTTTACCGCGGTGTAAAGTAAAAATTGAAGCAGATTTGGCGGTGAAGTCGTTTGAGTAAGTGGGATAAGGGGCTTGCGGCCTTGGTGCTTGCAGTATCCATTTTGTCGCTCATTTTCATCAATGTGTTTGCTTTTTCCGGTGCGCCGGACGCAGTTATCATTGAACTTGACGGAAAAGAGTATGCAAAATATTCCTTAAAAGCAATAAATTCTTCCAAATCCATTGAAATAAAAAGCAAATACGGGTATAATAAAATAGAATTATTTTCCGACGGCGTTCGCGTTGTGGAGTCGGACTGCCCGGATCAAACCGACGTTTTGCAGGGAAAAATCACGAAAACGAACGAGGTGATTGTCTGCCTGCCGCACCGGCTTGTGATTCGTATGACGGGAGGGAACAGCGGTGCAGATGCGGTTGCGTACTAAGCGGATGGTTCTCTGCGCGGTGTTTGTTGCGCTTGGCGTCGGGCTTCAGATTGTGGAGAGCATGGTTCCTCTGCCGGTCAATCTGCCGGGCGGTAAGCTTGGCCTTGCCAACATTGCGACGCTGATTCTGCTCTATTCATTTGGTGGAAAGACGGCGTTTGTATGCGCTGTCCTGCGTCCCTTTTTAGGGAGCCTGCTCTATGGCGGCGTGAGCGCAATGCTTTACAGCGTAACGGGGTCGCTCACGGCGATGTTTGTGATGCTGGCAGTTCGGCATGCTGGCCGCGGACGGTTTTCGCCCATTGGCGTAAGCATTGCTGGCGCAGTGAGTCACAACGCAGCGCAGACGGCAGTTGCGGCGGTATTGCTTTCGAATGTATGGATTTTTACCTATTTGCCAATACTTGCTATAGCAGCCTGCATAACGGGGATTTTTACCGGCTATGCCGCGAAGTTTGCGCTTGCTTATCTGAAAAAAGCGCGCCTTTGGAATGGAAAAGAAGATACAATTTCGTAATTTTGTGAGGAAAGCGTTATGAAAAAATTGATACTGGCTTCAGGTTCGCCGCGTCGGCGGGAGCTTCTGACGGAGGCCGGGTTTACATTTGAAGTAAAAACGAGCGACGTGGACGAAGCGATTGGCGTTATGGAAGCGCCCTTGCTTGTGCGCGAGCTCGCACTTTTAAAGGCGGCTGCCGTGGCCAAAACCGCCCGGGAGGACTGTTTGGTGCTTGGAGCCGACACGGTTGTGAGTGCTGGGGGAGAAATTCTTGGCAAGCCAAAAGACTGGCGCGACGCACGGCGGATGCTGCGTCTTTTGTCCGGGCGGGCACATCAGGTCTATACTGGCGTTTGTATCGTGGATGCAAAGACGGGGCGCGCCGTTTGTAAAAGCGAGCGGACAGACGTTTTGTTCCGCCGTCTGACCAATCGGGAAATCCGAGCGTATATCAAAACAAGGGAGCCGATGGACAAGGCGGGGGCCTATGCGATTCAAGGCGGTGCGCGGCGGTTTGTCCGTGGATTTGTCGGGAATTTTGACAATGTTGTAGGTCTGCCGGTCGGACTGGTCAAAGAGCTTTTAAAAACGGAGTTTTCAGAGTTATAACAAACATTAATTGATAAAGGAGATAACGTCACATGGCAATTTTTGCAAAAGACATTGGAATCGACCTCGGAACAGCGAATACGCTGGTACACGTAAAGGGAAAGGGAATCGTCGTACGCGAGCCGTCCGTTGTAGCGATTGATAAAACGACGAACAAGGTTCTTGCAGTCGGCAACGCCGCGAAGGAGATGATTGGCCGTACGCCGGGCAACATTGTAGCAATCCGCCCGATGAAGGACGGGGTCATTGCCGATTTTGATATTACACAGGCAATGCTGCGCAGCTTTATCAAGGCGGTCAGCTCGTCGGGTTCCATTATGAAACCGCGTGTCGTGGTCTGCATCCCTTCCGGCATCACAGAGGTGGAGAAGCGTGCCGTTGAGGAGGCTGTGCTGCAGGCTGGCGCACGGGAAGCCTATCTGATGGAGGAGCCGATGGCGGCGTCGATTGGTGCAGGGCTTCCTGTGGAGGAGCCGACTGGCTGCATGGTTGTGGACATTGGCGGCGGTACGAGCGAGGTTGCGGTTATCTCGCTGGGCGGCATTGTGACGAGCCGTTCGGTTCGTGTGGCGGGCGACGCACTCGACAGCGCGATTGTCGCGTATATTAAAAAAGAGTACAATCTTATGATTGGCGACCGGACAGGCGAGCAGATCAAGCTTGAGATTGGCTCCGCTTATCCGGAGGAAACGGAACATACCATGGAAATCCGCGGGCGCGACCTTGTGACCGGTTTACCAAAGAATATTACAATTACGCAGGAGGAAATCCGCGGCGCGCTCGACGAACCGATTACGGCAATCGTCGACGCAATCAAGTTTACGCTGGAGAAGACGCCGCCGGAGCTCTCTGCCGATATTATGGACCGCGGAATTATGCTGACAGGCGGCGGCGCGCTGATTCGCGGGCTGGACAAGCTCATCACGCGCGAAACGGGGATTCCGGTCTATGTTGCAGAGGACCCGCTGGACTGCGTTGCACTTGGGACTGGAAAGGTGCTTGAGGAAATTGAAACGCTGAAAAAGGTACTGATTAATTCGAAGTAATCAGTTTTTGCTTGTGAGGTGATTGCGGTGTATTTTTTTGAAAAGCATAAAAAAATGTCAATCATCATTGGAACTGCACTGGTTATCCTGATTGTGATGGGCATTTCTGTGCTGGCAGGGGGGACATTTTTTGCGGAGAACTTGTTTAATACGGTCGTATCCCCGATTCAAAAGGGTATCACTGCCGTAACCGACGGCGTTGGCGGTTTTTTCAACTTCCTGTTTGAGATGAAGGATTATAAAGAGGAAAATACGCGCCTGTCGAAGCGCGTTGCCGAATTGGAGCGCGAACAGAGAAGCGCGCAGGACTATAAGGCGGAGAATGACCGCCTTTCCGGGCTGTTGGATTTAAAGGAAAACGATTATGCCAACCTGCGCACGACCGGGGCGAGCATCATTGGTTGGAGTACGGACAACTGGTTTAACTACTACACGATTGACAAGGGTTCTTTGGACGGCGTGCAGGAAAAGAGTATGGTTCTGACAGACGAGGGTCTTGTGGGCCACGTGCAGGAAGTGGGGCTAAACTGGTCGCGCATTGTAACAATTGTCGATTCTTCCTCTTCTGTGGGGGCAAAGGTCGTACGCACGGGGGATGTTGCGCTTGTAACGGGTGACAATACCTATGAAAAGCAGGGGCTGTGCAAACTGGAGTTTATTAACAAAGAGTCGCAGATTGTAGTTGGCGACATCATTGAAACGTCAGGGCTTGGCGGTATTTATGCAGCGGGCGTACCGATTGGGCGTGTGAAGGAAATTGTTACCGATTCGACCGGAGTGAGCCAGTACGCTCTGATTGAGCCGCTGGTCGACTTTAACGCTACACGCCATGTACTCGTTGTTTTGGATACCATGGAGCAAAACGGCGGGCAGTAAATTGGAAGGGCGGTTATTGCAATGAAAATGCTGCGCTTGGGTATTGTAACTTTTATTATTTATCTGATACAGACGACGTTTATCCAGTATTTTGCAATTGGCGGCATCATTCCAAACCTGATGGTTGTGTTTGTTATCTGCTTTGCCTTGACGCAGACGGACTATAAGAAGCCGATGTTTTACGGGCTTGCGTGTGGGATTCTGCTGGACTTTTCTTCTGAGACGATATTTGGCGTTCATGCTCTTTTGTGCATGTTTGGCGCGCTGCTTTGTGAGCAGATAAGTACACGCTTTTTTAAAGGAAAGTTTTTTGTTTCCCTGTTATTTGTCTGCGTAATCAGTTTTCTTTACGAAATTGCTTATTTTGCCATGTCGTTTATGCGCTACGACGGTCTTTCGCTTTCCTATGCGTTACTTGGTATTGCGTTGCCGACGGTTGCGTACAATGTGGCGGTGGCGGTTGTGGTACTGTTGATTATGCGCCGCAGCGAGGCGGTCGGCGACTGAGGTCAATAAGGGTGGTGAGGCTTTGATTCGCCTGGATAATAATAAAAAAGACCAGAGCAGGTATAAGGTATATACCGCTTTTGTTGGCGTGCTTGCCCTTTTGATTGTGGCGCGCCTTTTTTGGATGCAGATTATCTGCGGGGAGGACTATCTTTTGCAGGCGGAGCAGAAACAGCTCCGCAGTGTAACGGTGTCTGCTCCGCGCGGCGAGATTGTCGACCGGTACGGTCAGCCGCTTGTAACAAATAAAACGGGATATTCTGTACAAATTCAGAAAACGAATCTGACAAACGACGAGTTTAATGCAATTTTGCTAAAAATATATAATCTAATCACGGAGCACGGCGAAGAGGTGCTCCAGACGCTTCCGATTGCGTCCAATCCACTGCGCTTTACCTTTTCCGAAGGGACAAATTTGCAGGAGGGACAGAGCGCGGCGGATGCAGAGGCAAAGTGGAAAGAAGAACAAAAGTTTGATGCGGCCATAACGCCGCGGGAGGCGCTTGAAAAACTGCGGAAGCGTTATAAAATAGCGGAGGAATATTCCGAGGAGGATGCGCTTAAAATTGTTTCTCTGCGCTATGAAATGGAAATTCGGGATTTTTCCGTCAGTACGCCGTTTACAGTTGCCTCTGATGTAGATATGAACCTGGTTACAAAGCTGAAGGAGGAACAGGCGGAGTATCCCTGCGTTAATATTACGACGGAGTATTTCCGGCAGTATTCCCAGGGAAATCTTGCCGCGCATCTGCTTGGGCGTACAGGGGTAATTTCAAGCGATGAATATGCCGAGCTGAAAAGTCAGGGCTATAAAATGACTGACGAGGTAGGCAAACAGGGAATCGAAAAGGAATTTGAAACATTTTTGAAGGGAACGGATGGTTATACAAGCCTTGTTCAAACGCCGAATGGATTTGAGGTACAGCCGGATTCCGGAAAAGATCCGATTCCTGGCAATTATGTAGTTTTGACACTTGATTCAAAATTGCAAACCGTATTGGAACAGTCGCTTGCGAAAACAATTGAGGATATCCGCAGCCGCGGCGGCGACCCGTCGGAAAAGTCGGGCGGCGACGCTTACAGCGGAGCGGCGGTTGTTATGAATCCAAAAAATGCGGAAATTCTTGCCATGGCGTCCTGGCCGACCTTTGACCCGGCAACCTTTAACGAACAATATAACACGCTGGCAAACGACCCAAACAAGCCAATCTGGAACCGGGCAATCAGCGGCACGTATGAGCCGGGGTCGACCTTTAAAATGCTGACTTCGATTGCGGCGCTGGAAAGCGGTGTTATAACGCCGCGGACGGTAATTGAAGATGAAGGAATCTATAAATATTATGACGACTACCAGCCAAAATGTTGGATTTATACGAAATCAGGCAGAACGCATGGCGCGCAAACGGTAACAGATGCCGTAAAGAATTCTTGCAACTACTTTTATTATGAAGTCGGCCGTTTGATGGGAATAGAGACGCTCAACGACTATGCAAAGAAGTTTGGCTTTGGAGAGAGAACGGGGTTTGAGCTTGCCAGCGAAGAGTCAAAGGGCAGGCTCGCCGGCCCGGAGGACCGGGAGGCATATGGCGGGGAGCCGTGGCGCCCCGGCGATACCTTGCAGGCGGCGATTGGTCAGTCGGACAATCTTTTTACGCCTTTGCAGCTTGCAAATTACCTTTCCACACTGATTAATGGCGGAAACAGATATAAGCCGCATATCGTTAAGACGATTCGCTCGCCGATTGACGGTAGTGTGGTGCTTGAAAAAGAGCCGGAGCTGGTAGAAAGTATACCAATGCATGAAGAAAATATTGATGCAGTATTAAACGGTATGCTCGGCGTTACTGAGGATGGTACGGCAAGTTCTCACTTCCGCGAGTATCCTATCGAAGTGGGCGGAAAGACCGGCTCGGCGCAGGTTGCGGTCGGGTCGGACAACGGCCTGTTTGTTGGCTATGCGCCATTTGATGAACCAGAGATTGCGATTGCAGTCGTAATTGAGCATGGTAACAGCGGCGGCGATGTTGTGCCGGTTGTTAAGGATGTATTAGATGCGTATTTTAATAATTATGAAGAACCACAGAGCGATATCAATAACGAAACTGGGGCGTTATTGCCCTGATTGGCAGGAAGGGGTTTTTGGTTTTGGCTATAAATGAGGCAGTACGGCTGAAAGGAATCAAGGATGGAATCATGGTTATCGTCAGCGAGGCAGATTTTAGTGCGGTTTTGCATGAAACGCTGCAAAAGATTGGCGAGGTGATTGACTTCTTTTCTTCGGGGAGCGGGCGCATACTGTTTACGGGGTACACGATTGGCGGCGTTAATCGAATTATGCTGGAACAGGAGCTGAAGAAAATTGTTCCGGAGAATGTCAAAATCGAGTATGAAGGGGAGGATAACGCATTTTTTTCCCGCTTTATGCCTACAGATGACAAAAGCCGCTTCCATCATGGAACGCTGCGCAGCGGGCAATGTCTCAAATCGCTGGGGAATCTTGTCGTAGTTGGCGACGTTAATCCGGGCGCAGAGCTGATTGCCGCGGGGAATATCGTCGTCATGGGGATACTGCGCGGCATTGTTCACGCTGGCTGTAATGGCGATAGAGATGCTATTGTTTCGGCAGCGTGTATGGCGCCGACGCAAATTCGGATTGCGGATATTATTACACGTCCGCCGGATGAAGAGGTCGGGACGGAATGGCGGCCAGAGATTGCATATGTACACGAGGGAAATATTTACATTGACGGATATTTGTCAAAAAAAATCAAATAATCTATAGACTTAGAAATTTTCATATGTTATACTTATAATAGTTGTGGTTTTTTATGATTTTTTTACATAGGAGGACAAAACGGTTATGGGTGAGGTAATTGTTATTACATCCGGCAAGGGCGGCGTTGGAAAGACGACAACGACGGCGAATATCGGAACCGGCCTTGCGTTAAAGAATAAAAGCGTTGTACTGATTGACGCGGATATTGGCCTTCGGAACCTTGATGTGGTAATGGGGCTTGAAAATAGGATTGTATATGATATCGTAGATGTTGTGGAGGGGCGCTGCCGGACGAAACAGGCCCTTATTAAAGATAAGCGATATAACGGGCTTTATATTATCCCAGCGGCGCAGACGCGCGACAAGAATGCCGTTACGCCGGAACAGATGAAAAAGCTTTCGACAGAGCTGAAAAAGGAATTCGACTATATTCTGATTGATTGTCCTGCCGGGATTGAGCAGGGATTTAAAAATGCGGTGGCAGGGGCAGACCGTGCTATCGTTGTTACAACGCCGGAGGTTTCCGCTGTGCGTGATGCGGACCGTATCATTGGTCTTTTGGAAGCAAATGATATCAAAGACCCACATTTGATTGTCAATCGGATTCGTCCGCAGATGATTAAAAAGGGTGACATGATGAATGTAGATGATATCATTGATATTTTGGCGATTGGATTAATCGGGATTGTGCCCGACGACGAAAATATTATTATTTCGACAAACCGCGGTGAGCCGGCTGTTGCGGACGAAAAGTCCAAAGCGGGACAGGCGTACCGGAATATTACAGCCCGTATCATGGGAGAAAAAGTGCCGATTATGGAGCTGGACGCGCCTGGCTTTATGGCAAAGGTGAAGAAGTTTTTCGGCGTAAAGGCGGATTAAACACAGAAAAAGGAGGCAGGCGAGATGGACTTTTTCGGTCTGTTCAAAAACAAGAAAAAAGGCTCCGGCAGCGCCGCAAAAGAACGGTTACAGTTTGTACTGGTTCATGACCGGGCTGGCGTTTCTCCTGAGTTTTTAGACCAGTTGAAAGGCGAAATTATGGCAGTTATTTCCAAGTATATAGAAATCGACCAGAATGAACTCGAAATTCAGGTGACGCGCACAAAGAGTGAGGACGGCGAACGGGTTGTTCCCGCTTTGGTGGCGAACATCCCAATTAATAAAATGAAGGCAAATTCGGGGGATAATAAGAATAAGAAATAGAGAGGAGAGCGAATGCGGAATGAATATCGCGTTGATTGCCCACGATAAGAAAAAAGAATTGATGGTAGAGTTTTGTATTGCATATAAAGGGATTCTAAGCAAACATAATCTGTTTGCGACAGGGACGACCGGCGGTTTGGTTATTGAGGCGACTGGGATGCCGATTCATCGGTTTTTGTCCGGCCCGCAGGGCGGCGACCAGCAGATTGGCGCGCGAATTGCCTACAACGAGATTGACCTCGTACTGTTCTTCCGCGATCCGCTGACGGCACAGCCACACGAGCCGGATGTTTCAGCGCTGTTCCGTCTGTGTGATGTACACAATATTCCTCTTGCCACCAATGTTGCAACCGCAGAGGTTCTGATTCACGGTGTAGAACGCGGCGATTTGGCATGGCGTGATATTGTGAATCCTAAAAAAGACATATAATAAAAGGCCCGAACCTCGGTTCGGGCCTTTTTCCTTAATCGTCAATTTGCCGGAGGGTATTGCTGTTCTTTGCCTGTTTGTCCAAAAGATAGTTGTAAAAATCTTTTAACTGACGTTTGTATTCGTCCGAAAGCAAACTCATGTCGAGATAGTCTTCAATATTATAGACCATTTTGCCCTCGCGCATATTTATGGTGCGGATGTCCGATACGCCGAGCATGTAGTCAGACGAAACATTAAAAAATTTACAAATTTCTACCAACTTTGTATAATCGGGAACGCGTTTTGCTGTTTCCCAATAACAGATGCACGGTCTGGTAACGCGGAACAGGTTGGCAAGCTGTTGCTGTGTATACCCGCTTTTGATGCGGAGTTCTTTAAAACGCTGCGCGAATTTTACATTTGTTTTGGAATCCAAAAATCATTCATCCCCTTATCCTATTCTTAACCGCCCTTATTTTATCACATGGAGAAAGGGATTGCAATGCTTTTTGGCGGAATTTGCCTTGAAAAGTACGTTTTTGTATATTGGACATTAATTTCGTAAAAAAATGCTAAAACAATTGATTTTCATGCGGAATTAAGATATAATAAGATAAACAATTGAAGAGAGGGATTGGATGTCGGCGATGGTCGCGTTTTTTCAAAGTCATTTTTCAGCAGAGTGCGCTACTTTCTTGATTTCTATGTTGCCGATTATAGAGCTTCGCGGTGGCATTCCATTTGGAATCGCAATGGGCGTAAGCTGACCAGTCGCTTTTTTATTAGGTGCAGCTGGAAATATGCTTCCAATTCCGTTTGTCATATGGCTAATCCGGCCGATTCTAAACTTTTTACGCAAACGGAAATGTTTTTCCAGGATTGTTGCCTGGCAGGAACGTAAGATGCAGAAGCATGCAAAGTCAGTGGCTCGCTACAGCATGCTTGGTTTATTCTTGTTTGTTGCAATCCCTTTGCCGGGGACCGGCGCATGGACAGGAGCTATGGTTGCAGACTTTTTGGAGATGAAGCTGTGGTGTTCTTTGATTTCCATTTTTTGTGGTGTGCTTGTTGCGGCTGTTCTTGTAACGCTTGCTTCTATGGGGGTTGTAAGCGGGTTGGAATGGCTGATAAAATAGGAGAGAGGTGCAGGAAGTGAGACGTTTTTTTACATCTGAATCGGTGACAGAAGGGCATCCGGATAAGGTTTGCGACCTTGTATCTGATGCAATTCTGGATCATATTATTGCGCGTGACCCAAATGCACGCGTTGCATGTGAGGTGACGGTGACGACGGGGCTCGCCATGGTCGTTGGTGAAATCAGCACAGTGGCGGACTTTGACGTACAGGAGATTGTTCGTTCTACGATTAAAGAGATTGGTTATGATCGTGCAAAGTTTGGGTTTGACTGCGACACGTGCGCGGTAATTACGGCGCTGGACAAGCAGTCGCCGGATATTGCGCTCGGCGTGGATAAATCGCTTGAGGTCAAGGACGGGGAAATGGTGGAGGCTAACGGCGCAGGCGACCAGGGCATGATGTTTGGCTATGCCTGCACAGAAACGCCGTCATATATGCCGATGCCCATTTATTATGCACATAAAATGGCGCGTCGGCTGACCGAAGTGAGAAAGGACGGTACACTGTCTTATCTGCGTCCGGACGGGAAAACGCAGGTTACGGTGGAATATGATGGGGATAAGCCGGTACGTATCGACACGGTTGTTGTGTCGAGCCAGCATGACGCGGAGGTTTCTCTTGATACCATCCGGCGCGATTTGATTGAGCATGTTATTCTTCCTACCTTGCCGAAAGAGCTTGTAGATGAGAATACAAAGTTTTTTATCAACCCGACGGGACGGTTCGTCGTTGGCGGGCCCCAGGGAGATTCCGGTCATACGGGAAGAAAGATTATCGTCGATACATACGGCGGCTATTCGCGCCATGGCGGCGGTGCATTTTCCGGCAAAGACCCGACGAAAGTAGACCGCAGTGCGGCTTATGCGGCACGCTATGTGGCGAAAAATGTCGTAGCGGCTGGCCTTGCCGACCGTTGTGAGCTTCAGATTGCTTATGCAATCGGGGTTGCAAAGCCGGTGTCGGTACTGGTTGATACGTTTGGAACAGCAAAAATAGCGGAAGAAAAGATTTCAGATCTGATAGAGAAGCACTTCGACCTGCGTCCGAGTGCAATTATTGAGACACTGGACCTGCGACGTCCTATATACAAACAGACCGCGGCTTATGGCCATATGGGGAGAGAGGATATCGACCTGCCGTGGGAGAGGACGGATAAGGCGGAGCTTCTGCGAAATGAGGCCGGACTTTAAAAAACAATGGTATATAAAATGCGCCTTAAAGTAAGGCGCATTTTTTTGTATCATATTTTGTCCACCCTTCTCATAGAGTAGTACCAAAGGAGGGATTGGCATGGAACGGGTCTATCAACGTGGACGGGTACGCCAAAGAAGCTATTCGCCGCACAGCAGCAGGCAGGAAATACCGGAAATCAAACTGTTTCATCCCAGAAGGATGCTGATTCAGGCGGTTGCCGCTGTCGTTCTGTTTGGATTTATTTATACGGTTCAGTTTTTTGACAATCCGTTTTGCAATTGGGTGAAAAATGAAGTTGCTTATACGCTCAACTATACTGTGAGTGTAGAAAGTGTGTACAAATCCTCTCAGGAGGTAATGGAATATTTATCTGGGAAAATTGCAGAGGGGCAGATTTATATTAATACCGCACTGCCAACAGCAAGCCCGGATGCAGCTCCGGCCTCCGGTGCGGCGCAGCCGACGGCGTCCCCATCTTCCTCGCCATCTCCGACGCCTTTGCCTGACTTGACACAGCAGCCGGGGACAGACCCTGCCGCGACTCAGGTGCAGTAGGAGAACGCGTATGGTTAAGCTGGGATGGCTTTACATCAATTTGTTTTCCATACCGTTGCTGATTGTGGCCGTGCTGACTGGTTCTGCCGGGAGCATGGCCATTGCGTATCTTGTCGTAACACTGCATGAGTTTGCCCACTTCTGCGCCGCGCGCCGCTTTCATGTGGGGGTCAGCGGCTTTGTCATTATGCCGTTCGGCGTGTGCCTCCGTCTGAAAGAAAATCTCATCAAAGACCCAGTGCAGGAAAGCGTCATCTGCGCAGCAGGCCCTGTGTGCAATTTACTGCTGATTGCGGCGGCAGTCCTGCTTCGGCCTTATCTTTCGTGTCCGGATGACTGGTATATGTTCTTTCTCTATTCCAATCTCTCAATTCTCCTGATTAACATCGTGCCAATCATTCCGCTCGACGGCGGGCGCATCCTGCGTGCCGTATTGACGCATCATTATGGCTTCATTAAGGCCGTCCGCATTACCGAAGTGGTATCACAAATCAATATTGCTCTCGTCGGACTACTGGGAATTTATATTCTGTATTTGACACACTTTAACGTATCTATGATGATGCTTTGTGCGTTTTTGCTTTTTAACATGAGCGCAGAGAAGAAAAATAGCGAGCTGATTGTCATGCAGCAAATTATTTATTCTAAGGAGAAGCTGACAAAACGGCAGATTATGCCGGTAAAAGAACTGGCGGTGATAGAACAGACGGACGCGCGCCGGCTTCTCAAAAATTTTTCCTATAACAGCTATTATCTTTTGAGTGTGCTGGATCAAAATCTCACCATTTTAGGTACATTGAGTGAAACGCAGGTCATTGAGGCGGTGGTACGCGCTGGAAAGCCCCTTTCAGCCGGGCAGATTCTTAGCAGCCGCCGTGGGAAATAGAAAAATAAAAGATTTCTGCCACAAGGTATTGTATTGCTCTTAATAATATGTTAAAATTTATACATAATATGACATAAAGGAGCGTTTTTTGTGGCTACGATCAGACCATTTCATGGATTGCGATATGATACAGACAAGGTAGGCGGGCTTGAAAATGTTGTGACGCCGCCCTACGATATTATTTCTGAGGAACAACAAAAGCAGTATTATGAGAAACACCCGAACAATGTCATCCGGCTGGAATATGGGGCAGAGTACGAAACAGACAGCGAAAATGACAACCGCTACACCCGTGCGGCGGCGTTTTTGCGTACGTGGATTGACGACGGGATATTGAAGTTTGAAGATAAAGAGTGCCTGTATCTCTATGAGCAGC
The DNA here is from genome assembly GCA_902492065.1 of uncultured Eubacteriales bacterium. Lineage (GTDB taxonomy): Bacteria > Bacillota > Clostridia > UBA1381 > UMGS1253 > Aphodoplasma. The sequence continues at coordinate 105,247 of CABUKE010000002.1, forward strand.
AGTTCTCCTTTTTAGGGCAGGAGCTTACCTACCGTGGATTTGTGACGCTGACACAGCTTGAGGAGTTCTCAAAGGGGATTATTCTTCCGCATGAGGAAACGCTATCAAAGGCAAAAACCGACCGTTTTAATTTGATGGAAGCAACACATGCCAACTTCAGCCAGATTTATTGCCTGTATATGGACGAGTCTGGCGAGATTCGTTCCATGATGGAGCAGATTACGAAGAAGCCGGCGGACATCAGTTTTACGGCAGAAAACGACATTTTACAAAATGTATGGATTATACGCGACGATGACATGATTGCGTCCATTCAGGAAAAATTTGCCGATAAGCAGCTCTTTATTGCCGACGGACACCACCGTTATGAAACGGCGCTGAATTTCCGCAACAAGATGCGGGAAGAAAAGCCGGACTGGAAGCAGGACGACCTGTTCAACTATGCCATGATGATGCTGGTTGACATGGACGACCCGGGATTGGTCGTATTTCCGACGCACCGGCTTGTGAACCATGTTAAAATTGATGAAGTGATGGCGATTTCGCTTTTAAAAGATGATTTTGATATAGACAAAATCATTGTGGACAGCAAGTCCTCTATGCTCAGTGAAGCAATTGCGAAGGATTTGGTTGCGCTGAAAGAGAAGAAGGGGTTTGCGGTCTATTTCGGCGGGGAATACTACTACCGGCTGAGCCTGCACGACGCGTCGGTTATGGATCAGTATTTGCCGGAGAAGTCGAGCGCGTATCGGAATTTAGACGTAACAATTTTGCATACGCTGGTACTTGATAAGATTTATGGAATCAATACCGAAGATTTGAAAAATCAAAAGAATCTGACCTATACGCGCGACCCGATTGAGGCGATTGAAGCGGTGCAGAATGGTACGCAGCAATGTGCGTTTCTGCTCAATGCGACAAAGGTACGCGAAATCAAAGACGTGTCGCTTGCAGGGGAAAAGATGCCGCAGAAATCGACCTATTTTTACCCCAAATTGATAACGGGAATTGTTATGAACAAGTTCTAAGCCAAAGAGGAGGCAGGGCGGTTTATTCTATCGCCCTGCCTGTTTGTTTTATGCAAAGATACGGAATATCCACAGTATGAGTCCGGACAGGACAGAGATGGAAATACCAAACACCAGTACCGGTCCTGCAATTGTAAACATCTTTGCTGCCATGCCCAGGACGTAGCCTTCACTTTTGAACTCCATGGCGGGCGAAACGATTGCGTTTGCAAATCCGGTAATCGGGACAATTGTACCGGCCCCGGCGAATTTTGCGATTTTGTCATAGACGTTAAGCCCGGTTAGGAGCGCACCGAGAAAGATAAGCGTGATGCTCGTCGCACTGGCTGCTGCTTCCTTGCCAAGATTGCCAAAATGGGTATAAATATCATTGATTCCCTGGCCAATCATACAGATGATACCGCCAATCAGGAAGGCAAAACACATATCTTTAAAAAGAGGGGAGTCCGGCGACTTGCTTTCTGCAAAGCTTTTATAGCCGCTCTGCGTCATATTCTTCATGCTATCACATTCCTTTACTGATTTGTATGATTAGTTTGACACGAAAAGCGACAAATATGCGCGTAGGAAAGAATAAAACAGGCGCGTTTGCATGATAATAAGTACGATAATTATGATAAAGAAAGAGAGGATACCAATGAAAACAATTGCATTTTATGATACGAAACCATACGATAAAATCTATTTTGATAAGCACAAGGAAGAGTTTGGACTGGAATTTAAATATTATGAAAATAAGCTCAATGCAGATACCGCGATGATGGCGCGCGGCTGTGACGGCGTGTGCGCGTTTGTAAACGACGATTTGAATGGGGAAACGATTGAGACCCTGTACGAGAATGGTATCAACGTGATTGCCATGCGCTGTTCCGGCTACAACAATGTCGACTTCAGCAAAGCATTTGGCAAGATTCACGTGCTGCGCGTCCCGGCATATTCGCCGTATGCGGTCGCGGAGCATGCTATGGCCATGCTTCTGACGCTCAATCGGAAAATACACCGGGCGTATATTCGCACAAAGGATTTCAACTTTAGCCTGAACGGGCTTGTCGGATTTGACCTGAATGGGAAAACAGCTGGAATTATCGGAACGGGTAAGATTGGCCAGATATTTATTGACATATGCCGTGGATTCGGCCTGCGGGTGATTGCTTACGACCCATATCCGGCAAAGGATAAGGGGATCGACTATGTCGATTTGGAAACGCTGTGCCGGGAAGCAGATATCATTTCCCTGCATTGTCCGCTTACTGACTCAACCAAGCATATTATACGCGAGGAAACACTCAATCTGATGAAGGATGGCGTTTATATTTTGAATACCTCCCGCGGAAAGTTGATTGACAGCGAGGCATTGTTGCAAGCAATCAAGGCGGAAAAAGTCGGCGGCGCGGCGCTCGACGTGTATGAGGAAGAAACGGAATATTTCTTTGAAGATTATTCTGAGGAAATTATGCCCGACGATGTGCTCTCCCGGCTGATATCCATGCCGAATGTGCTGGTTACGTCCCATCAGGCATTTTTGACCAAAGAGGCGCTGGAGAACATTGCGCTGACAACTTTAAACAATCTGAAGGATTATTACGAGGGTAAACCGCTTATAAACGAGGTGTGTTATCATTGCCAGAAAAACGGGAGCTGTAAAAAAGAGCACAAGGAACGCTGCTTCTAAGTAAATATAAAAATAAAACAGCAGCCAGTTGACTGCTGTTTTTACATATGAAATTATTCGATAATATTAACGCTTTTAACTTCTGCTTCCAGCGAAGCCCACTTGGTCGCTACATATTCCAGAGAACCGATTTCGATACGTTTACCGTCTTTTGTATACAGGGCAGAACCGGTCTGCTTCCCATCAACCTGTACGGTAATCAGAACATCATAGCGGTCTGTCGCAGAGGTCTTGACAATCGTGCCGTCTACCAATTCAGAATAATCGTCGTTACTGTGTTTCTCTACATTGGTAATCGTACCCAGATATGCCTCGTCCGACAGGCTGGAGTAGAGTTCCCCCTTTTTCATAATTGCGTCCACGCTTTTGTCACGGATTTGTTTAACCTGAAGCGTGTATTCGATTTTTATCGGAGATGAATTGTTATCGCCGAGCAGACCGGAAAAACGAATCACTGCGCCTGCGATGCACAGCAGGATGACCAATACAATCAGAATATCAATAATGCTGACTTTTCGAAAGAGCTTGCCGTTTTCATCAATTATCATCTTATTCCGCCTCCCCGTTTTCATTATAGAGCGTCATATCCAGGACAGCACCATTAATGGAATAGCCCCTGCCCTCAAGCGACATTTTCGCTCCGACTTTGATTGGAACATTGCCTACGCTGATGTCCTTGTCCGTTTCGGAAGCGGGCGCTGTAACTGTTACAAGGATATCATACCGTTCTGGCACAGGCGATTTTTTATACTCGCCTGACGTAGCGTCCAGTACAAGCTTTTCCGCCGGGGTGAAAGTCACACCTTTCAGTGTAGCCTCCGACTTGCCAGAAATCGTCACCGTATCGCCTTCTTTTACCAAGTCTAAGGCATCAAGCGTGCTTGCCTGTACTTCTACAACGAAGTCAAGCTGCTTCTCCGCACTCGTACCCTTCATCGGTGCAATGACCAACACATACGCGATAACGGCAATAACCGCCACAACAACAATGGCAATCAAAACGTCAAAAATCGTAAAGCGCGGTCTTTTCTTTGTATTTGCTTCTGTGCTCATTTTGCATTCCCTCCAGTCTGTAAAATATCTCTATAAAACGCTTCAATATTCCGGCTCATAACTTCTGCCCGGAATTTGTTTTCAAATATCTTTTTGGCGCCTTCCTGCATGTGACAATAGCGTTCATTGTCGCCGCACAACTGTATCAGTGCTCCGGCAAGCGCGTCCACGTCCTTCTGCGGCGTGATCAAGCCATTTTCACCGTCTTTGATGACGCCCGGATTTCCACCAAAGTCACTCACTACAGCGGGAATGCCAAGACTCATCCCTTCCAGCAAAGAAAGACTGGTCGCCTCTGTTCCGTAAGAGGCGTTGACCTGTATGTCTGTAATATTCATCAGCGGCGTTACATCCTCTACAAAGCCGGCAAAGCACAGGTTGTCGTCAATACCGAGTTCGAGAGATAACTGCCGGAGCCGTCCAAGCGCTTCGCCTGTACCAGCAATTATGAAGCGTGCTTTCATACCGCGGTCGAGCACCTTTTTTGCCGCTCGCAAAAAGTATTCATGTCCTTTCACCGGGTTAAGGCGTGCAACAATGGATATGACAGTTTCACCGGGGCGAACGCCGAAGGCTTTGCGCGCTTCCGCCTTTTCAGCTTCATCCAAAGCACGGAGCGGCTTTACACCATTTAAAATGACGCGGATTTTGCCACCGTCAACACCCGTATCGAGCAAATTCTGTTTCGCAGCTTCGGCAACGGCGATGATGCCATCTGCATAGTGGTTGTTAATCATGCCGTTTATCGTTTTCCCAATCCCGTGCGAAATCCTCGGGGAAGGGGGGAAGACGCTGTGCCGCGTATAGACAATTTTTGCATGTGCGCGCCTTGCGGCAATTCGAGCCGACATGCTTGCATGCGAATGTACGATGTCCGGCCTTTCTTTTTTGAAGATGACTGTCAGTTTTTTTATCGCCTGCCAGTCGAGCGATTTGTCGCTCATTGCATTAATTTCGATTAGCTTAATACATAACTTCTTCAAATGCGGCTTTAAGAGGCTGCCTTCCGGCAATACAACCGTGAGGTCGAACTTGCTCCGGTCTGCATATTCTAAGTACGTCAGGAGGCACTTGCCCGCACCACCGATATTTGTGTCGCTGATTACATTAATAACTTTAATCATTGGCCGCCTCCTTCTCCTGTGAAGTTGTATAACGCAGGCATATTCCAAAGGCGAGTACCATCCAGAACATCATATAGACGCGGTAGTTATAAAAAACATAGTCGAATACGCCCTGCAACAAGAATGCGGCCACACCCGCGGCAATTGCAATGCTCATAACGCGGTCCATCGACTTTTTCGCCAGTGTTTTTGCATTGCGCGCCATCTGACGGAAAAAGACAAAAAAGACAACCAGCAGCGCGGCAAGGCCAAATACGCCCGTTTCGACCATTTGCTGTAAAAATACATTGTGCGCGTGAGGCGCGTCAATCGCTGGATAGGAATAACGCGGATAGACCATATTAAACGCCTGCGAACCGGGACCAATCCCCACAAACCAAAAGTCCTGCAGCATCTGAATCGTTCCCAGATAAATCAGCAAACGGTATGACGACGATGTATCTCCGAGATTACCGATACTGAGGAAGCGGTTAAGCACGCTCGCCGGCAGAATGGAAGGTAGAATGAACAGCGCTAAAAGTCCAAGCGACCAATACCGTCCGTCAACAAATGTAATAAAGATTGCCGCCGCCAGTAACAGTCCAACCCAGCAACCGCGCGACATGGTTAAAATCATACAGAGCAGCAACACTGCTGTAATTCCAAAGTACGTGAACTTTGTCCAGAACTTCTTGTTGCTCCACATCAGTGCAATGCTGACCGGAATTACCAAAAGCAGGTATTCGCCAAGTACGTTTGGATTTTCAAGCGTCGAGAACGCGCGCATTTTGATATCGGTAAACATTTCCTCATCGACCCAAACCTGCTTGTCCATATCAAGGCCAAACACATACTGAATCACACCATAAGCCGCGACGAACAGGCCGGAAATCACAAATACACTCAGCAGGGAATAGAGCTGCTTTTTTGTTTTTATGGTGTTGATAATTGTAAAATAAAAACTAATGAGAGCAAACTGCAAAAAGCAGATACTCAGGCTGTTTTCCCGCGCGACAGATGTGAGCGAACAGATGAGCATGATGACCATGAGGGTAATCAACGCGAAGCCCACGATGTCTAATTTCCATTCTTTGTCGCCAGCAGCACACTTTTTGAGAAACATTGCGAAAAAGCACAGCAAGGCGAGTCCTGCACAGAGCATAGTCGGCAGAAATGGAATTGCAAATACAGTAATGGCAATTCCGAGCGGAACATTGAACAGTACGACCAGCGCACCAATCAGCCCCACTGCGATGAGCGGGGATACATAAGCTGCCAAAAAGCCGACCAAAACGCCAGATACAGCCGCGATGAGCAAGCGGCGCTTGCCCTTTAACTGTGTTTCATCATAATAATTGAATTCCGGCTCCACGGAGAGAAAAATCCGGAACAAGGGCTTTACAATGCTGTAGCCCAGCGCGCGCAAGATAGAAAAGTCGAACAGGCACATCACAAGCGCAACAACGAGTGCGCTCAGATAGAGCGGGTTTGTAAACGCGCGCGCCGCAATGACGTAAACGCCGCCGCCGCATAGCAAAAATATGCCTAAAAACCGCGTGTTGACCGCAATCAAGTTGTGTACAAGGCAATAGACAGCCTTATAAAGCATCGTACTTTTAACCCAGTCGCACAGCTTTACTGCCCAGCTATTTGCAAACAGGGACAAAAACGCAAACGGTAAGTAAAATATCTTGTAAATCAGGCTTTTTTTCACCTTAGCGTCCCATTTGTCCGGAGCACAGAATGCACGGACGAACGCACTGTTCGTCCATGTACGGGAGATTGCCTCATAGCAACGTTTGATAAGCTTTCCGAAAAAAGACTGTCCATACCAGGCCAGAAAAATCATCCACTTTGCACTAAGATAATCTCCGATTCGACTGTTGTTCAAAGTAACATCACCTCTTTCGTTTAATAAATGTATCTACCATAATCTGCATTTCTGTTACCCGTAACAGATAGCATAACAGAAAATAAACGACTGCGCCTGCGAGCACAGGAACCCCCAACGATATAATCCGTCCAATAAACTGGCCAGCAAAGAGCGGGCTGATAAAGTAGTATGTTCCAAATACGACCGCCGACATAATCAGCACACTGATTACAATTTTTAAGATATCCAGTCCATCCTGACGGCTGAAAATCCCTTTTATGCGCCGGTTCATCAGAATGAAATTGAGCAGTGCATTGAGCGTAGAAGCCAGCGCACTTGCCAGCGCAAGCCCTCCAACGCCAAGCGTTTTGGAAAAGAAATAACTCAGGACAATATTTACGCCAATGCTAATCAGCGCCGTCACCATTGGCGTTTTGGAATCCTGCATGGCAAAGAATGACTTGTTCAATACCTCAGCGTAGGAAAATCCAATCATGCCCATGGAATAGAACATCAGCGCCGTGGAGGTAATGGCTGTAGAAGCTGCGTCAAATTCGCCGTACTGGTAAATCAGTGTTACAACCGGTTGGGACAGCAGGATAAATCCCGCCATAATCGGCAGCATGACAAAGCTTACAGACTTGAGCGCGCCGTGCATAAGCGCGTGACGCTCCTCCTGATTATCCGCCGCATTTGCCCGCGCGAGGGAAGGAAAGACGAGATTCGTCACAACAAAGGAGAACACCCCGACCATAATGACATAGAGCCGGTTTGCATACTCAAGACCAGACATAGCACCCTCACCCAGCATGGAGGCAAACCGCATATTCACAAGTGAACCAATCGGCTGCACCCACGTGCTGATTAAAAGCGGGATAGCCAGAAGAGCCGTCTTTTTCAGCCCAGCGTCATTAAAGTGGAAGTCCAATCGGTATTTAAACTGAAATTTAATCAAAGAGGGTATCTGCACCGCCGCCTGCATGGCCCAGCCAATGAGCATGGCGACTGCCAGTCCCATTACGCCGAACCGGTCCCGGAAAATGAGCAGATATAGAATCATAATCCCGTTGGAAACCAGGCTAATTATCGCGGGAATATTAAACTCACCAAACGACTGCAAAATTCCGACAAACGAATAGGCCAGTCCGGTAAAGATAATCATAGGGAATAAAATGTTTGAGAGCCGAATCGCCAATTCCTTCGTTTCGCCCACAAGCCCCGGCGTAATTAAATCAATCAAGAGTGGGGCAAACAGAATTCCGAGCACACACATCAGCCCGGTAATAGTCAGCACTACGTTAATAAAGCGGTTTGCAAATTCGAGCGCGCGCGCCTTCGACGAACGCTCCAAATATTCGTTGAAAACCGGGATAAACGCGGCAGAAATGACACCGCCGATGATAACATCAAAAAACAAAAGCGGGATTTTTGTCGCAGCAAAGTACGCGTCCGCCGCATTGCCCGTCCCGAAGAACGCACCGATAAACGAATCGCGCAGTAGCCCGCACAGCTTTGCCGCACAGGTTGCGACAATCATAAATCCCGCCGTTTTAATCATTTTCTTTGTGCTTTCCAAGTATAAACACACCTTTTCGCTTGTATCGTCGTACTGGTAATCTACACAAAACTATCCTATATTATATAAAAGGATTGCCCTTTTGTCAATCCTTATTCCTTCCGAAGCGTTTAATCCCGCACAAGTGCGAGCGCCTGCGCTACGCTTTTTACCGGAATCAGCTCGAGTTTTGTCTGTACAGCCTGCATTGTCCGCTTGTTTCCGTGCGGGAGCATACATTGCCGGAAACCGAGCTTCTCAATCTCGGACAAACGCTGTTCAATCCGGTTCACCGCACGGATTTCCCCGGTCAGGCCGACCTCGCCAATAAAAACCATGTCCTTTGGCAGAGAAAAGGAGCGAAAGCTCGACGCAAGCGCCAGAATCACACCAAGGTCCGCTGCCGGTTCTTCAATTTTAATTCCGCCAACAACATTGACATAAGCATCCTGATTGGACAAATTCATCCCAACGCGTTTTTCAAGCACCGCAATCAGCATGGCAATCCGGTTATAATCCAGCCCGTTTGCCGTCCTACGCGGCATACCAAAGGAAGTTGTCGCAACAAGGGCCTGGATTTCCGCAAGCAGGGGGCGGCTGCCCTCCAGCGCGCAGATGACGCTTGCGCCCGCGACGTCCTGCGGCCGGTCCTCCAACATAACGGCAGAAGGGTTTAAAACCTCATGTAAGCCAGTATCAAACATTTCAAACACACCGATTTCATTCGTTGAACCAAATCGGTTTTTTACACCGCGCAGTACACGGTAATTCTGGTGCCGTTCTCCCTCAAAGTAGAGCACGCAGTCCACCATGTGCTCCAACACCTTCGGCCCGGCAATTCCGCCATCCTTTGTTACGTGTCCGACCACAAAAATGGATATCCCGTCCTCCTTTGCCTTCCGCATTAGCGTCATAGTTACGTCGCGTACCTGCGATACGCTGCCGGGCGCAGAGGTAACCGTTGGGGAATACATGGTCTGGATAGAGTCCACAATGACAACGGAAGGGGAGAGCTCGTCAATGTTTTTCACAATATAATCCGTATTGACCTGTGAAACGATATAGAGCCGTTCAGTTGTAACGCCGAGCCGATGTGCGCGCATTTTGAGCTGGCGCGCAGATTCCTCGCCGGATATGTAGAGTATTTTCCCGTCTGTATGCATTGTCTGGCATATCTGCAAAAGCAGGGTTGATTTTCCGATGCCGGGGTCGCCGCCGACCAGCACAAGAGAGCCGGCTACAAGCCCGCCGCCTAAAACGCGGTCAAACTCGCCCAAGCCGGTGGAAAAACGCAGCTCGGAATCAAGCGTGATTTCGTCCAATTTAGACGGCGCGGCAGCGGATGAGCCGGAAGCAAGCTTATTCGTTTTGGCGGAAGGTTTTGTGACGCTTTCTTCTTCTACCAGCGAGTTCCATGCGCCGCAAGCCGGACATTTACCGTACCACTTTGACGTTTCGTTCCCGCATTCGCTGCAAAAATATGTAAGTTTCGTCTTCATTGGGCAAACCTCCTGTCCAATATGAGAAAAAGTGCTTCCGAAGTATTTCCGAAAGCACTTTTCAGAAGCCAGAGCCTATTCAAACAATACCATCGCAATACCGGTGTCGACTGCCTCCGGAGACTTACCATTCCAATAGTACAGGTCAGCCGTATCCGTTTCGGAATTGTAGTTCTTCAGATAAACAACACTTTTATCGCCTCTTGCGTAGAAGAGCGCATATACATCCGTATCAATCTGCTGTGCCGTGCCGTTTCCTGTCGTGGAAATGGAGTAAAGGTTACCCATGTAAGTTTCCGTATTCATATCGCCCAGATAAATGACTGTTTTCCCGTTTTGCGTAAGAGTAAAGGCAGAAGAGAAAATGTTTTCTCCCAAAAGCTTTGTCTGTCCATTGGAATAGGCGGAAAGTGTACCAATACCCGTGGTAGAATCCATATTCGTCATGTATACGATGGTTTTGCCATCTCGCGTTGCAACAAAGTTGCTGACACCTTCAGCAATTACCTCGTCTGTAACGCCGCCAAAGAGCGATTCCTTCCGGACATGAAGCTTACCTGTTCCACTTGACTGGTCGTACTCATTCATATAGTAAATGGTCTTAAAGTCATATGATGCGCTTGCATGCTGGGGAGATGTCATCCCACTTCCAACGAGTACCGGCTCACCGTTGCCGCGTTTCAGATACATGTCCGGGTTGGATGCTGTAGCATCCGCACCTTCCGGCATTTTAGCCAGCAGATAATTTTCATTTTCTACATCAATGCCAAAGAAACCCATCAAATCTTCTGCAATTGCTTTCGGCTCACCGTTGCCGGACTTAAGGTAGAAGTTAAATATCTGATTTTCGTCAACTGTTACATAAGCCGTCTTGTTGGAGAATTCTGACGCCATAATATAATTTTCTGTAACGCCGCTGGAAATCAGTTCCGGTGCCTTTGAAGGAGATACTGTATAAAGGTCGCACGTATAAGTCGTCATATTATAATTTTTTGCATACAGTACTTCGCCTTTATCTGAAACTTTAAAGCTTGCTATAACTGCTTCGTCGAGCATCGTCGGCTTGCTTCCTGTTTTTGCAACATAGAGCTGGCCTTCGCCTGTTTCTCCATTTACATTTTCAAGGAACGCTACCATGTTGCCGTTCTGACTTACCATGTAGGTGTTGTATAGGGTGGAGTTTGCTACGAGCTGCGGCTCAATTCCTTTTGTATAGTAGTAGAGCTGACCCATGGCCGTATTAATATCAACATTTGTCATATAGACAACCGTCTTGCCGTTTTCCGATACGACAAACCCCTGCAATACATTGTCGGCAATTTTTGTTTTAGTTTTCCCGTCGTAGCTAACGCAAAGCGTACCGGACAGCGTTTCCGTATCAAAATTTTCCAGGAAATAAATCACTTTGCCGTCCTCTGACTGTACAACCGTATTACCGAAGCTGGAGAATCCGGCTGTCGTATCTTTTACGAGGTTTTCAGAAACCTGCACTGTTGTTCCAGAAACTGGCTTTTGATATAATTTATAGTCTTTGATGTAAGAAATCGGCATTTTGGAACGATCCACCGGCATGGAATACTTCGGTGCGAACACGCCTGTAAACACGACCCAAAGCGCAACCGCAATCAACACAAGAGCAATCAATCCAGAGAAAGCAATCAGCCCAGAACGCTTTTTCGGCTTTTGCTCTCCACTTTCTGCAGCTTCGGCGTGCGTGTCAGCCACATCTGTCGCAGCCACAGTATCCAGCGCCGTTGCTTCTGCGGTTTCCTCTGCTGGAACGGCATCTTCCGGCACAACTTCCTCGGACGCAGCTGCTTCTACCGGCTCTTCCGCATCAGAAACTGCCGAAACGGTTTCTTCCGCCGCCTGCTCTGCGTTCTGAACCTGCTCTTCATCTACCAGCGGCGCGCCGCAATTGGTGCAGACTTTTTCGTCCGGAGCATTTTCATGTGAACAATTCTTACAAATCATAGTCTACTTCCTCTCGTTTCTTGAAAAAATAATGTTGAATAATAAATTCTTTACCCATTTTACACTACTTCCGGGCAAAGTGCAATATCTATGTCCAAATTTAATTTTGAATTTTTTGTGAACTTATAACAAAAGAAAAGGAATCAGCATGGTTTCCCTTGCCTTTTCTGCCAGAGTATAATATGATATAGCTATAAGAAAAGGAAGGAGCATATAGGGTGAGAATTGTAGCGGCAACAAATAATCAAGGAAAAGTAAAAGAAATCAAGGCCATATTGGGGGATCTCGGGTTTGAAGTCGTGAGCCAGGGAGAACTCGGGCTTGATCTTGACGTAGATGAAACCGGAACGACATTTGAGGAGAATGCGCTTTTAAAAGCGCAAGCGGCGGCAACGGCCTTTGGCATGTGCGCGCTTGCGGACGATTCTGGCCTGTGTGTTGACGCGCTTGACGGCGCGCCCGGTGTGTATTCGGCTCGGTATGCCGGAGAAGGGGCTACGGATGCCATGCTGATTGAGAAGCTTCTCAAAGTTATGAAGGATGTGCCAAAAGAAAAGCGGGCGGCACAATTTGTGAGTGCGGTTGCTTTTGTGACACCGGACGGTGAGAAATTTACAGCCCGAGGGAGTGTAGAGGGCTTTATCACCGAGGCGCCGAGCGGCAACGGCGGATTCGGGTACGACCCGGTTTTTTTCTCGACAGAGCTGCAAAAAACGTATGCAGATATGAGCGATGAAGAAAAGAACCGCGTCAGCCACCGTTACCGCGCATTGATGGAACTGAGAAAGATTCTTTCCAGTCAATATTTAAAGTGAAATAGGTTTGCACGCAACATAATGCAAAAATTTCAGCCATAGAATAGTAAAAACGAGAAACAGGAGTGTGTATTGGATGAAACGGTACTTTTGTCTGGTTTTTACTGTTCTTTTTTTGCTTCAGACCGTGGGCACCGCTTCGGTCAGCGCTGAATCTGCGGCCAGCTATTGCGTGCTCGACGCTGTAACGGGGCGGGTATTGTACGAAAAGGACGCCTATACAAAGCGGGGAATGGCGAGCACGACAAAGATTATGACTGCGCTGGTCGCGCTCGAGAACGCAAACCCGGGAGATGTTGCCACCGTCAGCAATCATGCGTCCCGGACGGAAGGCTCTTCGCTGTATTTAAAAGCGGGGGAAAAGATGACAGTTTCCGACTTGGTATACGGCCTTTTGCTCAATTCCGGAAATGATGCCGCCGTCGTATTGGCAGAGCATATCGGCGGCGATGTGGAAACATTCGCAGGTATGATGAACGACATGGCTCGCGAAATTGGGGCAAATTCCACGCATTTTGTAAATCCTAATGGCCTGCATGATGATAACCACTACACGACTGCCTATGACCTTGCACTGATTACGCGTCGCGCTATGCAAAACGAAACTTTCCGTGAGATTGTTGCAACAAAAAAGCATACTGTAGAAACAGTTGACACAAAGCGGAAGATTTATCTGTCTAACCATAATAAATTACTAAATTTGTTGGAAGGATGCGACGGCGTCAAAACAGGCTTTACAAAAAAAACTGGCCGGTGTCTTGTTTCTTCTGTGACGCGGGATGGGTGGCAGGCAATTTGTGTGACGCTTAATGCGAGCGATGACTGGAACGACCATACTGCCCTTATGAACAAGGCCTTTTCCGAATATGAAAACCGCCGTGTTATTGCAAAAGGGCAGTTTATCAAAACAATCCCGGTTGTGGGCGGAAATACAGACTGCATTGGAGCGGTGGCAGATTGTGATATTTCAATTCCGGCAAAAGAAGACGAAACCTTTGACTTTGAAGTGATCTATCACATTGACGATACGCTCCATGCACCTGTTTCGCAGGGGCAGCAGGTTGGTAGGATTGAGCTTACGCTGGATGGGAAAACCTTCGCTACGGCTGGTCTTGTGAGCGATTGCTCCGTAGAACAGACAAAGCGTGCGAGTTATATGGATAAATTGGGCATCATTTTAGGCATTTTGCTTTGGTGATGAAGTTTTTTACACAAAAAAACGATGTTTTTTACACATGTGATATCAAATTTACACAAAAAAACAATTGCAAAACATTATAATCCGTTGTATAATCAAATCGTAGTGTAATAAACATTGCCCAAAGGAGGAAAAAAACATGATGAGGACAGCAAGAAAAGCGGTTTCGCTTTTCACCACGCTTGCATTGTTGCTAAGTGTGTTTGGCGGATACAGCGCTGTATATGCTGCGGATGCTTTTTCCGTAGATACGCTGATTGAGGCAGAAGACACATCGCTTGGCGCGGGAGCGTTGGTGACAGAGGGTGAAACGGCAAGCGGTGGAAAGTACATAACGTCAGAGGGGGAGCGGGTTGACGACCCAGCGACAGTAAAGAACCCGGACGTTGTATTTACTGTTGACATTCCCGCAGACGGTACTTATGCCGTTTATGCAAAGGTAATTATTGCTGACGGCGGTCGGGACTCGTACCACTTTAAGTGGGACGGGGATGCTTGGGAAACGGTTCACCCAGGTGAAAAGGGAACAGATTATGTTTGGCTCAAGCTTTCGGAAAAACAGCTCACAGCAGGCGAGCATATGTTCTACTGGACGCACCGGGAAACATTGGCCATTTATGACGCATTTTTCGTGACGGCAGATTCGTCTAAGCTGCCGGCAATCAGCGGCGGCGCTTCTGAGCCGTCTGCAAGTGGGAAACCATCCTCCAGCAGTAAGCCGTCTGATTTGAGCGGTAAATACAATCAATTCAAAGCAGAGAGCGGCTCGGTTATATTTGAGGCGGAGGACGCTTCTATTAATGACGCACTCGTTGGAGTGGTAGAGTCGGAGAGTGCATCTGGCGGAAAGGGCGTTCGTATGAATAAAGACGACCGCAATAATCCTGCTGCTGATGCAAATGCCGGACTTGGTTTTGAAATAGTTGCTGACAAAACCGGCTCCTATGGCGTTTGGGTTAGACAATCCTGCATGACGGATGGCAACGACTCGTGCTGGATGTCTGTAAACGGCGCAGAGTACAAAGATACGGGAATACAGAGTGGATCGAAAGATGAGAATGATTTTAAGTGGCAAAAGATTGGTACAATGTCGCTTAGTGAAGGGGAATCCGGCGTAATCCGGATTATCCCGCGCGAAACGGGCGCAATCATGGATCGGTTTCTTATAACCACGAATGCCTCGTATATCCCCTCCGGCATGGGAGAATTGCCGGGAGAAGCGGGAAGTTCGGTAATGCCGCTTCCAGAGGGGCGGTATCCGCTTCCGAGCATTACACCGCCGCCGGAGCATCCGAGACTGATGTTTCGGGCGCAGGATATGGATACAATAAAGAAAAATATGGAAGATGAAGAATCTGCGGCGGCTGTTGCCGAGTTCAACAAGCTGAAGGAAGAAAGCTTTGACGGCAATCTGCCGGAAAAAGAAACGTCGAACTACGACGGCCAGAAGCTCGGTATTATTGAAGCAAAGGCGTTTGACTATGTAATGTATGGCAATGAGCAGCATGCAAAAGAAGCCATTGAAGCAATCAAGAATTATGCAAAAACCTGTACTTATGTAGGATTGAACGACTATACGCGCCAGATGGGGCATGTAATCTTTACGGCTGCGGAAGTATATGACTGGTGTTATCCGGTTCTGACCGATGAAGATAAGGAAGAAATTGTTGCGCTGTGCCAGGGGATTGGAACACAGATGGAGATTGAGTTCCCACCGAGCGGCCAGGGTGCAGTTTGCGGACACGGCGGCGAAATGCAGCTTTTACGTGACTGGCTTTCGCTTGCGATTGCAACCTATGACGAGTACCCTGACATCTATAATTTTGTCGGCGGCCGCTTCTTCAGCGAATTTGTGCCGGCAAGAAATTACTGGTTTACCTCTGAAGCACACCACCAGGGCAGCGCATACGGAAGCAGCAGCCGTCACGAATGCGAACTGTGGTCGCAGTGGCTTATTTACCGTATGAGCGGCGAAACCGTATATATTCCGGAAATGAGCCAGGTCGTATATCAGTGGATTTATACGCGCCGTCCGGACGGACAGCTTCTGCGCGAAGGTGACGACTATAACGAGGGGATTGGGAAAAACAAGTATTGGAACACAATAGCCGGTCCACTGTTTTATGCGTCCAACTTCTATAAAGACCCGGTTTTGAAAAAACAGTTCCTGAGAGACGGGGGCGTTTCCAAATTTGAGTACAGTATGTGGTCGCGGACGCCTGTTCAGTTTATGATATTCAACGATCCGACTATTGGCAAGGAAGATGTTGATACACTTCCGCTAACAAAGTATTTTGAGTCGCCTTTGGGGGCTATGGTTGCGCGTACGGGTTGGAATATGGGTATGAATTCGCCCGATGTGCTTGCTTATATGAAGATTGGAGAGATTTGGGCGGCGAACCACAATCATAGAGATGCAGGCAACTTCCAGATTTATTATAAGGGCATTTTAGCAAGTGAGTCTGGTTACTACGAAAGCTATGGCACAGACCATGATGCAAATTATAATAAAGCGACAATTGCACACAACACGCTTTTGATTAGTTCTGAGTCTGACTCGATTGGTAATCAGCGTATACCAGGCGGCGAGCCGGCTACGCTGGAAGTTTGGCTGAAGGACGACGTATACCGGACGGGCGAAGTGATTGGGCATGAGTTCGGCCCCAACACACAAAAGCCGGAATATTCCTATATTGCCGGCGATATCGCGAAGGCGTATGGCAGTAATGTAGAAGAGGCGGTTCGCTCCATGCTCTTTATGCCGCTTGACGATGAGGATCATCCGGCTGCATTTGTCGTATTTGATAAGGTTACGACAGAAAATAATGACGCGAAAAAGACCTTTATGCTGCATATGCAGGAAGAGCCGGAGGTTAACGGTAATGTTTCAATTATCAAGCGTCAAGAAGACGGCTACAACGGTATGCTGACGAATCAGACGCTTTTGCCGGCGTCGCCCACGATTGAAAAGATCGGCGGCAGCGGCAAGGAATTTTGGATGGGCGACCGGAACTATGCGCTGAAAAGCTCGATCAATAACGAAACATCGCTGGAAGCTGGCTGGGGCAGAATTGAGATTTCTCCGCAGACCGGCAACAACACGGATTACTTCCTGAATGTTATGTATGTCAATGATGCGGATAAGGACCTTGCACTTGAAGAGGCAGAACTGATTGAAAATGACAGCGTAGCAGGTGCAAAGATATTTAACCGTGTGGCGGTATTTAATAAAAACAAAGACCGCATGACAGATTCAGTAAGCTTTGACGTGCCTGGGGATGAAACGGAACTGAAGGTAAATGTGGCTGGCCTGCAGGCTGGTACATGGATGGTGAAAGTCAACGGTACTGAAGTTGGAACGCAGATTGCGTCTGAAGATGGCGGTATCATCTACTTCACCGCACCGGCTGGCAGCTATGAACTCGTGTACAGCAGCGCAGACAGCAATAAGACGTTCGAGCCGGGAGAAGCACCAGCGGCGACAGAGGGTATCTCTGTAAGGCTGAATGGCAACTACCTCTATTCCGATGTTCCGCCTATGACGGTCAATGACCGGGCGCTTGTTCCGATGCGTGCGCTGTTTGAAGCGCTTAACGCTGAAGTAACATGGGATGAGGCAACTGCGACCACGACTGCGGCGAACAGCTATACTTCAATTCAGCTGACGGAAGGACAAACGACGGCATATGTTAACGGTGCGCCGGTTGAGCTTGAGGCGCCGGCACAGATTATTCAGGATCGTTTCCTTGTTCCGCTGCGCTTTGTATCCGAATCGCTCGGTGCGACGGTAGAATGGGATCCGTATGGGCAACTCATCAATATCACGGCGAAAACGGAAGTGAAAAAGTGGGATATTCCGAACTTGATTGACATTCAAAGTGCGGTACAGAGCGGCGACGACGGTAACGGCAATACGATTTTGAACAGCTTTGACGGTCTGCTGTCAACGCGTTGGGCGCCGGAGGGGACGGATGGTGCCGCGTGGGGCGTATATGACCTCGGTGCTGTGTACCCGCTCGACAAGGTATATTTGTCTTACCATAACGGAAATTCGAGAACCTATTACTTCTCAATTGAAGTTTCCGAAGACGGCGTCAACTATACACCCGTAATTGAAAACGGAGAGTCGAGCGGAACGACGCTCGAGTTAGAAGAATATGATCTCGGCGGCGTAAATGCACGTTATGTCAAGTATATTGGAGGAGGTAATACTGAGAACCTCTGGAACTCTGTAACGGAAATCGTATTTACAGAAAAGAAATAAATAAAAAGCTCAAAAACTGCCGGATTTATTCCGGCAGTTTTTTTATACATAAAATTTAAAATGGACATATAAAATATTAGAAATACTGTCTAAAAAAACAGGAATTCAACAAAAGCTGTTGAACGTGATTTGGAATTGGTATATAATATGTAAGATGTTTTGGTGAATTGACAGACTGTCGGGAGGACAAGCCAATGGGTGAGATTGTAAGACTGCAAAAATACATTGCGATGTGCGGCGCAGCGTCAAGACGACACGCCGAGGTATATATTACGCAAGGACGTGTAAAGGTGGACGGGCAGACTGTGACAGAGCTTGGCACAAAGGTTGAAATTGGTGCCAGCCGGGTCAGTTTAGATGGGGAAGAACTGTATGTCACGCGCCAGAAATATTATATTATGCTGAATAAACCGTATGGATATATCAGCGCGGTAAAGGATCAGTTTGACCGGCCTACAGTGGTAGACATTGTAAAAGAGGAACTTCGGGTCGGTTTGCATCCGGTTGGACGTCTTGACTACGATACAGAAGGTCTGCTGCTTTTAACAAATGACGGTGACTTTACTTACCATATCACGCATCCAAAATATAATATTGGAAAGACTTACATTGCGACGCTGAAGGGCGGAATTACGGTCGGGCATCTAAATGCGCTGCGTCGCGGTATACGCGTCGAAAACTACAAGACTTCTCCGGCCGAGGTCGATTTGCTTGACAGTGTGCCTGGACAGAGCCGGGTGCAAATTACAATCCATGAGGGTAAAAACAGACAGGTACGAAAAATGTTTGTATCGCTCGGTTATACTGTTGTAGCGCTCGAACGGATTGCAATTGGAGCAGTTTCGCTGGGGAACTTACCGCGTGGAAGATGGCGGCATTTGACCAGCTATGAGGTAAATTATTTGATGGGTGGCTCCGGGAAATAGGAGGGGTGAGCGTGCTGAAATTTCAGGTTGTGGTGGAGAAGGAGGCTGTGGCCTCTTATCTACGGGAAAAAGGGATTGGTATGGACATACAGGGTCTATTTGTCATGCAGGCCATGGAAAATGGAAAGATTGTCGGTATGGGTGCAGCGTCTATGTGTCCTGCATACGCGGTGCTTGAAGTGGTCGTCTGCGACGATGACACTATAGCTTATGGAATGGGGAAAGCAATGCTTAATTCCCTTGACCTGGGCGGAGTTGGATATGTTCTCATTAAAAATGAATCAATTTATCCGCTTGCAAAGCGGTTGCGTTTTCAGGAAACAACGGAAGGAACATACCGCGTATCTCTGGACGGATATTTTACGTCTGGCTGCGGAAAAAGTTTATAAAATTTTAATATTTGCTTGAAATTTAACAATTTTTTTATTATAATGTATAATCAGGTGACAATGGAGTTTTATGATTAAGCATAAACCCGGACCGTTGTTGCTTTATAAAATTTAAGTACATAGTATTTAGAAGGGTATTTTTCCGGATTGGAGGGTGATATATGGGAACAGCGGAAAAGCTCAGCGACCTC
The DNA here is from genome assembly GCA_902492065.1 of uncultured Eubacteriales bacterium. Taxonomy (GTDB): domain Bacteria; phylum Bacillota; class Clostridia; order UBA1381; family UMGS1253; genus Aphodoplasma. Next base: position 124,787 of record CABUKE010000002.1, read on the forward strand.
AAGGCGCGTCGGAAAGCGGTTATGCTCGGGGGCGGCGAGGCAAAGATTCAAAAACAGCATGACAGCGGAAAGAAAACCGCACGGGAGCGTATCGACGACCTGCTCGACAAAAACAGTTTTGTTGAGGTCGACGCATTTGTGACGCATCGCTGCAGTGAGTTTGATATGCCTAAAACAAAGGCGCCTGGAGAGGGCGTTGTGACTGGGTACGGGACTGTGGACGGACGGTTGGTATACGTTTATGCGCAGGACTTTACGGTAATTGGCGGTTCGCTCGGTGAGATGCACGCAAAAAAGATTTGTAAGGTCATGGATATGGCGGCGAAGATGGGTGCGCCAATCATTGGGATCAATGACAGCGGCGGCGCACGCATTCAGGAAGGGCTTGATGCACTGTCGGGCTTTGGAGAAATTTTTTACCGGAATACGCGGGCATCCGGCGTTATTCCGCAGATTTCCATTATTATGGGACCTTGTGCGGGCGGCGCGGTTTATTCTCCGGCAATCACGGACTTTGTTTTCATGGTGAATAAGACGAGCCAGATGTTTATTACCGGCCCACAGGTTGTTAGTTCGGTAACCGGCGAACAGGTGACCGCCGAGGAGCTTGGCGGTGCACAGGCACAGGCGGCAAAGAGCGGTGTTGCGCACTTTACAGCAGAAAATGACGAAGAATGCTTGGCGAAAGTTAAGCGACTTCTGTCGTTTTTACCTTCAAATAATCAAGAAAAAGCACCGGAAGTTAAGCCAAAGCGAGGTAAAAAGAAGGACGATCCCAAGCGGCTTTGCGAAACGCTCAATGAGATTATTCCGGATGCGGCAAATAAAGCTTACGACGTAAAAGATGTTATCCGTGAAGTAGTGGATGACGGCGACTTCTTTGAAATTCATGAGCAGTTTGCAAGGAATATTGTAATCGGCTTGGCACGAATTGCCGGCGACACAGTCGGGATTGTAGCGAACCAGCCGCGTTTTATGGCGGGGTCTTTGGATGTTGATTCGTCGGATAAAGCGGCACGCTTTGTGCGCTTCTGCGACAGCTTTAATATTCCGATTCTTACCTTTACTGATGTACCGGGATATCTGCCCGGTGTAGCGCAGGAACACAACGGTATCATCCGGCACGGTGCAAAGCTCCTCTTTGCGTATTCAGAGGCGACTGTGCCGCTGATAAACGTAATTATGCGCAAGGCGTACGGTGGAGCTTACATTGCTATGAGCTCCAAACATTTAGGCGCCGACATGGTTTTTGCTTGGCCTACAGCCGAAATTGCTGTTATGGGGCCGGACGGAGCCGCAAACATAATTTTCCGAAAAGATATTGCGGCGGCGGATGACCCGGTCAGCGAGCGCGCTGCCAAGATAGAAGAATACAAGGCAAAGTTTGCAAATCCTTACGAAGCTGCAAAGCGGGGATATGTAGACGATGTCATTGAGCCTGCCGCGACAAGGCAAAGAGTTGCGTCGGCGCTCAGTATGTTAAAAGGCAAGCGGGAAAGCCTGCCTGCAAAAAAACACGGGAATATCCCGTTATAAGAAAATGGGGTGAGAAAGAATGGAGAACTTTATAACAGGTTTGCTGGTGGCTTTGCAGGGAATTTTGATTGTCTTTGCCGTGCTCGTAATATTGATGATTGTGTTGTATATTATGAAGCTGTTTGCAAAGGAGGAATCGAAAGTGTCTGCAAAATCATCTGGAAATGTACCCGCGCCGGCTCCGGTACAGGCTGTGGAAGATACTGACGAGGTAATCGTTGTGATTTCTGCGGCTGTAGCGGCTATGAGCGGGAACGACCCGACAAAACGCCTCCGCGTTATGTCGATTCGGCGCCAGGGCAGTGCAACACCTCTCTGGACAGCTTCTAAATAAGCTTTTTTGCAGTTTTTGTTTGAATTTTTCAATAACTTTTTAGGAGGAAAGAAAAATGAAGAAATTTGTGATAAAAGTGAATGGCAATGTATATGAGGTAGAGGTAGAAGAAACGGAAAACTTTAAAAATACGCCAATCTCGGCGTCGGCACCGGCAGCAGCTCCGGCTCCGAAGGCTGCTCCTGCGCCTGCACCGGCAGCAGCTCCGGCTGGTTCCAATGTTGTTTCTGCTCCAATGCCGGGAACCATTCTCGACATTAAAGTAAGCGTTGGGCAGAGCGTAAACGCAGGCGACGTTCTCTGCGTGCTCGAGGCAATGAAGATGGAAAACGAGATCATGGCGCCGGCAGCCGGCAAGGTTGTTGCAATTAACACGAGCAAAGGTGCAAGTGTAAACACGGGTGACGCTCTGGTTTCCTTGGGTTAATTTATAAATGAATTTACTTTTAGAGAAATGGAGTGATTACTTGTGCAAGCTTTTATGGATGGTTTTCTGAAATTTTGCGAAAGCACAGGTGTAGCATTGCTGTTTAACCCCGAAAACTATATCTGGTGGCAAACGCTTTTGATGATTGCAATTGCCTGCGTGCTTTTGTATCTTGCTATTGTAAAAAAATTCGAGCCCCTGCTGCTCGTACCGATTGCATTTGGTATGCTTTTGGCAAACCTGCCGCAGACGGCGAATGTCATGCATCCGGAATGGTTCTCCAATCCAGAATTTTTTGTGGATGGACATATCAATTATAGCCGAGTCCTAAACGAAGGCGGTCTATTGGACATGCTATACTTGGGTGTTAAGCTCGGTATTTATCCGCCGCTTATCTTCCTCGGCATCGGCGCAATGACGGACTTTGGCCCGTTGATTGCAAACCCGAAGAGCATTCTGCTCGGCGCGGCGGCGCAGCTCGGCGTATTCTTTACGTTCCTCGGCGCGCTTCTACTCGGCGATCTCGGGTTGGCAGACTTCGGTTTCCTCGAGGCGGCTTCTATTGGTATTATTGGCGGTGCAGACGGCCCGACGGCGATTTATGTTACTAAGACATTGGCGCCGACCCTGCTTCCGGCAATCGCAATTGCGGCGTATTCGTATATGGCACTTGTTCCGATTATTCAGCCGCCAATTATGAAGGCGCTGACAACGAAAAAGGAGCGTAGCGTCGTAATGGAACAGCTCCGCCCGGTATCGAAGCGGGAAAAGATTTTGTTCCCAATTATTGTAACAATTGTTGTTGGCCTCATCGTTCCAGACGCGATTCCGCTCGTTGGTATGCTTATGCTCGGTAACTTGTTCAAAGAGAGCGGTGTTGTAGAACGTATCAGCAAGACAGCGCAGAACGAACTGATTAATATTGTTACGATATTCCTCGGTGTTACAGTTGGTGCGACTGCAACGGCACAGACCTTCCTGACAAAGGAAACATTGCTTATTGTTGTTCTTGGCCTCGTTGCTTTCTCCATTAGTACAGCGGGCGGCGTATTGTTCGGCAAGCTCATGTACTACTTCACCGGTGGAAAGGTAAATCCGTTGATTGGCAGCGCGGGTGTTTCGGCTGTGCCGATGGCGGCTCGTGTATCACAGGTTGTCGGCCAAAAAGAAAATCCGTCCAACTTCCTGCTCATGCATGCAATGGGCCCGAATGTTGCCGGCGTTATTGGCAGTGCGGTTGCGGCAGGCGTGTTCCTCGCAATGTATGCTGCTTGATAAACTTGCGCCATGAAGTTTATACTTTTAGAAGGAGGTTGGGAATATGGCAAATAAAGCAGGAAAAAAAGCAGTGCAAATTACAGAAACAGTACTTAGAGATGCTCATCAGTCGCTCATTGCTACGCGTATGACGACGGAAGAGATACTCCCTATTGTTGAAAAATTAGACAAAGTTGGATATCATTCCCTTGAGGCGTGGGGCGGTGCGACGTTTGACGCGTGCCTGCGTTTCCTCAACGAAGATCCATGGGAAAGACTCCGTAAGATTAAGGACAAAGCGAAAAAGACACCGCTTCAGATGCTGTTCCGTGGACAGAATATTTTGGGTTACAAGCATTATGCAGATGATGTGGTAGACTATTTTGTTAAAAAGTCGGTCGACAACGGTATTGACATCATTCGTATTTTTGACGCGCTGAATGACGTGCGCAATCTGCAGGCTGCGATTAAAGCAGCGAACAAAGCAAAGGCGCACGTACAGGCGACGCTGTGCTATACGATTAGCCCGGTGCATAATATCGAGTCCTTTACAAAGCTTGCAAAAGAGCTGGAGGGCATGGGTGCAGACTCAATCTGTATCAAGGATATGGCCGGCCTTCTGCTGCCGTACACGGCGTATGACCTCGTAAAAGCTATTAAGGAAACAGTTAAGATTCCAGTACAGCTCCATACGCACTATACAAGCGGCGAGGCCTCTATGACCTATTTGAAGGCGGTTGAGGCTGGTGTTGATGTAATCGACTGCGCAATGTCTCCGATGGCTATGGGTACGTCCCAGCCGGCGACGGAGTCTATGGTTGCGGCGCTCCAGGGTACGGAGTATGATACGGGTTATGACCTTGAGCTTTTGACGGAGATTGCGGACTACTTCCGCCCGCTTCGTGAAAAGTATCTGGCCAGCGGCCTGATGAGTCCGAAGGTTATGGGCGTAGACGTAAATACGCTCCTCTATCAGGTTCCGGGCGGTATGCTCTCGAACCTTGTGTCGCAGCTCAAGCAGCAGGGTAGAGAAGACAAGCTGATGGACGTGCTCAAAGAGGTGCCGCGTGTGCGCGCAGACCTCGGCTATCCGCCGCTTGTTACGCCGTCGAGCCAGATTGTCGGCACACAGGCTGTGCTCAACGTTTTGACCGGTGAGCGGTATAAGATGGTGTCGAAGGAAACGAAGGGCATTGTCCGCGGCGAATACGGCCAGACGCCGGTTCCGATTTCAGATGAAATCGTGAAGAAAATCATTGGCGACGAGCCGCGCATTACTTGCCGTCCGGCAGATAAGATTAAGCCGGAGCTTCCGAAACTTCGTCAGGAAGTGAAGGAGTGGCAGGAGCAGGATGAGGATGTGCTCTCGTATGCACTCTTTGGCCAGGTAGCGGTCAAGTTCTTCGAGTGGCGTCGTGCGCAGAAGTATAAAATTGACACCGAGTACATTGACATGGATGCCATGACATATCCGGTTTGATAAAAAGGTGAATCAGAAATAGAATAACAAGCCCTCCCCGTGCATAATCTGTAACAAGAGGTTATGTATAAGGGGAGGGTTTTCATTGTATAAACGGATTCTATCGGTTTTATTAGCGGTTGCTTTGGGAATGTCCTGTATCGGTGTATCTGCTGCGCCTGCCGACGCGAGTGCGCTGGAGCTTTCGGCTCCGTCGGCAATTTTGATTGAACAGACGACGGGAAATGTCCTGTATGAGAAAAATCCGGACGAACGCCGTCCGCTTGCGAGTGTAACAAAGGTTATGACTATGCTTTTAATCATGGAAGCAATCGACAGCGGGAAAATCACGCTGGAGGATAAGGTGGTCGCAAGCGAACGGGCAAAGAGCATGGGCGGCTCTACTATCTTTCTTGACACCGGAGAGGAAATGAGTGTAAACGACTTGCTGAAAGGCATTGCCGTAGCTTCCGGCAACGACGCATGCGTAGCCATGGCGGAATATATCGCCGGCAGCGAGGAGGGCTTTGTCAATATGATGAACGCCCGCGCAAAGGAATTGGGCATGGAAAACACGAACTTTGTCAATACAAACGGCCTTGACGCCGACAACCACTATTCCTCGGCGCGCGATATTGCGATCATGTCGCGCGAGCTGCTCAAGCACGAAAAAATCTTTGACTATACAACAATCTGGATGGACAGTCTGCGCGACGGAAAGTTCCAGCTTGCTAATACAAACAAACTGATTCGATTTTATAAGGGCGCAAACGGCTTGAAAACAGGCTCGACGGATAAGGCGCTCTGCTGCCTTGCCGGCAGCGCTATGCGGGACAATATGCAGCTCATTTGTGTCGTGATGGCTGCGCCTACCTCACCGCAGCGGTTTGCCGATGCGTCTAAAATGCTCGATTACGGCTTCGCCAACTATTCGATTAAGCGGATTGTTACAAAGGATGAGAGTCTTGGTGACGCACCGGTTGTAAACGGCATGGCGCAGACGGTTCCTGCCGTTGCAAAGGACGACTATGATACGCTTACGGCCAAAGGGGCTGACGCGGACATCAAGCGCGAGCTGGTGTTTAACGAATCAATCCCTGCGCCTGTAAAGACGGGTGATAAAATTGGAGAAATCCGCCTCAGCACGGAGGAGGGACAGCTTGCTGCAGTGGATATTGTTGCCGCGGGCAATGTTGCAAAGATGACCTATGGCGCAATGTTGAGCCGCACACTGATGGCATGGCTTGGCAGCGTCCGGTAATATGATTTTAAAAAGCCGCACCTGATATTGGTGTGGCTTTTTTCTATTGTTTTTTCTACAAATCAGGCCGTCGCGTCATGTAAGAATTATGAATAAAGAAGTTTGACATGGAAAACGGTATTGTGATATAATAAGCTATATTTTTCAAATGGAGGCGCGGAATATGATTGCAGAATGCCTGAGTATTGGTGCAAATAATCACCTGCATATCGGAGGACTTGATACTGTGGAGCTGGCGAAACAGTATGGGACGCCGCTTTATGTGATGGATGAGGACCAAATTCGGAAAAATTGCAGAGTATATAAAGATGCAGTGGACAAGTACTATGCTGGAAACGGCCTGATTCTGTATGCTTCGAAGGCTTTTTCTTGTATGCAGATTTATCGCATTATGGCGCAGGAGGGGCTTGGAATCGACGTTGTGTCAGGTGGCGAGCTCTATACGGCGCTTAAAGCAAAGTTCCCAATGGAGAAAGTATATTTCCACGGCAATAACAAGACAAATGACGAAATTGAGCTTGCGGTAAAGCACGGCGTCGGCCGAATTGTAGTGGACAATGTGTATGAACTTGGCCGCCTTGATGCAATATCGGCAAAATATAAGAAAAAAACGAAGATTCTGTTCCGAATCAAACCGGGAATCGATGCACATACGCATAGCTTTATTCAGACGGGTCAGATTGACTCAAAGTTCGGCGTTGCGCTGGAAACCGGCGAGGCGATGGATATTATTGCGCAGGCATCGAAGCTGGCAAATGTGGAGGTTGTCGGGGTACACTGCCACATTGGGTCGCAGATTTTTGACCTGGCTCCGTTTGAGCTGGCGGCAAAGGTTATGACAAATTTCATGGCGGACGTAAAGGACAAGCTCGGCCTCTCGCTTGATGAGCTGAATCTCGGCGGCGGTTTTGGAATCAAGTATCTGGACTCGCATAATCCAGTCGAATATGACGCATATATCCGTTCGGTGTCTGAGGTCGTTAAGACAACGGCAAACAACCGCGGAATCAGCGTGCCAAAAATTATCATGGAGCCGGGGCGCTCTCTGGTTGGTCCGGCGGGAATTACGCTCTATACTGTGGGCGCAGTGAAAGAGATTCCAAATGTGCGCACATACGTCTCGGTGGACGGCGGTATGACGGACAATCCGCGCTACATCCTGTATCAGTCGGAATATAGCGTATTGCTGGCGAACCGGGCTGGGGACAAGCCGGTAAAGCCGGTCACCATTGCCGGAAAATGCTGCGAGTCGGGCGATTTGCTCGTGGAAGGTGTTATGATGCCGGAGGTTAAAGCCGGCGACACGCTTGCCGTACTGGCAACTGGTGCATACAATTACTCCATGGCAAGCAATTACAATCGGATTCCGCGCCCACCCGTCGTTATGGTAAGCGGCGGTAAGGCGAAAGTTGCGGTTAAGCGGGAAACGTATGACGATTTGCTCCGCAATGACGTGTAATGTATTGAATAATGCTGATTCGGCTCTGCATAAGAGCCGAATTCTTATAGCTGTGCAGGAAAGGACGGGAAACGTTTGCGAATCGGCAGCTTTGAAACGGAAAACAATATCTTTTTAGCGCCGATGGCGGGCGTGACTGATTCGGCTTTCCGCCGGATATGCCGCCGGTACGGCTGCGGCATGGTCTACACGGAGATGGTGAGTGCAAAGGCGCTCTACTACGGTGACAAAAAAACGGCGCGGATGCTCACTGTCCATGAGGAAGAAAAGCCCTTTGCCGTCCAAATCTTTGGCAAAGAGCCGGAGATTATGGCGCAGATTGCGCCGGAGGCGGTGCGCACTGGGGCAAGTATTCTCGATATCAACATGGGCTGCCCGGCCCCGAAAATCGTCAAAAACGGTGAGGGTTCCGCGCTTATGCAAAATCCTGACCTTGTGTTTCAGATTGTTTCCGCTGTGGTGGGCACAAGTCCGGTGCCTGTAACCGTAAAAATCCGGAAAGGGTTTGACGAGGCGCATTGCAATGCTGTAGAGATTGCAAAGGCGGCACAGGAGGGCGGCGCGGCAGCAGTAACGGTACATGGCCGCACACGCGAACAGTATTACAGCGGTAAGGCCGATTGGGATATCATTGGCAAAGTAAAAGCTGCGCTGCGTATCCCGGTCATTGGAAATGGGGATATCTTTTGCGCGCAGGATGCGCTGGATATGTTTGCCTATACGGGGTGCGATGCCGTCATGGTCGGGCGGGGCGCACAGGGCAATCCGTTTCTGTTTCAGCAGATTGCTGAGCTTATGCAAGAGGGAACTGCTGAATACCGGCCGACACTGAAAGAAAAGGTCAATACCATGCTGTGCCAGCTTGCCATGATGATAGAGGAGAAAGGGGAGTACACCGCTGTGCAGGAGGCACGCAAACATGCGGCGTGGTATCTCAAAGGGGAAAAACATTCTGCTGCAGTGCGCGGCGCGGTAAACAGCGCGAAGGATGCGGAAGAATTGAAAAATATATTGCAAAGCATTTTATAATGTGCTATAATAGAAAAAATTATCAACCGGACATAGAAAGAAAGGGGTTTGTGTAATGAATATTGTAGAAGGCTTGACATTTGACGACGTGCTATTGATTCCGCAGAAATCCGAGGTTATTCCGCGTGACATTGACTTGACAACGCATTTGACGCAGAAGATTCAGCTCAACATCCCGCTGATGAGCGCGGCGATGGATACCGTAACGGAAGCGCCGCTTGCGATTGCGATTGCACGCGAGGGCGGTATCGGTATTATTCACAAGAATATGTCGATTGAGCAGCAGAAGATTGAAGTGGATAAGGTAAAGCGTTCCGAGCACGGCGTCATTGTTGACCCGTTCTACCTTGCGCCGGATAACACACTCAAAGATGCAGACAATCTGATGGGAAAATATAAAATTTCCGGCGTGCCGATTACGGAAAACGGCAAGTTGGTCGGCATTATCACAAACCGCGACCTTCGTTTTGAAACGGATTACTCCAAGCCGATTCATATGGCGATGACGAAGGATAACCTCATTACTGCGCCGGAGGGGACAACACTTGATGAAGCGCAGGAAATCCTTCGCAAACACAAGATCGAAAAACTTCCAATTGTGGACAAGGACGGTATGCTCAAAGGGCTTATCACAATCAAGGACATTGAGAAGGCTGTTCGCTATCCGTCGTCTGCACGCGACGAAAATGGTCGGCTTCTTGCCGGTGCGGCAATCGGCGTTACGGCGGACGTGCTGGACCGGGTAGAGGCGCTCAACAGCGCCAATGTTGACGTTGTGGTACTTGACTCAGCGCATGGGCATTCGCAGAACATCATTAATACTTTGAAAAAAGTCCGCGAGGCGTTCCCGCATTTGCAGATTATTGCTGGAAATGTCGCGACGGCGGAGGCAACGCTTGCATTGATTGAGGCGGGCGCAGACGCGGTCAAGGTCGGAATTGGTCCGGGGTCGATTTGTACGACGCGTATCGTAGCCGGTATCGGCGTGCCGCAGGTAACGGCGGTGTATGAGTCTGCCAAAGTTGCAAAGAAATACAATATTCCGATTATTGCAGATGGCGGTATCAAGTATTCCGGCGACCTGACAAAGGCAGTCGCAGCCGGTGCGGACGTTATTATGATAGGCAGCCTGTTTGCCGGGTGTGAGGAAAGCCCAGGCGAGTTCGAGCTCTATCAGGGACGCCGCTTCAAGGTATACCGCGGCATGGGCTCCATTGGTGCAATGAACGACGGCAGCAAGGACCGCTACTTCCAGCAGGATGCGAAAAAGCTTGTTCCGGAAGGTGTAGAGGGCCGCGTGGAGTACACGGGCGTGCTGTCGGATACGGTGTACCAGCTTTTGGGCGGCCTGCGTTCCGGTATGGGGTATTGCGGGACGCGTACGATTCCGGAGCTGAAGGAGAATGGAAAGTTTATCCGCATTACAGGTGCAGGACTCAAAGAGAGCCATCCGCACGATATTCAGATTACGAAAGAAGCGCCCAACTATACGGTGAAATAAAAATAGCAGCAAGTAACGGCACGGGATGTCTTCCGTGCCGGTTTTTTTGAGGAAACACCAAACAAATGTTTGCGATTTACATTATAATATGTTACAATAATAAACAAACATATATGCGGTTATCAAAACTGACTGTTTGAAACAGGATAAGCTGGATAATTTTTGTTCTAATTTATTTATGTTAAGTCCTTTTCATAGCCGCGCTAATGTGCTATAATATTATGGGTGATTTTTATGAACCGATTTCAGGTAGTATCTGACTATATGCCAAAAGGCGATCAGCCAAAGGCGATTGACGCGCTTTCCTACGGCATACAGCATGAATATAAAGGCCAGACTTTATTGGGCGTTACCGGCTCCGGTAAGACGTTTACCATCGCAAATACCATTGCAAAGGTGAACAAGCCGACGCTCGTCCTGGCGCACAACAAGACGCTTGCCGCGCAGCTTTGCAGCGAGTTTAAAGAGTTTTTTCCAAACAGCGCGGTCGAGTTTTTTGTTTCTTACTACGACTATTACCAGCCGGAGGCGTATATTCCGTATACGGATACGTATATTGAGAAGGACGCTTCGATCAATGAAGAAATCGATAAGCTCCGGCACAGTGCGACGGCGGCCCTGTTTGAGCGCAAGGACGTTATCATTGTTGCCAGCGTATCGTGCATTTACGGATTGGGCGACCCGATCGACTATAACAATATGGTCGTATCGCTGCGCGTCGGCATGCGCAAGGACCGTGACGAGGTTCTGCGTAAGCTGATTGAAATGCAGTACGAGCGCAACGACATTGACTTTTCGAGAAATAAATTCCGCGTGCGCGGCGACGTGGTCGAGATTTTCCCGTCAAACCAGAGTGAAAACGCAATCCGCGTCGAGTTTTTCGACGACGAAGTGGAGCGCATTTCTGAAATCAACGCGCTGACGGGCGAAATCGTCGGCCTGCGTGAGCATGTTGTAATTTTTGCCGCGTCCCACTACGTCACGACGCGCGATAAGATGGAACGTGCAATCAGCGGCATTGAGGCGGAGCTGGACGAACGGGTGGCCTATTTTGAGAGCCAGAACAAACTCGTCGAGGCACAGCGGATTGCACAGCGCACAAAATACGACATTGAGATGATGCGTGAGGTGGGCTTCTGTTCCGGCATTGAGAATTATTCGCGCCATATCAGCGGGCGTGCGCCGGGTAGCGCGCCGTTTACGCTGATGGACTATTTCCCGGAGGACTATTTGCTCGTGATTGACGAGTCGCACGTGACGATTCCGCAGGTGCGGGCTATGTACGCGGGCGACCGTTCGCGCAAAGAGGCGCTGGTCGAGTATGGCTTCCGGCTTCCGTCCGCATTTGACAACCGGCCGCTCTGCTTTGATGAGTTTGAGGAACGAATCAACCAGGTTGTCTTTGTGTCGGCTACGCCAGCGCAGTACGAGCGCGACCATTCGGCGCAGATTGTCGAGCAGGTGATTCGCCCGACGGGATTGCTCGACCCGGAGATTTTTGTCCGTCCGGTCAAGCACCAGGTCGACGACTTGGTGGAGGAAATCCACAAACGCACGGAAAAGAACGAGCGCGTGCTCGTCACGACGCTGACCAAGCGTATGGCGGAGGATTTGACCGACTATCTGGAGGATTTGGACATCAAGGTGCGGTATATGCACTCCGATGTGCATACGATTGAGCGTATGGAGATTATCAAGGATTTGCGCGAGGGCGTGTTTGACGTTTTGGTTGGCATCAACCTACTGCGCGAGGGGCTTGACCTGCCGGAGGTGTCGCTCGTGGCGATTCTTGACGCGGACAAGGAAGGCTTTCTGCGCAACGAAACATCGCTTATTCAGACGATCGGCCGCGCGGCGCGGAACGCGGAGGGACAGGTTATCATGTATGCCGACCGGGTAACGGACTCCATGCAGCGTGCCATTGACGAAACAAACCGCCGTCGCAAGCTGCAAAAGGACTTTAACGATGCGCACGGAATTGTGCCGACCACAATCAAGAAGTCCATCCGTGAGGTAATTGAAGCAACAAAGCAGGTAGAAGTAGAAGAGGAAAAAACGGCGATAAAGATCGACCCGGTGAACACAGAGCTGACGATCCTGAAGCTGACCGACCAGATGAACGAGGCTGCGCGGCGGCTTGACTTTGAGCAGGCGGCAAAGCTGCGCGATAAAATTAAAAAACTGAGAGATGAGGTTTGAGGAGATGTTTGAACAAAAGAACAGAGATGCGGTCATTGAGTTTCTGCGCCAGCAGCTCGACCCGGTGTTTATCTATTTTGCAGACCATACAGTCACAGAAAATATATTTGACGTTGCATATTATTCCGAAGTAACGACCGACGAGTACACTACCTGCCTGCTGGAGAATAAAGTTTCCGAGCTTTTGGGCGTTGAGGTGGAGCTCAACAATCTGCGCGAATGTGACATGCAGTTTGCAGGGGAGATTATATCGGATGGAAGCGTCGTATATTGCAAAAGCGAACTGGAAAAAAGCCGGTTTTTAAACAGCCTTGCGCGGGAATTTGAGTCCATGCGGCTTAGCCGCGCTATGCTGATTAACCGAATCAATGAATGTGAAAGCATGTATGAACAATAAAGCAGAGTAAAACAGAGGGAGAAAACGATGGCAAAAGACAGTATATTTATAAAAGGCGCCAGAGAACATAACCTGAAAAACATTGATGTGACGATCCCGCGCGACAAGCTGGTAGTACTGACCGGGCTGAGCGGATCGGGCAAGTCCTCTCTGGCGTTCGATACGATTTATGCGGAGGGGCAGCGGCGTTACGTCGAGTCGCTGTCAGCCTATGCGCGCCAGTTTTTGGGCCAGATGGACAAGCCGGACGTGGACTATATTGAGGGGTTGTCTCCGGCAATCAGCATTGACCAGAAAACGACGAGCAAAAACCCGCGCTCCACAGTTGGTACGGTGACGGAGGTGTACGACTACCTGCGTCTGCTCTATGCCCGCATTGGCATTCCGCACTGTCACAAATGCGGCAGGCCGATTGCACGGCAGAGCATCGACCAGATAATCGACCAGGTATTGGCGCTTCCAATGGGGAGCAAGCTGTTGATTCTGGCTCCGGTTGTCCGCGCGCGCAAGGGCGAGCACCAGAAAGTGTTTGACGACGCGAAGAAGTCCGGCTACGTACGTGTTCGGGTTGACGGCCTTGTGTATGACTTGTCGGAAGTACCGAAGCTGGAGAAAAATAAAAAGCATAATATTGAACTGGTCATCGACCGCATGGTACTTCGTGAGGATATCCGCAAGCGGCTGGCTGACTCGCTGGAAACAGCGCTCAAGATTGCGGGCGGGCTTGTGATTGTGGATGTGATAGACGGCGAGGAAATGATGTTTTCCCAGAATTACGCCTGCGAGCAATGCGGCGTGAGTATGGAGGAGCTGACCCCGCGTATGTTCTCCTTCAATTCGCCGTTCGGCGCGTGCGAGGAGTGCAGCGGCCTGGGCTTTATGATGAAGATTGACCCGGAGCTTGTCGTGCGGGACAAGAATAAAAGCATCAACGAAGGCGCGATCGCCGTAACGGGATGGATGGCACCGGGGATTGAGGACAGCATGGCGGCGGCCTATTACCGCGGATTGTCGGAGCACTATGGGTTTAGCCTCGATACGCCGTACAAGGATTTGCCGGATAAAATCAAAGACATTCTGCTTTATGGAAGTAAAGGGGAGAAATTTAAGGTCGAATTCTCCCGCAGTTATGGACAGAGCACCTATATGACCGACTTTGAAGGGATTGTCAACAATTTGCAGCGGCGGCACAAGGAAACAAATTCCGACTGGATGCGCGCAGAGCTGGAGGGCTATATGAGTAACCATCCGTGCCCGTCGTGCCATGGAATGCGTCTGAAGCCGCAGGTGCTTGCCGTCACCGTCGGTGGGAAGAACATTAACGAAGTGACAGACCTCTCAATCGTAAAAGCGATTGAGTTTTTCAAATCACTTTCGCTTACGCAGAAGGAACAGACGATTGCGGAGCAGATTCTAAAAGAAATACTCGAACGGCTCGGTTTTTTGAAAAACGTCGGGCTGGGGTATTTGACGCTTTCGCGCTCGGCCGGGACGCTGTCAGGCGGCGAGGCGCAGCGTATCCGCCTTGCGACACAGATTGGCTCAAGCCTGATGGGCGTACTGTATATTTTGGACGAGCCGAGTATTGGTCTGCACCAGCGCGACAACGAAAAGCTGCTCGCTACGCTGAAAACGCTGCGCGATTTGGGCAATACGCTGGTTGTTGTGGAGCATGATGAGGATACCATGTATGCGGCGGACCATATCATCGACATAGGTCCCGGCGCCGGGATACACGGTGGGTATCTGGTCGCGCAAGGCACGGCGGAGGAGATTATGAAGGTGGAAGGCTCTGCCACGGGCGACTATATGAGTGGGCGCAAATACATTCCGCTTCCGAAAGAGCGGCGGAAATCCAACGGGAATTATCTCACCGTAAAGGGTGCGGCGCAGAACAATCTCAAAAATATCAATGTGAAGATTCCTCTTGGCGTGTTCACATGCGTGACGGGCGTATCCGGATCGGGCAAATCCTCGCTTGTCAATGAAATTATCTATAAATATCTTGCGCGCGAGTTAAACGGCGCACGTTCCAAAAACGGTGCGGTCAAGCAGATTACTGGGCTTGAGAATCTTGACAAAGTAATCGACATCAACCAGTCGCCAATCGGGCGCACGCCGCGCTCGAACCCGGCGACGTATACAGGGCTGTTTTCTGACATACGAGAACTGTTTGCCAGCACGGTGGAGGCGAAGGTGCGTGGTTATAAGGCCGGACGCTTCAGCTTTAACGTAAAGGGCGGTCGCTGCGAGGCGTGCTGCGGCGACGGCATTATCCAGATTGAGATGCACTTTCTGCCGGATGTCTATGTGCCGTGCGAGGTCTGCAAGGGGAAACGCTACTCCAAAGAAACGCTGGAGGTAAAATACAAAGGGAAAAATATCAGCGAAGTCCTCGATATGACAGTAGAAGAGGCGCTCTCCTTCTTTGAAAACATTCCGCGCCTGCACCGCAAAATTCAGACGCTTTACGACGTAGGTCTCGGCTATATCAAGCTGGGACAGTCGTCTACCACGCTGTCGGGCGGCGAGGCGCAGCGCGTCAAACTGGCGACGGAGCTAAGTAAACGAAGCACGGGCAAAACCATCTATATCCTTGACGAACCGACAACGGGACTGCATGTGGCAGACGTGCACCGTCTGCTGGATGTATTGCAACGGCTTGTCGACGCGGGTAACACGGTGCTTGTGATTGAGCATAACCTCGACGTCATCAAAACGGCGGACTATCTGATCGACCTAGGCCCGGAAGGCGGCGACGCCGGGGGGGAGATTCTCTGCACAGGGACGCCGGAGCAGGTGGCAAAATGCGAGCGGTCTTACACGGGACAGTATTTGAAAAAGGTGCTTGAAAAGGAAAAACAGCGAAACAAGTAAATCTGCCGCACAGAGAAGAACCGCGTAAAATATTTTTCGATATTTTGCGCGATTCTTCTTTACTTATTGGCGCAAAAGAGGTAAAATAAACTGTAATACGTTTGTCATATTTTAATACATCAGCACGATTTGGGAGGATGGATACATGAGTGAGGCAGTACGCCGTATTTTTGTGGAAAAAAGGGACGAGTTTGCCGTTGAGGCACACGGCATGCTGGCCGACCTGCGGGAGAATTTGTCGTTAGGCGGCCTGAAGGGCGTGAGAATCATCAACCGTTACGATGTGACGGGGCTTAGCGACAGCGAGTATGCGCAGGCGCGCGGCCTAATTTTTTCGGAGCCTCCGGTAGATATCTGCTATGAGGAAGAAATTGAAATCGAGAAGGGTGCGCGCGTATTTGCCATCGAGTATTTGCCGGGGCAGTATGACCAGCGCGCAGATTCTGCCGAGGAATGTATCTCCATTTTAACGCAAAAGGAGCGTCCGACGGTAAAGACAGCAAAGCTTATCGTCCTGTCTGGCACGCTTAGCGACAGCGAGTTTGATGCCGTAAAGCACTATATCATCAACCCGGTGGAAATGCGGGAAGCCTCGCTCGAAAAGCCGGACACGCTTGCGCTTGACGCAGCTGTTCCGAAGGATGTGGCGACGGTCGAGGGCTTTACGTCCATGGACGAGCAAGCGTTGGCGGAAATGATTCAGAATATGGGTTTTGCCATGGACAAGGACGATTTGCAGTTCTGCCGTGACTATTTTAAAAACACGGAACGGCGCGACCCTACGGTGACGGAGCTGCGCATGATTGATACCTATTGGTCCGACCATTGCCGGCATACGACGTTCGGCACGAAAATAAAAGAAGTTTCCATTCCGGACGGAAAATATGCTTCCTGTATCCGCGAGGCGTACAGAGCATACTTAGACACGAAGCAGGAGCTGTATCCGCAGGGGCGCGACACAACATTGATGGACATTGCGCTCGCTGCTATGAAAAAGCTGAAAAAGGACGGGGTTCTTACCAAGCTGGACGAGTCGGAGGAAATCAACGCTTGCAGCATTGAGGCAGATGTGGACGTAGACGGAAAGATAGAAAAATGGCTGATTATGTTCAAAAACGAAACGCATAACCATCCGACGGAGATTGAGCCTTTCGGCGGCGCGGCGACGTGTCTCGGCGGCGCAATCCGCGACCCGCTTTCTGGGCGTTCTTATGTCTACCAGGCGATGCGCATCACCGGCGCGGGCGACCCGCGTAAAACCATGCAGGAAACGCTTCCCGGCAAGCTGATGCAGAAAAAGATTGTGCGCACGGCTGCGGCAGGCTACAGCTCCTACGGGAACCAGATCGGCCTTGCGACCGGCCAGGTTGCAGAAATCTATCACGAAGGCTATGTTGCCAAGCACATGGAGTTGGGGGCGGTCATTGCGGCGGCACCGAAGGAAAATGTAATTCGTACATGTCCGTGCCCCGGCGACGTTGTAATTCTGCTGGGCGGCAAGACGGGGCGCGACGGCTGCGGCGGTGCGACGGGTTCCTCAAAAGCGCATACAACCGAGTCGCTCGAAACGTGCGGTGCAGAAGTACAAAAGGGCAATCCGCCCGTAGAACGGAAGATCCAGCGCCTGTTCCGCAACGGCGATGTAACACGAATGATTAAACGCTGCAACGATTTTGGCGCGGGCGGCGTGTCGGTTGCAATCGGCGAGCTGGCGGACGGGCTTGACATTGATCTCGACAAAGTACCGAAAAAATATGACGGACTTGATGGGACAGAGCTTGCGATATCCGAGTCGCAGGAGCGCATGGCTGTCGTTGTCAGCCGTTCTGACGCTGAGGCGTTTATTTCTCATGCAAAAGAGGAAAACCTCGACGCAGTCATCGTCGCTGTCGTTACAGATAAAAATCGTCTTACAATGACATGGCGCGGGAAGACAATCTGCGACATATCGCGCGATTTTCTGAACACAAACGGCGCGGCGAAAACGACGACAGTTTCTGTGACACTTCCCTCTGAAAAGGATTCCCCCTTTACAGAGAAAAAGGGGATTGATTTAAAAGCCGAATGGCTCAAAAAGCTTTCCTCACTCAACGTATGCTCGCAAAAGGGGCTGGTTGAGCGGTTTGACAGCACGATTGGCGCGGGCAGCGTGTTGATGCCGTACGGCGGCAAAACACAGCTTACACCAACGGACGGCATGGTAGCGAAGGTGCCTGTTCTGCATGGGAAGACAAACACCGCGACTGTCATGACGTATGGGTACGACCCGTATCTCTCGTCGTGGTCGCCGTTCCACGGTAGTATTTACGCCGTGGTAGAGTCGGTATCAAAGGCCGTTGCGCTCGGTGCACGTTATGAGGATATTTATTTGACCTTGCAGGAGTATTTCGAGCGGCTCGGGAGCGAGCCGGCGCGGTGGGGCAAACCGTTTGCCGCACTACTCGGTGCGTTTACCGCACAGAAAGAGCTAGGCATTGCTGCAATTGGCGGGAAGGATTCCATGAGCGGCAGCTTTGAAAAGCTGGACGTGCCGCCGACGCTGGTTTCCTTTGCGGTCAACACAGTGTGGGCCGATAAGGTCGTATCGCCGGAGTTTAAAAAGGTGGGCAACAGCGTTGTTCTCTTTAAGGTTAAAAAGGACGAAAACCTGCTTCCGGACTTTGCCGCGCTGCGTGCGCAGTATGAGAAAATATACGAGCTGATTCAAAAGGGCTGTGTACGCGCCAGCAGCGTTGTTAAGGGTGGCGGCCTGTGTGAAACGGTCAGCAAAATGTGTTTCGGCAATATGCTTGGTTTTACCTTTGATAAAAGCGTCACAAAGCAGGAGCTTTTTGCGAAAGAATATGGTGCGATTGTTTTGGAAACAGACGACCTTTCCGCATTTGATGGATTGGAATATACGTATCTTGGAATTGTGACGGACCACGATTGTATTGAGGCTTGTGGCGAAAAGATTGCCCTTGCTGATGCGGTATCTGCTTGGGAGCATACGCTCGAGGGCGTATACCCGACAAAGGCAGCGGGGGCGAAGCCGTGCAAGACATATTCTTTTGCGCGTAAAAACGTGCTCATTGCCAAAAACACGTTTGCAAAGCCGCGCGTGTTTATCCCGGTATTTCCGGGAACCAATTGTGAGTACGATACAGCGCGCGCCTTTGAGGCGGCGGGTGCTGTGGTTGATGTCATGCCATTTATCAACCTCACGCCTGAGGATACGGCACGCACGCTTGACAATATGGCAGAGGCAATTCGGCAGGCACAGATTGTTATGCTGCCTGGCGGGTTCTCCGGCGGTGATGAGCCGGACGGATCCGGGAAGTATATTGCGACTGCGTTCCGCAATCCGAAGGTGAGCGAAGCAGTCAACGAGCTTCTCACTAATCGCGACGGCCTCATGCTTGGTATTTGCAACGGCTTTCAGGCGTTGATCAAGCTCGGTCTTGTTACACATGGGGAAATCGTCGACCTTGCTGAAGATGCGCCGACGTTGACGTTTAATAATATCGGCCGCCATGTGTCGACGATTGTTACGACACGGATTGCGTCCAACCGTTCGCCGTGGCTCTATGGCGTTGAAGTGGGCGACTGCCACAGCATTGCCGTGTCGCACGGTGAGGGCCGGTTCTACGCAAATGAAGAATGGCTGACGCGTTTGATTCAAAACGAGCAGATTGCGACACAGTATGTGGGGCCGGATGGGCAGGCAAGCACGGATATCCCGTACACCCCGAACGGTTCGGTCGCGGCAATTGAGGGAATCATCAGCCCGGACGGACGCGTGTTCGGTAAGATGGGGCACAGTGAACGTGCAGGAGAGAATATTTTCTCTAATATTGCTGGCGAGAAGGATCAGAAGCTCTTTGCATCGGGTGTAAAGTATTTTAAATAGGAGAACAGCATGAAAGAGATCGGATTGGTACATGTATACACGGGAGATGGAAAAGGTAAAACAACGGCTGCCTTTGGCCTTGCGCTACGCGCGTATGAAAACGGGCTGCGTGTATACATTATACAGTTCTTAAAAACGTCCCCAAGCGGGGAGGCGGCATTCGTCGAGCGGCTGGATGACGAGCGGCTTCGCGTATTCCGGTTTGAAAAGCCGCACGGCTTTACCTACGACCCGAATGCAGAGACGACAAAGGCTCTGCGCGTGGATGTGAAACGGGCGTTGGACTTTATCCAAACGGTTTATCAGGAGCGCTCCTGTGATTTGTTTGTGCTTGACGAGATAATATGTGCCTGTCAGCTCGGACTGGTTACCCACGAGGAGCTTTGCGCTCTGGTTGACAAAAAGCCGGCTGCGTGCGAGCTTGTCCTGACCGGGCGCGGCGCGCCGGACTGGCTGATAAAGCGTGCGGACTATGTAACCAATATGACGCTTGTGAAGCATCCGTTTCAGACGGGTACGGATGCGCGGAAGGGCATTGAATTTTAATTTCAAAGAAAGGTAATGGAATAACGGCTATGGGTTTGTTTGGAAGAGGATTAAACGCGCCCGGTAAGGGCGTTGAAAAGGACGAACGGCAAAAGCACCGCTTTTTTATCTTTTTTGACGTGGTGTTCCGGAAATTCATGAAATTTATGCAGCTCAATCTGATGTTTCTGGCGTTTTCACTTCCTTATTTGCTGCTGCTTTACTGGCTTTCGCCAATCAACGTAACGTCGCTTTCCGGCGTTTCTTTGTCTGGAATCGGTGAGTTTGTGCAAAGTCTGCCCTATGAGGACGCGGCGGCGTTCGAGCTTGTGCTCCGCCTGCTTTTCTCGCTTAGCGTTGTAATTCTCTGGGGTGCTGGTCCGGCATCGGCGGGCTGTGCCTATGTCATGCGCAATTTCTCCCGTGAAGAGCATGCGTGGGTATTCAGCGACTTCTGGGACAATGTGAAAAGCAATTTTAAGCAGAGTATTGCCGTACTGCTGATTGATATTGTGATACTATATCTGAGTCTGGTTGCCTTTAACTTTTATTCGCACCAGTATTCCTTGGCGCCGAACAGCATGTTTTTGGTTGCGCAGGGGTTGTTGGCGTTTCTGCTCATTTTGTATACCTTTATGCACTATTATATTTATCAAATTATGGTGACATATAAGGTAAAGCTTGGTGTGCTGTACAAAAATGCACTGCTGTTTGCTGTGGCAAAGTTTCCGCAGAATATCTTCTTCACCGTTCTTTCAGGCGGGCTTTTGCTTGGGATTTTTGTGTTGCTGAATGTCTTTGCGGCCCTGGCATTCGTCATTGTGTTCACAGTACTGTGCAAGTTTATCATTGAATTTTATACGGCTGAAGTCATTCGAAAAAATACAATACAGAGATAATGGAGAAAAGTATGAGTCGAAGCAGACAGGATATTCTGATTCCACAGGAGCAAATCCAAAAGCAAAAGGAATATATTCAAAAAATCAAAGCACATTATATACAGCAAAACATGCAGCCGCTCGCGTTTCTCGTGACGTATGGCTGCCAGCAGAATGAAAACGACACAGAACGCCTCCGCGGTATGCTTGCCGAGGCGGGCTTTGGATTCTGTGATAAAGCAGAGGATGCCGACCTGATTCTCTATAACACCTGCGCCATTCGCGACCATGCGGAGCAAAAAGTGTATGGTAACCTCGGCGCGCTGAAAAAGCTTAAACGCCGCAAGCCGGAGCTGATTATCGGCGTATGCGGCTGCATGATGCAGCAAAAGCAGGTGGCTGAGCGTATCCGCAAAACGTATGACCACGTTGATTTGATTTTCGGTACACATACGCTCTACCAGCTTCCCGAGCTGCTGTGGCAGGCGCTTGAAACGCACGGCCGCTGTATCCGTCTTTTGGATACGGACGGATTTATTGCCGAGGACATGCCAATTCGCCGCGCAGAGGGTGTGACGGCTTATGTATCCATCATGTATGGGTGCAATAACTTCTGTTCCTACTGCATTGTTCCGTACGTACGTGGGCGGGAGCGCAGCCGTGGCCCGGAAGCGATTCTGAGAGAAGTGCGCCAGCTTGTACAGGAAGGCTATAAAGAGGTTATGCTTTTGGGACAGAATGTCAATTCGTATGGCAAAGACCTTGCAGAACCGCTCGACTTTGCAGATTTGCTGGGACGCGTATGCGGCGTGGACGGGATTGAGCGGATTCGGTTCATGACGTCGCACCCGAAGGATTTTAACGAAAAGCTGATGAAAACGATGGCCTCACAGCCAAAGATATGCAACCAGCTCCACCTGCCGGTGCAGGCGGGCTCCAATGCGGTTTTGGAGGCGATGAACCGCCGTTATACAAGGGAGACTTATCTTGAAAAAGTGGCAAAAATCCGCTCCATGATACCAGATATTACGCTTACAACGGATATTATCGTCGGCTTTCCGACGGAAACGGAGGAAGATTTTGCCCAGACTCTCTCGCTTTTGCAGGAGGTGCGGTTCGACTCGATTTATTCTTTCATCTTTTCCAAACGCAGCGGAACGCCGGCGGCAAAACTCGATATGGCGCTGTCGGATGAGGTGATTCACAAAAACTTTGACCGGCTGCTTGAGGTACAAAATGACATCTCGCGCCAAATCAACGATTCTTATATTGGCCGCATTGAGGAAGTTCTGGTCGAGGGGCAGAGCAAAACGGATGCAAACATGGTTTCTGGCCGGACGGAGGGCGGAAAGATCGTCCATATGCAGGGTGGAAGCGAGCGGATTGGAACGCTTGTAAAGGTAAAAATCACCGCGGCAAAGACATGGTTTTTGACCGGTGAAATCATATAAAGTATATATACAATATGGAGGAATATAAAATGGATATTTTGGAAATGGCAAAAGAGCTGGGCAAGGCGATTGCCGACAGCGAGCTGATGGAGTCCGTTAAAAAGGCGGAAGATGTTCAAAACAACGACGAGAAAGCGCAGCAGCTCATTGGTGAATATAATTTGAAACGGATTCAGCTTATGCAGCGCGCACAGAAGGAAAATGTGACGCAGGAGGAGCTGGAGTCGATTCGGACGGAATTATCCGACGAGTTTGACAAGCTGATGCAGTATGACGTCATTAACCGCTACATTACGGCCAAGAAAGAGCTTGACGCTGTACTGGAACAGGTAAATAATATTATCACCTTTTATGTGACCGGACAGACGCCGGGCGGGTGCTCCGGCTCGTGTTCGAGTTGCTCCGGCTGCCACTAAGCCGGCTGAGAATAGATAGTAGGGCAAAGGAGGTATTGACTTGGCCGATATTACGCCAATGGTGGAGCAGTACCAGAAGATTAAAAGCCAGTACGCAGACTGTATTTTGTTTTTTCGGCTTGGCGACTTTTATGAAATGTTCAACGACGATGCGGTTCTCGCTTCGCGGGAGCTTGAGCTTGTACTGACTGGACGCGGCGGCAAAAAGGGAGAGGACGGCGTGCGTGAAGGCGGCATGCCGATGTGCGGCGTTCCGTTTCACAGCGCCGACTCCTACATAGCTAAACTGGTCGCAAAGGGCTATAAGGTTGCCATCTGTGAACAGATGGAGGATCCCGCACTGACAAAAGGACTCGTAAAGCGCGACGTAATCAAAATTGTCACACCCGGGACAGTAACGGATACCCGTTCGCTCGACGAGAAGAAAAATAATTTTCTCGCGCTGATTTACTGCGGAAGCGGCGCACAGACGTCTCTTGTGTTTGCTGATATTTCCACAGGTGAGCTGTTTACGACAAAGCTGCGCGGAATCGACGAGGCCGCGGTACTCGACGAGCTTGCCAGCTTTAACCCTTCAGAGATTCTGTTCTGCCGCAAGGCAAAGGAAAGCTATGAGCGCGCGGTTAAGGGGCGGTTTGACCTCTATATCGGAAACATTGACGAAGAATTTTTCCAGTATGACATGGCAAAAAGCGCAATTCAGGACGAGATGGAAACGGACGACTTTTCGCTCGTCGGCTTGCCGGATGATAAAGACCTCATCTGTGCAGTCGGCGCCACAATCCTGTATCTGAGCGACACGCAAAAATCCTCCCTGTTCCGTGTGCTGGACATCCGCTATTATGAAACGGAGCAGTATATGGGGATTGACTACAATACGCGCCGAAATTTGGAGCTGACGCAGTCCATGCGCGAAAAAGCCAAAAAAGGGACGCTTTTGTGGGTGCTAGACCGGACGAAAACCTCCATGGGCGGGCGACTGTTGACGCAGTGGATTGAAAAACCGCTTCTTAGCCCCGCCGCTATCGAGAAGCGGCAGCAGGGCGTGGCGGAGCTGAAGGACAATATGATGCTGCGCGAGGAACTGCAGGAGGATCTGGACGGGATTTACGACATTTCGCGCCTGATTGGGCGGATTTCGCTCGGGAGTGCAACCCCGCGCGATATGATTTCCCTGCGGGAGTCGCTGCGCGCGCTTCCGGCAATCGAGCTGAAGCTATCAAAGTGTACAAGCCCTATTTTACAGGAACAGCTCGATAATCTCGACCTTTTGTCTGACGTAAAAGATTTACTGTATGCCGCTATTGACGACAAAGCGCCGATAAGCACGGCAAACGGCGGCGTCATTAAGGATGGCTATAACGCGAGTGTGGACGAATACCGCACCGCACAGCGCGAGGGGAAGACCTGGCTGGCGGACGTGCAGCAATACGAACGGGAAAGGACAGGGATTAAAAACCTGAAGGTCGGCTATAACAAAGTGTTCGGCTATTATATCGAGGTCAGCAAGGGGCAGACGGGCTCTGTGCCGGACTATTATGTGCGCAAGCAGACTCTCGTCAACGGCGAGCGATACATAACGCCTAAGCTCAAAGAAATTGAAAATGTTATCATTGGTGCGGAGGAACGGCTCGTCCGTCTGGAAGCGCATCTGTTTGATGAACTGCGGCAGAAAATCTGCGCGCAGATTGAGCGGCTCAAAAAGACAGCGGGCGTAATTGCTGTTACGGACGTACTGTGCGCACTGGCGGAAACGGCACAGCAGAACCACTACTGTATGCCGACAGTCGACGCGTCCGGCGTAATCGAAATCAAGGACGGGCGGCACCCCGTTGTGGAGAAAATGCTGAAAAATGAACTGTTTGTCCCAAACGATACGTTTTTGGATTTGGAAGGTGACCGTCTCTGTATCATCACCGGCCCGAATATGGCCGGTAAATCGACCTATATGCGTCAGGTAGCGCTCATTACGCTCATGGCGCAGATTGGGAGTTTTGTCCCCGCGGCGTCTGCACAGATTGGCGTGGTGGATAAGATCTTTACCCGCGTCGGCGCGTCGGACGATTTGTCGACCGGGCAGAGCACGTTCATGGTCGAGATGAACGAAGTGACAAATATTTTGAAAAATGCGACGCAGAACTCACTGATTGTACTCGATGAGATTGGCCGCGGAACAAGTACCTACGATGGACTCTCGATTGCGTGGGCAGTAGCGGAGTATATCTGCGATAAGGCAAAAATCGGCGCAAAGACGCTGTTTTCGACGCACTATCACGAGCTAACGGAGTTAGAGAGCCGTCTGGACGGTGTGAAAAACTATTGCAGTGTTGTAAAAAAACGCGGTGACGACATTACCTTCCTGCGTAAAATCGTAAAAGACGGTGCAGACGGCAGCTATGGAATTGAGGTGGCCGCACTGGCGGGCATTCCCGCCGAGGTGACGCACCGGGCAAAAGAAATTTTCCGGATTTTGGAGCAAAACGACGTCAACAAAGGCTCGTATCAACTTGAGGTACTCGACACGGTGGCCTATGCGCCAGCGAGCCTTAGCGAGGAGACTGACAACGAGATTACGCGAGAGCTGAAAAACATGGATGTGACGACTTTTACGCCAATTGAGGCACTTAATAAGTTATATGAGCTTGCAAGCCGGGCAAAAGAACTGTAAAGGAATATTGCTTTACATGCTGGAAAGGCGGTGCCTATGGGAAAAATTAATATATTAGACGCGTCTGTTGCCAACATGATTGCCGCCGGAGAGGTGGTGGAGCGTCCTGCCTCCGTTATCAAGGAGCTAATAGAAAACGCGCTCGACGCAGGCGCAAGCGAAATCACGGTAGAGATCAAAAATGGCGGCATTTCCTATATGCGCGTTACAGACAATGGGCGCGGCATTGATGCAGGCGACGTGGGTCTCGCCTTTATGCGACACGCGACGAGCAAAATTCTTGAGGCAAAGGATCTTGAAAAGATTGGGACGCTCGGCTTCCGCGGCGAGGCGCTCTGTTCCATTGCCGCCGTGGCGCGGGTTTCCATGACGACGAAGACGGTGGAGGCGAAGAATGCTGTTCGCGTCTATATTGAGGGCGGCGAGATGGAGGACGTTGGCGAGGCTGGCGCGCCGAACGGTACGACGGTGGAGGTCAAAAGTTTGTTCTATAACACACCCGCTCGCATGAAATTTTTAAAAAAGGATACGACAGAGGCGGGCTATATCACCGATATTGTAGAAAAGTTTGTTCTGTCGCACCCGGATGTGTCGTTTTGGTTTATCAATAACGGGAAACAGGTTCTTTTTTCCGCCGGGGACGGCAGTATGACGAATGCGATTTATACCGTGTACGGAAAGGATTATGCCCGTTCCGTTCTGCCGATTGACTACGGCGATTCTGTGATGCGTGCGACGGGATATATCGGAAAGAGCAACCTGAGCCGTCCAAACCGGCGGCAGCAGAGCTTTTTCGTTAACGGCCGCTCCATCCAGAGCAAAACGATGACGGCCGCTCTGGAAGAGGCGTATAAAAATCAAATCATGATTGGTAAATTCCCTTTTGCAGTCATTGATTTGCTGGTGAATCCGGCATTTGTGGACGTAAATGTGCATCCGCACAAAACTGAGGTTAAGTTTTCCGACGAACGTAAGGTGTTCGATACAGTTTACTGGGCGGTAAAAAATGCGCTCTACGAAAAGCCGATTGTGCCGCAGGTTGAGCTGTCGAAAACGACGACCAAAAAAGATGCGTATAAAAGCGAAACATTTGCCGCTGCGCAGCGGCCTTACATACAGGTTCCCATACCGAGCCGGACAGAAACAGTTGCTCCCGCTCCGCGGGTGCAGGAATATAAGTATGAGCAGCCTGCCGCTGTGCCCGCACGAGAGCCTGCGCAGGAGCAGATTGTCATAGAGCGAAGTAATACAGTTATGCAGGAGAAAACGGAAACGCCATATCGGGCGGAGCACGTATCTGTGGCGAAGGATGTGAAGCAGGCCGAGGCGGCCATGCCTGTGCAGCAAAAGCAGGAAGTTGCGCCTGCGTATGCGGCAGAACCCGAATCGTCGGAGCCGGAATCAAAGGATTATACAATAGTCGGGCAGTTGTTCGATACGTATATTGTGCTTGAGCGCGGCGACGAGGTCTTGCTCATTGACCAGCATGCGGCGCACGAGCGCCTTGGTTATGAGCAGCTCCGCCGCGATTTGGCACAGCATACGCCGCGGATACAGTCTTTGCTGTCCCCAGTAGTGGTCGATTTATCTGCGCCGGAGTTTTCTTATGTAACGGAAAATCTGGAGCGTTTTTCGGCGCTGGGGTTTGACGTGTCGGAATTTGGGAAAAATACAATATTAATCAGCGGCGCACCAATGGGGATTGCGTATGAAGACATTGGGGATTTATTTGTTGAGCTGACCGGACAGATGATGGCACAAAACAAACAGATTATCAGCGAAACGTACGAATATGCGCTTTACACCATAGCCTGCAAGGCGGCAATCAAGGCAAACCACCGCCTGAGTGAGATAGAAATTCACGCACTGGTCGACGAGGTGTTTGCGCTCGACGGAATCAATACCTGCCCGCACGGGCGGCCGATTACAATTTCCCTGACGAAGCGCGAACTGGAAAAGCAGTTTAAGCGTATTGTATAGAAAGGAATCACGATGGAAAAAATACCGCTCATTGTGGTGGCTGGGCCGACTGCCTCCGGCAAAACACGTCTTGCAGTCGAAATTGCAAAGCGTTATGGCGGGGAAGTCGTCTCTGCCGACAGTATGCAGATTTATAAATACATGAACATTGGTACGGCAAAGCCGACAGAGCAGGAGATGGACGGCGTTGCCCATCATATGCTCGATATCGTATATCCGGACGAGCCGTTTTCCGTCGCCCAGTACGCAGAATCGGCGCGCAAAAAGATTGCCGATGTCCATGCGCGGGGGCGGATTCCTGTTTTGGCAGGCGGTACGGGGCTGTATATTGACCATGTAGTACAAGGCGTCCGGCTTGCCGAGATGGAGACGGATTTTTCCCTGCGGGAACGGCTGAACAATGAGGCGAGGGAAAAGGGAAACCAGTTTCTTTACGACAGGCTGCTCCAACTTGACCCAGAAGCGGCGGCGAGCATCCATCCGAACAATATCCGCCGTGTGATTCGTGCGCTTGAAGTCTATGAAGCGACGGGGCAAACCTTTACCGAACAGGTGAAGCACTCGAAGGAAAAAGAAAGTCCCTATAATGCTTTGATGTTCATGCCGGATTGGGACCGCGCGATGCTTTATGAGAGGATCGACCTGCGGGTTGACAGTATGATGAAGGAGGGCCTGTTTGAAGAATTTTGCACGCTTGTACAAATGGGCTATGGGAAAAAACTCAACTCCATGCAGGCGATTGGATATAAGGAGCTGTACGACTATTACTACGGCCTGTGTGCAATGGGGGAGGCTGTCAATCTCATCAAACGGCATTCCCGTCGGTATGCAAAGCGCCAGCTTACGTGGTTTCGGCGGTATCCGGAGCTGGTTCACCTTGATGCGGCAGGGGATATAACGGCGCAATGCTTTCATAAAATTGATACATGGTTGAAAAATGTATAAAATGGGCGGGCTTTTGACGCCCGTTTTTTGTACTTTCTTTTCTAAATGATTTTTGTTATTTTGAAAACTTTATTCATGCTTTCGACTAAGATTGGAAACTGCTTGACTTTGAAATGGCTAACTGCTACAATAGCTGTAATACATTTTATGTATTTATTTTTTTAAGAAGGAGGACGTGTTATCATGTCAGGAAAAATTCGGTTTTTTGATACTACTTTACGTGACGGCGAGCAAACCCCCGGGGTCAACATGAATCTCGAGGAAAAAATGGGGATAGCACGTCAGCTAGAACGCATGGGCATAGATGTGATTGAGGCCGGCTTTGCAGCAGCTTCACCCGGCGACTTTCACACAATCAGCGAGATTTCCAAAACGGTAAAAGATTCCTTTGTTTGCAGCCTTGCGCGTGCGGTAAAGGGCGACATTGATGCCGCATGGGATGCGGTGAGGGGTGCGAAACGGCCATATATCCATACCTTCATTGCAACGAGCGACATCCATATGCAGTACAAACTCAAGATGAGTGAGGAGCAGGTGTTTGAGCGCGCGGTTGAGTCGGTACGCTATGCAAAGAAATTCTGTGAAGAAGTCGAATTTTCGGCTGAGGATGCGTCGCGCAGCAGGCTTGAATTTCTGTACCGTTTGTTTGAAGCAGTGATTAAAGAGGGGGCGACGTGCATCAACGTCCCCGATACGGTCGGCTATACTATGCCGCATGAATTTTTTGCAATGATTCAGAAAATCCGTGAGAATGTAAACGGCATTGATAAAGTGTTTTTAAGTGTGCATTGCCATAACGACTTGGGACTGGCGGCAGCCAACACGCTCGCGGCTATCCGTGCGGGCGCAACACAGGCGGAGTGTACCATCAACGGGCTTGGCGAGCGCGCCGGCAACACCTCCTTTGAGGAAGTTGTCATGTCGCTCAAGACGCGGCCTGAGCTTTACGGCGGCGCAACCCTTGATGTTGACACAACGCAGATTGGGCGTACCAGCAAGCTGGTTTCCAGCATTTCCGGCGTTCCAATCAATCCGCTTAAACCGATTATCGGCGCCAATGCGTTTGCACATGAGTCGGGCATTCACCAAGACGGCGTACTCAAGAACCCGCTCACTTACGAAATTATGACGCCGGAGTCAATTGGCCTTTCCAAAACAAAGCTTGCGCTTGGGAAGCTCTCGGGCCGCGCAGCCTTTAAAGAACATATCAAAGAGATGGGGTTTGAGCTTGACCAGGAAGCGCTTGATAAGGCGTTTGCAAAGTTTAAAGACCTTGCGGACAAGAAAAAGACTGTAACAGACGAAGATATTGAGGCGATTGTAAACGAGCGCATGGCGCAGATTCCCGAAGTATATACGATGGAATCGTTCCAGATCAACAGTGGCAACAACATGATTGCAACGGCCACGGTCACGATGCAGAAGGAAGATAAAACCTTTACTGATGCGGCCACCGGCGACGGCCCGGTAGATGCCATGTTCCAGACGATTGACCGCATGACGGGAATCAGCGCAACGCTCGACAGCTATAACCTGCGCGCTGTTACGGATGGCACGGACGCGCTCAGCGAAGCGAGCGTCATGATTAGCGTTGGAGAGAAAAAATACCGTGGAAAGGCGGTCAGCATCGACGTTATTGAGGCGAGCGCAAAGGCATATCTGAATGCAATCAATCGAAGCATGTTATAAAGGGTGTGATTGTTTGGAACGAAAAAAAATCGCAATACTCGATTCGACTTTACGCGACGGCGCGCAGGCGGAGGGGATTTCCTTCTCCGTCAGCGACAAAATAAAAATTGTAAAGACGCTTGATGAGCTTGGCGTTACGTATATTGAGGCAGGGAACCCCGGCTCGAACCCAAAAGATTTGGAATTTTTTGCACAGGCAAAACATATGCAGCTTACGAATGCGAAGCTCTGCGCCTTTGGTTCAACCTGTCGGGTAGGAACGCCGCCGCAGGAGGATGCAAACGTCCGCTCGCTGCTTGACGCTGACACGCCGGCGGTTTCTGTCTTCGGTAAGGCGTGGGACTTGCACGTTACCGATATTTTGAAGGCGACGCTGGAGCAGAATTTGGAGATTATTGCGGATACGATTGCTTTTTTTAAGGAAAACGGGAAGGAAGTTATTTTTGATGCGGAGCATTTCTTTGATGGCTACCGTGCAAACCGTGCGTATGCGCTTGCATGTATTGACGCCGCACAGGAAGCTGGCGCAGACTGCATTGTGCTCTGCGACACAAACGGAGCCACCTTCCCGAACGAGATTGGGCAGATTACCGGAGAGGTGGCAGAGCGGCTTCACACAGCAGTTGGAATCCACTGCCACAACGACGTTGGCGTAGCAGTCGCAAATTCCATGCTCGCAGTCCAGGCCGGGGCCGTACACGTACAGGGAACGATGAACGGAATCGGCGAGCGGTGCGGTAATGCCAATCTTTGCACAATTCTGCCCAATTTGGAGCTGAAGCTTGGATATTCCTGCCTGAAGCCGGGCAAATTAGAGGATATTACTGATGCCGCGCGCTATATCAGTGAGATTGCTAATATTTCTCACGATGAGCGCCAGCCCTACGTTGGCTCCTGTGCGTTCGCACACAAGGGCGGGATGCATGTGGACGGTGTGCTCAAAAACCCAAAAACATTTGAGCACATTGCCCCGGAGAGTGTGGGCAATACGCGCCGTGTGCTGATTAGCGAAATGGCGGGACGGGCGAATTTGCTAAAAGCGATTCACAAAATTAACCCCACGCTTGATAAACACAGTTCGGCGGTTGGAAAAGTAATGGACCAACTCAAGGAACTGGAGTATGAAGGATATCAGTTTGAAGGCGCGGAAAGCTCGATGGAGCTTTTGATTCGGAAGATTCTGGGCAAATATAAGCCGTATTTTGACTTAAACCAGTTTAAAGTAATTGTCAGCGAGCCGAGTGGGGAGGAGCTGAGTTCGTCTGCCCTGATTAAGATTCACGTTGGCAGCGAGGCATCCATCACAGCGGCGGAGGGTAACGGCCCGGTGGATGCGCTCGACAAAGCGCTCCGCGGTGCGCTCGAGCATTTCTATCCTCAGCTCGCCTGTGTTCGATTGACGGACTACAAGGTACGTGTGCTTGACAGCCAAAATGCAACGGGGTCAAAGGTTCGCGTTTTGGTTGAGTCGTCGGACGGTGTGCGGAGCTGGAGTACCGTCGGCGTATCAACTGATATTATTGAGGCGAGCTGGCATGCGCTGGTGGATTCGCTCGAATATAAGCTGCTCTTAGATACAGCAGGAGCTTCTGAGAAAAAATAAGAATCAGGAGGGCGGACGGGATGGAACGGGAAATGAGAACGGTAGCAGACTCACGAGTGGAACAGATACAAATTGTCATGCCGGAACATATCAACGGCTATGGGCGGCTGTTTGGCGGCCAGCTCGTAGCGTGGATTGACGTAGTGGCGGGCGTTGTTGCGCGGCGGCATTGTCATAACGAGATTACGACAGTATGTATTGACAATCTGATCTTCAAAGCGCCGGCCTATGCAAACGAAACGGTAATTCTGATCGGGCGGCTCAGCTATGTTGGGACAACGTCGATGGAGGTTCGGGTCGATACGTATGTCGAGGCGCTCGACGGCGCGAGGACACTGGTCAATACGGCCTATCTTGTCATGGTAGCGCTTGATGGAAAAGAGCGTCCAATGCCGGTTCCGGGGCTTACGCTCGTGTCTGATGAGGAGCGCGCCGAGTGGGAGGCGGGCAAACGCCGCAGCGAGCTGCGTAAGCAGAGACGGCTGGAGCAGTATTGATAGACTTAGGAGAATTCTTAAATGTATACAGAGCTTAGAACGCAAAGGCTGCTTTTGCGGCCTTTGAATGTTTGCGATTTGGAAACGACGCATGCGTATGCGGGCGATAAAGAATCGACAAAATATATGATAGCATTGCCGAATGAAACACTTGAGGAAACCAAAGAGTTTTTGGAGCAGGCAGGCGTGGAATGGCGCAAAGAAAAGCCGCAGTCTTACGAATTTGCCATCGATTTAGACGGCTTACACATTGGAGGCATTTCCATCACATTGGATGAAACGCGCAGAGAGGGCGAGCTTGGCTGGATTCTCCACAAAGATTATTGGAAAAAGGGATATGCCACGGAAGCGGCGCACGCCGTCAAAGATTTTGCGATAAATACCTTGCGTGTGTCAAGGCTTATCGCGCATTGTGACAGCAGGAACACCGCTTCACGCAGGGTAATGGAGCGGCTTGGGATGACGCTCCTAAGCGACGATGGAATCCGGTACAACCGTTCTTCGCCGGAGGCGGCAAAGGAACTTTTATACGGTTTGGATATTGGAGAAGCGTGATTTGTTACTTTATGAACAAAGCGTTAAAATTGAAAAAATTTCACATACCATCTTGACAAATTTGTTATAAGGTGGTATTTTTATTATAGTATTTAGCACTCAAATAAAAAGAGTGCTAACAATGCAGCGGTGTGCAATGGAAGGAGGCGCTGCAAGATGGACTTAAACGAACGAAAGCGAAAAATACTGGAAGCCATCATCGAAGATTATATTTCCAGCGCAGAGCCGGTCGGCTCAAGGACGATCTCCAAGCATACGGATATGGGGCTGTCCAGCGCGACCATCCGCAATGAAATGTCGGATTTGGAGGAAATGGGGTATCTCATTTCGCCGCATACGTCGGCAGGGCGCGTACCGACGGACGCTGGATACCGTTTTTACGTAAACGAGCTGATGGAACAGTATAAAATGGCGCAAAAAGATATTGTGACGCTGCGGCGTTTTTTCACAGCAGGCGTCTTGCAACTTGACAGACTGATTCGGCAGGCAAGCAGTATTGTTTCTCAGCTGACGAATTATACGACAATTGCTGTAACGCCGGAGCTAAAAAGGTCCTATATCAAACGGTTTGAGCTTGTTCCTGTGGATAGCAAAACGGCGCTTCTGGTTCTGGTTACGAGCGAAGGCATTGTAAAAAATCAGTTGATTACCGTATCTGAAGATGAGGTTTCCCTGCGAAATCTTTCGCTTGTGCTTAACGAAAAGCTGACAGGTCTGACACTGGAGGAAATCAATCTCGTTCGTATTAATGAGATCCAGCAGATTTTAGGGGCGGACAGTGCGGTGTTAATGCCGATACTGAACTTTATCCACCAGGCGATATCGGAGCTGGATGGGTCGGAGGTATACGTGGCAAACACGCAAAATATTTTAAACCATCCAGAATATTACGACCTTTCAAAAGCAAAGGAACTCCTAAGCTTTTTGGAAGACAAAGAAAGTGTGAAACATGCGGTTGACCAGGCAGATACCGGTGACGCCATTAATGTTGTAATTGGCAGCGAAAACGAAATGGATGAAATGAAAGACACTTCTCTGGTAACTGCCAAGTATGTATCAAACGGGAAGGTGATCGGTAAACTTGGCATAGTTGGGCCGACGCGGATGAACTACGCAAAAGTGATTGCTTCGCTTGATTATATCCATAAAAATATGGATACCATTATAAATGAACTGTATCACGAAGAGAAAGGCAGTGATTGAATTGGCAAAAAATAAAGAAGAAAATTTAAAAAATACATCTGTGGCAGAGGAACAGGCCGCCACAGATGAGAACATAGAGACGCGGGAGACTGCTTCTGCGCAGACTCAAACAGAGGAAAAAAACGAAAAAGACTACGATGCACTGGAAAAAAAGTATAATGAGCTGGAGGACAAATATTACCGTCTTGCAGCCGAGTATACGAACTTTCAGCGCCGCAGCCGCGAGGAAAAGGAAGCGATGTATACAAACGCGGTTTCCGACACTGTGGCGGAGCTTTTGCCGATTCTGGACAATTTGCAGCGCGCGGTTGACACATCCGCCGAAACGGCAGACGCAAAGACGATTGCCGACGGGGTTGGCA
The DNA here is from genome assembly GCA_902492065.1 of uncultured Eubacteriales bacterium. GTDB lineage: Bacteria > Bacillota > Clostridia > UBA1381 > UMGS1253 > Aphodoplasma. The sequence goes on from CABUKE010000002.1 coordinate 159,184, forward strand.
TGATTGCAAAGCTGGCGTCCGACGCATTTGCAAAGCTTGGCGTTGAGCCGATTGAGGCAGTAGGAAAAGAATTTGACGCAGCGGTTCACAATGCCGTTATGCATGTCGACGACGACAGCTACGGCACGAACGAAGTCGTGGAAGAGTTTCAAAAGGGTTACAAATGTAAGGATAAAGTAATCCGATACAGCATGGTTAAGGTTGCAAACTGATGTAAAAAATATATTTTACCATATAAAATCAGGAGGTATGCATGATGAGCAAGATTATAGGTATAGACTTGGGTACAACAAATTCCTGCGTTGCGGTAATGGAGAACGGCGAGCCGGTCGTAATCCCGAATCCGGAAGGCGGCAGAACAACGCCGTCTGTTGTTGCATTGACAAAGGATGGGGAGCGTCTGGTCGGTCAGGTTGCAAAGCGGCAGGCAATCACCAATCCTGATAACACGATTATCTCTATTAAGCGCGACATGGGAACGGATAAAAAGGTAAAGCTCGGCGACAAAACATATACGCCGACAGAAATTAGTGCGATGATTCTGCAAAAGCTGAAGGCCGACGCAGAGCGTTATCTGGGTGAAACGGTAACACAGGCGGTTATTACAGTTCCGGCGTATTTCTCCGACTCTCAGCGGCAGGCAACAAAGGATGCCGGTAAGATTGCAGGACTCGACGTACTGCGTATTATCAATGAGCCGACAGCGGCTTCGCTGGCTTATGGCATGGGGAACGACACCGACCACAAAATCATGGTTTACGACCTCGGCGGCGGTACGTTTGACGTATCTATCCTTGAAATCGGCGACGGCACGTTTGAGGTGCTTGCAACGAGTGGTAACAACCGGCTCGGCGGTGACGACTTCGACGAGCGGATTATGCAGTATATGATCGATGAGTTTAAAAAGGACACGGGCATTGATTTGTCGATCGACAAGATGGCAATGCAGCGTTTGAAGGAAGCGGCGGAAAAAGCGAAAATTGAGCTTTCCGGCGTGATGACAACGAACATCAATTTGCCGTTTATCACGGCTGACGCAACCGGACCGAAGCACCTTGACATGACGCTGACGCGGGCAAAGTTTGACGAGCTCACGGCTGATTTGGTAGAAAAGACGATGGAGCCGACAAGAAATGCCATGAACGATGCAGGTTTGTCGGCAAGCGATATTGCTAAGGTTTTGATGGTTGGCGGTTCGTCAAGAATCCCGGCCGTACAGGAAGCGGTTAAGCGTATTACAGGCAAGGACCCGGACAATGGCATTAACCCGGACGAATGTGTTGCAATCGGCGCAGCAATCCAGGGCGGCGTGCTCGGCGGCGACGTAAAGGATTTGCTCCTGCTTGACGTTACTCCGCTTTCGCTCGGCATTGAAACGCTGGGCGGTGTATGCACGAAGCTGATTGAGCGGAACACGACCATTCCGGTACAGAAGACGCAGGTGTTCTCAACTGCGGCAGATAACCAGACGAGCGTTGAAATCCACGTATTGCAGGGCGAGCGCGACATGGCGGCGTATAATAAGACGCTGGGACGCTTTAACCTGACGGGGATTCCGCCGGCACCGCGCGGCGTACCGCAGATTGAGGTTAAGTTCGACATTGACCGTAACGGCATTGTACACGTAAGTGCAAAGGATCTCGGTACTGGCAACGAGCAAAACATTACAATCACGGCAAGCTCGAACCTGTCGGACGAAGAAATCGACAAGGCAGTAAAAGAAGCTGAAAAGTTTGCGGCAGAGGATAAGGCGAAGAAGGAAGAAGCTGAAGTCCGCAATCAGGCAGACACAATGGTTTATCAGTGTGAGAAAGCGATGAACGAGCTTGGTGACAAGATTGATGCAGCGGAAAAAGACGCAGTAAACGAAAAGATTCAGAAAACGAAAGATGCAATCGCATCGAATGATACAGCAAAGATGAAGGCGGCAACTGAAGAGCTGACGGCGAAGTTTAACGAAATCGCGCAGAAGGTATATGCGCAGGCTGCACCGCAGCAGGATCCGAATGCGGCAGCAGGTGGAGCTAACCCGGGCGCAGGCGCAACCAACAGCGCCCCGAATGTAGTTGACGCAGATTATAAAGTCGTAGATGACGACGATTCGAACAAATAATTGTTCTCTGCACGAAAAATATGTACGAATTGTAAAGGTTTTGCGTATTTTTGCGCAAAACCTTCCTTTCGTAAGCATTTTGTGCTATAATAATTCTACTGTTCTGTTTTTGGACAAACAGGCAGAGCGGACATAGAGTTTCTCTTTAAAAGGAGAGGTAGGAATGGCGGAAAAACGGGACTATTACGAAGTGCTTGGTGTCAACAAAGGCGCGAGCGACGACGAAATAAAAAAAGCATACCGTGCGGCGGCAAAGAAGTACCACCCGGACCTCAACCCGGGCAAGGAGGCTGAAGCAGAGGCCAAATTCAAAGAGGTCAATGAGGCGTATGATGTACTTAAGGATAAGGAAAAGCGTGCCAGGTACGACCAGTTTGGACATGCGGGCGTTGACCCGAGCTACGGAGGTGGCGGAGGCGGCTACAGCAGCTATGGCGGCGGCTTCGGCGGGTTCGACGTTGGGGATATTTTTGAGTCGTTTTTTGGCGGCGGCTTTGGCGGTGGAACGCAGAGCGCGCGGCGAAACGGCCCCCGTAAGGGGAAAGACATCCAGGAATATGTGGAGATTACATTTGAGGAAGCAGCCTTTGGCGTTGATAAAGACGTGACCATCTACCGCATGGAAAGCTGTAAGAGCTGCGGTGGCAGTGGCGCGAAGAAAGGAACAACGCCGGTAACGTGTTCCGTCTGCGGCGGCACTGGACAAATCCGCACGACGCAGCGCACGCCGTTTGGTAATTTTTCTTCTGCTTCGACATGTAATAACTGTGGCGGTACGGGCCAGACGATTCCAAATCCCTGCCCTGATTGTAAGGGAACGGGACAAATCAAGCATCAGCGGCGTATCAAGGTCAGTATCCCGGCCGGGATTGACGACGGGCAGACGATTCCGCTGCGCGGCGAAGGCAGCGCAGGGATAAAGGGAGGCCCGAGCGGCGATTTGTATATCACAGTCAGCGTGAAAAAGCACCCGTTGTTCTCCCGCAACGGATTTGATGTATCATTTGAAATGCCGATCAGCTTTGTTTCGGCGGCTTTGGGAGATACGATACGCGTACCAACACTTGACGGCGAGGTAGAACACAAAATTGCAGAAGGGACGCAGAGCGGTACCGTATACCGGTTCCGCGGCAAAGGGATTCCTCACTTGCGTGGCAAGGGACGCGGCGACCAGTATGTAAAGTTTGTCGTTGAAGTTCCGCGCAATTTGAGCGAGCGGCAGAAGGAGCTGCTCCGTGAGTTTGACCAGTTAGACAGCGGAAACGGCAAGGAGCGCGGTAAATTCTTTGATATGCTGAACCGGTTCAAAAAATAAATATACAACATAAAAAGTCTGTATAAAATTACAGGCTTTTTTATTTTTCTCTTCAGACGTCTTACAAAGCAGAAAAATTCGGGAAAACCTCTTGCAAAATCACAATTTGATGTTATAATGATTGATGTGTATAAAACTATTTTACATATATCCTGAAAGGAGATTGTGGACTATGAAATTAGGCGTAATGACAGTACCGTTGGGGTCCATGCCGCTTAAAGAAGCGGCAGAGTATCTGGCAGGTCTTGGCGTACAGGCATTGGAGCTTGGCGCGGGCGGCTGCCCGGGCAAGGCGCATCTTGACCCGGAAAAGCTTTTGGGCCACAAGGACAAAATTGATGAAGTAAAGAAAATTATGAAGGACAATAATCTTGAAATCAGTGTCCTCAGCACACATGGTAACGCGGTGCACCCGAACAAAGAGATTGCAAAGATGTACCATGACGATTTTGAAAACACGGTTCGCCTTGCAAACGAGCTGGAGGTTGATACGGTTGTCACTTTCTCTGGTTGCCCGGGCGACTGCGAAAACAGCAAGTATCCGAACTGGGTTACCTGCCCGTGGCCGGACGATTTTCTGGATATTCTCAACTGGCAGTGGAATGAAGTGCTGATTCCGTACTGGCAGAAAGAGGTTGAATTTGTCAAGAAGTATGGCGTAACGAAGGTTGCCTTTGAGATGCATCCGGGCTTCTGTGTATATAATCCGACCTCGCTTCTGAAAATCCGTGAAGCGGTTGGCGATATAATTGGTGCAAACTTTGACCCGTCGCACCTGATTTGGCAGGGGATTGACATTCCCTCTGCAATCCGTTCGCTGGAAGGTGCAATCTACCATTTCCATGCGAAGGATACGAAGATTTACCGTCCGAACTGCGATGTAAAGGGCGTACTGGACACCGACCATTACGGCACGGAAAAGACGAGAAGCTGGATCTTCCGTTCGCTGGGATACGGCAATGACTACGGCTTCTGGAAAGACATTATCAGCACGCTTCGTTTGGTTGGGTATGAGGGTGCTGTCAGCATCGAGCACGAGGACAGCCTGATGTCGTCGAAGGAAGGGCTTGAAAAGGCAATTGCCTTCCTGAAAGAAGTTATGATTTACGAAAAGCCCGGCGAGATGTTCTGGGCATAATAAATAGCGGATTCAGGCTGCACGGCCTGTAGGATTTGCCCTGCACCGACTGGTTGCAGGGCAAATTGCGTTTGTTATAAGATTAGGAGGTGAACCAATGAGGCAGGTAAAAGAAATTAAATTGCTGGATGGAGAATACTGGTGGGGCGGAATTGCCGCAGACGGGTACCGGATGCCAATGGGCGATGAAGAACTGCACCGCGATTTGCGCGTTGACCAACTCAGCAATCAGACTGCGCCATTTCTCGTATCCAATAAAGGCCGGTACGTTTACGGGTTTGACCCGTTTTCGTATGCGTTCAAAGACCGCGTTCTAACCATTGAGAGCGAACAAGCGGTTGCATTCGAGGAGGGATACGGAACGCTGCGTGGCGCATACTGTGCCGCGGCAGAGAAATATTTCCCCGCCTGTGGCCGCATTCCCGGTGAGTTGCTATTCACTGCGCCGCAGTATAACGCATGGATCGAAATGATGTATGAGCCAACCGGAGATAAAATGATTGCGTATGCCAACGCGATTCTTGAAAACGGGATGCCGGTCGGCGTAATTACAATTGATGATAATTGGCAGGAGGACTATGGCGTATGGGAGTTTCACGCCGGACGCTTTCCTGAGCCGAAAAAGACGGTTGATACCCTGCACCAGCTCGGCTTTCCGGTCATGCTGTGGGTTTGCAATTACATAAGCCCTGACAGCTATACGTTCCGCGAGCTTGAGAAGTTGGGCTATCTAATCAAAACGAAAGAGGGGAACAGCGCCATCGTTCACTGGTGGAACGGTTACAGCGGTATGCTTGACCTGACGAACCCCGGTGCGGTAGCATGGCTCAAAGGGCGGCTCGACGGCCTGATGGAGACGTACGGTATAGATGGGTTCAAGTTTGACGCAGGTGACCCGGATGTATATGCAGTTGATTTTGTGACCCATCGCACCATTTCCGGTACAGAGTATTGCAAGCTGTGGGCCCAGTTTGGGGAGCAGTACGCATTTAATGAGTACCGGGCCTGCTACGATATGGGCGGCCGCGCGCTCGGTCAGCGGCTGTGCGATAAGCGGCATAGCTGGGACGAGGTCAATGGTGTTGCGTCGCTCGTACCGAACGGGCTTGCACAGGGGATTTTGGGCTATGCGTATAGCTGTCCGGATATGATCGGCGGCGGGGAATTCAGTTGCTTTTTAGATAACCCCGACTTGGACGAGGAACTGATTGTGCGGCATGCACAGTGCGCTGCATTATTTCCGATGATGCAGTTTTCCGTGTCGCCATGGCGGATACTGAACGAGAAGCACTTATCCTGCTGTGTCGAAGCGGCGAAGCTGCATCATGCGCTTGGGGATGAAATCTTGCAGCTTGCACGCGAAGCGGCGCAGACCGGGGAGCCGGTTATCCGTTACATGGAATACGTATTTCCGCATTGCGGATATGAAAAAATTACCGACCAGTTTATGCTGGGAGATGATATCTTAGTCGCGCCAGTAGTTACGCCGGATACCGACAAAAGGACGGTTGTGTTCCCGGCTGGAACATGGAGCGGTGTAGGCGGTACGGTTGAGGGACCGTGCACAAAGGAGCTGCTTGCGCCCATTGACACGCTTTTGTGGTTTCGGCGCTTAGGCAATTGACAAATATACAAAAAAAGGAGCATTCAGGTGATATGCAGAAGCTACGTTCCGTTATCATAGGATGCGGCGCGATATTTCCCATGCATGCTGCATCCATTCAGGCAAATGAATATGCAGAGCTTACCGCTGTGTGCGATATTCGCCCGGAGCGGGCAGAACAGCGCGCGCAGGAGTGCAATTGTAGGTGGCACATAGACTATCAGGAGATGATTGCGCAGGAAAAACCGGACTCCGTTCATATTTGCCTGCCACACTATCTTCACGCACCAGTTAGTATCTACGCGCTTGAACACGGATGTCATGTGTTGTGTGAAAAACCGATGGCAACCACGCTTGAGGATGCGCAAAAGATGATGGAGGCCGCAAACAGGAGTGGAAAGACGCTTGACATCATATTCCAAAACCGCTATAATCCCGGCAGCAAATTGATAAAGGAAGCGGTAACGGACGGTACGCTCGGGAAAGTACATGGCGCACGGGCGATTGTATGCTGGAACCGCTCCGAAGAATACTATCATGAAAGCGGTTGGCGCGGCACGCTTGAAAAAGAAGGCGGCGGCGTATGTGTAAATCAGGCTATCCATACCCTTGATCTGATGCTGTGGTTTTGCGGCAAGCGCCCCGCCTCGGTTAAAGCGTCGCTTGACACACGGGCGCATACCATTGAGGTGGAGGACGACGCAAGCGGCATGATAACTTTTGAAGACGGTGTGCGCGCAAATTTCTGGTTCACAAACAATAACTGTACCGATTCTCCAGTGGAAATCACGCTCTGGGGTGAAAACGGCACGGCAACGCTCATTGGTGATAAGGCGGAAATTGCTTTACACGACGGGCGGATCCTGACGGCGCAAAACGGGGACGAGGTTTTCCGCTATGGCGAGATGAAGAACTATTGGGGCTTCAGCCACGTCCGGCAGATTAACGATTATTATAATCACCTTGTTCACGGACAATCTTTATTTGTGCCATGTGAGGCGGCGTATGAAACACACAAGGTCATGTGTGCGATTCTTACTTCGGGAAGGGAAAACCGAAGGGTGGATTTATAAAAACAAGGAGGAAGCAGGCAGCTTCCTCTCTTTTTATGCCACGGTATAGTGCCAAAGGTGATAAAATTTCGCGAAAACATTGAATTTCCGCTCATTTTGTGATATAAATATAGGTATTATGGTTTTATATTGAATCGAGCGAAGGGACGGTAATTGCGATGACGAATGCAAAGCTGTGGACGGGGGAATTCCTCGGCGTTCCAACAATTGAATTTTCCTGTGGCGGGTATGAGGGTTCCTTTACGGTAGAAGGGGCAAATTTGGTGCGTTTTGAATATGTGCCCAGACACATTTTCCTTTTACATATGCCAAAGGACGAGTCTGCGCTGCGGAAACAGAAGATTTATGGTATACCGCTCCTGTTCTTTCCAAATAGAATTAAAGACGGTGTATTCCAATTTGAGGGGAAAACGTATCAATTCCCAATCAATAGCGAAAACAATATGCACATCCACGGTTTTTTGGATGGTTATACAGATTGGAAGGTTGTAAAACAAGAGGCTGGAGATAATCTTGTGAATCTTACCTTTGCGCATACCATTCAGCAGGGGAGTGAGATGTACAAGTATTTCGGCTTTGAAATCAGCATTGTGTATGAAAATATCATTACGCCGGATGGTTTGTATCAGAATATCACATTTGCAAACAAAAGCGATAAAACCATGCCGTTTGGCTTCGCTTACCATACGACGTTTAACGTTCCCTTTAACAATTCGCCGGAGGATGCGTTCCGGATTGGAATTAATTTAAAGCAACGGTATGAGCTTGATAAGTGTATCCCAACTGGACGGCTTCTGCCGCTTGACACCTTGGAAAGTCAAACAGCCGACGAAGGTATGCCGATATTGGCGCGTACATTGGATAATTTATACCTTGCCGACGAAACACAGCCAAACACGGCTGTTATTACGGATACAAACACGGGTGAGCAAATTGTATACGAGACCGACCGGAAGTTCCGGCACTGGATACTCTATAATGCCGATGCGAAACAGCGCTTTTTGTCCGTGGAACCACAGACGTGCTGCACCAATGCGGTAAATTCCACTATGCCGACGGCAAATCTGATAACTTTGGTCCCGGGTAAAGAAATCACCCTTACTACAAAATTGTATGTAAAAGAAAACTAATGGATGCTTGGAGGAAAATCATATGCTGACAGATATCCAAATCGCACAGGCCGCGCATATGCTGCCGATTGAAGAAGTGGCACAGCGGGCAGGGATTCGCAAAGACGAGATTTACCAATACGGCCCGTATAAGGCCAAGCTGACCGACGCACTGAAGGAACGGGTGAAAGACAATTCCGACGGCAAGCTGATTCTTGTTACGGCAATCAACCCGACGCCTGCGGGAGAGGGCAAAACTACGACCACAGTTGGGCTTGGACAGGCGCTGTCAAAGCTGAATAAAAATGCAGTTATCGCCCTGCGCGAGCCATCGCTCGGCCCTGTCATGGGAATTAAGGGCGGTGCGGCCGGAGGCGGCTATTCCCAGGTTGTGCCGATGGAGGACATCAACCTGCATTTTACCGGGGATATGCACGCGATCACGGCGGCGAACAACCTGCTCTCCGCCATGGTGGACAACCATATCCATCAGGGAAATGAACTCGGAATCGACTCGCGTACGATTGTATGGAAGCGTGTTTTGGATATGAATGACCGCGCGCTCCGGCAAGTTGTTGTCGGAATCGGCGGCAAGGCGAACGGCTTTGTCCGGGAGGACGGCTTTATGATTACAGTTGCTTCTGAGGTTATGGCGATTCTATGTCTTGCAGACGACATTGAGGATCTGCGCCGTCGGCTCGGCAACATTATTGTTGCATATAATTATGACGGCGAGCCTGTTACGGCAAAGGAGTTAAAGGCTGATGGTGCGATGACGCTTTTGCTTAAGGATGCGATACAGCCAAATCTGGTGCAGACACTGGAGAATACGCCGTGTCTGATGCACGGCGGGCCGTTTGCAAACATTGCGCATGGCTGTAACAGCGTCCAGGCGACAAAGCTCGCGCTCAAGCTCGCAGACTATGTTGTGACAGAGGCTGGCTTTGGAGCCGATTTGGGTGCGGAGAAATTTTTGGATATTAAGTGCCGCATGGCTGGTTTAAGACCGGATATAGCGGTTGTTGTTGCAACGATACGTGCGCTTAAATACAACGGCGGAGCAGCGAAGGAAAACTTAAAAGCAGAAGACACAGATGCGCTTCGGCGCGGGCTGCCCAATCTGGAAAAGCATATTGAAAATATGCAAAAGTTTGGCCTGCCGGTCGTTGTGGCGCTCAATTTGTTCGATACCGACACAGAGGCGGAAATTGCCCTTGTCGAGGAGCTGTGCAGTAAAGTAGGTGCGCCATGTGCACGCAGCGAGGTATTTGCAAAGGGCGGAGCAGGCGGTGTCGCTCTGGCGCAGAAGGTGCTGGAGACGCTGGAAACAAAGCAGTCGCATTATGCGCCGGTTTATGATGTAAACCAAAGCATAGAGGATAAAATTCTTACGCTGACAAAGGAAATTTACGGTGGCAGCGGCGTGACATATACGCCAAAGGCAAAGAAGCAAATCAAGCAGCTCACGGAGTTAGGCTTTGACAAGCTGCCAATTTGTGTTGCCAAGACGCAGTATTCTCTTTCTGACAATCCAGCTCTGCTGGGCCGTCCGAAGGATTTCGAGATTACGGTATCAGAAGTGCGGGTTTCCGCCGGGGCTGGGTTTGTCGTGGTACAGACAGGTGATATTCTGACAATGCCCGGCCTGCCGAAGAAGCCGGCGGCCCAGAGTATCGACATCAAGCCAGACGGCGAGATTGTCGGCCTGTTTTAAGAAATTACGAAAAAGTATGGTGAAGTAATTGGAACGCTATCAATCAAACAGCCGGGAAGAAACGGTAACAATTGCAGAAAATTTTGCAAAAACGCTGCAAAAGGGCGATATCGTATGCCTGTACGGCGGGCTTGGCGCAGGGAAGACAGCGTTTGTTTCCGGTGTGGCAAAAGGGCTTGGCTATCAGGGGTACACCAGCAGCCCGACCTTCACGTTGATGAATGAATATATCGCTGCGCTTCCCATATACCATTTTGACGTATACCGGATTGCCGGAAGCGACGAAATGGAGGCCGTTGGCATTGACGATTATTTGTTTGGCGACGGCGTGTGCTTAATCGAATGGCCGGACAAAATTGCGGACTTGCTCCCGGAAGCTGTTATCCGTGTGGAGATACAAAAGAGTGATAAAAACGAAAATCAGAGGATAATCACAATTGAGAGGGAGCGGGAAAATGAAACTGCTGGCGATTGACAGTTCGGCAAATGTGGCGTCGGCTGCATTGATGTCGGACGGCGTTTTGGTCGGAGAAATAAGCACGAATTATAAAAAGACACATTCCCAGACGCTGATGCCGATGATTGATGCGCTTTTGCGCTTTGTGGAAACAGATATCCAGGACATCGACCTGTTTGCGGCGGCGGACGGACCGGGTTCCTTTACCGGGCTTCGGATTGGGCTTGCAACAATAAAGGGACTGGCACACGCGTGCAACAAGCCGGTCGTCGGCGTATCTACCCTTGCCGCACTTGCATATAATGTACCTTGTTGTGAAGGGCTTGTCGTCCCCATTATGGACGCGCGCCGCGACCAGGTCTATACGGCAGCGTATATATGGAAAGGCAATGCGTTACAATGCATAATCGACCCTTGTGCTGTGTCGATTTATACGCTTTTGGAGAACGTAAAGGCGCAGGAGCGGCAAGCCGTATTTTTGGGCGATGGTGTAGACCGCTTCGGAGATGAAGTGCGTGCAGCACTTGGTGAGCGCGCTTCTTTTGTACCGGGTAACGCGCAGTTGCAGCGTGCTTCTTCTGTTGCGGCAGCGGCACTTGCGCGCTATGCGGAGCAAGGCGCGGTGTTGTATGATGATATTCGCCCTGTCTACCTTAGAAAGTCACAGGCTGAGCGTGAATATGAGGAAAAACTGAGAGAAACAAACCAGGAGGAACAAAAATGATAGCGATTGGAAGCGACCACGGCGGTTTTGAACTGAAACGTGAGATTATTGAGTATCTTAAAAAGAAGGAGATTCCTGTTTTGGATTGCGGCTGTTACAGTCCGGATGCCGTCGACTATCCGGATATTGCAGTTGAGGTCTGCAGTAAGGTGACAGGCGGCGAAAGCGAGCTGGGAATTTTAATCTGTGGAACCGGAATTGGAATCAGCATAGCGGCCAACAAAATGCACGGGATTCGTGCGGCGCTTTGCCACAGTACCTTTGACGGACGGATGGCGCGGATGCATAATAACGCGAATGTGCTTTGCCTCGGCGGGCGCACTACGGGCGTAAGCATTGCGCTTGATATTGTGGAAGCATTTGTCGGTGCAGAATTTGAGGGCGGACGGCATGAAAAACGTGTTGGGAAAATCATGTCCATTGAGGAATGATAGCATGGGAGGTCACAGATGAACAGAAGCGAGGCTAGGTGCGAAGCGTTCAAGCTCGCATTCCAGATAACGGCACAAAAGGAATCATACCCAGAGGTCGTAGAGCTGTTTGAAGAAGAGAACCAAGCTCTGAAAAAGTCGGATAAAAAGCAGTACTTGTATATCGTTTCGACTGCAAACGGGATATATGAAAAGCGCGACGCGCTCGATGAGGCAATTTCCCGCAATTTGAAGTCCGGCTGGCGGACGGAACGTCTTTCTAAGGTCAGCCTTGCGGTTTTGCGGCTGGCGGCCTATGAGCTACTCTACGCAGACGATATTCCAGATAATGTGGCAGTCAATGAGGCGGTTGAACTTGCAAAAGAATATGACATTGAGGAAGCGCCTTCCTTCATTAATGGCGTTTTAAGCGGAATTGTGAAGGAAAAACGCGGTTAGAATCGTTATATTAGAAGGGGGAGGCATGTGATGGAAGGAAAAATCTATACGGCAACCGTTTCACAGCTGAACCGTTTTATTAAACAAATGCTCGACGGGACCTCCATTTTGAATAACATATGGGTAAAGGGAGAGATTTCGAATTTTAAACGGCACTATACAGGTCATTGCTACCTGACGCTAAAGGATGAGGGCGGTGTTCTGAAAGCCGTTATGTTTAAGGCCAATGCGGCCCGGCTCGCTTTTGCACCGGAAAACGGCATGAAAGTCATGGCCCGCGGGCGCGTTTCGGTCTACGAACGCGACGGTTCCTATCAGCTCTATATTGAGGAAATGCAGCCGGACGGCATAGGTTCGTTGCATATTGCATATGAACAGCTAAAGGCACGTTTGCAGGAGGAGGGCCTGTTTGACGCGGCGAAAAAGAAACCGCTTCCTCCGTATCCAAGCACAATTGGCGTCGTAACGGCGACGACAGGGGCGGCGATTCGTGATATTATCAATATTTTGTCGCGGCGCTATCCCTGCGCAAAGGTGTTGATATATCCAACGCTTGTACAGGGAGAAGGTGCAGCGGTCGGGATCGCCGAAGCGATTGAATATTTCAATGCCCACAAGCTTGCCGATGTGTTGATTGTGGGGCGCGGCGGCGGTTCAATTGAAGATTTGTGGGCCTTTAATGAAGAACAGACTGCACGCGCGATTTATGCCTCTGAAATTCCGATTGTTTCCGCAGTTGGACACGAAACAGACTTTACAATTGCAGATTTTGTTGCTGATTTGCGTGCGCCGACTCCGTCGGCAGCAGCAGAGCTTGTTGTGCCGTCGGCAGTAGAGCTGCGTGAGAGAATTTTATCCATGCGCTCGCGCATCATTACAGAGGTGCTGCATACAGTACAGATGAAACGCTCCCAAATTGAAAAAATGGCGCTTCGCAGTCCATCGGCCAAATTGGCGGACAACCGGGTGCTGCTGGACGAGCGGATCAAACACCTTGTCCGCAATATAGATTTGATTCTTGCGCGGAAACGGGAAGAGATAAAAGCCACCGCCGGCAAATTGGATGCCATGAGTCCACTCGCCGTGTTGGGGCGCGGGTACAGCATTGCTAAAAACAAGGATGGTATGGTGATTCGGAAAACGGGCGACGCTGTTTCCGGTATGGAATTTGAACTTCTTTTATCCGACGGCACAGCTGGGGCTAAATTTTTATAAAATTACGCATTGAAGTATTTTTTGCGAAAGGGCCGAATAAGCATGAGTGATAAAAACAATTTTGAAACCAATATCAAAGAGCTGGAAGAAATTGTGGCAAAGCTTGAGAAGAACGACATTTCTCTTGACGAATCACTGAAGTTGTTTGAGCGCGGCGTATCACTGTCCGCACAATGCAACAAACTCTTAGACGAAGCGGAACAACGGGTCAATGTCCTGCTCAAAAAAGACGGAGAAATGACAGAACAGAATTTTTTGATGGAAGATGGAGAATAATATGGATTTTGAAACGGTGTTTGCAAGCCGCAGGGCTGCTGTCGAGGCTGCTTTGGAACAATATCTGCATACAGCGGATGATGTACCGCCTGAGATTTTGGAGGCAATGTGCTATAGCATTTTTGCCGGCGGAAAACGCATCCGTCCGGTGCTGCTGCTGGCAGCTTATGAGTTATTTGAATCAGATATTACGCCGGCAGTGCCTTACGCCTGCGCCCTTGAGATGATTCATACGTATTCGCTGATTCACGACGACTTGCCTGCTATGGACAATTCTGACCTGCGGCGCGGTCGGAAGACGAATCACGTCGTATACGGTGAAGCAATGGCAATTTTGGCAGGCGATGCGCTCCTCAATTATGCGTTTGAGACTATGCTTGCCGCGCCTTTCCCAGATGCGAAGCGGGCACTTTCTGCGGTTGCCTATATGGCAAAATGTTCCGGAATTTATGGCATGATTGGCGGACAAGTGCTCGATATCCAAAGCGAAAACAAACAAATCAGTCCATCTGACCTGCGGCGGCTGCACGAAAAAAAGACGAGCGGTCTGATTCAAGCTGCCGTATGCGGCGGCGCAATTTTGGGCGGTGCATCCCAGACTCAGGTTGCTGGGTTGGAGCTGTACGCCTGCCATCTGGGGCTCGCGTTTCAAATCAAAGACGACATTCTGGATGTAGAGGGGGACTCTGCCGCGCTTGGAAAGCCGACTGGCTGCGATGAAGAAGCCAATAAAAACACATATGTCACCCTTTATGGCTTGGAAAAAGCCCGGGAGCTTTTGCTTACGCATACGAAAACGGCATTGGATGCACTTGCTCCATTTGGCAAAAAGGCTGAATTTTTACAGGCCATGACGGAATATTTGCTGCATAGGAATAAATAGAGGATAGTATCCAACAGGGAGAGTAGCTATTTTATGGAAGTCTTTAACGAATTGTTTTATAACCAGGTTTTATGGACCGCTGTGCTTGCATGGGCGCTGGCGCAGGTTTTGAAGGTGGTTTTTGTTTATATTATAGACCATAGGGTGGATTTTCACCGTTTGGTCGGCGCAGGCGGTATGCCGAGCTCGCATTCGTCCTTTGTGACGTCGCTCATGATGATGGTGGGGTTTAATTCCGGTTTTCAAAGTCCGCTCTTTGCGGTCTGCTTTGTTTTTGGATTGATTGTCATGTATGACGCGTCCGGCGTCCGGCGCGCGGCTGGGAAGCAGGCGTCGATTCTGAACCAAATTATTGAACATTGGGATGAAGGGCCGCAAATCCAGGGCGAACGGCTAAAAGAGCTGCTTGGCCATACACCGTTCGAAGTGTTCGCCGGGGCAATACTGGGCATTGCAGTTGCCTGCATTATGCACTTTTTCGTATTTTAACACTATCAAGTAGGAGGAGTATATGGATACAACAATTGATAAAGTCATTTTGCTTTTTAAAACCCATCTGGATGTCGGATTCACCGATTATGCAAGTACCGTCATTGACAATTATATACACAATTATATTCCAACGGCAATCCAGCTTGCGGATACGTTGAAAAAAAGCGGCAGGAAAGAACGCTTTGTCTGGACAGTCGGTTCGTGGATGATTGAGCGCTATTTGGAAACGACGCAGGAGGCCGAACGAACAGCTATGGAGTGTGCGCTCCGTGCAGGCGATATCAGTTATCATGCCTTTCCTTTCACGACACATACAGAGGCTATGGATGCAGGGCTTTTCTGCTATGGGCTATCCATCGCAGAAAAGCTCGACCAGCAGTTTGGAAGAACAACCATAGCCGGAAAATACACCGATGTGCCTGGGCATACAAAAGCTATGATCCCATATCTTTGTGAAAGAGGAATCAAGCTGATTCACATAGGGGTCAATCCCGCCTCCATGCCGCCGGACATTCCGGACTTTTTTGTGTGGCGTTTTGATAAAGACAGCGAGGTTACTGTCGTTTATAATAAGGGGTATTACGGGGAGGCTTGTCGGATTCCAAACACAAACACGATTATCCATTTCGCACACACCAACGATAATTGTGGGCCGCAGAGCATTGCGGATGTTGAAGCAATTTATGATGAAATTCGTTCTGAATACCCGAATGCAAACATCATCGCAACCGATTTGAACGGAATGGCGCGCGAGGTGCTTGCCGTTAAGGACTCGCTTCCTGTTATTACAGAAGAAATTGGTGACACATGGATTCATGGTGCAGGTACGGATCCGCGTAAGGTGAGCAACTACCGTGCACTGCTCCGGCTCGTAGGTACGCTTCCTGCAGCAGAACGTAATGTACTTTACAAGCCATTGCTTCCCATACCGGAGCATACATGGGGCATGGATGAAAAAACACATCTAAACGACTATGACACCTTTACGAAGCAAGCGCTGCAAGAAGCGCTCCAAACCGACAAATACCGGCGGTTTATGGCTTCCTGGGACGAACAGCGCAGCTACATAACGCAAGCGGTTAATGTGCTCAGCGGAGAGGCAAAAGCGGCTGCTGAAGCAACAGTAAAAGAATATAAGATTGATGTTCCAAATTTGGATAACTATACGCCATGCGATGGGCATACTGATTTGCTGGTGGGTCGTTACACTGTTTCATTTGATAACGCAGGAGCTATTTCCTCACTTTCTCGCGAAGGTAAAGCAGTTTTTTCTTCTTGTCAAATCGGTGGTTTTTCCTATCAGGTCTTTGGCTCGGAGGATTTTGACCGCTTTCAGGAGCAATATCTCACACATAAATTTGATTGGGCGTTGGAGGACTTTGGGAAAATCGGATGTGAAAAGGTATTTCGGCAGGGAAAGAATTATATTCCACGGCTAAAACAAGTCTATCAGCGTGGTACGGAGCTGCTTGTAGAGCTGGAGATACCTGAGGAAGCCTATATGCAATTCGGTTGTCCCCGCCGAGTATTTTCTTTGTATCAGTTTAATACAAATACAATATCTATTGATGTATCGTGGTTTGACAAGGATGCAAACCGGCTTGGAGAGGCAATATGGCTCGGCTTTCATATACCGCACACAACGTGTCTGGTTCGCAAGCTAGGAAAATGGATTGATACACAGTCCGTTATCAGCAAAGGCGGACGCACGCTGCACGCAAGCGACTTTGGCGTAAAACTGGTTAGCAATGGTGAAGCCACAAGCATTGAAAGCCTTGATACCGCGCTTGTTGCACCTGGAGCACCGTCTCTGCTGAATTTTACAGATAATTTGCCAGACCCGACACAAGGAATCGCCTTTAACTTATACAATAATATATGGGGAACAAACTTCCCAATGTGGTATCTGGAAGACGCACGGTTCCGGTTCGTGATTTCGATTTAAGGTTAATTTAATACAATTTTAATAATTTGTTCTTGAATTATTCATTCATTCATAGTATAATAAAGCTATGCAAATCAAGCAAAGGGGGGCGAAAATGTATGCCTATGTATGAAACGATGAAATTTGATAATATGGAAAACGAACGCGCAAAAGAAGTGCAGGATATTATCTGTGCGGTGTATAACGCGTTAAAGGTTAAGGGCTATAATCCAGTCAGTCAGCTTGTAGGCTACATTCTTTCCGGCGACCCGACGTATATTACAAATTACAATAATGCGAGAAGCATTATCAACCGTGTCGAACGGGATGAAATATTAGAGGAACTGGTGAAAAATTATTTGAAAGAATTATAATAAAAGCTCCGCATAAGTAATGTGCGGGGCTTTTATTATGCGTCTGTTTCATGTCGGCAAAGAAATGGGGGAGTGAAAAACTTGTGTTTTTTGTAGAGAAAGTGCTGGATTATAGCCCTTAACCTTTAACAGGAATCTACTTTAAATTGATCCCTGTGCAGGATGGCGTTTGCACAGCCAAAAGCATAAAAAAGTCCGCAGGAATCAAGGAGGGGCAAATTCCTGCGGAGTATTTTAACGGCCAAATAAGATTTGACCGGAAATACTGTTTTTTTATAGTATCAGTCTATGATGCGGCTGAAAATCGGTGACAGATTTTTTGTAATTTACCATAAAAGTTTTATGTAAATAAAAAACCGAAACAAAAGAGGGGAGTCAAGTGCGTGCTTTATCACTTCCATATCTACCAGAACATACCATTTTCGGCGTTCTGGTAGATTTTCGAACAGACCAAAAAATTATAAAAAACATTGAAAAGCTGGGAATTGCCGTATACCGCAGCAGGGAGGTGCAAACTGTACATCCGGCCATTCAAGGGCATGCAGATATTGGATTGTGCCATGTCGGAAAAGAAACCTTTGTATGCGAACCGACACTCTATGAATATTATAAACAGCTTTTTGATGGTTTACCCATAAACTTAATCGCAGGAAAATCGATTTTGACAAGTACATACCCGCAGGATATCGCATATAATGTAGCACGGATTGGAAGCTTCGCCTTCCACAACTTTTCTCATTGTGACCCAAAAATAAGCGAACAGTTTAAACGACTTGGTGTACATATGATTACCGTTGCACAGGGGTATAGCAAATGTAATCTGTGCCCGATAAGCGAAAATGCACTTATCACGGAGGATGAATCCATTTATAAACATGCGGTAAAAGCCGGATTTGACGTATTAAAAATTGCAAAAGGATATGTCCGTTTAGATGGATTTCCTTACGGATTTTTCGGCGGCGCAAGCGGAATGCTCGGGCCAAAATGTCTCGCTGTAACTGGCAGCCTTTGTTATCATCCAGACAGAAAGGCCATTAGTGCCTTTTGCGCCAAATATGACGTAAAAATATATGAATTATCACAGGAAATTCCGGTTGACATTGGCTCTATATTGCCAATTTTTGAAGAATAGTATTGCTTAAAATTGCTTGTATAGATAGGAACACACATGCCATACTAAAATTATCGCCGAAAGGATGTGAATGTGTGACGAAAACGGTATCTGTCGGGTTAGTGGAAGAAACAAAAATCAACTATATTACGTTTCAGCTTCATAGCCAGTCGGAGCTCATATTTTTTTGTGAAGATTTGGCCAATTATATTATAAATAAATATCACAAAAATTTTCTTACCTATATTATCCATAAGAATTATGGATATTTTAATAGAAGTGAAAAACAGGCCGTATTTGAATTGGCGCAAAATTTATTTTCGAACATTTATTCTGTTGGTGAAAACATTGAACAGGCATTGATTCAAACGAAATTGTACGATTATTTTACACAGGAACAAACTGATACGATTGTATTGGAAGGATTTATCCAATTTCGGCTCATAAATAGCTTCGAAGAGTTGGAATGGCTCGTTGACAGCGCAGTAGATGAATTTATGATTCAGAAAGAATATGAGAACTTTATATCCATGCTGAAACAGTTTGTCAGCGCACAGGCGCCGCTTGTGCGGCTTATTCATATCTGTCCGCAAATGAGCGGACGATATGACCTCTATGATGAAAATTTTGATGCGCTCACAGAGAGTCAGATTTTGGGGCTTGATCCGGAATCTTTTGAAGGATATGTGAATGACGATGATTTGTTGTTGTCGGCGTTAATCAGCCTTGCACCAAAAAAAATATGGATTCATGATTTTCAAAGCTTTACAAATAAGCAGCTCTATGAAACCATGCAAAAAGTATTTCCAGAACGAATTACTATATGTAAAGGATGCAAATTATGTACCAAAAATAACATTCCAATTCAGATAAAGAACAATTTATAAGAATTAGATTGATGAAGAATTACACACTCCCCCTGTTGAATACAATAAAAAAGCTCCTGTAAAAATACAGGAGTTTTTTACTTTCCTATTATTTTTTATCTTCTTGCGCTAGCGCAATTCCCAATTCCTTCAGTTGTTTGCTGTCAACCATATCCGGCGCATTCATCATCAGATCGGACGCATTCTGCACTTTTGGAAATGCAATCACTTCGCGGATGGAATCGGCTCCGCACAGGAGCATAACAAAACGGTCAAGTCCATATGCCATACCACCGTGCGGCGGTGTGCCATATTTGAACGCTTCCATCAGATGCCCAAAGCGTTCCCACGCTTCTTCCTTTGTGAATCCAAGCACCTCAAACATCTTTTCCTGCAATTCAGAATTAAAAATTCGGATGCTGCCGCCGCCCAGCTCACAGCCATTCAAAATAATGTCATACGCCTTAGCCCGAACCTTCCCCGGTTCACTATCCAGCAACGCTAAATCCTCGTCCATCGGCGCGGTAAACGGATGGTGCTTTGCCACATAGCGGTCTTCTTCCTCACTGTACTCGAGCAATGGAAACTCCGTCACCCAGAGCAGGTTAAATTTATTTTTATCAATCAAATCAAGCCGTCTTGCAACTTCGCAGCGAAGCGCGCCAAGTGCGTCAAATACGACATTGTCCCGGTCTGCGACGAACAGGAGGGTATCCCCTGCCTCAGCCTGCGTCCGATTAAAAATAGCCTCAAGCTCTTCCTCTTTGAAAAACTTTGCAATTGGGGACCGAACACCGTTTTCTTCGCGTATGATCCATGCAAGCCCCTTTGCCCGGTACGTCTTCACAAACTCGCCTAGGGAATCTATCTCCTTGCGGCTGAGCTTATCCGCACCACCCTTTACATTGATCGCCCGCACGCTTCCGCCATTTGCAACTGCACCGGAAAATACGCCAAAGCCACAATCCTTTACCAAATCGCTAATGTTGACAAGCTCCAGCCCGAAGCGAGTGTCCGGCTTATCCGACCCAAAGCGTTCCATTGCCTCTTGGTACGGCATCCGCAAAAACGGCGTCTGCACCTCTATATCCAATGCTTCTTTAAACACACGCGCAATCATCTGTTCATTAATTGAAATGACGTCGTCAATTTCCACAAAAGACATCTCAAGGTCAATCTGGGTAAACTCCGGCTGACGGTCTGCGCGCAGGTCCTCGTCGCGGAAGCATTTTACGATTTGGAAATACCGGTCCATCCCTGCCAGCATCAGAAGCTGTTTATACTGCTGCGGCGACTGCGGAAGCGCATAAAACTTTCCGTGGTGCACACGGCTCGGAACCAGATAGTCGCGTGCACCCTCCGGCGTACTCTTGGTCAGCATTGGCGTTTCGATTTCCAAAAAGCCGTTTTCATCATAAAAATCGCGTGCAATTTTTGCAATTTTATGCCGCAGCTCGATATTTCTCTGCATAGGGCTGCGACGTAAGTCCAGATAGCGATACTTTAGCCGCAGTTCATCTTTCACGTCGGTTTCCGCCTTAATTTCAAACGGCGGTGTTTCCGCCTTGCTCAGAATACGCAGTTCGCTTACTTTGATTTCAATCATTCCGGTCGGAAGCTTTGGATTCGGCGCGCTGCGTTTTACAATCTCGCCCGACGCTGCGATAACAAACTCATTGCGCAGGGTTGCCGCTTTTTCAAAAATTTCCGAATTGATATCTGTATCAAAAGAAAGCTGAATAATCCCGTAGCGGTCCCGCAAATCAATGAAAATAAGCGAACCAAGGTTGCGGTACACGTCTACCCAGCCCATAACCGTTACCGTTTCTCCAATGTTTGCTTCCGAAAGCTGCCCGCAGTAGTGCGTGCGTTTCATACCATGCAATGTGTCCATTGTTCCCCATCCTATCTTTTATTTTAAATAATTTTCGATTTTGTCAAGTTCCACGGTGACGCATTCGCCGTCGGCCATCCGCTTTAATACTGCTTTATTCTGTACAATTTCGTCATCACCAAGAACGACAACATACTTGTAACCGGACTTGTCCGCATATTTCATCTGTGCTTTCAGGCTCCGGCCCATCCGATCCTTTTCACAGGATATTCCATTTTTGCGCAAATTATAAACGAGTGTTTCTGCATATGCGTCTGCTGCCGCGCCGATATTGGCAACAAAAAGCTTCGGCAGTTCAGCCTCGCCAAAGGATAAGCCCTTCTGCTCCATTACCATAAGCAGCCGTTCCATACCCAGCGCAAAGCCAATCCCTGGCGTCGGCGCGCCGCCCAACTCTTCAATCAGCCCGTCATAGCGTCCGCCGCCGCAGACCGCAGACTGGGAACCAATATCGTTCGACGTAATTTCAAAAACAGTCTTCGTATAATAATCAAGCCCGCGCACAATGTCCGGATCGACGGTATACACTATCCCCATGCCATCCAGCGCAGTCTTTACCGCATCGAAATGCTCCCGGCATTCGCCGCACAAATACTCAATCAGCTTTGGAGCTTTTTTTGCGAGCGCGCCGCATATCGGCGACTTACAGTCCAGAATCCGCAGCGGATTGCGCTCCAGCCTGCTTTTACATGTATCACAAAGCTCGTCGTAATGCTCCTTAAAATACGCAATCAAAACCTCATTATATGCTTTCCGGCATTCGGGACATCCAATCGAATTGATATTCAGCGCCAATTCCTGAAGTCCCAGCTCGCTCAAAAACAGCATTGCCAGGGAAATGATCTCCGCATCAACTGTAGGTGCCTGCGACCCGAACACCTCTACGCCAAACTGGTGAAACTCACGCAATCGTCCAGCCTGTGGCTTTTCATAACGGAAGCAGGGAATCAGATAAAACAATTTGACCGGCAAGGGCTGTGCACCCAAATTATGCTCAATGTACGCACGAGCAGCAGAAGCAGTTCCCTCCGGACGAAGTGTGATACTGCGGTTGCCTTTATCCTCAAAGGTGTACATCTGCTTTTCCACAACGTCAGTCGTATCCCCTACACCCCGCAAAAACAGCTCCGTATGCTCAAAGGTCGGCGTGCGGATTTCACCATATCCGAACCGGCGGCACAAATCGCGCGCCCGTTCCTCAATGTATTGCCATTTATAACTGTCAGATGCCAAAATATCGTTTGTG
Source organism: uncultured Eubacteriales bacterium (assembly GCA_902492065.1). Taxonomy (GTDB): domain Bacteria; phylum Bacillota; class Clostridia; order UBA1381; family UMGS1253; genus Aphodoplasma. The sequence continues at coordinate 181,580 of CABUKE010000002.1, forward strand.
CCTCTCGGCGCTTTTGTCAGCATGTATACTCCTCCAAATTCCAATTCACCATATGCTTACGTAACAAGGAAACTCCCCCAAATGGGAGAGTTTACAAGTAAATGCTCTTTATTATTGTATCGTCATTTTCTGCCAAAGTCAAGGCTTTTTTGCGTGTTATCGAGGATAACACTTTTCATAATCTACCAAAGTCATGCCTTTATAACTTGTCACGTGCCGTCCTGTTTGGACATAGCTAAGTTTTTCGTATAAATGACAGTTTCCCGCTTCCTGCAAGATGGTATCTAAGCGCCAACATCTCACAGCAGGATAAAGCAGTTCAAGCTTTCGCATTGCCTCCTGTGCGATTCCCCTGTTTTGATACTCCGGCAGAACACACAGTGCGCTCACCTGACAACTTTTATCTCGCCCTTCGTGGATTCTGACACAACCGGCAAGCCTTCCTCCAACAAGAAAACCATATGCGGCAGTTCCGCTTCGGCAAAGTTTTTGGAGTATTACTGCCTCTGTTTCCATAGCGGGGCTTGTATCGTAGTCCTTATACTTTTCCAGCAACGGTAAAAAGGCGGCCTGCTGGATATGATATATGTTTGAGACGTCCTTTTCCGTTAGCTTAATAAGCTCCAAGTCCAAATCTAACACCTCAAAAGCTGCTTTATTTACATAATATAATTATGGTAAATTAATACTCATCTTCACTGGTACGCAATAGGTTGATGATATCCCATACTGTAATTTTCCCCTCATCCTCCTTTATAGAAAACGGCACCAGCAAATCCTCCTCCGTCAGTTCCAGCTCTGTATGGATCATCTCAAGATTTTCCTCAAGCTGGCGCTTTGAGAGCTTGTCCGTTTTTGTCGCAATGACAACGACGCTTTCCTGATAGGAACGAATCCAATCCAGCATTTGTCTGTCGTCCGCCGACGGCTTATGTCGGCTGTCAACCAGCAAAAACACCTGATAAATCTGCTCGCGCGCGGTCAAATACGTGTCAATCATCTTTCCCCATTGCTTAATCTCCGCCTTCGAGCGGCTCGCATAGCCGTATCCAGGCAAATCGACCAGAAAAATTGTATCGTCAATGTTGTAGAAATTGATTGTAGCCGTCTTGCCCGGTGTACCGCTTACCCGCGCAAGCGATTTGCGGTTGAGCAATTTGTTAATCAACGAGGACTTCCCCACATTGGAACGCCCTGCAAACGCAAACTCCGGGATTCCCGACTTTGGATACTGTGCCGGGCTTACCGCAGAAATCTCAATAGAAGCATTATGAAGATTCAATGCCCCTTCCCCCTTATCGTTTTCATTTATTGTTTCATCGGCTGCGGTTTTGCCCCTTCCGGATAACCAGCATATGGCACAATAGGCGTTTCCTTTGCCATTTGAAGCTTAAACCCGCGTTTTTTACTCTTTGAAAGCGCGATTGCCAATACTTCATCGAGCGTTTTTACCGGAACAAATTGAATTGCATGCTTCACCGTGTCGGACAGTTCGTCAAGATCCCGCCTGTTTTCGTCGGGGATAATCACCGTTTTGACACCCGCCCGATAGGCTGCGAGTGATTTTTCCTTCAGTCCGCCAATCGGTAGAACCCGACCGCGCAGCGTAATCTCCCCTGTCATAGCAACGTCAGAACGCGCGCTGCGGCCGCTGAGTGCAGAAACGACGGCACATGCCATTGTGATACCGGCCGACGGTCCATCCTTCGGCACAGCGCCTTCTGGCACGTGAATATGAATATCCGTTTTTTTATAAAACTCCGGCTCAATCCCAAGCGTATCCGCCTTCGAGCGGATATAGCTGATTGCAGTACGCGCGGATTCCTTCATCACATCGCCAAGCTGGCCTGTCAGTTCAATCCGTCCGGTGCCCGGCATAACATTAACCTCAACGGATAGCGTGTCGCCCCCTACGCTCGTCCACGCCAGACCACGCACTACGCCGATTTCATCTTCTTTTTCTATCTTATCATAGTGGAATTTTTGTTTTCCAAGATAGGTTTCCAAATTTGCCGGTGTAACGATAATGCTACGCTTTTTATCAGATACAATCGCTTTGGCAGCCTTTCGGCAAATGCTTGCCAGCTCGCGTTCCATGCTTCGTACACCGGCCTCACGTGTATAATGCTCAATGATTTCCAAGATGGTTTCATCCTCAATAAGAAGCTGGCTCGGCTTCAGCCCATGCCGCTTCATTTGCTTCGGAATCAGATGCTGCTTTGCAATATTGAGCTTTTCCTCGCTCGTGTAACCACTGATAGAAATGACCTCCATGCGGTCCAGCAAAGCCGCCGGAATCGTATCCAGCGTATTTGCTGTCGTCACAAACATTACGTGCGACAAATCAAACGGCACTTCGATATAATGGTCGCGGAAAGCGACATTCTGTTCTGCGTCGAGCACCTCCAACATTGCCGCCGCTGGGTCGCCACGAAAATCATTCCCCATTTTGTCGATTTCGTCGAGCAGCATTAGTGGATTATTACTTTTTGCGTTTTTCATTGCGTTCATAATGCGGCCCGGCATTGCACCGATATATGTTTTCCGGTGTCCGCGGATATCGGCCTCATCCCTTACACCGCCTAAAGAAATGCGGACATAGTTACGCCCAACTGCCTCCGCAATCGACTTTGCAATTGAGGTCTTCCCGACGCCGGGAGGCCCGACAAAGCAAAGAATTGGCGAAGTTATATTTTTGGCAAGTTTCCGAACAGCCAAAAACTCCAAAACACGCTCCTTTACCTTATCCAACCCATAATGCTGTTCGTTCAAAATTCGCTCAGCCTTTTTCAAATCAAAGCGTTCCTTTGTCGTGTTATTCCACGGCAATTCCAATACCGTGTCAAGATAATTGCGAATCACCGCACCGTCTGGTGAACCGGACGAAAGCTTCACCAGCTTGTCCGCCTCTTTGATTAGTTTATCTTCGGTCTCTTTACTTAAATTCTTTTCTTTAATTCTCTTTTTATATTCCGCTATTTCCGCGCCTACGCCCTCTTTGTCCCCAAGTTCATCAGAGATTGCCTTGAGCTGTTCGCGCAGATAGTATTCCCGCTGATTCTGGTCGATCTGGGATTTTACTTTTTCAGATATGCTTTGCTCTAACCGAATAACTTCTATTTCATTTTTTAATATCGCAATTAGCTTCGTTACACGGTCAAAAATTCCTTCGCTTTCCAAAATCGCCTGCTTGTCCGTGTATTTCAAATTGATATTAGAAACAATCACATCGGTGATTTTTGTAACATCATCAATTGCCATAATGGACATCATAGATTCGGAATTGATTTTATTGTTATAGGAAAAATACTGCTCAAATGTTTCCCGAAGCTGGCGGAGCAGAGCGTCCTCAACAATCTTGTCCTCGTGTTCCGCATCGCTCATTTCGTCTACATAGCAAACAAAGTACGGTTCGTCGCAAACAATTTCAGAAAGCTTTGCCCGGCAAATACCCTCCACCAAAATCCGGACAGAATCGCCAGGAAGTTTGACTACCTGTTTGATTTTCGCAATAGTACCAACCGTGTATAAATCCTCTATAGTGGGATCATCTACTTCAATGTCGCGCTGCGCCACAAGAAAAATCGTCTGGTCGCCAGCCATTGCTGCCTCAAGCGACCGAATCGACTTTGGCCTGCCCACGTCGAAATGCGTAATCATATATGGAAATATTACAATCCCGCGCATGGCCATCATCGGTAATTGTTTTTCATAGTTTCTTTCAAACTCCATTGTGTTCTCCTTTTTGTATCATGCTTTCCTCTTTCGGTCAGATAGTTTTATTATACGACATCCTTTATATCATTTCAAGTTGTAGTATTGCCAAAAATCTCTCTGACTATGAGAAAAGCCAGTTGATAAAAAACAGCGCCCAACTTACGAGCGCTGTTTTAATCGACTTGTGTTACCCGATATCACGGTCTATCATTTTATCCGACTCATATACACTGCGTCCCCGCTTGTTCTCATTGCGGATTATCTCAGGTGTTTTACCTTCCAAGACTGTATCCGCATGGACAATGCATCGTTCAATTGTTTCGTCTGAAGGGATATCGAACATAATGTCCATCATTGTTTCCTCTACAATTGCCCGCAGGCCGCGTGCACCAGTATTCCGCTCACTCGCCTTATCGGCAATCGCCTCAATCGCCTCACGGTCAAACTCCAAACGAACATCGTCCATATCCAATAACTTTTGATATTGCTTGATCAGCGCATTCTTTGGCTCGGTAAGGATACGTACCAATGCCTCACGGTCAAGATTATCGAGCGTCGCCACAATCGGCAACCGACCGATAAACTCCGGAATCAGTCCATATTTCAATAAATCCTGAGGGGTTATGTTCTTCAGCGTCTTTCCAAATTCAAGATTCTTTTTGCTCTCTACAACCGCGCCAAATCCCAAAGAATTTTTACCCGTACGGTTATTGATAATCTTATCAATACCGTCAAAAGCGCCGCCGCATATAAACAAAATATTCGTCGTGTCGATTTGAATAAACTCCTGATGTGGATGCTTTCTGCCGCCCTGCGGCGGTACAGAGGCAACCGTTCCCTCCAAAATTTTCAAAAGCGCCTGCTGCACGCCCTCACCGCTGACATCGCGCGTTATGGACGGATTCTCCGACTTTTTAGAAATCTTATCAATTTCATCAATGTAGATAATACCGCGCTCCGCCATATCGATGTCGTAATCGGCCGCTTGAATCAACTTGAGCAGAATATTTTCCACATCTTCACCGACATAACCCGCCTCCGTCAAAGAGGTTGCATCCGCAATGGCAAACGGTACATTCAAAATCCGTGCCAGCGTCTGCGCTAAAAACGTTTTACCGGAACCGGTCGGCCCAAGCAGCAAAATATTACTTTTTTGCAGTTCCACATCATCGATGTGGTTCTCATGCTCAATTCGTTTATAATGGTTATAGACCGCCACGGACATGACCTTTTTTGCCTCATCCTGCCCGATAACATACTGGTCTAAAATTTCTTTTATTTTCTTTGGCTTCGGCACATTTGCCAAATCCAAATCCATCGGTTCCATCTCGTATTCGCCATCCAGAACGCTCTGGCACAGCGCAATACACTCATTGCAGATATACACGCCCGGCCCTGCAACGAGCTTTTTCACCGCATCCTGTGACTTCCCGCAGAAAGAACACTTCAGCAGCTTTGTATTGTTAGTCGGTTTGTTACCGGACATTGTGTCACCTCTCATTCAAGCATTTATGCTCTGTGTGTAAACACGTCGTCAATCAGGCCATACGCCTTTGCTTCCTGTGCGCTCATAAAGTTATCCCGGTCTGTGTCGTGTTCGATTACCTCAAGCGGTTTTCCGGTGTTTTCTGCCATGATACGGTTTAACTTATCACGCGTCTTGAGCACCCAGTCCGTATGGATTTTCATATCCGATGCCTGCCCCTGCGCGCCGCCCATCGGCTGATGAATCATGATTTCCGCGTTCGGGAGCGCAAACCGCTTGCTCTTTGCGCCGGAGCTAAGAAGAAACGCACCCATAGACGCAGCCATACCAATGCAGATGGTCGAAACATCGCATTTGATATACTGCATGGTATCATAGATTGCCATGCCCGCTGTTACAGAACCGCCGGGGCTGTTGATATAAAACTGGATATCCTTATCCGGGTCCTCACCCTCCAGGAACAGGAGCTGTGCAACAACCAGCGACGACGTTACATCGTTCACTTCTTCTCCCAATATAATAATCCGGTCTTTCAGCAGGCGCGAATAAATATCATACGCACGCTCACCGCGGTTCGTCTGTTCGATGACGGTAGGCACTAAACTCATATTCATGCGAATCACTCCCTGTCAATGGAATTGTGTATTTTCTTATTTTTCAGTTTCTTCAACGAAGTTTGCCTTGGCAATTAAAGCGTCAATCGTCTTGTTTGTAATAATATCCTTCTTCAAATCCTCTTCGTTTACAAAGCTCTTCACTTTGTCCACGTCCATCTTGTACTGCTCTGCAAGCTTTTCATACTCCTTGGCAACGTCATCCTTAAGCGCCTTGATTTTTTCCTTTTTCGCCATTGCTTCAAGCGCAAGCATACCCTTAACCTGACGCTCTGCCTGCTCGCGGAACTGTCCGCGGAACGCCGCCATGTCAAGGCCGGCATACTCCAAGTATTTCTCAACCGTCATACCCTGATAAGACAGACGCATTTCAAAGTCGCGTACGAGGTCGTCAATCCGGTTTTCATACATGATATCCGGAATTTCAGCCTTCATCTTATCAACAACAAAGTCAATTACTTCATTTTCCAGTTCCTGCTTTTCCCGCTTCTCGGCATTCTCCTTCAGCTTTGCCAAAATATCTGCCTTAAATTCATCTAATGTATCAAATTCGCTGACATCTTTTGCAAATTCGTCGTCCAGCTCCGGCAATTCCTTCGCCTTAATGCTGTGAATTTTTACTTTAAATACAGCAGGCTTGCCCGCAAGCTCCGGTGCATGATATTCTTCCGGGAAGGTCACGTTTACGTCAGTTTCCTCGCCTGCATTCTTCCCAACCAGTTGGTCTTCAAAGCCCGGAATAAACTGTCCGGAACCAAGCTCAAGCTCATAGCCTTCGCCCTTGCCGCCTTCAAACGCAACGCCGTCAACAAAGCCCTCAAAGTCAATTACAACCGTGTCGCCGTTCTGTGCAGCACGATCCTCTACCGTAAGGATACGCGCGTTCTGGCTCTGGTAACGCGTCAGTTCACGTTCCACGTCCTCGTCTGTTACAGGATATTCCGGCTTCTTCACATCAATCGTTTCAAATTTGCTGATTTTTACATCCGGCTTTACCGTAACCTTTGCCGTCAAAACGAGGCAGTTTTCCGCATCCGGAAACTGCTTAATGTCAACCTCCGGACGGGAAACCGGCTCAATCTTTGCTTCTTTAATCGCCGCTTCATACGCGTCTGGGAACACGAAATTGATTGCATCGTCGTAAAAAATCTCGCTGCCGTACATCTTTTCCACAATCTTCCGTGGCGCCTTCCCCTTCCGGAAGCCGGGGATATTGAAGTGCTTTATATTCTTTATGTAGGAACGCTGCATTGCAGACTCAAAGGCATCTTTTTCAATTTCAAATTCAAGCTCAACTACGTTTGTTTCCAACTTTTCAACCTTTACACTCATCTTTTTTCCTCCACACTCAATTTTACCATTTAACATTTGTACAAAGAACAATCATTATGATATTATAGCATACCAACAGGAATTTGCAACCTTTTTTCTGAAAAATTTTTAATCTGTTAATTTTTTGGGTATAAATTCCAAATAATCACACGAAACCAAGTCGAACTTTATACCATTCTGTTCCCCCACAAAGGCGTACTGTCGTGCGCTGCCATGAATATGCCCATAAATAACATGTTTTATTCCGTATTTTAACATAAGCTCTAAAAATCCAGGATCAATCTGTCCCGCTGCCGTTACAGGCGGATAATGGGTAAAAAAGAGAATCTCCTTCGGATTATATTTGACCCCTTCTGTCAAGGACAGTTCCGCCCGCATTAATTCCCGCTGGTAAATCTTTGCATCCTCTTCTGTAAAGCCGCTTGTTGCCGGGCAGTTCCACAGTCTTGTTCCACAGATTGCCGTTGTATTGTATAAGAACGCATTGTTCTGCAAAAAGTGGATAGCTCGGTAGCCATGCTCCGATACATAACGCCGCAGCTTGCTTACGGTGTCCCACCAGTAGTCATGGTTACCTTTCATTAAAATCTTCGTCCCCGGAAGCGCATCTAAGAAGTCAAAATCCCGCTTTGCTTCCGAAAGATGCATTGCCCAGCAAAAGTCCCCCGGCAAAACGACCCAATCTTCTTCATTTACAAGTCTGCGCCAGTTTTCGTCCAGTCGTTCTACATAGTTTTCCCACGCTTTTCCGAATACGTCCATCGGCTTGTCAACGCCAAGCGGCAGATGCAAATCCGAAATTGTAAACAGTGCCATAAATCCCCTCCGCTTCTACTTTGAATACTGACCTAACAGGCTGTTTTTGATATCCCACAAATTTTGTGACAAATCAACATAATAGTTGTGCGGGTTTTCAAACCGTTTTACTTCATCCCACAGCATGCCAACCTGCTGCGCGCAGAACGCCTTGATTTCCTCCAGCGAGGGCGACGTGTATACGCACTCCCCATGCTTGAAAATCTGCACCAAGACGGGCTTTGCGTAAAAGTCCTCTACGAGCTTTCGTTTCCAGATATGCTCCGGATCAAAAATCTCATATGGCTTTGTATCGTCAATTTTCTCGTCGTGCAGCGTAATTACATCTGCAATTGCCATATCGTTTTCCCGGGAATACAGGCGATATACCTGCTTAAAACACGGCGTCGTAATTTTTGTTACGTTTTCGCTCAGCTTGATTTTCGGCGTAACTGTACCGTCGTATTCCTCCACCGCAACAATTTTATACACGCCGCCAAACACCGGCTCAGAGCTTGATGTAATCAGCCGTTCGCCCACGCCAAAAGAGTTGATCTGCGCTCCCTGCATCAACGTATCGCGAATAATGAACTCGTCGAGAGAATTTGATGCAACAATGCCACAGTCCGGGAATCCTGCATCGTCAAGCATCTTACGCGCCTTTTTGGACAAATAGGTGATATCGCCGCTGTCAATCCGAATACCCTTCGGCCTGTGGCCCATTGGGAGCAGTACATCGCGGAACACGCGGATTGCATTCGGGATACCGCTCTTTAATACATTATATGTGTCGACCAAAAGTGTGCAGTCCTCCGGATACGTTTTTGCGTACGCGGCAAACGCGTCGTACTCATTGTCAAAAAGCTGTATCCAGCTATGCGCCATAGTGCCAAGCGCGGGTACGCCAAACTTACGCTCCGCAATCGCACACGCAGTTCCGACACAGCCGCCGATATATGCTGCGCGCGCGCCCATAATGGCAGCATTGTAGCCCTGCGCCCGGCGGGAGCCAAACTCCATGACCGGACGGCCGTCCGCCGCGCGGACAATGCGGTTCGCTTTCGTCGCAATCAGGCTTTGGTGGTTTACTGTCAAAAGAATCATCGTTTCAACAAACTGCGCCTGAATCACCGGCCCGCGCACCGTAACAATCGGTTCGCCCGGAAAGATGGGCATTCCTTCCGGAACAGCCCACACATCACATTCAAACTTGAAATTTTTGAGATAGTCCAAAAATTCTTCACAGAACATGCCCTTGCTGCGCAAAAAGGCAATGTCCTCCTCGTCAAACTTCAAATTTTCCAGATACTCAATCAACTGCTCAACGCCAACCATAATGGCATAGCCGCCGCCGTCCGGCACCTTTCGGAAAAACATGTCAAAGTATACAATCTTGTCTACAAATCCATGCTCAAAATACCCATTCGCCATAGTAAACTCGTAAAAGTCCGTTAGCATTGTCAGATTTTCTCTGTCCATTCTGTCCATCGCCTTTTCTATAATTTTTACAGCCTTAACTCGATTGTTATAAATATATCATACTTTTTTCAAATTTGCAAACATTGCCATCAAATTTTTTGTGTCGCCGTTTTCAAACTGGATTTGTACCTTATGGTCATTGCCCAACGGAGTTATTGACAAGACCTTCCCTTTGCCAAACTTTTTGTGCAGAACGGTATCGCCCTCTGCATAGTCGAGCTTGCCGCCGTTTCCGCTTGTTTTGCGGACATCAAAGCTCTCAAACAGGCTCGACTTTGTGGCGTTTGTGAACTGTGCAATCGTATTTTTGAGTATTTTCGAGCGTTCCGCGCCGCTCAGGGCCACAGCTTGCACGGCCTTCTTTTTTCTACCGCCAAACTCAAAGAGCAAATCCTGCGGGATTTCCTGCACAAATCGCGACACGCGCGGGTACGTCGTCTGTCCAAAAATCATACGCGCTTGCGCTTTCGTAATATAAAGGTTTTCCTTTGCGCGCGTAATGGCAACGTAGCAAAGCCGCCGTTCTTCCTCGATTTCTTCTTCATCCACCATCGAACGGGTACCCGGGAAAAGCCCCTCCTCCATACCTGCAAGGAACACGACCGGAAACTCCAGTCCCTTCGCAGAATGAATTGTCATAAGCGTAACGGCAGGCTGATCCTCGTCGTAATTATCAATATCGGAAATAAGGGAAACATTCTCCAAAAAGTCCGACAGCGACGGTTCCTCTGCCGACGCTTCATATTCCTTTACCACAGACATAAATTCGTCCAGGTTTTCCATTCGGCTCTGTGCCTCAATCGAGTTTTCCAGCATTAAAGCCTGTCGATACCCCGTCTTATCGAGTACCAAATCGACAAAATCCGTCAGGCGCATTTCCGGCTGTGACCGATGCAGCAGGTCAATCATAGCCGTAAAGTCACCAAGCTTTACAGACGCACGCAACAGCTCGGAATATCGATTTGCTTCTTTTATCACATCGTACATGCTTGTTCCAAGGCTGTCCGCAATATCCTGCGCGTACCCGACTGTTGTCGCACCAATCCCACGTTTTGGCTCGTTAATGATTCGTTTCAGACTTACACTATCGGCCGGATTATGAATCACACGCAGGTAAGCGATGATATCCTTGATTTCCTTGCGGTCATAGAAACGCAGACCCGCCAACACACGGTACGGAATTCCCTGCTTTAAAAGCATTTCCTCGAGTACGCGCGACTGTGCGTTGGTGCGGTACAGGATAACAAAATCACTAAACTGTCGCGTCCCCTCTGATACAATTCGGTCAATCTCCCGCGCGATGAAGCGTCCTTCGTCATGTTCATTCTCTGCATCGTAAAAGTAAATCTTATCGCCTTCCGCGCCTTCTGTCCAGAGATTCTTCCCCTTCCGCTTTCGGTTGTGCGCAATTACATCGTTTGCCGCGTTTAGAATCGTCTGTGTGGAGCGGTAATTCTGCTCAAGCTTGATTACCTTAGCGTCCGGAAATTCTTGTTCAAAGTCAAGGATATTGCGGATGTTGGCGCCGCGGAATTTGTAAATGCTCTGGTCGTCGTCGCCCACGACGCACAAATTCCGATGCGCGCCAGACAAAAGGGAAACAAGCCGGTACTGCGCATTGTTCGTGTCCTGATACTCGTCAACCATGATATAGCGGAACTTCTTCTGGTAGTATTCCAGAGCATCCGGATTTTCCTCAAACAGACGGACGGTATTGACGATAATATCGTCAAAGTCAAGCGCATTATTCGCCTTTAATATGTTTTGATAGGATATGTAAAGCTGGGCAATTTTACTCATACGAAAGTCGCCGGCATACATCTTTTCAAACTCCTGTGGACTGAGCAAATCGTCCTTTGCGTTACTGATTTGCGCAAGCACGGAACGCGGCGCAAAGTTTTTGTCTGACAAATTGAGCTGTTTTAAGCAGTCCTTGATGACCGTCTGCGAGTCGGCACTGTCGTAGATAACAAAACTGCTGTCGTAACCAAGCCGCGTAATGTAACGGCGCAGGATTTTGACACACATCGAGTGAAAGGTCGAAACCCAGATATCGTTTGCACTTTCGTCAAACAGACGTGCAACACGCGTTTTCATCTCGTTAGCGGCCTTGTTGGTAAACGTAATCGCCAGTATATTGTACGGACGCACCTGCTTTTCCAGCAGCAGATACGCAATCCGATTGACAAGCACGGTCGTCTTTCCGCTGCCTGCGCCTGCCAGAATCAAAAGCGGTCCCTCCGTATGCATCACTGCCTCTCTCTGCATCGGATTCAGACCTGCAAAAAGTTCTTTTGTATCGAATTCACCCATTTCGTCTATTTCCTCCATATTTGTTCAGTCTAAACAGTTACTATATTATTGTACCGCATTTTCAACAGAATGGAAAGGGAAATCCGAAAATTTGTTCATGTTCCCACAAAAAAATTCAGCGTAAAGCCGAAATCCGGCCTCACGCTGAAGTATTTCCTTTTAAAAATATTAGTACAGATCGCGCTTCACATAATGCGTGTGCAGAAGCTCATGCGCTTTATGCGAACCCGGCTTTTCAAAATACTCGTCGTAAAGCTTCTTGATGACCGGATTCTCGTGCGATTTACGAATTGGAAGAGACTTATCCTCTGTATAAAGCGCCTTTGCGCGCTCCGCCTTCAAATCAATCTCCATATGCACCTTCGCCGGAACGATTGGCTGGCCGCCGCCCGTTACACAGCCGCCTGGACATGCCATGATTTCAACAAAATCATACGTTTCCTCACCGGCTTTGATTGCGTCGAGCAGCTTCCGCGCGTTGCCGAGGCCGTGCGCCACAGCCGCTTTGATCTTCTTGCCTGCAATCTCAACCTCAGCGCGCTTAATACCGTCCGTACCACGTACAATACTGTAGCTGTCCTCCGGTACGCTCTCGCCGGAGAGAACCTCTGCAACCGTACGAAGTGCAGCCTCCATTACGCCGCCTGTCGCGCCGAAAATAACACCTGCGCCCGTCGCCGCGCCAAACGGATTCTCAAACTCTTCGTCCGGAAGCTTTGTAAACTCAATGCCAGCTTCTTTAATCATCCGGGCAAGCTCGCGTGTCGTCAGTACAATATCGACATCCTTCAAACCGTCATGCGAAAGCTCCTCGCGTCCAGCCTCGAACTTCTTTGCTGTACACGGCATGATGGAAACATTTACAATGCTTTTCGGGTCAATCCCCTCTTTTTCTGCATAGTACGTCTTGATTACCGCACCGAACATTTCGTGCGGCGACTTTGCAGACGAAAGATTGTCCAAAAATTCCGGATAGTTGTGCTCGCAGAACTTTACCCAGCCCGGGCTGCAGGAGGTGATAACCGGGAGTTTGCCGCCGTTTGTAATGCGGTCGATAACTTCCGTGCCTTCTTCCATAATCGTCAGGTCCGCGCCTGTATCGGTGTCAAACACCTTGCTGAATCCGAGCCGGCGCAGCGCAGCAACCATTTTCCCCGTCACCGGCGTGCCAATCTCCATCCCGAATTCCTCGCCAAGCGCAGCGCGCACTGCTGGAGCAGTCTGCACGACAACATACTTCGACTCATCGTGGATAGCATCCCAAACCTTTGCCGTATCATCCTTTTCATACAACGCGCCAACCGGACATGCTACGATACATTGTCCGCAATTTACACATGCCACTTCCCCAAGCGATTTGTCGAACGCACAGCCGATGTTCGTCGCAAAACCACGATGTTTCGCGTCGATTACGCCGACTGTCTGCACATTTTTGCAGACGCTGACACACCGGCGGCAAAGGATACATTTATTGTTATCACGCACAATAGACGGCGACAAATCGTCGATTTTGGCCTTGTGTTCGTCCTCTGTTCCTTCGTACGGGAGTTCCGTAATGCCAAGTTCCTCCGCCAAAGACTGAAGCTCACAATTGCGGTTACGCACACAGGTCAGACATGACTTCTCATGGTTCGACAAAATCAGCTCCAACGTCGTCTTTCTCGACTCGCGTACGAGCGGAGAGTTGGTATAAACCTCCATCCCCTCATTGACTGGATACACGCATGCAGCCTGCAAGCTTCTTGCACCCTTGATTTCAACGACGCACATACGGCAGGAACCAATCTGGTTTACATCTTTCAAATAACAGAGCGTCGGTATATCGATATTGGCAAGACGTGCCGCCTCTAAAACGGTAGAACCCTTCGGCGCGCTCACGTCAATGCCATTGATTTTCAAATTGACCATATCCATTGTTCTTTTCTCCTTTCCGGCGTATTATTTCGAAATTGCTTTGAACGGACATTTTGCTTCACAAGCGCCGCACTTGATACACTTATCTGTATCAATCTTATACGGCAGTTTCCGCTCGCCGCTGATTGCGTCTACAGGACACTGCTTCGCGCAGATACCGCAGCCTCTGCACTTAACAGGGTCGATGCTGTAGCTTACAAGGCCCTTACATACGCCGGCCGGACATTTCTTGTCAACCACGTGGGCAATGTATTCATCCCTAAAGTAGCGCAGGGTACTCAAAATCGGGTTTGGCGCCGTCTGTCCAAGGCCGCACAGCGCGGACTGCTTCACCATGTTGCACAGCCGCTCAAGACGGTCAATGTCCTCAAGCGTACCCGTACCGTTTGTAATCTTCTCCAAAATCTCAAGCATACGCTTTGTACCAATCCGGCACGGCGCGCACTTGCCACAAGATTCGTCCACTGTAAACTCGAGGAAGAACTTCGCGATATCGACCATACAGGTGTCCTCGTCCATGACAATCAAACCGCCGGACCCCATCATCGAGCCGATGCTGATCAGCGAGTCGTAGTCAATCGGCGTGTCGATGAGTGACGCCGGGATACATCCGCCGGACGGGCCGCCCGTCTGCGCTGCCTTAAACTTCTTGCCATTCGGGATACCGCCGCCGATTTCTTCTACGATTTCGCGCAGCGTCGTACCCATCGGAACCTCCACAAGGCCGGTGTTGTTAATCTTGCCGCCCAAGGCGAACACCTTTGTGCCTTTGCTCTTTTCCGTACCGATTGTATTAAACCATTCCGCGCCTTTGTTGATAATAACCGGAATGTTTGCATACGTTTCTACGTTGTTGAGGACGGTCGGCTTGCCAAACAAGCCCTTTACCGCAGGGAACGGCGGACGGCACCGCGGCTCGCCGCGCTTGCCCTCGATGGAAGTCATCAAGGCCGTCTCCTCACCGCATACGAACGCGCCCGCGCCAAGGCGGATATCAAGGTCAAAGCAGAAGTCCGTACCAAAAATGTTTTTGCCGAGCAGGCCGTATTCACGCGCCTGGTTGATTGCAATCTGCAAACGCTGTACGGCAATCGGGTACTCTGCACGGATGTAAATATAACCCTGTGTTGCGCCGATTGCGTAGCCTGCAATCGCCATTGCTTCGATGACTGAGTGCGGGTCGCCCTCCAGAACCGAACGGTCCATGAAAGCGCCCGGGTCGCCCTCGTCCGCGTTGCAGCAAACGTACTTCTGGTCTGCAACCGACTTCGACGCGAACTCCCACTTTACACCGGTCGGAAAGCCTGCGCCGCCGCGTCCGCGAAGGCCGGACGCTTTCATTTCGGCAATCAGCTCCTCCGGCGTCATCTCAGTCAGCACTTTGCCCAGTGCCTTATAGCCGTCAAATGCAATATATTCCTCAATCTTTTCCGGATTGATTACACCGCAGTTCCGCAGCGCGATACGCATCTGCTTTTTATAGAAGTCAACTTCATTAAGTGACTTGATTTTGCCTTCTTCTTCATGTACTGTTTCCGAATAGAGCAAACGCTTTACAATTCTGCCCTTTACCAGGTGCTCGGACACGATTTCTTTAATGTCCTCGGGCTTTACCATACTGTAAAATGCGCCCTCCGGATATACGACCATAATCGGTCCCAGCGCGCAGAGACCAAAGCAGCCGGTCTTTACGACCATAACTTCCTTATCAATCCCCTGCTCTTTGAGCTGTTTTTCCAGCTCGTCAATAATCTTCTGCGAGCCTGACGACGTACATCCCGTACCGCCGCAGACTAACACATGGCTCCTGTATAACTCCATTTCTATGAGTCCTCCTCTGTTCTATTTAAAACTGATTCTTTCCAAAACTTATTTGTCAACCTCGCCAATCGTGTACTCTACGCACGGCTTACCGTTTACGATATGGTCAGCTACAACCTTGCGTGCCTTTTCTGGATCCATTTTCGCATATGTGACCTTTTCTTTGCCCGGCATATAGACCTCAACAATCGGCTCAAGCCGGCACATGCCAATGCAGCCAGTCTGCTCCACTTTTACGTCAAGCAGCTTTCTCTTTGTCACTTCCTCTACAAAAGCATTCAAAACCGGGCGTGCACCCGCCGCAATCCCGCACGTTGCCATACCGACAACAACACGGATACCGTCCTGCCGATCGTGGCGCATATTAATCTGATTCAGGGCGCTTTCCCTGATTTTACTCAATTCTTCTAACGATTTCACGATGAAACACCTCCATGTAAATTTGAAATTCCTTCCTGTAAAAACTCCTTCAGCCAGAGGCTGACCTGCATATCCGAGAGCGAAACTCCGCTTAATATTGCCTTCATCTCCCGGGTGTCTGCGACAAACTGCTCCCCTTCTATCTGATGCGTATAGACAAAGTCAAGCTCCGGGTTACAGGTAATCAGCGTATGTATCACACCAGCAATATCGCCAAGCGGCTGCCGGTCAATGTGCGAATAGCCGAACCGCGCAAAAACGGTCGTTCCAACGCCGACTTTGCTCTCGATCCGAAAGTCGCCCCCCGTGGAAAGCGCAGCCTCGCGGTAGAGCGGAATCCCAAGTCCCACCTTCCGCGTTGTCCGCGTCGTATAAAAGGGATCAAGAACTTTTTTGACCTTTTCCTCGTCCATTCCCCTGCCGTTATCCCGAATTACGATGTCCAGCGTATCCGCGCAGGGGCGTTCCGTAACTGTAATCTCAATCAAGGTCGCCTCCGCAGCAATCGAGTTCTGCGCAATGTCCAGTACGTGCAGTGCTAACTCCTGCATGGCATCAATATTTACTCAAAATGCCTTCCACGTCGTCCACCGTCAGTCTGCCGTAAACATCGTCGTTGACAGTCAGAACCGGCGCAAGGCCGCACGCGCCGATGCAGCGGGTCGCATCAAGCGAATACTTTCCGTCCGAGCTGCACTCGCCTACCTCGATCCCCAGCCGCTCCTTGATTTTGTCCAAAATATCTCCAGAGCCTTTTACATAACAAGCCGTTCCAAGACAGACCGCAATCTTATACTCGCCCTTCGGATAGAGGGAGAACTGCGCATAAAATGTTACCACGCCGTAAATCTCCGCCATTGTGTAGGATGTGTTTTCAGCGATAATCTGCTGAACCTCGAGCGGAAGATACCCGTAAATCTCCTGTGCCTCCTGAAGAATCGGCATCAGGGAGCCTTCCTGCCCCTTATGGTTTTCAATTACCTGCAGCAGCTGTTCCTCCTGCTGTTTCGTGCCTTTAAAAGCACTGACTTTTTTCTCACTCATGTTAGGTCCTCCTAAGTTTTTATATATTGACCAAATCTGCCAAAGGCTTGCGGTCTTATATAACATTCACCCCCGCGCATTTGTTACAAGATTAACAATCAAAGTCACAAACGCACTATTAAAAATTATAACATTTATATGACTGAAAATCTACATTTTTCGAAAAATTTTTTAAAAAATTAATACGGCTCTATTACGATACAAGCCGTATTATTTCTTTTATGTTATTCTATTCCAATACGCAGGGCATTTATGACTGTTTTTGCACTGCATTCTCCTGCTAATTCCAGCGCGTGAACCCGCTCCGAAATATCTGCCAAATAGTGTGCGTCGGAAGAATGCAGCACGCGCATACCGTGGAGATCGCCATGCACGGCTGCAAGCGTTTCAAAATCCCCACGTTTTGAAAGCTCTACCGCATCCAGCTCCAAATCGTCCGGTAACATACCCAAATTTGAAAGAATACTATAGGCACTTTTATCAATATGTGCGGCAATACATACGCCGCCCAGCTCGTGCGTTCGTTTTACGATATCATAGACCGACAGGTTTGTTGCTACAACGAGCAATTGCTCTACGCTTCCGCGCGGCTCGTCAAATTCATCAAGCACTACCTGTTCGCCATAAATTTCGACATTGTTTTGAATATGGAATAGATTCGCCTGCACCTCGTGTTCCATCTCTCGGCATTGTTTTAGCTCTGCAAACAGGCATACCATATGTACTTCTTCACAGCTTTCGACCTCCATGCCGGGCAGCGCCACAAGCTTCCCCTCCGCCGCGCGTAGTACCGCTTCGGCGTTAGCCGCACAATTATGGTCAGTAATTGCAATTGCGTCAAGCCCCTTTAAAACCGCCATATTGACAATATTATTTGGCGTCATATCCATATCGCCGCACGGCGACAGGCAAGAATGAATATGAAAATCATAAAAGCATTGCACTGCTGCTCCGCCTTTCTGCTCAGTTTTATTTCAGTCCGCCGGCGAGCGCAGCTGCAATTTCATAGGCAGTCTGCCGGGCAGACAACAATATGACGCCCTCGGTTTCCGCTTTTTGCAGCGTTAGTTCCTCCGGCTCAATATTTTCAGGCAGGATAACACATCCTACTTCTGTCAGAGACGCAACGGCCACAACATTGAGATTCGTCTGCACTGTAATCCAGATATTGTCCTTCTCCGCATGACTCATCACATAGCTGAGCAAATCGCAGATATAACACCCGTGCAGCTCCCGTTCCAGGTCGGCTCCCTGTGTTAAAAGCTTTGCGCCAAGCAAAGCGATCAACTGTTTAAGCTTCATTCGCCCACCCCCCTACTCTTCCTTTTTCTCAAAGGTACTGATATTTTCCTGAATATCTACCATTTCTTTTGCAAGATTAAACACGCGCTCACGCAGTTTGCGGATACAATCCATCTCTTTGCCAAAGCCCCGTACAACGTCCTCCGCCAGCGCGCGGCACGATGGCGCACCACAGCTTCCACAGTCAATTTTCGGCAGAGAATCGTAGATGGTTTCCAGCCGGTCCATTTTCTTCATGGCCTCGATAATATCATTGTCCAGCTTCATGACCGGCAGATATTCAATCGGTTTGCTGAAGCTGACGTCGTCAATTCCAATGCATGGAAATTCCTTTTCCATTTCGTAACTTGTAAGCCGTTTGGTCAGAAGTTTAATCTTTGTTTCCGCCACAAACCCGTTTTCCACCGCGAGCGGGCCGCCGACACAGCCGCCGACGCAGGCGCCAGCCTCAACGAACTTTATGTTTGGAAGCTGTTCGTCCTCCAGTGCCTCCAAAACCTTGATTACATTATCGATTCCATCCACGGCGATATACTCATCTTTCCCAAGCGCAAACGCCTCCCCGCCGCTGTTGGCCCATCCCACGCCCTTTAAGCCGGAACGGACAAGGTTTTCTGTCGTTTTCAGCTTGTTCATTGCCGGAACGAGTTTCATGTAAATATCTGACATGGAGATTGCCCCGTCTACATAGGAGCGTTCCTGTCCAATCGGGTCTTTTGTCACCGTGACCTTGGCTGCGCAGGGCGTAATAAAAAATGCACCGATTTTATGGAGCGGAAGGCCCGTCTTTTCCTGCGCTTCTTTCTTTGCAAGCTTTGCCGCGACATCCATCGGCGACAAAAGCGGCAGTAAATTTTTAATCAAGCTTGGGAAGCGCACCCGTATCAGCCGCACGACGGCTGGGCAAGCCGATGAAATAATGGGATAGGCAAGCTTTTTCTGATAAATCAAATCTTTTGTGGCAATCGTGACAATCTCCGCCGCGCGCGCCACTTCATAAACTGCGTCAAACCCAATTTGCCTGAGACCGTTAAGCACAATGTTAATATCGTCAAGCTGATTAAACTGTCCGTACAGACTCGGCGCAGGCAGCGCAATTTTATATTGGTAATCAAATATTTTATCAAATGGGTCGGTCACCGCTTTTTTCGCATGATATGGACAGACGCGGATACACTCCCCGCAGTCGATACACCGTTCTTTAATAATCCGCGCCTTTCCATTACGGACGCGAATCGCCTCTGTAGGGCAGCGCTTAATGCAGTTGATACAGCCCATACACTTTTCTTTATCCAGCGTTACAGAATGAAAATACGTTCGTTCCAAGCTATTCACCGCCTTTGGCCGGAACCGCCGGCCTTTATTTGAAATATATCCGCATGGTTACAGTTGTGCCAACGCCAACCTTGCTCGCAATATTCATTTCGTCTGTATAGCTTTTCATATTTGGCAGCCCCATCCCCGCGCCGAACCCCATATCGCGCGCCGCCTGAGAGGCTGTAGAGTAGCCTGCCTGCATGGCAAGGGCAATGTCCTTGATTCCCGGGCCGCTGTCACGGAGTACAATCTCTATGTATTCGTTTGTCACTTCCACGTCCGCCACTCCGCCATTTGCATGAATCACCATATTGATTTCACCCTCATACATGGCAATTGCCGCCCGGCGGATTGCGGCTGGATCAATCCCAATCTGGCTGAGAACCTTTTTTACATTGCCGGAGGCTGTTCCCGCCTCGACAAAGTCACCCCCGGCAACATCATAGTGCAGTTTAATCGCATTTTCCATGCCGCACCTCCTACACACGGTTGTCCGGAACTAGTCCATTTGAATACAACAAGCCGCACGCCACATACATGGCGCGCTGCGTAGTCAATAGTACAATCCCCTTCTCATCTGCTAACTGAATCATATCGTCGTCCGGTTCCTTTCCACGAACAAAAACAATTACACGAATATCCATCATTTCCGCCGTCCGGACAACCTGTGGATTAACAAGCCCTGTTAGCAAAATCCCCTGCTCTTTGACAAAAGCCAGAACATCACTCATTAAGTCGCTGCCGCAGGCGCTTTTGATGTCAATGTCCTCTATGACCTCTTTTGTTTTGATTTCCGCTTCCAAAAGCTGCTTGATTTTCGACAGTTTCATACCAACACCTCTGTTTGCGTTCTATTTGGGTGAAAATTTTCATCTAATTTATTTGGATAGTTTCATTATAACATGCAAAAATAGGATTAGCAAGCGAAATATTTCGTGCAACTTGTCCAAGGTATTGGAAATATTATACTTGCCAGAACGGGAAAGAAAGGGTATAATACTTATTGACACTTTGAAAGGGTGGAGCCTCGCTCCTGTGGGATTTATGGAATCGCTTGTAGAAGATAAAAAGAAATATATTCTCAGCATTCTGATATTTGGTCTGCTGATAGTTTTGACTTTTTGGCTGATATTTAAGGATCACGACATACTCAGCGTACTGCCTGCGCTTTTGCAGGCCAATCCTCTGTGGCTTGCTGTCGGAGTCCTCTGCATGTTTGGTTATATATGCTGTGAAGCGGCAAATATCTACTTTCTGACCAATACATTTCGGGAAAGTGCAAAATTCCGGAGTTGTATTAAATATGCTTTCGTCGGGTTCTATTTCAGTTCCATTACGCCCTCGTCCACCGGCGGTCAGCCGGCACAGGTCTACTACATGAGTAAGGATAAAATCAAGGTAGGTGCTTCCACACTTGGCTTTTTGATTATGCTTGCCTCCCTGCAATGTGTGACACTGCTGTTCGGCGTGGTAATGCTGTGTTTGAGGGGGAGCTTCGTCTTTGCGAATATGGGGGGCATCTGGGTACTGTTTCTTTACGGTAGCCTGTTTTACATCTTTATGATACTCGTTTTGGCATTTGCGATTTTTTCTGAGTCGCTGCTCAAAAAGCTGGCGGTCGGCGCGGTTGCTCTGCTTGTGCGCATTCATCTTATAAAAAACCAGTACGCTGTGACAAAAAAGGTGCTCGGTGTGATTCAAAACTACACAAGCTGTGCCAGCTATATTAAAAAAACGCCTGTCGTTTTGTTTAAAACAATGGGTATCAGCACTTGCCAGATTTTATTCCAATTTTCAGTACCATATTTTGTATATCTGGCATTTGGCCTGAACACGTACAGCTACCTTGATATTCTCGCATTGCAAACAATACTTACCATCTGTGTTTCATCCCTGCCGCTGCCCGGTGCAGTCGGCGCTTCGGAAGGCAGTTTTCTAAAAATGTTTTATGTAATTTTTGGAGCCGATTTGGTCTTGCCTGCTATGCTTGTCAATCGTGGAATCAGTTTTTATCTATTTTTGATTTTAAGTGCAATTATCACCATGTTCGCACATTTTCGTCTCCTACGGCGTCAGCGGCATACAAGCGTGAAATAAAAGAAAATGCGGCGCAGCAAAAGCTGCGCCGTTTCCTATTCTATAAATATTACAGCTTCTCCACCTCATCGAGCCAAATCCTTGCGCTCGCATCGCTCGGCATACGCCAGTCACCGCGCGGCGATAAGGTAACTGTACCAACCTTTGGCCCATCAGGCAGGCAGGAACGCTTAAACTGCTGGGAGAAAAAGCGGCGGTAAAAGGTTTTCATCCAATGCAAAATTGTTTTCTTCTCATACTCTCCCGCATAAGCATACGTACACAGGCGGAAAATCTTTTCTGGTGAAAAGCCAAACCGAACCATATAATAGAGGAAAAAGTCATGCAGGTCGTACGGCCCGACGATGTCCTCTGTCTTTTGAGAAATTGTGCCGTCCTGCTGTGCCGGCAAAAGCTCTGGACTCACCGGCGTATCTAAAATGTCGTAGAGCGCCGTTTTTAGCGTCCCTGACTCTGCACTGTCCGCAACATAGCGCACAATATGGCGCACAAGCGTTTTCGGAACAGAGGCATTAACACCGTACATGGACATATGGTCGCCGTTATAGGTGGCCCACCCAAGCGCCAGCTCTGACAAATCACCCGTTCCAATTACAAGTCCGCCGCACTGATTGGCCACATCCATCAATATCTGCGTCCGTTCCCGGGCCTGCGCATTTTCAAACACAACGTCATAGCAGTCCTCCTGCTGTCCGATATCTTTAAAATGTTGATTCACCGCATCGGCAATGTCAATCGTGCGGAGCGTCACACCCAACGCCTCGCATAACAGCTCCGCGTTCGACCTCGTTCGCTTCGTCGTGCCGAAGCACGGCATTGTTACCGCGACGATATCCTCCATCGGACGGGCAAGCTGATTCATCGCACGTTCCATAACCAGCAGAGCTAAGCAGGAGTCAAGTCCGCCGGAGATACCGACTACAATTGTCTTGCAGCCCGTATGCGAAATTCTTTTTTTCAGTCCCTCAACTTGAATAGCAAGGATTTCTTCACAGCGCTGTGCACGAGTTTCCGCATTGTCCGGTACAAACGGACGACGCGCCACCAGACGCGTCAACTTTGTTTCCTGCAAATCTAAATTAAACGGTATAATCTGATACCCTTCCGCCACATCCGCTGGAAAGGTCGTCGTCCGCCGTCGCTCTGCCGCAAGCTTTTGCACGTCAATCTCACTGAAATAAACCCCTGTTTCAAACAATCCGCTCTCTTGAAGGATTGTTCCGTTTTCTCCAATCAAATCATGCCCGGAAAATACGAGATCGGACGTCGATTCGCCGTATCCGGCATCAGCATACACATAGCCGCAGATAAGCCGTGCCGACTGCGAGGAAACAAGCATACGGCGGTAATCTGCCTTGCCGATTACTTCGTCGCTTGCCGACAAATTCGCAATTACTGTCGCCCCGGCAAGCGCGTGTGCTGCCGACGGCGGCTGTGGCACCCATAGATCCTCACAAATTTCAACTCCAAGCACAAAGTCTGGTACGCTTTCACAGGCAAAGACAAGCTTTGTACCGAAGGGAATCCGTTTCCCCTGCAAAACAATCTCGCCGTTATCTTTCGGCGCAGGAGAAAAATGCCTCTGTTCATAAAACTCGCTGTAATTCGGAATATTCGTTTTTGGGACAACGCCCAATATTTCGCCATTATACAGCACCGCCGCACAGTTATAAAGCTTCGTCCGATAGACGAGCGGCAGACCAACAACACAAAGCATTTCCATTGCTACGCTCGCCTCTGCGAGCTGGAACAGCGCATGTTCCGCTGCTTTCAAAAGCGGCTGCTGCAAAAACAAATCGCCGCAGGTATAGCCCGTTATACACAGCTCCGGCAATACAAGTAGCTTTGCCCCGCTGCCATAAGCCTTCTGCATTGCCTCCTTGATTGACTTAACATTAAATGCGCAGTCTGCAACACGAATCTCACACGTTGCCGCCGCCGTCTTTATAAATCCATGCTTCATATTCGCCCCGTCCTTTACCTGTCTTTCTTTGTATTCTGCTCATATGTTGTAAATTATACCACTCGTCCGTTCCAATTGCAATATTTCACAAAAAATAAGCGGAGAGACGTACTCCCCGCTTTTTATTATTTACATCTTTACTGCCCAACCTTAACCGTTCCGCTGTATACCACACCGCCCGACGGGTCAAGCGTAGCAATTGCGCCACACTTTAAGATATCCGTTGCATTGTTCGCCGCATAAATAACAGGGATATCGAGCGTCATACCCACAATTACGCCATGTGAGGCTGAGCTTGCGGACTCAATTACAAGTCCAGAAGCGCGTTTTATAATAGGCAAGAGGTCATTGCTTGTATCATGAATGACCAGTATATCACCGTTATTAAACTTCTTTGCTGCTTCTTTCGCTGTTTTACATACGCACACCGGGGCGGAAACTGGTCTCTGGCCGCTGCCTTTTGCATTAATCAGGATGTGGCCTGCAATTTCGACTTTCAATATATTCGTTGTACCCTGAATCCCCAACGGAAGGCCCGCACTGATAACAACCATTTCACCACTCTTGACATAGCCGTGTTCAAGCGCAATATCCACTGCCCGCTCAAATAGTTCTCCGCTATCCTCCATATTCTCAAGGAAAACCGGAATGACGCCCCATGACAGGCACATAAAACGCATGGTCTTTTCACGTGAGGTGCAACCGATAATCGGACATGCCGGCCGGTATTTTGACATCATGCGAGCGGTCGTGCCGCTCATGGTAAGCGTTATAATTGCCGCCGCACCGAGGTCGTGCGCTGCACTGCAGGTTGCATGGCTGATTGCTGTCGTGATATTAACATTTGCGTTGTAATCATTCTCAGAAAACCGCTTAATGTAGTTGATATCGTCCTCAGTCTTTTTTGCAATCCGCGCCATAGTCGATACCGCTTCAACCGGATACTTTCCAACTGCGGTTTCTCCCGAAAGCATAATTGCGCTTGTACCGTCGTAAATTGCATTTGCAACGTCGGTAATCTCCGCCCGCGTCGGACGTGGGTTCTGAATCATTGACTCAAGCATCTGCGTCGCTGTAATTGCCGGCTTACCAGATACCATTGTCTTTTTTATAATCATTTTTTGCAGCGCCGGAATTTCTTCAAACGGGATTTCAACGCCCATATCGCCGCGTGCAACCATGATGCCGTCGCTCACCTTGATAATTTCATCTATATTTTCAATTCCTTCAAAATTTTCAATCTTGGCGATAATGCGCATATCGCTGCCGTTATCTTCCAAAATCTTTTTAATCGACAAAATATCAGATGCATTCCGGGTAAAGGAAGCCGCAACAAAATCAAAATCATTCTCAATGCCGAACAGCAGGTCATTTACATCGTTTTCCCGCAAAAACGGAATGTCCAGTTTTACAGATGGAACATTAACGCTTTTATTGTTGGAAATTGTTCCGCCGACAACCACCCGACAGACTACATCTGTTTTATTCACATCCGTAACAACCATCTGTACAAGGCCGTCATCCACCATAATCGTATTTCCAACGCCGACCTTCTGCGGAAGTTTGTCATAAAGAATCTGCGCCTTCTCGCTGTCTCCCTCCCATGGGAGTGTGGTAAACACAAACGAATCCCCGGCTTTTACAATCGCTTTTCCTTCTGCAAACCGACCTACCCGCATATCTGGCCCCTTCGTGTCAAGCAGAAGTGCAACTGGAATCCCAAGCCGCTTACTGATTGCCTTTACCTTGTCTGCACGGCGCTTGTGGTCTTCATAGCTTCCATGAGAAAAATTCAGCCGTGCTACATTCATCCCCGCAAGAATCATTGCCTCCAAGGTCTGGTCATCATCCGTAGCAGGCCCCAGCGTACATACGATTTTTGTCTTGATATAGTCACACATTCAGGCGTCCAACCCCTTATCCAAAAAGTTTTAATTTCCTATTTATATTATAGAAGCTCTACTATTATACATAGTTTTCCCTTTCTTGACAATAGTAATATGTAAAATCTATGTAAAATTTATAAATATACATTATTTTTTATAATTTGCTAACCCAGCAAAAAGAAAAACGCCGTGATTCACGGCGTTTTTCTTTTATTTTTTATTCATAATCGACAACGTCAATCCATTTCATCAAAAGGTCTTTTTCCTTTTCAATTCCTTTTGTCAGTCTCGACGCCGCAATAATCGGCAGCCACGCCTGCACATATTTTTTCTCTGTATTGCTCTTCCTGCAAAACAAGTCCATATACCGTTCCGCAATCTCTTCGGAATAATCGAGCGTCAAAAGCAAATACGTCACACCAACATCTGCGCTGGCGTTGCCCTGTGTCGCTGCAATCCAGTCGATAAGATAGGTTTTCCCATCCATTTTCATAATGTTCAGCGGGCTGAAATTACCGTGGCAGAGCTTTGTATGCTTCGGCATACTTTCCAGCCGGGTCAAAAGCTCATACTTGCGCGTCGCGTCAATACAGTCCAGGCTCTCAATATCATGACGAAGCTGGTCTTTGAGCTTAATGAGGCGCGGCGACTTCTTTGCGTGAATCTCAAGCTGCAAGTCCACCATTTCCTCTATGTACTCGTCCATCTTTTCCGGATTTTCTTTCATCAAATCCGCCAGCATTTTCCCCTCGATTAAATCCATCGTAATTGCCCAATCGCCGTCGATTTTCGAGACTTCTATAATCTTTGGCACGCTCAAGCCCGTCTCCTCAATTCGCGCCTGCGTAATTGCTTCATACAGCACCATCGTTTTGGGCTGGTCCTCTTTAAAAACCTTGACAGCCATATCTCCTTTTTGCCAAACATCAATTCCTACGCCATGCGCAATCAAACGATCAAACTCCATACTGCATTCTCCTTCCAAACGTAAAATATATGCTGTGTATAGTATACTACATTTAGCTGGAAATGTATAGAGCTTTTTAGCAAATCTTATAAAAATTTTATTTTATGTTCATCTCATTTACAAATTATCCATAAATATTGCATAAAAACTTATGAAATAACACAGTATTGCTCCATATACCGCTCCATTGCCGCTGCAACTGTCTTATATTCCGGCTTTTCCTTCAAATACTCAAAAATATCCGTCACACGAATGATTGCATGGACATTTATTCCAAATTCGTCCCTTACTTCATCGGTCACGGCCTTTTCCGGGTTCTGTCCATACTCGCACCGGTTCACAGAAATAAACATATCCTCTACCGATACATTTGCCGCTGCTTTCAAAATAGGCAGTGTTTCACGAAGCGCGGTCCCCGCCGTAATAACATCCTCAACAATAATAATGCGGTCGCCATCCTCTGGTTTATAACCGACCAGGCTTCCGCCCTCGCCGTGATCCTTAACTTCTTTGCGGTTGTAAAAATACGGCTTATCAATACCGTGCTCCGTATAGAGCGCGCCAGCAGCACCGGCAGCCAGTACAATCCCTTTATACGCCGGGCCAAACATCGCGTCAAACTTATCCCCAACCGTTTCATAAATCAGCTTTGCATAAAACTTTGCGAGCTGGGAAAACTGTGCGCCTGTTTTATAGTTTCCTGTATTGACAAAATAGGGCGTATTGCGTCCGCTTTTTGTCACGAAGTCTCCAAAGCGCAGAACATCTGCGCCCATCATAAATTCAATAAATTCCCGCTTTTCTTTTGTCAGCATATTTACTCCTCCAAATATAATTTTAAATCATATCTTTTTTAATTAGCTACAGAATCAAAAAAACTTCATCACATCCACCTATCAATTCGCCGTAAAATTTCTTGTAATTTATTTTCTTTTGTCGTTTCCGGATCTTGCCAATACACAAAAAAAACGACAAATATCTCCATAATCTGTTTTATCTCCGTAGATCTGGATGGCACTAATTCCATGTAAAAAGCTAATATATTTTTATTGTTCAAGTGTTTGAACAAACTCCTCATATAAGATTTTGTAGCATGATTTTCAAAACACATCACAATAATTTCTTTGAATGTTGTCAAAAAAACGCGAAATCTTCTATTTTCAGATATTGAATCTAAGTCTTTATCGGACAATTCTATTAGACTTAAGAAAACTTTTTTCGTCAGCTCATCTAATTTTTCAAATTCATTTATTAATTTATTTCGCTCGTCATTTAAGAATGTGATATAATCCTGTTTTGTCAGCATGTCACTTTCACCCCATCACCCACATTTTCAGTATCGCCAAACTCTCTCTCAAGTAACATGATATCCAATTGTACCATTGCAGCCCGGCGTGCAGATGGGTCACATACCCAAGTCCTTCTCTTTCCGCAATGGATACGCTGCGAAAGATATGAAACCCATTTGTTATCACAGCTACGTCATATTCCCTACCAAAATGCGAATCCAATATTTCTTTGGAAAACCGCATATTTTCATTGGTCGATGTCGCGTTTTCCTCTTTGACAATGATGTTCTTACTTACTCCATGTTCTACAAGATAGCGTTCCATCGCCTCTGCTTCAGTTATAGTTTCCTGGGGCCCTTTGCCGCCCGTCACAACGACTAAAGCCTCAGGATTTCTCTGGTTGTATTCAATTGCTTTGTCAAGCCGCAGCTTCAAAGGCATTGATACTTCTTCGCCGTGTATACCCGCACCCAAAACAATCACCGCGTCTTCTACATAATTCGCATTGTCGCTTTGCCCATAAATTGCGATAACCCCAGCAAACACAAGTTCAAGCGACAATAAGCTCAACACAACTATCTTAAAAACTCTCCAAAACCCTTTTCTTGTCACATAAGCTATCTTTTTATAAAAAATGCCCCATGCAAGAAAAACCAAACCCAGAAGAACCGTCAGGACAACGCCCAAGTCCATATTAGAAAATACACACAAATAAATTCCATTCAGAAGTAACAGCGTGCCTGCAACAGAAAGTACAATCGCCATAGCCTCACCTCTCAGTTTATATTGTACCACATTTTTCCCGGCCGCTCAACAAAAACTTACACAAACAAAAACTGTGTCGAAGCGGCGGGGTAAAAATAACTTGACTATTTTACAGAATTGGTAGATAATAAAGAGTGGGTTGTTACATGCAATATTTTACAAATGAAAGGCGCTACTATGGCAAATGCAAGAATCAAAGCAGTCGCGCCCGGCAGTATTGCCGAGGAAATCGGCCTGATGCGCGGCGACTGTATTTTAAAAATTAACGGCTCGGCAATTGGCGATGTGCTCGACTATAAATTTCTTTCCTGCGACGAGGAACTCGAGATTGAGCTTTTGACGGCAGAGGGCGAACACGAGATCATCGAGGTATATACCGGCTATGAGGATTTGGGAATTGAATTTGAAAATTCTTTGATGGACGCGCCGAAGCGGTGTAAAAACAAGTGTATTTTCTGTTTTATCGACCAGCTTCCAAAGGGTATGCGGGAAACGGTCTACTTTAAAGACGACGATGCGCGGCTCTCCTTTTTGCAGGGGAATTACATCACGCTGACAAATCTGACAGAGCGCGACATCAGCCGCATTATCCAAATGCGGATTTCCCCGGTGAATGTTTCCGTCCATACGACGGATTCAGAACTGCGCAGGATGATGCTCGGCAACCGGCACGCCGGCGAGGTTTATAAAATCATGCAAAGACTGGCTCAAAATCAAATTAGTATGAACTGCCAGATCGTTCTTTGCCCCGGAATCAATGACGGTGCGGAGCTCGACCGTACCATCCGTGATCTGGCCGCGCTTCACCCGTATGTAGGCAGCGTATCGGCTGTACCGGTCGGGCTGACGGCATACCGCGAGGGGCTGTACCCGCTGAAAAGCTATAATAAAGCTAGTGCTCGCGCGCTGATTCGGCAGGTGGAGTCGTGGCAGGAAAAGCTGCGGCAACAGTGTGGAAGCGCGTTGATTTATCTTTCAGATGAGTTTTATCTTATGGCGAGCGTTCTGTTCCCGCCAGAGGAAGCGTACGAAGGCTTTCCGCAGCTTGACAACGGTGTGGGCCTGATACCGAGTATGGAAGCGGAGTTTACGCAGGCATTGTCAGAACTAACGGTAAAGAAGTATTCTGCGCAGGTCAGCATTGCAACCGGCGAGCTTGCCTATCCTTTTATAAAGGACCTTGTAGAGCGGCTCTGCGCACAGGTAGATAGTCTTTCCATCCGGGTTTATGCGATAAAAAACAACTTTTTTGGCGGCGGTGTGACGGTTAGCGGTCTTGTGTGCGCTTGTGATATCGCCGAGCAGCTCGCAGGGCAGGAGCTTGGAAAGGAGCTGTTTATCCCGGCGGCTATGCTGCGCGCAGACGATGACGTTTTTCTAGATGACGTATCGCTTCAGGAGCTGGAACAGAAACTGAACGTTCCAATCACCCCCGTGTTAAACGACGGATATGACTTTATTGAAAAACTTTTGCATATACAAAAACAAACAGGAGGACAACACGCATGGCAAAACCGGTAGTGGCAATCGTAGGCCGCCCGAACGTGGGCAAGTCTACTTTATTTAATAAAATCGCCGGCACACGTATCAGCATTGTCGACGATACGCCCGGCGTAACGCGCGACCGCGTATTTGCGGACGCGGAATGGCTTGGGCGCGACTTTACGCTCATTGATACAGGAGGTATCGAGCCGAAGGCGGACGACGAAATTCTGTCGCAGATGCGCGCGCAGGCGCAGCTCGCCATTGAAATGGCGCACGTTGTTATATTTATTGTGAATGTACGCGACGGATTGACGGCGGCGGACAAGGACGTTGCCGCGCTTTTGATCAAGTCCGGCAAGCCAATTGTGCTGGCGGTCAACAAGGTGGATAACACGGGCGACCCGCCGATGGATTTTTATGAATTTTATAACTTAGGGCTTGGCGACCCCGTCGCAATTTCGTCCACACACGGACTCGGCGTTGGCGATTTACTCGACGAATGCGCCAAGCACTTCCCCTCCGCAGAGCAAGGCGACGAAGAAGAAGATATCATTAAAGTTGCCGTCGTTGGTAAACCGAACGCGGGCAAGTCGTCGCTGATCAACCGTATTTTGGGCGAGGAGCGTGTCATTGTAACGAACATTGCCGGTACAACGCGCGACGCGATTGATACGCATTACGAGCGCAACGGGCAAAAATACACCTTTATTGACACGGCCGGCATCCGCCGCAAGTCAAAGGTCGATGAGCAGATTGAGCGTTACAGCGTCATCCGCGCCTTTGCGGCGGTGGAACGCAGCGACGTGTGTATCATTATGATTGACGGCGCGGAGGGCATTACGGAGCAGGACTCGAAAATTGCCGGCTTTGTGCATGAGAGCGGCAAGGCGGCGATTGTCGTTGTCAATAAATGGGACATCGTTGAGAAAGAAACAAATACGATGAAAAACTACAAACTGGATATTCTGGACACGCTGGCGTTCATGCAGTACGCCCCTATTCAGTTCATATCGGCAAAAACGGGCGCGCGCGTCGACAAACTGTTCGATATGATTAACGCGGCGGCAGAGCAAAACGCACGGCGCATCACAACGGGGATGCTCAACGATGTGATTGGAGAGGCGACCGCGAAGGTACAGCCGCCGTCCGACAAAGGGAAACGGCTGCGCATTTACTACGCGACGCAGGCAACGGCAAAACCGCCTACGTTTGTAATCTTTGTCAACAAGGCGGAGCTGTTCCACTTTTCGTACCAGCGCTATCTAGAGAATCAGCTCCGGGCGGCGTTTGGGTTTGAAGGGACGCCGATCCGCTTCATCATCCGCGAACGCGGGGATAAAAAGTAACAAATATATCGAAATACAACTCTTGGAGGATATGGGAATGGTTTGGTTGGTGACATTGGCCGCCGTGCTTGCGGCCTATTTGATTGGCAGTGTCAATTCTTCAATTATTATATCAAAGTTGATTGGTACGGATATCCGCGAACATGGGAGCGGCAACGCCGGCGCAACAAACATGCTGCGCACCTATGGCAAACGGATTGGTGTGCTGACGCTTCTGTGCGATGTATTAAAAGGCGTAATTGCCCTATTGCTCGCGTATTTAATTATGTATCTTACCGCAAGGTGGTTTCCCTTTTATGAGGACGAGACGGCGATTGTTTTGCTGCCGTATCTGTGCGGCGCCGCGGTGGTTGTGGGGCATAACTATCCGGTGTTTTTCCAGTTTAAGGGCGGCAAGGGCATTGCCACCTCTGCAGCGGTCATCTTTATGTTGGATTGGCGGCTGGGACTGATTGTGCTGTTCGGCGCATTGCTTGTCATGGTTCTGACGCGCTATATTTCGCTTGGGTCAATTTTCGGTGGAATCATTTTCCCGGTGGCGACAATTATTTTCACAATTTTAATTGATAAAGATTACAATTATGCACTCATCATCACCTCTGTTTTCATGGGCGCACTTGCAATCTACCGCCATCATGCCAATATCTGCCGTCTGATAAACGGCACAGAGTCGCGCCTCGGCGCAAAAAAGAAAGAACAATAAGGAGGCTGCTATGAAAATTGCTGTCATTGGTTCTGGAAGCTGGGGAACGGCGGTTTCGTCACTGTTGGCCGCAAAAGGGTTTGATGTATGGCTCTGGTCGTGGAGAAAAGAGGAATCCGACGCGCTCTCACATGAGCGCGAAAACAAAGCCTATCTGCCTGGGGTCGCGTTGCCTGACAATATCGTTTGCTCAAACGATATGGACGCGTGCGTACAAGATGCAGAACTGATTGTCCTTGCCACTCCATCCCATGCAGTACGCAGCATTGCCAACGCGCTCGCCCGCCATATTTGTCCGGATCAGGTCGTGCTCAACATTGCCAAAGGACTTGAGCCGGATACGCAAAAGCGGCTGTCGGAGGTAATCCGGGACGAAATCCCGGGTGTACGTCTTGCCGTCATGAGTGGTCCGTCGCATGCGGAGGAAGTCGGTCGCGGCATGGCGACGGCAAATGTTGTAGCCTCCGAGGACAGGGAGCTTCCTCTCTTTATCCAGGACGTATTCATGTGCCCATTTTTCCGCGTATACACAAGTGACGACCTGCTTGGAGTCGAGCTTGGCGGCGCGATTAAAAACGTGATTGCGCTGGCCGCAGGCGTTGCGGTTGGGCTCGGATGCGGTGACAACACAAGCGCGGCATTGATGACGCGCGGCATTGCAGAGATTGCGCGGCTCGGCGCAGCTATGGGCGCACAAATTGAAACATTTGCCGGACTAACCGGAATCGGCGACCTTATCGTAACGTGTATGAGCCAGCACAGCCGGAACCGGCGGGCCGGTATCCTGATTGGGCAGGGCAAAACGCTGGAAGAAGCGACAAAAGAGGTACATATGGTCGTTGAAGGGGTCAATGCCTGTGCAGCAGCGTATAAACTGGCAAAAAAATACAATGTAACTATGCCGATTACGGCCTGCACGCACCGCGTACTTTTTGAAGGACTTCCGGCTAAGGATGCCATCGGCGAATTGATGGGCCGTGCAAAGCGCGCGGAGCGGGAGCGCGACGTACTCAACGGAGCTGTTTAAGTTAAGAAAAGCAACGGAGGATATGATGGATATTTTGTTGGCGATAACAGGTATGATATCCCTGATTTTATCTATAATAATATTAATCGCCGTTTTTGTGCGGACACGCAAAAACGACGACAAAAGCGCATTTGATGCCATAAAAGCGCAGATTTTCGAAGAAATGCGCACTGCGCGGCTGGAAAACGCGCAGATGACGAAAGAAAATATCACGCTGATTTCCGACGTATTGTCCGACGCGCAGAAATCCGGGGCGGACATGCAGGACCGGCGGCTTCGGGAGATTTCGGAGCGGTTTAAGCAGTTTTCACTTGAAAACGAGCAAAAGCTGGAAAATATCCGCGCTACAATGGAACACCGGCTGCGCGCCGTATCGGAAAACAACGAAAAGCAGCTCGAGAAAATGCGCCAGACTGTAGACGAAAAGCTGCAAAAGACCCTCGACGAGCGTATCAGCCAGTCATTTAAACTGGTCAGCGAGCGGCTCGAGCAGGTGTATAAAGGACTGGGCGAGATGCAGACGCTTGCCGTCGGGGTCGGCGACTTGAAAAAAGTGCTATCCAATGTAAAAACCCGCGGTATTTTGGGCGAAATACAGCTTGGCGCAATCCTGGAAGAGATTCTTGCGCCTGAGCAGTACAAGACAAACGTCGTCACTAAGTCGGGCCGCGACGCGGTCGAGTTTGCAGTATGCCTGCCTGGTACGGATGATTCCGAGGTCTACCTCCCTATTGATTCAAAGTTTCCGGCCGACATGTATGCTAACTTGGTCGACGCATACGACACCGGCGACGCGGCGCAAATCAACGCGGCGGCAGCGGCTTTGGAGCGCAGTATCAAGCAGTCTGCCAAGACGATTCACGATAAGTATGTGAACCCACCGCAGACAACTGACTTTGCTATCCTGTTTCTGCCGTTTGAGGGGTTGTATGCGGAGGTTGTACGCCGCGGACTCGTTGAAGTGCTCCAGCGCGATTATAAAATCAGCATTGCCGGGCCGACGACAATGGCCTCTCTACTCAACAGCCTGCAAATGGGATTTAAAACACTGGCAATTCAGAAGCACTCCAGCGAGGTCTGGAACGTGCTCGGCGCTGTTAAAACAGAGTTTGACAAATTCGGGACTGTCCTTGTACAGACACAGACGCGGCTCGAGCAGGCGAACCGCGAGCTCGACAAGCTTGTTGGCGTGCGGACGCGAAAAATCCAGAGCACACTTAAAAAGATTACGTCTTTGTCAGAGCCGGAGGCGGCAAGCCTGCTCGACGATGTAGACGCCGATACATAAAATTGGTGCAATCTATAGACGGCTATCCGTTTCTATGATACAATAGGTTATTATAATATTGAACATTTACCAATGGATGGAATGGAGGAAATAATATGACGCTTCAAACAGAGAATGCAAATGGTGTGATTGTGATTCAAAACGACGTTCTAGCGAAAATTGCCGGCATGGCGGCCTCGCGCTGCTACGGCGTAGTTGGCATGACAGCGAAAAAGAATGGGCTTGCTAGCCTCCTGATGGGCGACTCTATCACAAAGGGCGTGACAATCTCGACAGAGAACGACAGGCTTACAATCGATTTGCATATCATGGTGGAATACGGCGTAAATATTGGCGTCATCTGCCAGAGCATTATCAAAAACGTAAAATACAGCATTGAGAGCATGTCAGGCTGTAAAGTCGGGAAAATCAATGTCAATGTCGACAGCGCACGCGTCGACTAAAGCTTATTTTTCTTTTTTTGGGGGGCGGTTTCGATTATTACTTCATTGGATGGCATACAGTTTGCCAATTTAATCATATCTGCGTCGAACCACTTGGGCAATAATAAGACTGCGGTCGACACACTGAATGTATTTCCTGTTCCGGATGGGGATACCGGAACGAACATGTCGCTGACCTTGTCGGCGGCAGCTGAAGAAGTTAAAAAATTTGTTACGCCTGCAATTGGCGATGTGGCAAAAAGTTTGTCAACTGCTTCTCTGCGCGGTGCGCGCGGAAACTCCGGCGTTATTTTGTCACAGTTTTGCCGCGGGATTGCAAAGGGTTTAGATGGAAAGCAGAGTGCGGACGCAAAAGAGCTTGCTGCTGCACTGCAAAACGGCGTTGATACGGCATATAAGGCTGTTATGCGCCCTACAGAGGGCACAATCCTCACCGTAGCGCGAGACTGTGCAGCCACGGCTGCAAAACTGGCTGAAATGGAAGACGATATTGCTATCGTCATGGAGCAGGCAATTGACGCGGCGAAGGAATCGCTCGACAATACGCCGAATCTTCTTCCGGTGTTAAAAGAAGCGGGCGTTGTGGACGCGGGCGGCGCGGGCCTTGTGACAATTTTGGAGGGCGCGTACCTCGCCTTGTCAACGGGTACGCTCGTCGATTTGAAAGAAGCGGTAAAAAGTACGACTTCTGCGACAGCACAAGCGGCCATTGATACAGATAACATCAAATTTGCCTACTGCACAGAGTTTATCATTGACAAAAAATCGGATAAAGTCAATGTAAAACGCTTTAGCGAGGTTATAGATCCAAAGGGCGACTGCAAGCTTGTTATTGACGACGATGAAATTGTGAAGGTTCATATCCATACGAATCATCCCGGTTTTGTGATTGAAGAGGCGCTAAAGCTCGGCGCACTCAGCCGGATTAAAATTGACAATATGAAGCTGCAGCACACGACAATTCTCGAGTCAGAGGCGTCAGTGGGCGCATCAGAAACGCCGGCTCCTGTCTCCCCTGCCGCACCGCATAAGCAATATGGATTTGTCTGCGTTACGGCTGGAAGCGGGCTGGCCGATTTGTTCCGCGACTATGGTGCAGATGAAATCATCGAAGGCGGGCAAACCATGAATCCGAGCACAGACGACATTCTGCACGCAATTGAGAAAATTAACGCAGACTGCGTGTTTGTGCTGCCAAATAACAAAAATATTATCCTTGCGGCAAATCAGGCGGCGGAGCTGTGTGAGCGCGACGTTGTCGTGCTCCCGACCAAGACCGTGCCGCAGGGCATTGCTGCAATGATGGCATTTTTGCCGCATCTCGACCAGCAGCAAAACACGGAGGCCATGACAATGGCACTTGCGCAAGTTAAGACTGGACAGGTTACTTATGCTGTACGTGACACAAGCGTGTCTGGAAAGGAAATTAAGACGGGTGATATTATTGGCATCAGCGAGGGGGAAATCTGTACCGTCGCAGAAAGCCCGGAAGATGCCCTCTTTGACCTTGTCGGCAAAATGGCCGATGAAGATTCGGAAGTTATCTCGGTCTATTACGGCGAGGATGTATCGGAAGAGCAGGCGCAGGCTGCGGTTGACCGGTTGGAGGAATTATATCCCGACTATGACGTACTGCTGCAAGCCGGCAGGCAGCCGCTCTACTACTACATCATTTCTGTGGAGTGATGTACCATGCTACACGATAAAATTACGGCCTTAAAGGGCATCGGCGCGGCAAAGGCGAAGCTGTTTGAAAAAGTGGGTGTTGTCACGGTAGAGGATCTGCTTTTCTACTTTCCGCGCGGATACGAGGACCGGACAAAAATTGTTCCCATATATGAAGCGTACGACTCACAAACGGTGTGCATAAAAGCCACCGTTTTTTCTGCTGTCCGTCAGCGGCAAATCAATAAAACGCTCTCCCTCTATTCCGTTGAACTGGCGGACGAAAGCGGGCAGATGCAGGCGACGTGGTTTAATAACAAATACATCAAAAACAGTATCCACAAGGGCGAAACGTATATTTTCTACGGAAGAGTCCGCCGCGTTGGGCCGCGCAAAACCATGGAAAACCCCATCTTTGAGCGTCTGGACAAGCCGCAGGTCGTGACGGGGAAAATCGTCCCGCTCTATCCATTGACGGAAGGACTGACACAGAAAATCGTGCAAACCGCTATGACGCAGGCCCTGGACGCCGCGGCAGAACTGTCTGACCCGCTCCCCCGCTCCCTGCTCGCGCACTGCACGCTTGTTCCGCTTCGTCAGGCGGTCGAGCATATCCATTTCCCGTTGGATTTTGAAGCATTTGAACAGGCGCGGCGTAGGCTTGTGTTTGAAGAATTACTGACATTGTCGCTTTCTCTGGCAAAAATAAAACGAAATAAAACGGCACAGCACCGGGAAACGGCGCTCGATACATCCTGTATTGGTGAATTTATCGCCTCACTCCCCTATCAATTGACGCGCGCGCAGCAAACTGTATTAGATGAAATCTGCACCGACCTGTCGAGCCATACGCCCATGAACCGCCTTGTGCAAGGCGACGTTGGCTCCGGCAAAACGGTCGTCGCGGCGGCGGCCATGTATGCGACGGCAAAAAACGGCTGTCAGGCCGCGCTTATGGCGCCAACGGAGATTCTCGCCCGCCAGCATTATGATAATTTTATGAAAATGATGCACGGACGGCTGCGCGTCTGCCTGCTGATTGGCTCCATGCGGCAGAAGGAAAAGGAAGCAGTATATGAAGAAATCGAAAGCGGCAGAGCGGACATTGTCATCGGTACGCATGCCATGATACAGGAGCGCGTCGTCTATAAAAACCTCGCACTCGTCGTTACGGATGAGCAGCACCGCTTCGGCGTAGTTCACCGCGATGCGATTGCGCAAAAAGGTAACAACCCGCACGTCATGGTCATGAGTGCAACGCCGATTCCGCGGACACTTGCGCTTATCTTATACGGCGACTTGGACATTTCCATCATAGACGAGCTGCCTCCAGGCAGAAAGCCGGTTGCAACCTATGCCGTCGGCGAATCCATGCGGAAACGAATCTATGCTTTTTTAAAAAAGCATATCGACAATGGCCGCCAGGCATACATCGTCTGTCCGTTGATTGAGGAAACGGAAAACGCCGACTTAAAAAACGTCGCCGCCTATACAAAAATGCTCGCAGAAAAAGTGTTTCCTACGTACCGGATTGCGCTTCTGCACAGCCGCCTGCCGGCTGCCGAAAAGGAAGCCCTGATGACGCAGTTCAAGGAAGGGAACATTGATATCCTCGTTTCTACCACGGTAATTGAGGTCGGCGTCGATGTTGCAAATGCCAATATCATGGTCATCGAAAATGCCGAGCGGTTTGGCCTCTCCCAGCTTCATCAGCTTCGCGGGCGCGTCGGGCGCGGAAGCGAGCAAAGCTATTGTATTCTTTTCAACCAGAGCGACGGCGAGCTTGCAAAAAAACGTATGCAGATTCTGTGTGAGTCAAATGACGGGTTTGTAATCTCTGAAGAGGATCTGAAGCTGCGTGGCCCGGGCGACTTTTTTGGTACAAAGCAGCATGGCATTCCGACGCTCAAGATTGCCAACCTGTTCAGCGATATGGATATTCTAAAAGAAGTGCAGCAGGCCGTGGCGCTTTTACAGAGCGGCGCGCTTGAAATCAGTGCAGAGGAACGGGCTGCCCTTGCACAGGTGGTACATGCTTACACCGGCAGAATTTTATTATAATTTGAAAATCCCCTATTTGGTAAAAATTACACCTCATAATATTTGCAATTCTACGCAAATTATCAGTGTAAACCAAACAAGGAGGTGAAACACAATGGCTAACAGCAGCAACAAGCAGAACTTGGTACCGGAAGCAAGAGCAGCTCTCGACAAGTTCAAGATGGAAGCAGCATCGGAAGTAGGCGTTAACCTGAAGCAGGGTTACAATGGTGACCTTACAAGCAAGCAGGCAGGTTCCGTAGGCGGTCAGATGGTTAAGAAGATGATCTCCGCTTATGAGCAGGGCATGAAATAACAATCGAAGTTAAAGCAGCAAAATGAATGAAAGTTGGGCATAAGTCAAATATCATTTGATTTGTGCCCAATTGTTTTTTATGTACCGATTGGTGGTATATATGTAGGTAGGGGTGGTTGTTTTGCAGATAGGGCCGTGGGAGTTTCATACAAAAAACAGGTTTCTTTTGTTTGTTGACGAGCTTGTATGCCGGTATAACCAGAACCGGATTGCGTTTACAAGCGGTAGCGTAGCATACTTTTTTACGCTTTCGCTGTTTCCGTTTATTATGTTTTTAAATGCACTTATTGGCCTTGTCAATTTGGATAACAATACGCTGGTCGCACTCATCTCGCCCTTTTTTCCCGCGCAAATTGTCGATTTGCTCGTCACATACAACGACTATATCGCCAATATCAGCAATGGTTATGTCCTGGTCATCTCCATTGCAGTCAGCTTATACTCTGCCTCTCGTGCAGTCAACGCCATTAATATTACGGTTAATTCTATCTATGGAATTGAGGCACGGCGCAGCGCTATATCGGACTTTTTGCTGTCAACAATTTTTACGCTTGCTGTCGGTATCCTGACTCTGTTTTTTATTGCCGCGATTGCTGTAGGGACAAAATTGTTTGAGCAGCTCTATATCGTCCACCTGACAGGCCAGAGCATTACAGCAATGACCGTGGCAGTCATTGCCTTGGCGTTTGTCATGGTATTTTTTATTCTGATGTTTTTGTATTACTTTGCGCCGCTGCGCCGGATGCATCTGCGCCAAGTCGTGTGGGGCAGCCTGTTTTCCACAGTCGGCATTGCCGTGATTGGTGTTGCAATTTCCATCTATGTCCGCATGTCCCAGCGTTTTTCCCTGCTGTATGGCTCAATCGGCGCAATTATCGTTGTGATGTTATGGTTTTACCTCTTTGGCAATATCGTTGCTATCGGGGCGGAGATCAACCACATGCTGGAACTTCGAAAAGAAAAAAGGCGCCAAACCGGCGCCTGATATGGGTATTTTTATCTATTTTTCAGCAAATCCGCACAATAGAGATACACGCCTGCACTCCACCCCATCATGGCAGGCATCTCGTACTCGTTTGTTACGTTAATGCTCCCTTCCACAACGTTGTACTTTTCCCAAAGATTCCCCGTTTTTTCAAACACACGGTCAACGAGCCGTACATACTTTTCCGCCAAACGCTTTGCGTCTTCAGTATACCCATAATTCATGAGTCCCTGAATGACGATATACTGAATCGGCGCCCATCCGTTCGGGTAGTCCCATTGGTAATTGCCCGGAACATCGTTTTTCTCGCAGGTCAATACGCCGTATTCCGCCTCAAGACGCGGCAGCGCATCTTTTGCAGCCTTTGCCTGCTCCTCTGTCGCGGCGCAAACAAGAAACGGATAAAACGACCCTGCGCTGAACACCTTGCTGTGCTGCTCTGTCACAAAATTATAGTCGTAATACAAATCGTCGTCAGTCACAAATATTTTTTTCATCAGTGTCCTGCGTACCGCGGCACGCTCGCTCCAGATATTCTCTTCCCTGTTTTTCAGCTCGGACGCAAAATATGACATATTTGATTCCAGTGCGTAAAGCAGGGCGTTCACATCGATCTGAACGTAGTTAAATGCGTCAAAGCCCCAACGCGGATTAATGTCCCAACCACTTTCACAATGCACGATGTGGTGTTTTGTAATCTGCTCCGGATCATCATAGGGCAACTTAGCCCCCACACGCTGGGCAAAACCGGGCACAAGCTCCTCCATAGATGCCTCATTGACTGTGCCGCCATACTGGTTCAGTCCAGTATCCGTCATACGCTTCTCCTGCCAGAAGTCATACTCCTTTTCCAGCGTCTTATACGCGGATTCCAGCCAGCTTTTATCCTGAAAATGGTCGTATACGTCCCGTACCATCATAGACAGGTACGGCGGCTGTGAGCGCGTCAGATAGAACGTCCGATTGCCGTTTGGCATATAGCCGTACCGCTCGACCAGATACAGCATGTCGTCCGTGTTGTTTTTTATCTGCTCCCACCGGCCGGAAATGGCAAGCCCCTTGTTTGTAAAATAGGTGTCCCAGTAATACATCTCCTGAAACATACCGCCAATGCACGGTACAATGTACGGCTTGGGCAGACCAATTAATGTTCCATCATCCTGTTTGTTCTCCCGGATACATTTATCCCAGTTGTTTTTAATATACGTTTCTACCATAACAACACTCCCTCTCGATTCCGGTTTTATAGTTAGTATATCCTTTTCTCCTACGCCTGTCAATATTTTGGATATAATTGGTAAATATTTTATTTGGTTACGTATTCGGAAAAGATTGCAGAAACCCAAATTGTGTGGTAAAATTGACCTATCACATTGGAAAGGGTGTTTGATAAAATGCGAAATGTAAGGCTCGGAAGCCAGCTCTATATCAACAAGTCTGACACACCGGAGCGTGTGTCCGGATGGGTGCGGCAGATGCACGAGGCTGGCCTGCGGATTATCCGCCTGTTTATGGTTTGGGATCAGCTTGAACCACGCGATGGCGAGTGGAATTTTTCCAATTATGACGCATGCTTTACAGCAGCGGAAAGCTATGGTATGACAGTAGTGCCGACGCTGATGTCGGTATCCCCTCCTGGATGGATGCGCTTAACTGGCGGTACACAGGATATCGGCAACATTGACGACGCGGCGTTTAAGGCGCGTACTTTTGAATATGTTCGCAAAATTGTGGAGCATTATCATACCTCGCCTGCGCTCGATTCATGGATTTTGTGGAACGAGCCGAGCCGGGAAATTGCGCTTAACGACTACAATATGGATGACTGGATTGCATTTTTAAAGCGGGA
Organism: uncultured Eubacteriales bacterium; assembly: GCA_902492065.1. GTDB lineage: Bacteria > Bacillota > Clostridia > UBA1381 > UMGS1253 > Aphodoplasma. Next base: position 223,248 of record CABUKE010000002.1, read on the forward strand.
ATATGATAATGACATCACCAAGTTGAACAAACGCCACTTTAAGCAATATGATTCCTTTGAGCAGATTAAAGAGAAGCAGGAAGGTGCGACAAATTCCCTCGGCTTTAAAGGCTATGCGGAAGCAATTGACTGGGACAACTATGTGGTATATAGCCTATGTGAGAACCTGCGCCAAATCGCGGAGAAAATCCGCAAAATCGACCCGGTTCACGAACTGCATGTAAATCCGCACGACGTAGCAACGCCAAATTACTTTAAGGGGCAGTCCGTCTTTGCAGAGGCAAAGCTGGTCGACTTTGTCGGCTGCTCGGCCCACCCATCGTGGCACAGCGTCCGTTTTCCTGCCGACCGCATTGACCAGTCGGTGGCCTACTATGCTGATCTGATGAAGAGCACAACTCGGCACGGGGAAGGCAAATTCTGGGTGTCTGAATTGCAGGGCGGTACGAATATTTTCTCCGGCAATACCTATATGTGTCCCTCGGGCGAGGATATCACGCATTGGCTGTGGGAGTCGCTCGGCTCCGGCGCGGAATCGGCAGTGTTCTGGTGCTTCAACTCCCGTTCGGACGGCTTTGAGGGCGGCGAATGGGGATTGCTCAACCAGTTGGAACAGCCGTCGGAACGCCTTGATGCGGCAAGCGAGGTCGCGCAGGTGGTACGGGACAATCAGGAGCTGTTTGACAGCGTAAAAGCTCCGAAAGAGGACGTTTATATCCTGTACTCCGACAATTCCATCCTGCTCGGCGCAACCGAGGGCAGAGGCAACGACCCGTTGTATCCGCGCAACCAGCACATTGGTATGGACGCGCTGATTGGTGCATATTTGATGTGTGCCGACCTCGGACTGGATTCGAAGTTTATTCACGAAAGTGAGATTGGGACGCTGAAAAAGGGAGATATTCTGCTGATGCCGAATACATACGCGCTGGAAACAGATGCTGTTGAAGCGGTGGAAGCATTCGTAAAGAGCGGCGGAATCGCCATTGCTGACGGCATGTGTGCAATGAAAGACCGTTACGGCGTCATGACGCCCGCACAGCTTCAGAAAATCGGTGCGGTATTTGGCGCGCAGGTGGAGGATATCAAAGCAATCGAAACGCCGGTCATCTCGCTTGGTGACGGTGTTGTGGATGGGTGGTTCCTTGCACTCGAACTTTTACCCTCTACGGCAGATGTGCTCGGCGTGTTTGACAATGGCAAGTGCGCCGTGGCAAAAAATAGCTTCCATGAAGGAACAGCGTACCGCATAGGGACAATGTTTTTCCAGCGTTATTTTACCAAACAGAGCGCAGAGGCGCGCAGACTTCTCGCTGAGCTTTTGCCGGTTCAAAAGGAAATTCGCCTGCTTAACCCCTCTCACCTGCTGCGGCTGCGGACACTCAAAGGCGATGGCAAGGCACTCATGATTCTCAAAAACCGGGATACTGCACAACGCGCCATTATCAAGCTTCCGCAGGAATATACACTCCGGTGTATTAACCAGGATTATACGCCTGTTCGGGACGGAGATGTGCTGGAGGTTGCAATAGAGAGTGGAGATGTGCTTGTGTTTGAAGTAGGAAAATAATATAATAAAAGCAAGAAAAAAAGAGGAGGGCTACAAGCGCTCCTCTTTTTTTATAATACTCTATTTTTGTAGATAATGCTGCGATGTAAACATACACTTGAGATATTTTTAAGCTACTGCTGTAAAGTGCAGGTTAATGGATTGCTATTTGCCGCGCAAGCAATAGCTTTTTCATTGTGAATACATGGCTAGTAAAATGTGGATAATCAATAACAAAAATCCGAACCCATCACTAATCGGTATGAGGTTCGGATTTTTATGCTTTGGTGCAGGTGACAGGACTTGAACCTGCACGTCGAAGACACTAGATCCTAAGTCTAGCGCGTCTGCCAATTCCGCCACACCTGCATATTTATTTAATTTTTTTCCCTGCATGCGCTACTTTCCGATAGGCCGCCACCGCGATAATACATGCGTATGTATTAGTAAAAAAGTATATACCTGCGGAAAGTAATCCTACAACAAGCGCCATAACCGGATTACTCGTAAACATATTTGTAAAAATATTGTTGAGCAATCCAAAGACAGATACGGTGATAACCTGCAGAGCAAACAGCCGAATACGGTTCCCTTTTGCCAGCTTAACCGCTTGTCTTGCGTATTCGCTTGACTTCGGTTCAATCGCAATCATTGGAAGGAGGAAATAATAATACGCCATAACAACGGCGGATAAACCTGTATTAATGAGATATAAATACGGGATCTCTCTCCCCATCAAAATAATATTCGGAACCAAAATCCATAGGCTAATCAAAAGCATATATCCGACTGTAATCCAAAACTTGCCCCATGTTTTTTCATAAGCCCGCAAAAAATTGAGCGGATGTTTATTATAAACTACATATTGGTCATTTATCAGAATATATAAAGCAATTGTCACTTTGGTGCCAAATATCAAACTTGCAAGCAGTACAACAGGCCCCAAAACAAGGCCAAAAAGCAATAATATCGAATTATTATTATTCTGCCCTAGCGCAAGAACAAACGTCATTATGGAAGTTAACGCCATAAAAAGGGACAAAACTGCCGCCGCAGGTGCCAATTTTCTAAAATGCTGTTTATAAAATTTTGCCCCATTGGTCAAAATCTCCCAAACAGACAGCTTCACCCGTTTTACCTCCTGCCCCATGCATATTCCCGCGCTGTATGGCTACCTTCTATGATAGCCTATTTATTATAGTATACCTTTTCCATTTTGTCAACTCCAAAACCGCAAATATCCTCTACCCTTTTATCATATTCTCCCGTTCAGACGCGGATATGAAGCCAATTTCCCTTTCTTACCCGCAGCGTATAGGAAATAGCGCGCCACAAAAAGTCGGAGCCGCATCCAATTACAACAGCAAGATGGCCGTTTCCAGTCCAGATGGAAAGCAGCCAAACCAGGCATACGCGCATAAGCCAGAGCCCAACTACATTTGTCACGGCAATGTACTTTGCGTCGCCCGCGCCGCGCAAAATACCGGCCATTGCCTGCATGACGCCGATTGGCAGTGCCATGAGCGCAAACATCCGGGCAAAAAAGATCCCCTCCGAAATAACCTCCGGGTCACTCGAATACATCCTGGAAAATACCGGCGCGGCAAAAAACATCAAAATACTGATACCAATAAATACCGTATATATGATAAAGTTTGCCGCTTTGACGTATTCCTTCGCTCCTTCCCAATCTTTTTTTCCGAGCGTTTGGCTAATCAAAGCCGTACATGCAACTCCCATTGCCGCAGACGGTGCGCAGATAATATTATTCAAGTTCGCACCAATCTGATACCCTGCCTGAAACACCGTTCCAAATCCAATCAAGAGGGACTGCAAAATAACAAATCCACCTTGGAATACAATCTGTTCCACCGCAGATGGTACACCGACGCGTGTTACACGACGAATTGTTTCACCATGGAAGCCCAGCTCATAATGTTCCGGCAAAATCGGTTTCTTTTTGACAAATATGTATACAATAACAAAAACCGCGCTGACAACACGCGCACTTGAGATTGCAATCCCTGCGCCAGCAATTCCCATCCGCGGAATCCCACACGCCGGTACGCCGAAAATCAGCAGGAAACTTAAAATAAGATTGACAACATTGAGCACCGCAGTCGTATATAAGGGTGTCTTATTGTCCCCCACGCCGCGCAGGCTGGCGCCGATTACATTTGCAATCGCCGTCGCCGGCATACCAATCATACAATAAAAGAAATACGTATGGATATTATCAATGACGGCCTGTTCTGCACCGCCAAAAAACAGAGTAACGATTGCGTTTTCAAACACAACAGTTAGAACCAAAACAGCTACACTGACAATAATCGTCAGTTTGAGCGACTGCATAAATCCCCGTGCCGCGCCCTCCCGGTCGCCTTTGCCCCACATCCGCCCAATAACGACGGTCGCACCCGCACCGAGCCCGACGTACGCACATTGCAGCCAGTTTACAAGCTGGTTGCTCATCGATGAAGCAGAGAGTTCCGCCTTGCCAAGCTGGCCGACAATCATGGTTGATAACACATTGACGACGACAAGCAAAAGCTGTTCCACAAAGCATGGCATCGCAATTTTCGTAAGCGGCCCAACCCGTGACGGGATTGAAATTTTCATTTTGGAGTCACTCCAGATTCGTATTGCGAAAGCTCCCTTCCGCTAACATGTTGTTTAGTCTATCACAGAAAAAATCCTTTGTCAACAAAAGGCAAGCTTAATTTTATTAGGTTTTATAAAACAAATCCTGCCGAAAACCTTTCTCCGGCAGGATTTCACTATTTTAATTTTTTTGTAGCATCCAACCGAGGATTCCTTCCTCCGGCGTATTTTTCGGAAAATATTCTAACCCAATATAGCCGCTATATCCGGCCGCATCAATCGCGTCAAAGATTGTGCGGTAGGCGAGCTCTCCTCCCTGTAGCTCATGCCGTCCGGGAACACCCGCAGCGTGGAAATGGCCGATTTTGCCGATATTCTTCGTCACCGTGTCAATGATATTTCCCTCCATAATCTGCTGGTGGTACATATCATACAGGAGCTTTACGTTTGGGCTGTCCACTTCTTCAACCAGCGCAAAGCCCTCTGCGCTGCTGGACAAATAGTAACCCGGATGATCTACATATGTATTGAGCGGTTCCACGACGAGCGTGATTCCAGCCGCCTCCAGAATGGATACAGCCGCACGCAGGCCGTCGAGCAGACTTTGATGCTGGAACTCTCTATCCGCCCCGGTGTCGTTCCCCGTCTGAGAAATCAGCGTCTTACAGCCAATCTTCTGCGCCATCGCTACCGACTCCCGCAGGCCGAGCAAATACTCTTCCCGCCGGGCAGGGTCGGTCAAACTTACCATCTTGGTACACATCGCCGCCGGAACAAGACCGGTAGACTTTATGGCACGACACAGCGCGTCCATATCCTTGTCCCACCAACCCCAAAACTCGAACGCTTCCACGCCGATACGCTTCAGCCTCAGAAGCGCTTCTTCCGGTGAAATCCCGCTCATTACTGCATCAATGCAAACTGACAGCTTCATACCACGCCGCCTCCCCTACTTTTGTTTCATCGTGTCCAGAACCTTCTGCGCCGCCGTCATAATTCCAAGCTTAGCCGACTCATACGTCAGTCCACCCTGCATGTAGGCGATGTACGGCGGACGAATCGGCGCGTCCGCGCTGAGCTCAATTGACGCGCCCTGCATAAATGCGCCCGCCGCCATGATAACCTGGTCGGCATAGCCGGGCATATCCCACGGCTGCGGCTCCACAAACGAGTCGACCGGCGCGCCCTTTTGAATCCCCTGACAAAATGCAATCACCAAATCCGCGTCGCCAAACTTCACTGATGTAATAATATCCCCGCGCGCGTCGTCCACGCCCGGGCAGACCGGAAAGCCCAGCCTGTCAAACACCGCACTACACAGGCACGCGCTCTTTACCGCCTGTGCCACAATATGCGGCGCCATAAAAAACCCTTGCAACATGGGCTTGTTCTGTCCAAGCGATGCACCGCACTCCTTCCCAAGTCCAACCGACGTAAGCCGGTAGGATGCAAGCTCGACATACCGCGCCTTGCCTGCAATATAGCCGCCCGTCTGTGCGAGTCCGCCGCCCGGGTTTTTAATGAGCGAGCCGACGAGGAGATCGCCGCGCGGCTCCTCCGTTTCTACAAACTCGCCGTAACAATTGTCGACAATGCAGACAATGTCTGCCCGAATACTATGTACAAAATCAATAACTTCGTTAAGCTGCGCCACAGAAAATGTATCGCGCCATGCATATCCCTTCGACCGCTGGAGCAGGACCGCTTTCACTGTGTCATCGATTGCCGTCCGGATTCCGTCAAAATCAATCGCTTTCCCGTCGAGCAAGTCCACCTGCCGGTACTGTACGCCAAAATCCCGGAGTGAGCCGTCGCCCCCCTCGCCGCGGATTCCCACAACTTCCTCAAGCGTGTCATATGGCTTGCCCGTCGCCGCAACAAGCGTATCGCCGGGACGAAGCACAGCAAACAGCGCAGTTGATATCGCGTGTGTACCAGAGATGATAGTATGGCGCACAAGCGCATCCTCACACCCAAATGCCTGCGCGTAGACGCGGTCAATCGCATCGCGCCCCATATCGTTATAGCCGTACCCCGATGTCGTGACAAAATGTGCCTCGCCGATACGGTTGTCGGCAAATGCCTTCATTACTTTAGCCTGGTTGCGCCACGCAATTTCCTCTGCCTGTGCAAAACAGCCGGAGGCGGACACCTCCGCCTCCGACACAAGCCGCATCACTTCTTCTGATATTCTAAATTCTTTCTCTACATCAAATACCATTATCCTAAAAAACCTCGAATCATAAAATTATAAACTGTATACCTCGTCGCTCGACAGGACACGTACCCCGTCACAGCCATTCAGTACCGCAACCGCACGCTCCTGCTCCTCTACGCGCAGAATCACCAGTGCTTCGTTCGTCGTCTTACCCACGAAAGCATACATATACTCAATACTGATGTGCTCGCCATCCAATTTTTGCAGAGCAACGGCAAGACCGCCCGGCTCATCCGCCACGCCGATAGCAATCACTTCTGTCGCCTTGACCGCAAGCCCCTTTTCCTTCAGAATCGACTCCGCAGCATTCGGCTTGTTCACAATCAGGCGCAGAATCCCAAAGTCCGTCGTATCTGCAATCGAGAGCGCGCTGATGTCGATTTTATTGTCTGCCAAAGCCTTTGTAATCTCAGCAAGCCTGCCCTTTTTGTTTTCCACAAACACAGAAATCTGCTTTACATTCATGTTTCCTGCCTCCTGTTCTCACTATAAAAGAAATATTTTCTCCGAAAACTTTTATTCTACATCCATTATACTATACCAACATAGGCAATGTAAAGGCTTGAGCCGCATTCCCGCGCAGTTTTTTCACACATCAGCTCAACCGTATGCTCCTTTTCCTCCGCCTCGTCAATGAGCAGCAACTGCCACGCAAAGTTCGCCGCACCCATCCAATCCACGACTTCTCTTTTCTCTGTAACCCATGCGCCGCCATCAACCCGGTAGCGAATCATCCCGCAGCGGCTTCCGTGCAGCAGGCAAAGCGCCAACGCCCTGCACCGGCAGGTCACTGTCGCCTTCGCTGTCAGCGACGAGGTATAGAGCGCATAGCGAAAGTCGTCGTTATACAGCGAGCGGATATACCAGCACCCTTCCGTCCTTATCTTATCAAGTGGGATGACAGACGCGTTTTCCCAATTATCAGCAAACAGGGGTGCGGCATTGCGCGGCGCAGCCGCAGACGTAAGTTTTAACTCCTGTGACAGAAATTCGTTTACTGCGCCGGCGTATATGCTGCTGCCGAGCGGATTCGGATGCAGCCCGTCGCCGAGAAAATTCTCAAAGCTGACGAATCCACGGTTTGCTGCATCAATCGCCGCTTTCGACATCCACACGCTGCCAATATCGTAATGCTCTGCAATTGCCTCAAACTCCGCAATGGAGGACGGCACTTTGCCAGCCAGTATATCTGGGAGCATATCCTGGATATACGTATACACAAACACAATATCTGCGCCTGTTTTCTGCAAAATTTTGCGTACCAAGCCTTCGCGACTGCGGTTACGCAAATGCGTGTCAGCCCCTTCGTCGTTGACTGCAAACTCAACAAAAATCAAATCACAGTCCTTCTCCGCCAGCTCCCAGTCAAAACGGAATACCGCGATGTCGCTCCCTGTCGCGCCAATGCCAATGTTTTCAATAAAAACCGGCTTGTCGCCCGCGTGCTCCTTGACCCACGCGCTGACAAACTCCGGCCAGTTGATTTTTGCGCTTTCCTGCGTGATAGAACCGCCAATGAATCCAACGCGTACGCTGTCTCTGTTGTTAATCGCGTCGCGGAAGCGCACAAGGCCGCCGCGGTGATTGAGGATTTCCATATACGCCCCTCCTATTATTCAATAACGCGAAGACAGGCGCCCGAAACAGGCGCCTTCGCTTTTTTATTAAACCAATTTCCGTTTATCAATTACGCGCACGGCTTTTCCCTCGCTGCGCTGAATGCTCTTTGGCTCTACGAGCTTGATTTTTGCCGCAATTCCCAGTGTGCTCTCGATGTTCGTCTGAATCTTTTTCTCCAAATCCTCGATTCCCTTGACCGCGTCAGAGAACATATTATCCGACAGCTCTACCTGAATTTCCAGCGTGTCGCGCGTTCCAACGCGATCCACAATCAGCATATAATACGGCGACGTTTCTCCCATTTTGAGCAGAACATCCTCGATCTGCGACGGGAATACGTTTACGCCGCGGATAATGAGCATATCGTCGCTACGGCCCTGCGGCTTGTTCATGCGCACAAACGTCCTCCCACACGAGCATTGTTCATAGTTGAGAGACGTAATGTCGCGTGTACGGTAGCGGATGAGCGGAAGCCCCTCCTTTGTCAGCGTTGTGAATACAAGCTCGCCCTTGCTCCCGGCAGGAAGCACCTCGCCGGTGTCCGGGTCAATAATTTCAGGAATAAAATAGTCCTCGTTGATGTGCATGCCGCCCTGCGCCTCGCACTCATACGAAACGCCCGGCCCAATAATTTCGCTCAAGCCGTAAATATCATATGCCTTGATATGCAAACGGCGCTCAATTTCCCGACGCATCTCCTCCGTCCATGGCTCCGCACCGAACACGCCTGCCTGCAATTTAAACTCGTTAATGTCAAGGCCCATTTCCTCAATCGTTTCCGCAATGAAAAGCGCATAAGACGGCGTACAGCAGAGGTGTGTGCTGCCAAAGTCGTGCATGGACTGGATCTGCCGCTTCGTATTGCCTGCCGACGTCGGCACAACCGCTGCGCCAATCTTCTCCGCACCATAGTGCGCGCCAAGCCCGCCGGTAAACAGCCCGTACCCATACGACACCTGCACCATGGAACTCTTTGACGCACCAGCCGCAACGAGCGCACGGGCCACAATCTCGCTCCACATTTCAATGTCGTTGCGCGTGCAGGCAACAACCGTCTGCTTGCCAGTCGTCCCGCTCGACGCATGGATCCGGATAATATCGTCCATCGGACACGCCAAAAGCCCAAACGGATACGTGTCGCGCAAATCTTGCTTATAGGTGAATGGCAGCTTCGACAAATCGGCAATCGACTTAATGTCAGACGGCTTCAGCTTCGCCTCGTCCATTTTCGCACGGTAGTGCGGCACATTGTTGTAGACGCGCTCTACCAGCTTCACGAGCCGCTCGCTTTGGAGCGCCTCAATCTCGCTGCGGCTCATCTTTTCCGCAGATTCATTCCAGTATTTTTGCATTTATAACACCCCTGCTTTAAAAATCTGTATTAAGCGTGATATCCAAGTGCAAACGCCTTCAAATTTACATCCAAAAACTTCGGCGGAACTGTTTTTTTGACCGCTTCCAGCCACTTTTCTTCAGCAATATCACTGCTCTTTGCCAAAACGCCGAGCAATACAACATTGACCGCTTTACTGTTGCCCGCCTCGTTGGCAAGTGCAAGCGCATCGACAGCAATTACGCCGTCCGCCTTATTTTTTAATTTCTGTACGATTTCTTCCGGATATTTTGCCGCGCCGGTAATGACCGGCATCGGGTCAATCTCCTGTGCATTGACAATCAGTGTGCCGCCTTTTTTCAGATACGGCAGATAACGGTATGCCTCCAATTCCTCAAACGAGAGAATAATGTCCGCTTCCCCTTCGGAAATGATTGGCGAATAAACCTTTTCGCCGTATTTTACATAGGTTACGACGCTGCCGCCGCGCTGCGCCATACCGTGTACCTCCGAAACCTTCACATCGTAGCCTTCTTCAATGACAACATTGCCCAAAATCCGGCTCGCAAGAAGCGTGCCCTGTCCGCCTACGCCGACAATCATAACGCTCTTTCCCTTACGCATCGCTTCCACCTACCTTCTCAATTGCTCCGAATTTACAGATATTCTGGCACAACCCGCACCCGTTGCACAGCGACGTATCAATCGAGATTACGCCGTCTTTATTCGTTATCGCAGGACAGCCGAGCTTTAAGCACATCTTGCACTTTTTGCACTTATCTGTAATTTCACAGTAGCCGTCGTACTTCACAAACTTGAGCAGCGCACACGGCCTCTGCGAAATAATGACCGACGGTTCGTCCGCCGCAACTTCTTCTTTTACAACCTTCTCAAAATTATCCAAATCGAACGGATCCGCAACACGGATATGCTCCGGACTCACGCCGACCGCCTGCGCCAACGTAATCAGGTTTACCTGCTTGGTCGGCTCGTTCTTAATCGTAAAGCCGGTCGTCGGGTTCGGCTGATGGCCTGTCATGCCCGTAATTGAATTGTCAAGAATAATTACGGTGCTGTTGCCCTTGTTGTATACCACGTCAATCAGCCCCGTGATGCCGGAGTGGATAAACGTCGAATCGCCAATAACTGCAACCGTGTTTCTTCTAAAGTCCGCGCCAGCTGCCTTTTCCATGCCGTGCGCCATACCGATGCTCGCGCCCATACATACGCACGCGTCAATGCTTTGCAGCGGCGCAAGCGCACCGAGCGTATAGCAACCGATGTCGCCGCTTACCGTAAGGCCGAGCTTTTTCAGCACATAGAACATTCCTCGGTGCGGACATCCCGGGCACATAACCGGCGGCCGTACCGGCGTATCCTCCCCGGCCTCCGTATGCTCTGCCGCCTCTTTACCCAAAACAGCCTTTGCAATCATGGGGGCGGTATACTCACCCAAAAGCGTAAACGCCTCTTTGCCGATTACATTGAGGTCGAGCATCCGACAATGCTTCTCAATCACCGGGTCAAGCTCCTCAATTACATAAACCTTTTCATGCTTCGCCGCGAACGCTTTAATCGCCTCTACAGGAAGCGGGTTCACCATCGTCAACTTCAGGTACGACGCCGCATCGCCGAGTGCCTCCTTGGCATACTGGTACGCGATACCGGCCGTAATAACGCCGATTTTATCCGTATTGATTTCCTCTTTTGCAAGCTTCTCACTCAACGCCGTCAGCTTTACAAGCCGATCCTCCACAACGATGTGACGCGCCTGCGCCATCGCCGGCATCATGACGTATTTACCCGGATTCTTCACATATTCTTTGCGCGCACGCTCTTCCCGCTCGCCTACCTCAACCAAACTCTGCGAATGCGAAATTCTTGTCGAAAGACGCAGCATCACCGGCGTATCATACTCCTCGCTGATGTCGAACGCCAACTTCGTAAAGTCCTTGCATTCCTGGCTGTCCGACGGCTCAAGCATTGCCACCTTTGACGATATGGCAAGATTGCGTGAATCCTGCTCGTTCTGGGACGAGTGCATCCCCTGATCGTCCGCCGCGCAGATTACAAGGCCGCCGTTTACGCCCGTGTAGCTGACGGTAAAAAGCGGGTCCGCCGCCACATTGACGCCGACGTGCTTCATACAGCTCATCGCGCGTGCGCCGGCAATTGACGCGCCAATTGCAACCTCGAGCGCAACCTTCTCGTTCGGCGCCCACTCGCTGTAAACGTCGTCATATTTTGCAATATTTTCTGTAATTTCCGTGCTTGGCGTCCCCGGATAGGAGGACACAACATTTACCCCGGCTTCATATGCGCCGCGGGCAACTGCCTCGTTGCCGAGCATTAACTTTTTCATGACCTCACCCCTGTTATTTTCGTTTATCATATGGCAATCTGCTGCCAAGCCTCTCCAGCCTGTTACTGGACAGGCGTATAATCCATTTCTGATTTTTCATCCGTCGCCTCGAGCTTAAAAATTACCGGACGCAGTCCGTCGTTGCAGCTGCAAATCGCTACACCGGGCTTGCGTATCCAGTCCCCGTAGTAAAAGACGTCGCCGTCTGCGCCGTGAGAAAGCGCAAATGCATACTGGTAGATGGCCTTCCACGCTTCGTCGCAAAAGCCCTCCGGCTTTGCATAATCCGCATAGAATACCTGTCCCTCCTTCAGCATGGGGCATGCTTTTAGCCCTTCTGCGCCGTATTCCGCAGCCAGTTCCTTATCAAACGTCGTTTTTAAAACGGTTATCCTTACCTTTTTCATCAAATCATCCTCCAAACAGCAGGATCATTTTGTCTGTTCATTACGCAAATCAAGCACGCGCTTCGCCTTCCCGACAAACCGCTCAATGCTCTTTGGCTCAACCAAGCGCACCTTCGCGTCAATGCCGAGCACGGTATGAATCCTCTGTTTTACCGTCTTTTCCAGCTCCTCAAGCGCAGAAAACTTCTCCAAAAGCGACTCGTCTGCCAGCTCCACACGCACCTCAAGTGCGTCAGTGTATCCCTTCTTTGTCACAACAAGCAGGTAGTGCGGGCTGATATGCTCCATCCCGACAAGAACGCTCTCCACCTGCGACGGGAAGACGTTTACGCCCTTGATAATCAGCATGTCGTCGCTGCGGCCCTGAATCTTAGCCAGCTTCTTTGTCGTGCGGCCGCACTTGCACGGCTCTGTCATAATATACGAAATATCGCGCGTACGGTAGCGCAGCATGGGAATTCCCTGCTTGGTCAACGTCGTGATTACGACCTCACCCTTTTCGCCGTCCGGCAGCACCTCGCCCGTCTCCGGATCAATAATTTCTATTAAGAAATGATCCTCGTTAATGTGCATACCGTTCTGATACTCGCACTCGCCGCACACGCCTGGGCCCATGACCTCGCTGAGACCGTAGTTCTCCGTCACTTTGATGCCGAGCCGTTTTTCAATCTCACGACGCATCTGCTCTGTGTGGCCTTCTGCCCCGAGCATACCGACGCGCAGCTTGAAATCCTCCGGCTTATAGCCCTTTTCTTCCATTACCTCGGAAATATACATTGCATACGAAGGTGTCGCGACAAGCAGCGTTGTACCGAGGTCTTTCATAATCATAAGCTGCTTTTCCGTGTTGCCCGTCGACATCGGGATGACGGTCGCACCGACGTTTTCCAACCCTTGGTGCAGACCGAATGCGCCCGTAAACAGCCCATAGCCGAAGCATATCTGTGCAATGTCGTCCGCGCTTCCGCCCGCCATGTAAATCAGGCGCGAAATGCACTCCTTCCACACATCGAGGTCGTCTTTGGTGTAGCCGACGATAATCGGCTTTCCCGTCGTGCCGGACGAGCCATGAATCCGCACGATATCGCGTTTCGGAACGGCAAACAAGCCGTACGGATAGTTATCGCGCAAGTCAGTTTTCACCGTAAAAGGAATCTTCTGATAATCTTTCAGAGAATGAATATCCTCTGGCTTTACGCCGACGCTGTCCAATGCCTTTTTATAAAAAGGTACGTTATCGTAGCACCGTTTTACCACATCACGCAGACGCTCCATTGTCGTCTGCTCAAAAAACGCCCTGTCCGCACACTCTACTTGCTCGTTCCAAATCATGTTATTCTCTCCCCAATCTATCTTTCAAAGTCCCGTCGTATTTTTTTATTCTTCACAAATCATTTTTCAAAACATTTATCAATTAATGCCTGGTCCGGCTTCTTGGTGAACAGGCTCACAACGGGTACTGCAACCAGCGACACCGCCATCGCCGCAACGCCAAACTCCGGTGCAAGCGCCTTCGCCGCTTCAAACCCGCTCGTCATAGTAAAAATGATAAGCAACACACCGACTACGACAAGCCCGGATAAGGTTCCGGCCCATGCGCCGACCTTTGTAACTTTTTTCGAGTACAGCCCCCAAATGTAAGGCCCAATAAAAGAACCGGCAACAACGCCCCAGGAAAACGACATAATATTTACAATGAATGAAATATTAAGTGTTGCAAAAACAAAGGACAATACCACGAACAGCAGGCATAAAAGCCGCATAATCAACATCTGGCTTTTATCGCTGATCCCCGGCTTAACCACCTTAATAATATCAACCGAAATGGCCGAACTTGACGTCAGCACGATTGCCGCCAGCGTCGACATGGATGCCGACAACAGCAAAAGCATAATGACGCTCAGCAAAATATTGAGCCATACATTGCCCGTCAGCGCCTGCATGAGAATTGTCGGCATAACATTATCGTAACCGACAACCGGAGCGCCGCTCGCCGTAGATTCCAAAAACAGATGACTCGTCGAGCCAACCAGATAAGCGCCAATCCCAATCACCAATGCGAACACGGTAGAAATAACAGTCGCCTTTTTTATCTGTGACTCATCATTTATCGTATAATATTTATGCACCATCTGCGGCAAACCCCAAACGCCAATGCTTGTCAGGAGAATATTTGTTAATAGAAACTGGAACGAGCTTCCGCCCCAGAAATTTGTGAGCTGGCTCCCGCCGCCCGGCACAACCTCGCTCGTCGGCACAGCTGCCAGCCGTTCAAACATACCGGCAAAGCCGCCAACCTCGGGTCGCGTAATAATTGCTACAACCAGCAAAACAACACCCGCCAACATGATAATACCCTGAATAAAATCGTTGACAGCCGTTGCAACATAGCCGCCAAGCACCAGATATACTGCCGTCAAGCCCGCAACAATTGCCATACAAATAACTTCTGACGAACCAGGGAAAATTGCCGAAAACAAAACGCCCAATCCCTTGTATACGCTTGCTGCATAGGGAACCAGAAATACAAAGATGATTACCGCCGCATAGATTTTAAGTGCAGAAGAACCAAATCGCTCCTGTAAAAACTCCGGTGTAGTCGATGCTTGAATCCGGTGTGTCATCGTTCTTGTCCGCCGCGCCAGCAGTTTCCACGCCAGATAACATCCGACCAGCGCGTTACCAATGCCAATCCATACGCTGCCAATGCCAATCTTCCACCCGTGCATACCGGCATAGCCGATAAATACCACGGCAGAAAAATAGGAAGTTCCATAGGCAAAGGCCGAAATCCACGGCCCCATGTTTCTTCCGCCCAATAGGAAACCTTCCATCGTCTGTGTCTTGCGCACGCTCAAAATGCCGATCAAGAGCATAGCCACGGCAAAAATCACCAGCGCAATCGTTGCAATTGTCTGTGTCATGTTTGCTACCTTCCTTCCATTCTACTTAGAATTTTTAATAGAGTACACCTCTACCATGCTACAAATTATATCTTACAACATTTTTCTTCAAAAGTAAACACTTTTTTAATAAGAAATGTATCGTTTTTATCTGACAAGTTATTTTTCCTTATAATCTTTTATTTTTTCCTTGACAGATGTATAAAAGATATGGTATATTATTATGCGTGACAAAAATACGGACAGGTATCGAAGTGGTCATAACGGCCCTGACTCGAAATCACATTTTTTTCGTTACTCTTCGCCCCAAAAATTGAATACGGAGTGGTATCGAAGTGGTCATAACGGGACTGACTCGAAATCAGTTGTACCTCACGGTACCGTGGGTTCGAATCCCACCCACTCCGCCATCGAAAATCCGCATAAACCAAGCGTTTATGCGGATTTTCCATATCTGAATACAGGAACAGCAGGGATTAAAATTCCTGCTGTTTTGTTATTTTTTCCGCATTGTTATCATGGGTTTCAGGATAACACGCTCATAGAACAGGCAAGAGAAGCAAAGGGTAAATCCGTGACAAACAGCCGAATTATTGTAAAAATGTTATCAAAACGAATAAAAGCATATAAGGCGATATAATGAAAAGCGGGGCGATACATAACCATAATAATTTGGAGGTACTAAAATGTATAACGAAAACAACACTCTAAGCCCCGCAGAAATCGAACTGCTCAGCAATGTATCAGGTGCATACTCTTCTCCCTTTTGGGACGGAATGCACGAAGTTACCGGCACGTTGGATACTGTCCGAAAAATAAAGGTTGTCCTTGAAACACTCTGCTCCACGGGCAACGAATTGGAAGCCTATAATCTGATTTTGGCGGCATACGATTTGATTGCTGTTGAAACACCCCCGGCTATTTCCGAGCTTGCACCCTACCCGGACGCAATCAGGCGGTTTATCATTGAGTTTTTGCTCGACACCCACGACCTGCTGATCGACTACGAAAGCGAGGAATAAAAAACAGCAACTCTGTATTGGGGACGCCCGTACAGAATTGCTTGCTACGTTGGCAGGTCGTTCAAAAAAGAGAAAGCCACTGCCAAGGGATAACTATACCCTTTTGTATAAAATAGGGTTGCTCGGCTGTTCCCCCTCTCCACACCTCTCCCCCTCAAAACTACCTGTTATTACCCGAAAAAAGAGATATTACAGGGCGACAGTTTCCACAACTTTGCAGAAATCAACAGGCTTTTTCTTTTCGGGTTGTGAAAATACAACCAATAGGAAACCGCTATGCAATATACCAGCAAGCATCGCCTTTGTGATACCACAACGGCATTTACCACCCCACAAAACATAAATGTTTTGCGGGGAACCCCGGTAATCAGGGAAAAGCCCTGAAACCCTGTTCACTACGAAAGATTTATGAGATTTGAGTGCACTGAGCCATTGTAGAAAAAAACAGCCACCTTGTTTAGGCGGCTGATACATAACATATTGTTATCGGTATTGCAAATAATCCAGAAATTTTTTAACAGCAAGTGAAGCCGTTTTTTTATCTTTTAGAGCAAGACCGATATTGCGGTATGCCGGAACATCAAGCTCCTTTGCGAGAATTTTATACGGCACACGCTTTAATATAAGCTGCGGTAAAATGCTGATTCCAAGCCCGCTTTCCACCATCGACATAATGGCGTAATCGTCCCAAGTGGTAAAATGCACTTTTGGAGTTAAACCGCAACGCTCGAAAATTTCTGAAACCTCTGCCTTTGCGCCTTTTTCAAGAAGCATGAACGGATCGTCGCAAAGTGCTGAAACAGGGAATTTTTCACATTCGGCAAGCCTGTGATTTTCCGGAATAATTGCCATCAACTGATCCTGCTCCAAAAAGATTGTTTCAAAATCAGAATGTGTCGGTAAGCGTAGAAAACCGCAATCAACCCGTCCCTCCATAATCCATTCCTCTATTTCCGTATAATCGCCGAGTAGAAGTTCGTAATCAATATGCGGATAATCTTTTTGAAATTCTTTGATGATATTTGGCAGCCAATGAGTTGCCACACTTGAAAAAGTACCGATACGAATTAAGCCTGATTGAAGCCCGTTCAGTTCGTCAACCTGCATTTGCAGTTTCTCATATTCTGCGACGAGGCTTTTCGCATAGGGCAATAATTTCAAACCGTCCGAAGTCAGCTTAACGCCGCCTTTTCCCCGTTCCAGCAACACTACTTTCCATTCTTTTTCAAGATCGCTGATCATACGACTGATACCTGATTGAGAATAGTTCAGTATTTCCGCAGCTTTTGTGAAACTGCCGTATTCAATCGTTTTGACAAACGACATATATTTTTGAATATTCATATCCATAATGAAATCATCCTCCTTTTAGCATCTGTTTTTATCATATCCTAACGGAGCATAAGCCCCATAATACGCACCCTCTGCAAATTTTGTCTTA
>CABUKE010000003.1 GCA_902492065.1 uncultured Eubacteriales bacterium
TGCTTTCTGTCACAGTTAGTACCGCCGTGTCGCGTTCCTGCCCGTATTGCGCGACTGCGTCAAAAGTTCCTGTCCATACTTTATCTTTGTTGGGAGTCAACACATCTCTATATACATACTCAAAAATGTCTGAAGTATATTTCTTTCCGCCAAGCTCCTCATTTTCCGCAGCCGTATAGTCAAGCCCATGTGAATGCAGGCATATCCAGCTTCCATAGGTGCTGCTTTCCGGATTCAGCGCATTTTCCACCATTTCCAGCATATGGGATGGTGCGCGTCCGCCGTTCATGCTGAAGCTGCTGACATTATTGTAATTGATTTTCCCTGGCGGATTAATACCATCGCTACTGCCGCGCACAGCAATGTAAAACTGCCGCCAGATTTCCTGGCTTCCGCCGCCCCACGCCATTGCCATGGTTCGGCAAACATTATCAGATTCACCTGTAAGCTCATTTACCACATTCCTCGAACGCAAGCAATCCTCAATGTGCATTGCCGTCGTAAAGGTGTCGTTCTTTGTACTTCCGTCTATATGATAGAGCGAATGCGACTGCACCGAGTGTCCCGCCGCAATCTGCTCCAGCCATCGGCCGCTGCTCGAGGTGTAGGACTTTCCTTCGTCCCCTTGGCCAGGTACATAGTTTTGAATCGGCACAAAGAAGGTTACTGGAACACCGTAAGCAGTATGATACTTTTCCGCACGTTCCGCACCGAGCGATTCGTCAAGCTTTGCAAGCTGTTCGTCGTCCACACCTTCGTTCCATGCATTCCATTTTACAAAATCATCAACAATGCTGTCGTCCACTGTAATCGTATAGGCAACCGTCTTATCTCCGCTCCAGAGAGCGATTTTCGCCTCGCCCACTTCCTCAGGCAGTCCGATAAAATTCTTCGGGTCAATTCTGCTTTCTCCGCTTGCCACTGGATCAAGATTCAACTTCTCTTTATCCGTACGGTTGCGCGGTGCTGTAACCGTCAATTCCATACTGCCCGTGTAGCCGCCGTCCGCCGACGTCGCGGTTATCGTCGTCTTTCCTTCTTTGAGCATTGTCACCGACCCTGTGTCCGGGTCGACCGTCGCCACTTCCGGCTCACTCGACGTCCATGTTACTTTCTTGTTTGTCGCATCTTCCGGCTCAAACCACGCGCGCGGCGTAATGTCGAGCGGATAGTCGAGCCAAAGCTCCAGACTCTCCGGCAGGACGGTAATTCCTTCTACCGGAACAGGCAGCGGTTCAATTACTGATACTGTACAAGCGTCTGCAACCGCATTATCATCTGCATAACGTGCGGTAATCACCGTATCGCCCAGCGTCGCATTAGGCTCATACGTGAAGGTTTTACCCGTCATTTTTACCTCATCGCCTACCAGCCACTCCACTTTGTTAAAGTCCACGTTCGTAGCAGGCGTCGTCACAGCCGTAAAGGTAATCGGCTCAATCTTGTCGATTTCCTGCGTCAAAGGCGCGTCATATCCAACTGTAATTGCTTCAATCTCTTCATAAACCGGTGCGCCGCCCTCTCCCGTCGAGAAACGCGCCGCATTGTAAATGCTGTTTCCAAATACATCCTTCGCCTCGCCGTTCAATGTTACGACATAGTTTGTATCCGCGCTCAGCCCGCTCGGAAAGTTTAAGGTAAAACGGTCCGGCTGCCGCTCGTCATACACAATCTCTGCGTTGACCGGCGCACCGCCCTCCACCGATACCGTTACCCCAGAAGCAAGGTCAAATGAAGTTAAATCCGCCGCATGGTTAAAGCGAATCTCAACCGATTCATTTACGCCAACATTTGTCGCCTTAACCGCTTCCATGGTGAAGGCGCTTGCCTGGTAAACTTTAATATCGTCTACATAGACAGTCCCGCTTCCTGCCGCGTCCGGCGTATATTCAAACCAGAATTTGATGTTTGCCGTACCGTTATAATTGCTAAACTTCACGTTTTGCTGTGTAATCTTCTTAGTCTTATTGGCCGGACTTGTCGTACTGTTTGAATCCCCTGTACCACCACTGACATAGCCCGTTACAGAACAATTATCCCAATTATCCGGGTTTGGCACCATAACAAATATAAAATAGATCCATTCATTTTTCTGTGCAATACCGAAATCATCCTTATATGTACCGCCGGTGCGAATCTGCCCATTTGATTCACGCACATAAAGAACATTCTGGAATTTAGAACCTGCCTGCATTTTTAAAATAAATTTACCTGCCGGTACCTCCGGCAAAAGCACACGTCCGCTGAAAGCAACCGGCTCGGTAAACGGTCTATCCGTCGTTTTTGCAATCTGCATAACAGTGCCGCTGTCATCGGCACTGTTGTCATACCACAACTTGCCGACCTTATTGAGCGAGTCCTTCGGATCAGCAGCAATTTCAAAATCTTTTTTGGGCTCGCCAAGTCCTTTTGTGATGTCCCACTCTGTGTTCTCTGCTGTCAGCTGAGTTCCAATGTCACCATAGTTTTCAAAACTATCCGAAAACAAGATATAGTCAGCCGCTGGTTCCTCTGCCAAAACAGGCATCCCCGTTGCCGGGAACATGCACGTCAACATGCTCAGTGTAAGCATTAGTGACAACCACTTTCTTCCCTGTCTTCTCATGTCCTTTCCTCCTCTGTACGTTCCATGTTTTTGTGACAATTGCCACAAAAACATTTCCGTACTCTCCCTATTTTTTATATATCAAATAAATTATACCGCTTTTTTCCTAATCTGTAAATATGAAATAATACGTACAAAATAGGAATATATCGACATGGTTATAATAAAAAAACGCTTGCCGGACATACTCCCGGTCAGAGCGTTCTTTGTCATTCTCTATTTTTAATTTATACATAACATCCGTGGACATAAATCTGCTCGGAAAGTGTCTGCTTTTCTTCTTCCGGCAGAAAGGAAGCATAGATTGCATTGAGTAAAAGCATTTTCTCTTCCTCAGCCGTCAGCGATATTCCCTGCCGCAAAAGTGCAAGCTCCTTTTTTATCGTCGTCCCTGACACTGTCCGGTTGTCCGTGTTCACTGTCGCAATGACGCCGGCGTTTAAAAACCGGCGAATCGGATACTCCCGCAGAGAATGCACCGCCCCTGTTTGAATATTGCTCGACGGACATAACTCAAGCGCAATCCCCTGCTCAATCACCAGCTCCATCACATCTTCGTCCTCGCACATACGAATCCCGTGCCCAATGCGCCGCGCGCCAAATTCCACCGCTGCGCGCACGCTCTGTGCGCCGTCCGCTTCCCCTGCATGAATCGTAAAAGGAATGCCAAGCCGTGCCGCCTCCGCGAACAAAGCGCGGTAATCCGCAGTCGGATATTCCCCCTCTGCACCCGCAAGGTCAACCGCAACAACTCCGCTTCCCAAATATTCTCCGGCAAGGCGGACTGTCTGTTCATTTTCCAATTGATTCTCCGCACCACGCATACAACACAAAATCAGTTGTGCGCGCATATGCCTGCTGCGCCCGACACCTTGCTCCACTCCCCGCAGGGCTGCTTCCACTGCTTCCCGCTGGGACATACCGTTTTGTGCATGGAGCTGCGGTGCAAAGCGAATCTCCGCATAGCGCATCCCCTCCACGTCAAGTCGTTCAATCAAATTTGAAACCGCATATGTAAGCGAAAAGGGAGTCTGCAACACGCGAAGCGGCAAATCGAAGCAACGCAGATATCCGGAAAGCCCTTTACCACCTACGGCAGTTATATACGGGCGCAACCCCTTTGCATCCCACGCCGGCAAGGCGACTCCATCGTGCTGTGCCAGGTATAAAATCGTATCAACATCCAACGACCCATCCAGGTGCAAGTGCAAATCGATCATGTTTCTTCTTCTCCCCTTATCCCGCTTCCCCTACAGCCAGCACCGCGTCGTGCAGGAGCCTTTCAAATTGCCCGGATACACGGTCAGCCGTCTGTTTTACTTCTTCATGCGTAAGCGCCTCCGGAGAAATCCCGGCAGCCATATTGGATATACAGCTAATTGCGCATACCCGCAAACCCGCGTGCCGCGCGGCAATTGCCTCGCATGCCGTACTCATCCCAACTGCATCCGCGCCCCAGCGCGCAAACAGCTCAATTTCCGCAGGTGTTTCATACTGTGGACCGGTCGTCTGTAAATAGACACCCTCGTGCAGCACAGTCCCCGTCCGTGCTGCAGCCTGTCTTATCATCTCACGGTATTCCCTGTCATATACCTCACTCATATCCGGAAACCTTGTCCCGAGCTGCTCCATATTTTCTCCAATCAACGGCGACGGTACAAGAGAAGCGATATGGTCGCGGATGAGCATAAAGCTCCCCGGCGATAACGTACGGTTGATTCCTCCTGCCGCATTGGTGAGAATAACGCTATCCGCACCGAGCAAACGCATCAGCCGCACCGGAAGCACAACCTCCTGCATACTGTATCCTTCATAATAATGCACGCGGCCTTGCATGATAGCGACTGGAACAGAATCTACATATCCCAGCAAAAGCCGTCCCTCGTGTCCGCTGACCGTGGAAACCGGAAAGCCTGGCAGCTCCGAATATGCAAACGAGCGGCAAATATCGACCTGGCCGGCAAACCCGCCAAGCCCAGAACCGAGCACAACCGCAAGACGCGGCAGAAAATTCGTCTTTTCCCGAATATAGCCCAAGCACTGCTCCAATGCTTTCCAATTGCCGCTCATTGCGCTTCCTCCTGTTTCTGTGTCGATTTTTGGAGTTTTATTATATCAAACTGTACTTAAAAACACAAGTGCGTAATTTACAAATTTTCTTTCCTTTTCTATCCAAATCAAAATAAAAAAGCTTCCGCTTACCCGCGGAAGCTTCTAATTTTATTTGTCGTCCTCGCTGTCTGGTTCCTTTTTCTGTTCTTCCGCTTCCTTTTCCTCCACTACTTTCGGCGGGCGCGTTTCCTTTTTCGGCTCACGCTCAATCACAACGCCCTCGATATAAATGTTCACCTTATCTACCTTGAGGCCCGTCATAGATTCAACTGCTTTCTTTACTTTTTCTTGAATCTCCCACGCAACCTCCGGCACCTTTGCGCCGTATACGACTGTAATATGCAAGTCAATCTCAACTGTATCGCCGTCAATCATGACTTTGACGCCTTTACCCATGTTCTTTTTGCCCAAAATCTCTGCAATACCGCCCGCCAGCGTGCCCGACATGGACGAAACGCCCTTAACCTCTGCGGTTGCAACTCCAGCAATGACCGCTACGACCTCGTCCGATATGGTAACGCTGCCAACATCGTTTTCATTTTCCGGTTCCTGCTTGTTATTCAATATCTCATCCATGCCAATTGGCTCCTTTCCTGTCACGGCTCTGCCGTCTGGTTCTTTCTTTTGTATATAGTATACCATAAAGCTTATTTTACTTCAACTATTTTTATATTTTTTATCGAGATTCCCGTCTGGGACGAAACAATTTCCTGTATTTTTGCAAGGTCGCTGCTCGACAGCCCCTCCGACTTCACTGTTACGCTTACGGTTTCCCCATTTACGAAAACAACACACTCCTCAAAGCCCTTTGCCTTGATCAAATTCTCGCACGACGCTTCCTTGTCGGTCACAGCCGCAAGCGCAAGCATATCCTCCTGTGCCTTCTGCTTGCTTTCTGCATCCACGTTGGCGTTGTTGAGCATCTCGTTAAGCATTTCCATTGACTTGCTCCGCGCACTTTCCTTGTTCATGCGCGCTTCGGCAAAGTAGTTGGCGTCTGTGGTTTCGGCTGCATTCGAGTTAACATACTGCGCTTCTCCCATCTTGCGCGCGGTTTCATCGGCCTGCTGTCCGTCCGGCGAGGCACTCGGCTGCGGAGACGGCGATGCAGAAGCCTGCGCCGAGGTCAGGGCCGCGTTCGGGTCATCGACTGGCGGCTGCGAGTAATTGAAATTGATAAATGCCGCGACCAAAATGAGCAAAATCAGCGACCCAATCAAGACCTCTTTTCGTTTTAAAATCATCATCATGTTTTACTCCTCCTTATTATTAAAAAAATATCTTTTTTCTATACAAGCGCCAACTGCTATTTTCTTGCAAAAACGCTGATTTTGTGGTCTGCAACGTCTAAGACTGCGCGGACTGCACTTGTGATATCTTGCTTAACCTGCGCGGAACGCGCACCGTCGCATACGACAATCACCCCCTGGACTTTTGGATAGTTTTCTTTTGTCAGCACAGGCTCATTCGACGGCGTAACCAGCTTTGTGCTCTGCTTGGCCGATTCCTGCTCGCGCGACTTTTCCTGTCCGGCGCCGTCGCTGCTGTTTGAGTTCTCGCTCGTTACGTCTGTGGCATAATACCTTTCGCCCGTTCCCTCGTAGGTAATCATCACGCTAACTTCTCCCGCACCCGCAATCTGGGACAAGATTTTCTCCAGCTCGGTTTGCAGCTCTTTTCCGACTGCGGTGCTGACCTGCGCCGGGTCCTCCTGCTTTGCCGTCTTAGCTCCATCTTTAGCAAAAAAGGAACTGGTAAAGAAGAGGATTGCGACTCCTATAATTAATATTATGTAAATGCCCTGCATATGCTTGTTTTTCCCAAAAAGCTGTTTAATTTTTTCAAATCCCACCTGTGCCGCCTCCTATGTGCTCTATTCTATATGTACCGCTTCAGCAGGAATCCCAAACTGGGAAGAAACATCCCGCCGGACTGCCGCCATATCCGCAGTGCCGTACATACGAATATATATGCCGTCGATTCCTGCGGCTGTGCCGTCCTCGCCCACTGTGAGCATGGCCTCTGCATCGCACTCCATACCGTAAACCGACTGTACATATTCCCGGACGCTCTGCTCCAAATTTATCCGAAAGTTGTCCGTAATTTTTTCGTTATACAACATCGCGGCGTTCTCCTTGGTGAGCGCATCTGAGGTATCCGCGCTTACGATTTCGTCAAAGTCGAGCTGTGGTATGCCGGTAAACGAACCTATCAATGTAATCGTCACAAGAACGCCAATGATAAAATTCACATACTTTTCCAGCGCAGAACGCGGCATCAACGCGCGCAGAATAAAGCTCAGCAATATGACACCGACCACCGTAATTGTAAAGGAACTGATATATTCCGCCATACTTTACCTCCATCTTATCCTGCCGCCGGGGAACCAATGCACATCACCATGCCAATGCAAATCAGAAACAGCAGAGCGACGGTGATTACAATTGCCGCCATGAGCGAGGTCACAGACGCGACGTTCGACATAACATTTGCAATCCGCTTGTCCGCGATCGGCTCAATGACGGCCGCACTAATGTGAAAGACCGCGCACACGGCCAGCAGCCGCAGCACCGGCGCAGTCCCAATAATCAGTACGGCAATCATTCCTGCCGCGCCCGTTGCATTTTTTACCACCAGAGAGCAGCCGGCTACCGTCTCCACCGTATCGGAGAGGATACTTCCCACAACCGGAACCGCTGTCCCTACAACATATTTGGCCGCTTTCGCCGCTGCGCCGTCCATTGGCACGCTGCAAAACCCCTGTATGGCCAGTATGCCGGCAAAGACGGTCAAAATCAGACAGAGCGCCCATTTGACCGTCTTTTTTAAAAAGTCGGCAAACCTGACAACCCGGATCGTTTCGTTGATTTCACTTACGAGATAGAGTGCAGCACTGCTGTAGAGAAGCGGCATCAACAGCCGTTCTACAACTGTAGCGGCAAGCTGCGCCGCAAGTAGGATGATTGGGTTGACTGCCGCCGCGCTTACAATGCCGCCGCTTGTAACAAGCATAGTCATCAGCACGGGCGCAAGCGCGTTGATAAAGACGGACGCGGATTTAACCGTGCTGGTTACAAGCCGTGCTGCACTGCCAAACGCCTGTACAATCAATGCCGCCAAAATCAGATAGCAGACAAAAAACGCAATTTCGCTCACTGTTTCCTGATGAAAGCTGCTTTTCATATTGTTAAGCAGGGAAAACAAAACGGAGATCGCAATGACGCTCAACAAAAGCGCCATACACTCGAACCCCTCTCCAAACAATCCCTGCACAATCAGCCGGAGAATGCTTCTTGCATCCAGAACCTCCTGCCCAGTCGCAAGTGCGAGCACCGTGTCCGAAAAGCTTGCCCCATTGGTATAATAGTCCTCTGCTTCCCCGGTATAACCGTCGAGCGCGTCAAGGCCGTAGCTTTCGACTTCTGTCTCCACATCGTAGACCGCCGCACCGCTGTCCAGCTCCGTACCAAAAGCGGCCGTGCATGGCAGCATTAAAAAGAGGCACAAAACCACCCATAAAAATTTTTTCATCAGTAAGACCCCTTTACGGCAAGATTGAAACGACCAGCGACAGCAGCGCCTCTACCACCGGAAGCGAGTAGAGCAGAATCAAAATCTTTGCACACAGCTCGATCTTGGAGGCGATGGCAGCCTGTCCGCTGTCACGACATAAATCCGAAGCAAACTGGCAGATGTATGCGATTGCAATGATTCTGACAACGGTGCCGATATACGCCGTATTGATATGATATGTATTGGCGATTGCAAAAACGCGGTCGAGCGCGCTTTGCAGGGCGGAAAAACCGAAAAACAAAATCAGAATCCCGGTTGCAAGCGCAAGCGCCGCCGCTATTTCGGGCTTGTATTGTTTTACCGTGATAGTCAGGATTGTGCCAATAATCCCGATTACCACGACCTGTATAATATCCATGACGTTCCCCTACAGACTGAACACGCTTTTGATGGTATCAAATAACGTGTTGATTTGCCCGATAATCATAAACAGTACGACAATCAGTCCGGCCAGCGTCGTCAGCATGGCCTGCTCCTCCCTGCCGGAACGGATTAGAACCTGGTTGAGCACGGCAACAATAATGCCGATTGCAGCTATCTGAAAAATCAAGTCAACTCCCATATCTTTTGCCCCCTAAATCAAAAGTACGGCAATCAATGCGCCGCAAAGCACCCCCGCGCTTTGATACACCCTTTTGTTCGTGTCGCATGTATTTTTTGCGTTTGCAATCAGCATGTTCAGGCTGACGGTCGTATTGTAGATATTCTTTAATTCGTTTTCTACGTCCGACTTGCCGAGCCGGGCCGCAAACGAACGCAATGTCTGGATATCCTCATCCGTCAGGCAGAGCGTCTGCCGTCGGTGTGTGAGTTCTTGTTCCCATGCCTGTTCTGTGCTACACCCTTTGGCTAGACGCTTTTCTACATCGAGAAAAAACGTACCTACAGGCTTTGAAATTGTATGTCCTATATTGAAAAACGCTCTCGCCAGCGAATTTTGTGCAAAACCAATCTCGCTTTCCAGCAAAGATAGCGCGTCCTTGAACGAAATTAGGGTGTTTTTTCGCCGCTCAAGCCGGGCCGCCAACAGAAAGCCGATTTTCGTCGTCGCTCCGACGATAAGAATAATCCCAATTATTTTCAGCATATCTTTTTATCCTCTCTGCCATACGTACACAATCTGTCATAGGTACACACTTCCTCCACCGTTCCGCTTCCGCTGCGCTTGCTAAGCGTAACAAATATGTCAAACAGCGCGCACAGCTCCTGCCCGCCGCTCCGGTACAGGGCGGCGGCGCTGTGGGCATGTATGCTCGCGATGACGCATACGCCACACCGCAGAGCGGAACGAATCGCCTCGATATCCTTCCCGCTTCCAATTTCATCCGTGACTATGGCCTGCGGTGACATGCTCCGCACCGCCATCATCATGCCCGCCGCCTTTGGACAGGCGTCGAGCACATCGGTGCGCACGCCCACATCATAGCCGCATATGCCGCCCGCCATAGCGGCAAGCTCGCTGCGCTCGTCGATAATGACACTTTTATAACCGCGTGCGGAAATCTGGCGTACCAGGTCGCGCAGGAGAGTCGTTTTCCCACATCCCGGCGGCGACACGATTAATGTGCTATGGAGCTTACCGCCGTGCAGCACGCTATCTATGACCTTGTCCGACGCACCGTACACCTGCCGCGCAAAACGGTAATTCATTCCGGAAATTTCTTTTAGAGAGCGAATTTCACCATTTTCAAGCACTGCGCTCCCCACAACGCCAATCCGGTTCCCGCCATTTACGGTCACGTATCCGTGCCGGAGCTGTTCCTGGCAGGCGTAGACGCTCCCGCCGCAGGCCAGTATAAGTGAACGCTCGAGGTCGGCTTCCGTCACAACATAGCCCGCGCCCTCCTGCTGGCAAAGCCGTCCTCCGGGCGTGATAAACTGCTGCTGTATGCCAAAGTCGAGCAGCAGAGGCCGCCCCTTTCGCAGACGTACCTCTTCAAGTGCGGTAAGGTCAACATGGCGCAACAGTTCCTGGATGCGTTCACTCATACAAGATAAAAGCGGACTTGTGTTATGTAGCTGTGCCGATGCAGCAATGTACATCTCTATCACCTTTTCTTTCCGGAAGGCACGCCATTCCTGCTTGCCTGTCCTTTTGCTTTTGTTACTTCATTGTATGTTTGTCCATTTTACATTATGACTAAATTATGTAAATGAACAGAAAAAAGACGTTGCCCGTAAGCAACGTCTTTTTTCTGTTTTTTATTCTATTTTTTCAACAGGGACGGCAAGCCGCGCGCCAACAGCGGCCGCTGCACCAAAATTAAACACAGGCGCTCTGTCATACGCATACCGGTATCCATACCGTTGCGCATCATAACGCCGGAGAGCCGCAAAAGCGTCACTGATTGCCATGCCGAAGTCCTCTTCCCGCTCGAATGGCTCTGTTTGGAAATATAACATCATACAGGCGGGAAGCTGAACAGTTCGATATCCATCCGGGATTACCTCTGCACCGTTTAGGGGCAATTCAATTCCGGCGGCAATGCTAGACTCTCCTTCTTCCACAAGGCCAGGCGGAAGCGTAAGCAGCGCCGCAGTGTCCATTTTTGCCGGGAAGGCGTTCAACACTTTTTCCCATTCACAGCCCATTTCTTCACAAAACGAGAAGTAGTCCGATGCGTGATGTGAAAGCAAGTACACCAGCCGCCGTGCAGGACGCTGCAACGCCGTGACCGTGCATATTCTCAGGTTTTCCCGCATAACACTCCCCTTTTCGTCTATTTCTTCTCTGTAAATACAATCTCATTGACCGAGTTCCACATATTCACAGTGTTACCCGCACCCATATACTTAACGTAGCGCGCCTTCACGCCGCCGAGATCGAACGCCTCCAGCTCGTTTGTCGTACCGCTTGACTTCTGCTTTTCAAGCACAGTCGTGTAATTCTCGCCGTCCTCCGACACGGCAATCGAGAATGTATACACGCGGGAGTCGCCGCTGTGGTATGCAATCTGCACCTGGTCAAGTGTTTTCACATCGCCGAGGTCATAGACCGCCCAGGCCGCCGACTCCGTGCCTTCTGCGGCCCAGCGCGTTGTCATGTCGCAGTCAACCGAGTTTGTGATTACGCCGCCCTGACCGTCGTCCGCGCTCGCTTCCAAATCATAGACATTGAGCGCATTGGGAATATCGTGCTTGCACGGGTACATCCAACGGCCCTGTTCATCCTTTTCCATCATGTCCGTTGTGCCCGGCGTAATGTAAACCGTACGCGCAAATTCGTCATAGCTTACCTGTGCGCCAAAGCTCTCGGAAATAAAGCGAATCGGTACAACAAAGCGATCTTGGTAAATCGTCGCCGGAACGTCAATCTCTACCGGTGAACCGTCGACATAGGTTGTCGTCTGGTTCTCTGTGATTTTTACCTCCCGTGTATTCAACGTCGCCGTGGCCGTTGCGCTTGCCTCGTCCCACTGAACTTCCGCGCCAAGCGCCTCAAAAATCGCACGCATCGGAACAAGCGTCCGGTCATTTACAACCGTCGGCGCTGCATCGGAATACAGGAACTGCCGGTTCATGCGGATATATACACCTTCCAGCTCCGGCATCGGCGAATTGATAAACTGTTTCTCCGCATTGGCGTCCTTGTAAGTCAGTGTGTAGCTGCCCGCCGGCGCAGTAAAGGAAAGGAGTTTGCCTTCTTCCGCTGCAATTACATCCTGTGTAAAGCCGTCGCCGCCGACTGTCCATGTGCCGGGCTTTACATCGGCAAGCGTATATTGCAGCTCGCCCTCGCCGCTGGTCGTAAGTGTAAAGCTGTCTGCAATTTCCGTCCCGCTCTTGGCAAATGTTACAACACGATCTGCAATTTTTACACCCGCAAGGACGTCTGTTTCAATCAATTCCGTATCGAGATAATAGTCCTTATCGTTGTCGCTCACCTGCATAACATTGAGGAACAGGTCGGACTTTGCTTCCTGCTTCGGCGATACTTCAATGCGCCATGTTTCGCCCTCATCTGTCTCACTGTCGAGCTCATAGCCATAGTAGTTCGTACCGTCTACCATGTATTCACTGCCCTCGCCGCCAACCTTATCAATCGTAAGGTTATCCGCCGCCGGAAGAAGTGTGTCGACCGTCATCTTTCCGTTATATGCCTTGCCGGCGCCTTCATCGGCATACGTACGACGGAAAATCGTCTGGCTGCCGTTAATTTCCGGTTCCTCAAGGCCGTGGAGCAACCATTTCTTTTCAAACGAAGGATTCGACGAATCCACCTTGTCAAATACAATTAGCGCCGCCGGAACCTCGTCATTGAACAGGTTCAGGAACATGAACGACCGCTTGAAATCCTCAACCTTGTCGGTGTACGCATTCGTCAAATCGCCCTTCAGGTAGGTATAAGCCGGTGTCTGGGTATCCTCGCCGATTTCCTGCGCCTCTACCGTTGCCATATGGGAACCGTTCTCTTTCATCCACTCAAGCGTAGCCGGCTCAGAGCCGTTCAGAATCGTGCGCTGTCCGCCGTCGTTCGCCTTCACGCCAAACAGCGTCATCGTTTCGGTTTCGTTCGGGTCGTAAACTGTAATCGTATTATGCGCAATTGTACGTTTATTGTATGCGGCGTCATGCGTCGTGCCATAGTCGGTATCTCCGTACTCGCCGCTTCCCCGTGTGCCTCCCTCATAAATACCAGAATCGCTGGCAAGAATCCCCTTATAATAGAGCTGGAAGTGTCCTGCGTCAAGGTGGTTATGGTTTGCAAAATACCATTCCCCAACCTTCATCTGCGCAACAACCGCCGGTGATTCTGCGCCGTCCTCCCAGCCCGTACGCGCTACGCTCATCCCAATCGGGCTGCCGAAGTAACGGCTGAGCGGAAGCTCATAGATGGACCTCGCCGCCAAATCTGGGTCATTGAGTACCAGGAACATAATCGGGGAGCTGTCATCATAGGTGTTTAGGAACGGATTTTCCCGGAAATATTCGTCCTTTAAATATGGGTCGCCCGCCATAGCAGAATCCATAAAGAACTGATGCGCGCCAATATTCCAGTAATTCCACATCGCCGCCGTATCGTTGAACGTATCGCCGTCGCGCAGGAGTTGGCCGTCTGGACGGCGCAGGTAAATGTGTCCATACAGCATTTGATACAAATTATCGTCGAGCGGCGCAGGCAGTCCCATTTGCGTGATAAAAATCTGCGCATACGTGTCAAACCCATGCCGGTATGTACCGTACGAATCGCCCTGATGGTGATAGTGCGCCGTATTCTGGAAGTTACGTACTGGAACAAAATCCTGATAATACCGCCCTGCTACAACATCCCATACATCCGGACGCTCGTCGTAGATTGCAATTGCGAACCCAAGCAAATCGCGCTGGAGCTGCGCCTCACCGGCATGACTTGTAACGGCGTTCTGCTTCGTCGGCGGCCAGCCAATCTCCATCAAACCTGCCAGCTTTTCGCACTGGGTAATGATTTGCCGCTGCTTTGCCTTATCAAGCAGAGGATAGCACCAATCGTACACCTCCGATGCGACATAAATAACATAGCCACCGCCGCGCGTTGCATCGCCCGCAGTCGATACCGTCGAAAGATAGTTAATCATTGCGTCAACGGCCATGTTTCCACTTGTTTCGTCACCCGTCAGCGCATAATTAAACGCATGTGCCTCAATGATGTTAAGCACACTCTTGTTGATGTTCCCCCCGCCATTCGGCGAAGCAGCAAGCATACCGTCCGTCGAGTCGGCCAGGAGCGCCTCATACCGCTCTTTTGCAGCCTGATTCTGCGGCTTATCCATATTTTCCAGTATTTCTGGAATATCACTCTTCCGGAACAGCAAGCGCGGATGTTCTGCCGGCGGATTGACCGGCGGCTTCTCATATGGCCCGCTGATTGTCGTCATCGGCAAATCCTCGATTTTGTCCGGGATTTCCCCCATACCGGAGGGGGTAAACGTCTTATCCGTCACGATAAATTTGTCCACTTTCATGTCTGCTTCACGAACAATCAGATCAATTGTATGCTCGCCCGCAGTAATCTGGCCCGATGTAAGCTGTACCCACTGCCAATCGGGCGAGTGTGCCGGCTGGAAATATGTATAACTGCGGTCAAGCCCAGCAAACACAGAATCGTCGCCCTCGCCAACCGACATTAAGCGTGCCCATACCGTGTACATCCCCGCGGTATTCACTTTAAACGTATAAGATGCGTCCGCGTCAGAACCCTTCGCCGGGTCGGAAGCCGGCTTTTCACCGGAGGCTAAAATATACTTTCCACCGGAAGCGTCCTTTGCCTCAGAAACAATGTACTTTTCTCCTAATACACCGGCCTCTGCCTCGATACCAACACCGTTACCAGCTACCTCAAACACCTTGCCGGCGGGCTTTGTGCCCGATGTAGGCTTTGCGCTGGCGGTCGGCTGCGCACTTGCTGTCGGACGCGGTGTAGAGTCTGATACACCAGGAATCTCCGCCGGGAGCTTTGTCTTATCCGTCGTTACAAACAGCGCGTCAAGCTGAGCACCGTTTTCTCGATGTGTCCACGAGAACGTATGCTTTCCCGCTTTTAGATCCTGTGTCACAACCTCTACCCAGTGGTACTCCTCTAAACCACCCGGATGGATTGTCTGCCATGCTTCGTCGTCCCACTTAAAATGGAACGAATCACTGCCGGAGTCACCGCCCACGCCCGGAATATACGCTCGTATAAAGACCGTATACGAACCATCGGATGGAATCTCAAACTCCCACCTAACATCCGGCTTAGACAGGGAAGCCGGGTCGTCAAGCCGCCCGCCCTTGCTGGCAACGATATACTTTCCGCCGCTTGCCGCGTTGTCTTTGAATGTTTCAATGTCATTGTTCAGCTCCCCATCTTCACACTCGACAAGCGTATCTACGCCGAATGTCGCTGCAAACGCAGGAATGCCGACGCCAGACAGCATCGTAACCAGCATTGCAACCGTCAGCAGCATACTAACAAGTTTTTTGCCTTTCCTCATACCATATCCTCCCTTAAAAAATTAATATGCATATAATTATGCACAATACCCTATTTATATTTTAGCCTATTTTTGTTGTTTTGTATAGGTGGTTTTTATCATTTTATGTGTAAAAAAAATATCTATAAATAGATATATAGAAGCTTTATTTATCTCCCCGCTTTTTAAGCGCACCCGGCAGGGTGGAAAAATTCTTTTTATATTCCCGCAAAAAGCTGGACAACGACCCAAACCCGCTCGCATAGCATGCCTCCGTAACTGAAAGCATCCCCGTTTCCAAAAGCTTGCGCGCATAATTTGCACGCAGCGAATTTAAATAGCTTTTAAAGGTTTGTCCAACACTTTGATGGAACACCGTACAAAAATATTTTTCACTCAGGCCAGTAATAGCCGCCACCTCCGCAAGCGACAAATCGTCGCGAAAATGGCTATGGATATACAGAATTGCCCGCCGGACCGGCTCTTTATCCGGCTCTGAAAAAGGTGCATACGCAAACGCGAACCGCCGTGCTATTGTAATAAAAATGCATTCCAATATATCCTTCATAAAAATTTCTTTATACTTACGTTCCGCTTCAAACTCCTCCACCAAACGGGCAAATAGCGGATACACGCTATCAAATTCATCCGCCCGCAGTGTAAACATAATATCGTTTTTATAACTGAGCAACGCGTCAAGCAGTTGTGTCCGGATCAGGCTTTCGTCCAGCATGATATTAATCAGCTCAAGCTCCTCTATAACATGGATTCCATGGTAATCGGAAGGGTTTAAAACAAAAATATCCCCCCTGCCAAGCGGATATTCTCTGCCGTTTAAAAGGTGTGTTGCCTTTCCGGAAAGCACGAGTTCAATCTCAAAAAAATCGTGCCAGTGCAGCTTGAAATCCTTTGAAATTTTCTTTCTCGAAACGCTCATCAAAAACCCCTGCGGGATTTCATCTTCTGCACTGAACCGAAGAATATCCACCGTCTTTTTTCTGCTCAATACACATCCCTCCCTCTACCATTATAACGTAAAAATTTATATATACAACCCGATATCGTACTTTTTGCAATATTTTTGTGAGTTTTTAGAGAGTATCTCCTCTATTGTTTTGCTATAATAAAAAACAACATGTTAAAAAACTGGATAAAGGAGTGGTACGATGCTGGTTGGAATTGATATCGGCGGCACCAAGTGTGGCGTTTGCTGTGGAGAGGTGTCTGGCAATTCGGCGATGATTCATAAAAAGCTGCAATTTCCAACGCCGCAGGACGGCAATCCTTACGCTGTATTGGACTTGTTTTGTGAAAAAATAAAACAACTCATGCCGGAAAAGGACATTGACGCAATCGGCATTAGCTGCGGCGGGCCGCTCGACAGCAGCAGCGGGATGATTCTGTCGCCGCCAAATCTGCCGGGCTGGGATAACGTGGACATTGTAACGTTTTTTCAGGAGCAATACGGCGTACCCGTCTATCTGCAAAACGATGCAAATGCCTGTGCAATGGCAGAATGGAAGTTAGGCGCCGGGCAGGGGCTGTCCAGTCTTATCTTTCTCACCTGCGGCACAGGTATGGGCGCGGGATTAATTCTGGATGGGCGGCTCTATCACGGCGCGTCTGACCTGGCCGGGGAAGTCGGCCACATCCGCCTGGATCGTTTTGGACCGTCCGGATTCGGAAAATCAGGGTCGTTCGAGGGCTTTTGCAGCGGGGGCGGCATTGCGCAGCTCGCGCGGGCCAAAGCGTTAGAACAGCTCCAGCTTGGTAAACAGACAGCATACTGCAAAAGCTATGCCGAGTTAGACGGGATTACGGCAAAATCCGTCGCAGACTGCGCCTATGCAGGCGATGCACTTGCACGCGAAGTATACGAAATCAGTGCGGAAAAGTTGGGCATGGCTCTGTCACTGCTTGTTGACCTCTTAAACCCACAAGCCATCATTATCGGCAGTATTTTTACCCGCAGCCGTGATCTGCTTTGGGATGGTGCGCGGCACGTTATGGAGCGCGAATGTATTCCCGTTTCCTATGGCGCATGTGAAGTAAAAAGTGCCCAGCTTGACGACGACATTGGCAACTATGCCGCGCTGATTACCGCAACAGGGCTTGGACAAATAAAAGAGCCATAACACGAGAAAAGGAGGAGAAGTAATGGAAGAATTATTTGCGCGGTATCCCGCACTGCACGTATGCAAAAACGAAATCGAGCAGGCTCTGCAAACCATGGAACAGACATACCGCTGCGGCGGAAAAGTTTTGCTGTGCGGCAACGGCGGAAGCCACGCAGACTGTGACCACATTGTAGGCGAATTGATGAAAAGTTTTATCCTGCCGCGCAGGACGCCGCAAAAAGACGTTGAAAAATTGGAACAGCTTTATGGAAGTAAGGCCGCCCAGCAGTTTGCTTCCTGTCTTCAGCGCGCTGTCCCGGCGATTTCCCTGCCGTCGCAGGGGGCGGTACTTTCTGCTTATGGCAACGACGTTTCGCCCCAAATGGCGTACGCACAGCTCGTATATGGCTACGGCCGCCCGGGCGACCTGCTGCTCTGCCTTTCGACCTCCGGCAATTCAGAAAACATTGTAAATGCAGCAAGGATAGCAAAAGCCTTCGGCCTCTCCGCACTCGCATTTACGGGGCAAAACGCCTGCGCGCTCGACTCGATTTGCGATGTTGTCATAAAAGCGCCGGCAGAAGAAACCTATCGGGTACAGGAGTATCACCTGCCAATCTACCATTATTTATGTATGGAGTTGGAAAAACGGCTGTTTTCAGACTAAAGAATATAATATAAAATTATTATTCATCTCAGAAAGGTGGTAAAAATGGAACGCACAATATCTTTAAACGGAGAATGGAAGTTATATTTCTACGAAGAAAGCAAAGCGGACATCCGTACGTCTGAACAGCTTGTAGTTAGCGGCATTGCGCCAATTCCTGCCTTTGTGCCGGGCAATGTGGAGCTTGACCTGTCGCGCGCCGGCATCTTGCCGGGGGATCTGTATAAAGGAATGAATATTGTAAAGGCAGAGAAATTCGAGTCCTATTCGTGGTGGTATGAAACCGCCTTCCCTACGCCCGAATATGATGCCGATGCGTCAGTGGAACTGCGCTTTGCAGGCACCGACTGCATAGCGGAATACTTTTTAAACGGTAAGCTGCTCGGACGCTCGGACAACGCCATGATTCCCGTTGTTTTTGATGTGACAGAACAGTTGAAGCCCGCCGGAAACAACAGCTTATTTGTACATATTTTTTCCCCGATAAACGCGGCGTACAACGTGGAATATGAAATGTATTCCCTGCAAAATTCGTGGCATGCAAACTATGAAACACTCGGCCTGCGCAAGCCGGCGCACAGCTTCGGCTGGGACATTATGCCGCGTGCTGTGAGCGCGGGGCTTTACAAAGGGGTTAGCCTCACTGTTACGTCCTGCTGCCGTTTTATACAGCTTGCCTACCATGTTGTAAGATTGGAAGAGAACGCGGCAGTCCTGCGATTTTCCTACGAACTCGGCGTACGGCCCGAAATGGTTGCACAAGGTCTACAGCTTGTCATAGAAGGCTGCTGTGGCGAATCACATTTCCGGCAAAGCGCGCCCGTCCGCTTTAAGGCGGGATATGTGGAATTTTCTATAGAAAACCCAATGCTTTGGTGGCCGTACGGCTATGGAGAGGCGAATCTGTACGCCACAACCGTCACAATTCGGCAGTGCGAAAAAGTCTTAGCACAGCGGACACTTAACGTAGGTATCCGCACTGTAGCGCTCTTGCGTTCCGACAGCCTGACTGATGAAAATGCACAGTTTCAATTTCAAGTAAATGGCGTGGATATCTTTTGCCGCGGGTCGAACTGGGTACCGCTCGACGCCTACCATAGCCGCGACGCCGCGCGCTATGAACAGGCATTCGCATTGGTTAAAGACATCGGTTGTAATATTCTGCGCTGCTGGGGCGGCAACGTGTACGAGCAGGAGCAGTTTTACGATTTCTGCGACAAAAACGGCGTTATGGTCTGGCAGGATTTCTCTATGGCCTGTTACGTTTATCCAATTACAGACAAATTCTGCAAACGTCTTGAAGCGGAAGCAACCTACATTGTCAAATCACTCCGTACGCATCCGTCTATTCTTCTCTGGTCGGGCGACAATGAGTGCGACGAAACGCTGTACCTGCACGGAATTGACCCGGCAAAAAACAAGCTGACCCGCCAAGTCCTGCCCAACGTGGTTCTGCGCCACGACCCGACGCGGCCATATCTTGCAAGTTCGCCCTACATATGCACCAAAATTTTTGAAGCAGCAGACCGTGGCAGTCTGCCGGAGGAGCATCTCTGGGGGCCGCGCGACTACTATAAAAGCAGCTTCTACGCAAACAGCAGGGCAAAGTTCGTCAGTGAAACGGGGTATCACGGCTGTCCGGGCAGGAAATCAATTGAGAAATTTATCGACAGTGATTTTATCTGGCCATATGAAAACAATCCACAATGGAACCTGCACTCGTCCGATCAACAGAACCGCGACGACCGCGTAATGCTGATGGCGAACCAAATCCGCCAGCTTTTCGGCTCTGTGCCGGATAATCTTGATGATTTTGCGCTCGCGTCGCAAATTTCACAGGCGGAAGCAAAAAAGTTTTTCATCGAGCGTATACGCATACAAAAGCCCTATACGAGCGGCATCATCTGGTGGAACCTGCTCGACGGCTGGCCGCAGATGTCTGATGCGGTGGTCGATTATTATTTTGAAAAAAAATTGGCGTATCATTATATCAAACGCAGTCATGCCCCATTTTGTATTATGTTAGGCGAACTCGTAAACTGGGGGCATGACATTGTAGCGGTAAATGACACTCTGCAAAAAAAGGCCGGCAACTATGTCATTTCCGACATAGAAACGGGAGAACGGCTTGCAGAAGGAGCATTTTCCCTGCCGTCAAACGGGCACAAAACGCTCGGCAGACTGAACATGTTCTATTCTGCGCAGCGCATGCTCCTAATTTCTTGGGAAATAAACGGGCAGAAGGCCTATAACCACTACCTATGCGGCATGCCTGCCTTTGACTTTGTACAATATCAAACATGGATGAAGCTGTTGTCACGATATGATTAAGTGCAGGATACAAAAACCCCCTTGCCGGTTCGGCAAGGGGGTTTTAATAATTAGGAGTATGAAACTATGTGTGCTTATTTAAACTCAACCTCAAGAATGGAATTCCATGCATTTGAGGTATTACCACTTCCGGAAATTCTTACTGCTTTAACCGTAGTCGGCTGCGGAAGCTTATACTCGGCAAGCGTATCTTCCTTGTTGGTCTGTGTACCATCAAACACAGTCTCAAAGTTTTCCCCATCTTCTGAAATTTCGAGCTTAAACATGGTGCTTCTTTCATTTGATTTCCAGAAAGCAATCCATACAGAAGAAATCTCCCGCGGGTTTGCAAAGGTGTACTTAATCCACTGTTCGCCTTCTGCCGCCCAGCGTGTGCCGAGATCGCCGTCAAGCGTGTTTGCCGGCACATTGGCCGGTTCCGGAACGTCGCTGGCCTCAACCTCAATTTCCGCCATTGCACGCAGCGTAATATCATAGATATTGTACGTTTCCGGGTCATTGGGGTCATAAACCCTGACAGAAGCAATTCCCGGGAGTGCCGCCGCCTGTGTAATTTCTACTGTATAACCGTCCTCTGCTGTCGCATTCACAGTCGGAACAGCTGTCGTGCCGTAAGGCAGAACAACTTCATAGTTGGTAGCAAGCGGGCTGAAATTTCCCACCGTTTGTCCGTCAACCGTCAAATCAGTAAGACGCGGAATAACGATTTCCCCGTCCGGAATCGTCCAGTCTGCGATGTCCGTATAGGTATATTTGTAATCCGGCTCCGTCTGCGTCCCTTCAAGCAGGCGGAACTCCACCGCCAGCTTGTAGTCCGTTACACCGGACATATGAATCGCAAGCTTCTTCCATGCGCTCCGGTCATACTCCGCTTCGTTCTTCTGCGGAGAGGTCGGCAACGGGTCAGCCGCCATTACTTCAAATTTTGCATCTGCCATATCGGACACAATGCCAACCCACATACGTTTGCCCGCTTTTTCAATAACAGCCGATTTGCCGTCCGGTGCAACGGTAATTTCGCCGTCCTGTACGTGTGCAAACCACCACACTTCCGACGCACTTGGCAGCGTCATTTCGTCCTGTACCACAACTGCCTTACGGTTGTCGGTAAAGAGTATGCCTCTCTGCGCCTCCTTTACCTTATTGCCATGCGCTGGCGCCATGTCAACGACAGCAATTGCGCCGCGCGGTTTGCTTTCATGGCGGGTAATCTTCGTTGTCGCAGAAACGACTTGGTCCTCCGACGTCCCCGGGTTTACCGTTATTGTATTGTGGCCTTCCGCACGGTTACGGTAGTACGTCCAGCGCGTACCGCCTGCGCCACCGCTGAAGTAGCTCGGCAGGTTATAATTTTCTGTGCCGATATCGCTGATAAAGCGTACACCGCCTGCATCAATCACAAAGTTACCACTGTCAAGGTTACCGTGGTTAACGCCATTGTAACCACCATGCAGCCCCGTGAATACTGTGCCGGAATCGTTCCAGTCGCCGCGCATTGTCACTGTTTCAACACCGGTCATATAGCGGTCAAGTGGAAGATGTACTTCTTTATTAATATTGTTCAGGTCATAGTGCAGGATATCATGGATGCCTGCCGCCTTTCTCCCGCTTGTAATATCCTGTAAGCGCATACCCGCAAGGTCCGGATTGCCAATTTTATTTGCAACCCAGAACAAATGAGACGTATCAACGGTTCCCTCGCCGCAGTCATTAAAGTTCCACATGCCGTTTGTGCCTTCAATATAGTTCGGGAAGTAGCATGTCGTATCAAGCCCCGGTGCATTAAACAGACCATAATCCGTCCCCATTGCAGAATCAAGACACTCAATCATATAGAACAGATTGTTCGTGCCGTATGCCCAATAGCCAGGCCCTTCCGGATAGCTTCCGTCCGGCGCGTAGCAGCGAATACCTTTTTCAATCGACTTGAGTACCTTCCCCATCAAATCTCCGGCGTCTTTTTCATATTCCGGCAAATCGCCAATTGCCGCACACGCAAGCGTCAAACCGCCGTTGCACACAGCGTTCCAGTTGTTGTCCGTGTTCGTCCAGCCGCTCCGGCCAAATGTTCCGTGCTTCGGCTCCATATCCTCCGTCGTACCGGCATACGCGCCGATTCCGGCCTGAATGCCATGCTCGAACAAGCCTTTTTCAATAACTTTGCGCTGCTCGTCGGTAAATCCGTCATACATCCAGTCGTATCCAATTGCAACGCCTTTCATAATGCCCGCTGCATCGAGGAAGTGGCCCGGGTGCCAGTTATCAAAGCCACAAAGAACCTCGATGTGGTCATATGCTGCGTCAACATATTTCTGGTCACCGGTCATCTGATAAGCCAAGCCCCATTGCAACATATAGCTTTCCGTATTTGTCCCCTTGAGCCGGCCACCCTCATCGACACTGTAGACCGGCGGTTGTGCGCTCGCCGCCGTGTTTTCCGCATTTTTTAACTGCTTATCAATCCACTCTTTCATCAGCGGGTCCGTATCATACAAAGACTTAATCCGTGCAAAATCGTCCGCATTGGCCAGAATTCTTGGATGCTGCGGTGCGTTTGCCTTTAAGTCGGAGATAATCTTTTCCCCGCCCGGCCGTTCATACGTGAACTCCGCCATAACATTCAGCATCAGCGCCAAATCTGTATCCCGGTTAAAAATATTTTCTGTATCAGAAATAACAATCAGCCCCATATCGTCCCAGAATACCTGCTTGCCAAGTGCTTCCGCAATTGCGCGCAATGGTACAAACGTCCGGTCATCCCCTGTCACAATTGCCGCAGTGTCAATCTGGATTTCCTGCCCGTTTTTATAAATCTTATCTGAACCGATGGTAAGCTCAATTGTATCATTGCCGAGCTTTACCGTAACTTTTTCCGTCGCACCGCCGTCATACGATACCTCAGCGCCGAACGCCTCTGAGATAAACCGCATTGGAACGAGCGTACGGTCATTGCTTGTGAACGGAACCACGTTTGCATTGTTTTCGTCAATTGGCAGTTTTTCCTTTTTCACCAGTGCAGATGGGCAGTCAAGCTTTAGGCAGACTGCGTTCTCCACCCGTGAAAAGTCGGATGGGTTTGCCGTCGGAACCGGTGTTGCTTCTACATTGGAGCCGTCGAGATAAATGGTATCCAAATAGAGTACCGTCGACGTGTCGTTCTCCATGCCCCAGCCCGTGGAGAAAAGCTTGAGCGAGTCGATCTGATGCCAGCCAATCGGCGTACGTGTCTTGCCGAGTGAAGCGAATGTCCCCTTCACTTCTGTCCACGCCTGCGGTGCAAGCGTCAGCGACCTGCCGTAATAGTCGTCGCCATCCGTTGTCGCAGCATTCTGGCTATCGAAGCGCATATAAAGCTTCTGCTCTTTATCAGAGCTGTTATATATGTTGAAGCTATATTCCGTGTAGCAGCGCAAATCACCCGAAATACTGTTGAATATAAGATTTGGCTTATCCGCAAACTTCCACTCTGCGCTGTATTTTGCAGACTTTACATTTTTGCTGTCTGCCGTCAGTCCCATTGCCTTAATCGCGTCTTTATCGTCGCAGTCAAACACGGCCGTTTTTCCCTTCATTGTTACATTGCTGTCCGGTGTTGAGGACGGTGCTGCAGAAGGCGTAAACGTATTAGTCGGTTCCTGTACATCCTTGCCCGTTATATCCTTCGGCTCCGTCGCTTCATAAATCTTCAAATTGTCCACGAGCAGGTCAGCCCCGTTTCCACTTTTTGCAATATATAAACGCAGCAAGGTCAGCCCCGTCGCCGCTCCCGACACCGGAACGCCTTTTTCAACCTGCTTTCCGTCTACATAACTGTCATATGTAAAAGTTTCCAGATTAAGTACGGCTGCAACATTCAACCACTTGCCCTTTTTTAGTGTACCAAGTTCCTTCTCGCTCCCAGCCGAGATTATCTTGCCATTACTAATTTTAAACAAGCGACCATCTGTTCTTGATGAATCTTTAAACTGAAGATCTCCGCTGATGCCCGCCTTTGTCGAGGAAAGATCCATCTCTACAACGATGTACTTCGTCGGGTTCGGCATCGAAACCTCTATGTAACAATCCTCAGTGACAGCATCCGCCATCTGAATCTTAACATACTGGTTGTCGCCTTCTTTTTCCAGCGCGATGGAATTCGACTTTGGCATAACGATAAGCCCATCCTCCAGCGCCTTGCCCTCCTCATCATAGGTGCGGTTGTAAAAGATTGCCTCTCCTACATCATCCGCCGCAAAGGATAGCGTCGGAAAACACGTCACGACAAGCGCCATAACAAGCGCCCATATTATTGCTTTACTTCGCATCATTGGGTACCCCCTCCATTCTTTTTTATATAAATATTATAACGCCGCAATATCAACTTTGCAACATAATTTACAAAAAATATATTAATTTTATCTAAATTATATTTTTAATTTTCGAAAACCTTTGTTGTTTTTTTCTTGTTCCTGTTATAATAGTTCTTTCCGTACCTTTTTATGCCAATTCTCCTTAGCTTGGATGCTTGCTTTTTTTCATATTTATGGTATAATAATTTCTAAGATTTTCGGGATGGTTTTATTTTAGGAAATCGGGCAATCCATAGGAGCAAGCCGAGTATGGCTTGCCTTTCTATTTTTCAGTATACACTTTTATATGGGCAAGAGAGTTAACAAACGAGTTGTATAAAAAAGGGGATGAATTGTATGAAATCGTCAAAAGTGTCCAAACTGGTTCGGCTGGCATTGCTGTCCGCTATTATTGTCATTATGGCGTTCACGCCGCTTGGATTTTTGAACGTCGGCCCATTCGCCATCACATTTATCACAATTCCTGTCATCATTGGCGCTGTTACAATGGGGCCTGCTGCCGGGTTGTTCCTAGGCGGTATGTTCGGTCTGATGAGCTTTATCCAGTGTTTCCAGGGCAGTCCGCTCGGGAGCGTTTTGCTTACTATCAACCCGTTCCTTACCTTTTTCAATTGTATGGTGCCGCGCCTGCTGATGGGCTGGCTGTGCGGCCTGCTTTACCGTGCGCTCAACCGCAGTGGAAAAGACAGCATTGCTGCAGTTGGAACGGCCA
The DNA here is from genome assembly GCA_902492065.1 of uncultured Eubacteriales bacterium. Classification (GTDB taxonomy): domain Bacteria; phylum Bacillota; class Clostridia; order UBA1381; family UMGS1253; genus Aphodoplasma. The sequence continues at coordinate 25,399 of CABUKE010000003.1, forward strand.
GCATCTCCGGAGCACTGATGAATACAGTATTTTTTATGACTTCGTTTATTCTCTGCTTTGGAAACAGCGAATATGTCCAAAATTTGCAGGGCGGTATGAATGTATTTGCATTTCTCGTTGGAATGGTCGGCGTGAACGGAGTGGTTGAGGCGGTTTCCTGCGCCGTAGTCGGCACAGCAGTCAGCAAGCCGCTTCTGAAATTTATCAAAAAGGGGTGATTCCTTTTATGAAGGAGATTGCCATTACAGATATCAAACAAATCAAAATTGGCAATGCTGAAAATAAACAGGCCGCCACCGGGCTGACGGTTCTTTTATGCGACGGCGGCGCAGTCTGCGGTGTCGATATCCGGGGTGGCGGTCCAGCGTCACGGGAAACACCGCTTTTGAACCCGCTTGCTGCAGCGGAGCGAATCCACGCAGTCTTACTGAGCGGCGGCAGCGCCTTTGGGCTTGATGCAGCCGGCGGTGTTATGCAGTATCTGGAAGAACGGGGTATCGGCTTTGACACCGGAATTGCAAAGGTGCCGCTTGTATGCCAGTCGTGCATATTTGACCTCGGCATTGGCGATAAGTCCGTGCGTCCTGCAAAAGAGATGGCTTATGCCGCCTGCGAACGCGCACAATCGAACGGTTTTCAGCCGGGAAACTACGGTGCTGGAACAGGTGCAACTGTCGGAAAGCTGCTCGGCGGAGACTACATGATGAAAGCAGGCATTGGCACATATGCAGTCGAACTGGAAAACGGCCTGCAAGTCGGCGCAGTCGTGTGTGTCAATGCGCTTGGAGACATATATGATGAGCATGGGAAGCAAATCGCCGGCCTGCTCGACGAAGCAAAAACGGGCCTGCGCAGCACAAAAGAACTGATGTATGCTTCCTGCGGTGCGCCGGCAACCGCACCGCTGCATGCAAACACGACAATCGGCGCGGTCGTTACAAACGCCGGATTTTCAAAATCCGAGATGAACAAAATTGCCGCCATGGCACATAATGGCTATGCGCGGGCAATCTCGCCTGTCAACACAACAGCGGACGGCGACAGTGTGTATGCCCTTTCGGTCGGTACGCTTACCGTGGATATTAATATTGTCGGCACACTTGCTGCGGACGTTGTGCAACGGGCAATCTACAGCGCCGTTTGGGACGCCGAGAGTGCTTACGGGCTGAAATGTGCCCGGGATTTGCAGAAGTGAGGTGTTTTTTTGGTAGAGGTCGTATTCGGCGACAGTGAAAAAGCTACTGTAAAAATAGCCAAGCATTATAGCGCTAAAACAATGCAGCACAGTATAATCAGATATTTTGGAGAAAAGCCAACAAAAGCCGATTTACAAACGCGTTACGCCGGACAGCCGATTGGAGGAAGTCCGCAGGATGTGGTAAGCATCGGTTTTGCACTTGACTTTGGCGATATTTCCGGCCCTTTTCCCGGCGACGGCAGACGCGAGGCCGTCCGCCAGCTCTGGGGGCGGTTTGGCTTTGACGCTAAGTCCTATGAACAATTTTTTCAAACCCTGTGTGATGATGCAGATAAACTCCTCAACACTGCGCGGGCAGGCACGCCTATCCGTGCCTGGATCAGTCATGCCCCCTATTCCCTGTGCGGATTTTATGCGCTCTGTGATCTGCTTGCGGATATCGACTGTCCATTAAGCAGTATTTTTTGCCGGATTTTGTACCGCGCGACGGAGAGGGCCAGGCACAGGGTTTGTATACCTTTTGGTATGAGGTCGAATCGGGAAAGCTGTATCAATTCCTCCCTTATGAGAGACAAGTACCTGAACCGGAACTAAGAAGCTATGCCAAAGTGTGGCGTGAGCTGAAGAACGAAAACGCGCCGATGCGCGCTGTTATAAACGGCAGACTACTTTCGGTTCCAGAGGATTTCTACGAATTTCTACTTTTCCGTTCTATTCCGGATGGGGATTTTGTGTTGGCGAAACTGATTGGTGATTTGCTGAACAAATATAGGCTTGGCATCAGTGACAGTGTGTATGCACTGCGAATCGACAAACTAATTTCCGAAGGGAAGCTGCTTGTAGTGGGCAATTCTGACCAATCACATCCCTATGGAATGATACTGAGAAAAAACTGGTAAGCGTGTAACATAAAAAAACAGACCGGACTCATGTCTGGTCTGTTTTTTATTATTCGGCTTGATTTATAGGTACATAACCCGTTTCGTCAATAATCCATTGCCCCTGCCGGCCGCAAATCCACTCGAGCAATGCCTGACAGTTCGGGTTGGAATGTTGCGTCGTCACGGCGTAAAACTCCGACGCAATCGGATACGTCCCATTTTCAATGTTTTCTTTCGTTGGTGCGACGCCGTCAAGCGGCAATAGCTTAATTTGATTATTTTTCACCAGCTCCGTGCTGTAAAACCGGAACGAGTAGCCAATCGAATTCTTGTAATTTTTATAATCGGCCGTCTGCTCAATAATTCCGCCCATGCCGGTCACAACATCCTCCTTCGGCGGCGTCATCAGTGTCCTTCCCGCCATCAGGTTTTGGAGTGCGGTCTGGCTTCCGCTCCCTTCGTCGCGCTGGAAAGCGCGTATCTGCCCCAAATCAGCACCCAATGTACTCCAGTCCGTTATCTCCCCGGAATAGATTTGCTGAACCTGCTCCACAGTCAGACCATCAATCGGGTTTTGGGCATTGACAAAAAAGACGAACGCCTCCCGTCCAATCGGTGTAAAGGTCAGCTCCACGCCCTTTTCCTCCGCATATGCGGCCTGCTTTTCCGACGCGGACGCAACAAAAATCATGTCAGCTTCGCCTTCAATCAGCCGTTCATAGGCTTCCGGCGTTGTCGAGCATTGCAAGTAGTCCGTAAAGCACACCCCTTCTTCAAAGCTCTCCTTTGGATATACCGCCCGCGCAAAGGCAGAATACACCGGATACAGCGCAGTCGCACCGTCGAGACGCGGCAAATCGTCCGTAAGCGTCAGCAACGACTCCTCGTCAAGCACAACAACCTTCGATTCAGCGCCATATGGGGCGTATTCGGGAAAAATCTGAGTCCCCTCCGTAATGGTGGGAATATCCGCGTCCTGTTTTTCATATATCGCATAACCCGCCCATGCCAACGTCGTAACTGCGAGCGCAATGAGAATCGGTATGTAGATATATTTTCTTTGCAAAATCCCCCAAACTGCAAAAATGCACACAAGGGAAAGAATTAAACCATATGCAATCACACCTCCAAAATAGACGTCTCCATATCCACTGAGCGCCACAATAAGAACAGCGCCAAAAGTAAAAAAAGCAATAAACGCAAAGGCTACCACAGAAGCAATCACTTTTAAAATAATACTGCCAATTGTTGTTTCTTTCATCGTTTCTCCCCCTTCCTTTCCTTCAGTCCCATTGTATCATACAGCTCACGGAAAGTAAACCGCAAAAATTTTTTCAAAATTGTATTGACATAGGCATACATAGGTGTTATATTGTATATATAAGATATATACAATATGTGAGGTGATCGGATGGATATTATCATTAGCAATTCCAGCGATAAGCCGATTTACGAGCAGATCACGTCCCAAATCAAAAACATGATTCTGACCGGCACGCTGCGGGAGGGTGCTCCCCTGCCGTCCATGCGCCTGCTTGCAAAAGAGCTGCGCATCAGCGTTATCACGACAAAGCGCGCGTATGAGGACCTTGAGCGCGACGGCTTCATTGAAACCGTTGTCGGCAAGGGCAGCTTTGTCGCAAAGAAAAACGCGCAGTTTGTGCGCGAGGAAATCCTCAAGGTTGCGCAGGAACATATCAGGCAGGCGGTCGACGCGGCAAAGTCTGGCGGAATCACAGCCGAAGAGCTGCACGAAATGCTCGATATTTTATATGAAGACGTATAACAGGAGGAATGAAAAATGGAAACGATTTTGCAGCTTGAAAACCTGACAAAACAGTATAAAAATTTTACGTTAGATGCGCTCACGCTTGCCATCCCCTGCGGCTCCATTGTCGGCCTTGTCGGGGAGAACGGCGCGGGCAAGACCACGACGATTAAGCTGATTTTGAATCACATTCACCGTGACGGCGGTAAAATCAATGTATTCGGACTCGACAACCTTACCCACGAAGCAGAAATCAAGGATCGAATCGGCGTAGTGCTTGGCGAGAGCAACTTCCATGAGCACTTCACAGCAAAGAATGTCAACTCTATCCTGAAAAACATATATTCCAGATGGGACAGCGACAGCTTTTTCTCCTATCTTACTCGGTTTGAAGTGCCAAAGGATAAGAAGCTCAAGGACATGTCCAAGGGCATGAAGGTCAAACTCTCGATTGCGTCCGCCCTGTCCCATGCGCCGGAGCTGCTCATCCTCGACGAAGCGACCAGCGGTCTCGACCCGGTTGTACGCAGCGAAATACTGGATATCTTTTTGGAATTTATCCAGGATGAGCACAAAAGCATTCTGTTTTCGTCGCACATCACCGGCGATTTGGAGAAAATAGCCGACTATATCGCCTTTCTGCACAAGGGCAGGCTCGTCTTTTCCAAGTCGAAGGACGATATTCTGTATGGATACGGAATTGCAAAATGCGGAGAGGCGGAGTTTAACTCGCTTGATAAGGCGGACGTTCTCGCCTACCGCAAGGGCAAGTTTGGCTACGAGGCGCTGCTCAGCGACGCAAGCCTTGCACGCGCAAAATATACCGGGCTTTGCATCGACCGCCCGACCATTGAGGAAATCATGACGCTGTATGTCCGCGGAACGCGGCAGTAAACCATTGTTAATCAAGGAGGACTTTAACATGAAAGGTTTGATATTAAAAGATTTTTACAGCCTGAAAATATATGTCAAGACATTATTTCTCATGGTCGTGATTTACGCCCTGCTCGGTTACTTCTCCGGCAGTTCGACCATGTTGACCAGCCTGGTCGCCGTTTTCTCCATGATTTTGCCCATTACAAGTTTTACGTACGATAAATACTACAAATGGGAGGAATATGCGCTCTCCCTTCCGCTGCGCCGCAGCCAGATTGTGTTGGCAAAGTATATTTTTACAGCCTTGATTTTGTTGTTTGCCTTCGTGCTGACGGTGCTGCTGTCCGTCATAACAACCTATTTTTATAGCTTTATGCTCTCATCCCAGCAGCTTTGGGAAATTGCAGCGACAAATTACTACACTGTGGGCATTCTTCTCCTGCTGCCTGCCATCCTTCTGCCTGTGATGTTCCGCTTTGGGCCGGACAAGGGTCGCGTCGCACTCTTTGTTGTGCTGGGCGCGTTCAGCTTGCTCGCCGTTGCGGCCGCACAGTTTGTGCCGCAGTTGATACCTGGCGTTGCACAGGCGGTTACAGATACGCTCTCCAATGAGCGGGCAGTGATTGCAGTGCTGAACGTATTGCCGCTTATCACGCTGCTGCTGTTCGTCCTTTCTTACTTCTTATCATGCAAATTCTACCAGAAGCGTGAGCTTTAATGCAGGGCTGCCTCCCAAACGGAGGCAGCTTTTTTTATATGTCATGCAGGATTTACAAATATACCGATTTGTGGTATGATTAATGCATCGCCGGTACAGCCGGAATCTGAAAAATGGAAATTGAGGATGAACCATGATTGTATTAAGCGCATCAAAACTGAATAAAGCATTTGTAGAGGACATTGTGTTTGAGGACGTTTCGTTTCATATAGAGGACCGTGACAAAATCGGCTTTGTGGGGGTAAATGGCGCAGGTAAAACGACGCTTTTTAAGTCGCTTTTGCAGCCGTCCTACGCAGACAGCGGCGAGGTGTTCACCAATAAGGAAACCGTAATTGGCTACATGCAGCAGCATGCGGACATCACATCGGATAAGACGGTGTGGGAAGAGCTGATGACCGTATACGCCGACATGCTTGGACTGGAAGAAGAATTGGATGCGGTTGCACGACGAATCGAGGATGGGGCGGGCGATTTGAACGCACTTATCGAGCGGCAGGCCGCTCTGCTTGAGCGGTTTGAGCGGCGCGGCGGCTACCTGTATAAAAACATTGCAAAGTCGAGCCTGATAGGGCTTGGGTTTGCGGAGGAGGATCTGCATAAACCGTTTGAGACGCTCTCCGGCGGGCAAAAGACGCGCGTCCTTTTGTGTAAAATCCTTTTAAGCGACGCAAACCTGCTCCTGCTCGACGAGCCGACCAACCACTTAGACATTGCGTCGGTCGAATGGCTCGAAAATTTTCTGCGCGACTACAATGGCGCGTTTGTCATCATCTCGCATGACCGTTACTTCTTAGACCGTGTCACGAACAAAACCTTTGAGCTGGAAAACCGAAAGCTGACCGTCTATAACGGAAACTATACGCGCTACCTCTCCTTAAAAGAGGAGGCCCGACTTGCAAAGCAACGCCAATACGACAACACAAAGCGCGAAATTGACCGAATTGAGGGAATCATCGAGCAGCAAAAGCGATGGAACCAAGAGCGGAACTACAAGACGATTGCAAGCAAACAGAAAGAAATTGACCGGCTGGAGCAAACGCTCGACGCGCCGGAGCGTGAGCCGGACAAGCTCCGGTTCCAGTTTCATATTAACACAGTCGGCGGCAACGACGTGCTGCGGTGCAATTCGCTTGCCATGGCATATGGAATCAAGAAAATTTTCTCCGGCGTGGAGTTGGATATCAAGAAAAAAGAGCACGTATTCCTGCTTGGGGAGAATGGCTGTGGAAAGACGACACTCTTTAAGCTGCTGACCGGCGATTTGCGCCCCATCGACGGAGAAATCCACTTTGGCGCTGGCGTGCAGGTCGGCTATTACGACCAAGCACAAGAGAACCTGCACGAAGAAAAAACCGTGCTCGACGAAGTGTACGACACCTATCCGACGATGTCGCTCACAGAGGTACGCAATGCGCTCGGCGCGTTTTTGTTCTATGGCGACGACGTATTCAAGCCGATTTCCGCCTTATCGGGCGGCGAGCGGGCAAAGGTTTCGCTTTTAAAGCTGATGCTATCGGGAGCAAATTTGCTCCTGCTCGACGAGCCGACCAACCACTTAGATATCAGCTCGCGCGAGGCATTGGAGGATGCACTCCTGCACTACGAGGGTACGTTGTTTATCGTGTCACACGACCGTTACTTTATTAATAAGATTGCCGACCGGATTTTGTATATGCAAAATCATGGATTGACGAATTATGTCGGCAATTACGATTACTTTTTGGAAAAATTCAAAGGCGTTGAAACGGAAAAGACGGCCGCCAAATCCTCAAACAAAGAAACATATCAGGAACAGAAGCGGCGCGAGGCCGAAAAGCGCAAAACGGCTAACCGCTTTAAGCGGGTGGAGGAACAAATTGCACAGCTCGAGGAGGAAATTCGCCAGCAGGAGGAATTGCTCCTGTCGGATGAGTATGCAACCGACCATATCAAGGCAACGGCGTTGCTCGAGCAGGTGCAGGAACAAAAAGGCAAGCTTGAGCAGTTATATGCAGAATGGGAAACGCTTGCAGAATTGGTGGAAGAATAAAAAAGCCGCCTCCTACTTATAGGAGGCGGCTTTCACATTTATTATTTCATTTGTTCTTCAACGTACATATAAAGATTATTTTCTCCCGAAATAACCTCCTGTTCCAGTTGGTTTTCCGGGTTAAACGCTGCGATATCACTGTTTTCCGCGTTTAATTGCTCTATTCCGGTATTTTTGAGCTTAAACATCCCCTGATAACCGCCTACCGGGGAGCGGTGTCCCAGATTATCCTTTTCGCTGAGCAGGAATAAAAACGTGTCGCCAACCGTTGGAATAACAATTTCTTTTACTTTATACTCTGTGTTGTTTAACACACCGCCGGTGAATAATACTTTAATATCGTCTTCCGGGTTTCCCTTTATAACTTCTGCCGTATCGAGCGAAGCCTCTGTAAATACCAAACCATTGTATTCATACGTATCCGTTGCGCATACTGTCCCTAATACGGCACAATCCGCGGCGCTGTATACCTCTGAAAAGGTCTCGTATTTTGCGTTCCAGTCTAAGGAATAGGTAACGGTTTCCCTTTGATTAATAAACTGTGCGAAAATAACGACTGCCGCAGCAACGCATAGAATAACGACAATAGAAATCGCAATAACGAATGTTTTCTTTGTTCCTGTCATACTGTAGCCTCCCTTCTTATAAGCGGTTACTCCTGTTGCATCCTATTGTGATACAGCAAGAATAGCCTATATGATACCAGAGTTAATTTATAAAAAAGATATAATCCGTATCATTTCCCTTCGATACCTCGGAAACGACACCGCCGAGTTTTTTATACAGCGCGTTTGCTCCGGAATTGTTCTGATAAGCCGACAAAAAGTAGCGGGAAATGCTCCGGCTTTTGCAAGCCTCCTTTAACTCAGTCATCATTTTGTAGCCCACCCCCTGCCGCTGATACGACTCCATCACGCCGACTTCGTGGATATAGAGCATGTTTCCAGCGTGGTCTAAGCGTTGCAGCTCATAACCATAAGCAAATCCAATTATTACACCGCCGCATACGGCCCCGAAAATCCAATTCTTTTCATCTTGCAGGAAGGTTATCGCGCTGTCGTAACAGATAAATCCCTCTCTGAAATATTTGTTCATATCCATGACCATTTCTATATCGTTTTGCGTTAGCTTTCGGCAAATATATTCCATATGCTTTCCCTCCTATCCTTCACGACCCGGTTGACTTATAATGCCGCACGCCAATCCTCCACACAAGCAGGCATGGAATCAAAAACAACCATGCCGCGAGCGGCAGAACCATATACCAGGGGTTGTCGCTCTGTCCAATCAAATATAAAAACGGATAATACTGAAACAGCGCAAACGGGATGACATAGGTACAGAACTTCAGCACGCCGCTGCCGTAGACGGATATGGGATACTTACCAAATTCCCGCGCGCCGTCAGTAAAGATATTCATGACCTCCAGCCCTTCCGTTGTAAAAAAACAAATCGCAGCGTACAAAATAAACAACCCCGCGAACAAAACAAACCCGGACACAATCATCAGCACGAGCGTGAGTACCTTATCCCCCGTCCAGACAACGCCGCTTGCCGGAATCGCATAAGCAAAGACAATAAACGCCTGCAAAAGCCGTCCCAATCTCGTAAACTCAATCTTTGTTGCAAGTACCTGAAAGATTTCGTTGCGCGGACGGACCATAATCCGGTCGAATTCCCCATTGGATATAATGGACGAAAACAGGTCAAATCCGCGGATAAAGCATTCCGCGAGCGAATACGACAGCGTAACCACGCCAAAACACAGCAGTACCTCGCTGAACGTAAACCCCTCCACACTGTTGAACCGTGCAAACATGAAATATATCACCAAAAAGGCCGAAAACGACGTGAGAAACTGGCCCAAAAGCGTCAGAAAAAACGACGTTTTGTACTGCATCTGACTTTTTAAATGGATAGAAAAATATTTGAAATAGAGCCGCATTTTTATCCCCCCTGTACAATCACTTTTTTGACCGCCTGTTTCATCCATACCTTTCCAATCAGCACGAGCGCCGCCGCCCAGAAGAGCTGGAGCGCCACGCTCCAGACAAGCTCCTCCCCGCTGATATTACCGCTGTACACGCGAAGTGGGATGTTTTGCATAGCTGCAAACGGCGTTAGCTCAAATACCGTGCGGATACCATTCGGCAAAAACGGCAGAGGAATCAGCGCGCCGGTAAAGATGTCCGCCAGCGAAATTGCAACCACCCGAATACCGAGCGGATTTAGCGTGTAAAAAGTCGCAGTATAAATAAGCATGCCAAACGCAATCACCACAACAAACCCCAGCGCCATCGTAAGGCAAAACATAAGAAACGTCACCGCGTCCGGCGGCAGGGAAATCCCATACGGCTGCGGAAGAAAAAAAGCTACAATTAAAACCGGAACACAGCGCAGCACCGCCTTTGAGAGCCGTATCGCCACGTTTTTTACGAACCACATATTGTACAAATCCATCGGCCGCGCCAGCTCGTAGGCTACGCTTCCGCTCGTGATGGCGTCAAAGATGGAGCCGTCGAAAAACCATGTCATAAACAGGGCCAAAAACGCCTGCTGGAGCCAAATGTAGGACGAAAACTGGGAAAATTCCATCGGAAAAGCCGACGGATCCGCACGGTAAAATGCAGAAAAGGCCAACAATTCCAAAAAGCCCCATGCAAACTGCGTTGCAACGCCGGCGAGGGCCGCCGCGCGGTATTGCAATCCGTTGATAAAGCGAATCCTAAAAAAACTTATATATTTTTTCATATCGCAAACTCCTTATACAAAGACACGACCATCTCCTCCGCCGTCGCACCCGATACGGAGAGGTCTGTCACCTCCATCCCCTGTGACAGATGCGCAATCGCGTCAGAGACGGATATCACATCCGTATCAACAATTATGGTCGCGCGTCCGCCGATGTCCTCCGTTACGGTAATCCCGGCGCAGCCTGCGTTCCACGCACCGTTGTACGATACGAACAGCGTCTTCTGTTTGTTGTTGCGCTGTTTCAGCTCAGAAAGCGGGCCGTCGAGCAGAATCCTCCCCTTCCCAATCAGCAAAATCCGCTCGGTCAGTGCCTCAATGTCCGCCATGTCGTGCGTTGTGAGAATGACCGTTGTGCCGCGCTGTTTGTTGACCTGCTTAATAAACTCACGCACCGCAATCTTCGACACCGCGTCAAGGCCAATCGTCGGTTCGTCCAAAAACAGCACCTTCGGGTCGTGCAGGAGCGAGGCCGTAATCTCACAGCGCATCCGCTGGCCGAGACTGAGCTGGCGCGCCGGCGTTCGGATGATCTCCCCAATGTCGAGCATAGTAACCAGTTCGTCGAGGTTGCGCCTGTATACCGTTTCCTCGACCTTGTAAATATCGCGGAGCAGCTCGAACGAGTCAATGACCGGCACATCCCACCAAAGCTGCGACCGCTGGCCGAACACAACGCCGACCTGTCGCACATGCTCGACCCGGTTCTTCCACGGCGTCAGCCCATTAATGCGGCACGTACCGCTGTCCGGCGTGAGGATACCGCTCATAACCTTAATCGTGCTGCTCTTCCCCGCCCCGTTCGGCCCGATATAGCCGACCATCTCGCCTTCGCCGATTGTGAACGATACATTATCGAGCGCGTGCAGATAGGTGTACTCCTTGTGGAACAGCGCCTTAACCGCCTGCGAAAACCCTGCATTGCGCTTCGCCGTTTTAAAGGTCTTGTTGATGTTTCTCAGTTCAATCATCCATATCCCTCCTTTATTTACACTCATGCTTCCACCGTGCCTGTTATCCGCGCACGGCAAATACCCGCTTTTCACGAAAGGGATACCCCTGCGCGCCAAGCGGTTTTCGGTTTCTTTTTTATGTACATAAAAAGTAAATATAGCATAACATAAAAACTCCGGCATGTATACGCTTTCTGAAATTTGTAACAGAAATGAAAACCAACCGTTTTTGATTCCAGATTGGTATATTTCTTCCAGCTTTGCGGATACTACCAAATGCAAACCAAATTATAAAACGGAGGGATTTCCATGGCGGTTGATTTTAAAACCAGCGAAACAGCAAAAAACCTGATGCGCGCTTTTGCGGGCGAAAGCCAAGCGCGTAACCGGTACACCTTCGCCGCATCACAGGCGAAAAAGCAGAAGCTGCATGTCATTGAGGCCATTTTCACCTTTACGGCAAACCAAGAAAAAGAACATGCTGAGATTTTCTTTAACCATTTGCAGGAGCTGCTTGGGCAGACGATTCAGATCGACGGCACCTACCCGGTAGAACCATACGACGAGGTGCCAAAGCTTCTGCGCAGCGCGCAGCACAACGAATACGAAGAACATGACCCGGTCTATAAAACATTCGGCAACATCGCCCAGCAGGAGGGCTTCCCCAAAATTGCAAATTCATTTCACATGATTGCCGAAATCGAAAAGACGCACGGCGACCGCTTCCGTACCTTTGCCGACATGCTTGAGCAGAACAAGCTCTTTATCTCCGATGTGGAAACGGGCTGGATGTGCCTCAACTGCGGCTATGTCCATACCGGCACAAAAGCGCCGAACCTCTGCCCGGTCTGCAACCATGAACAGGGCTATTTCATTAAACTTGAACTGGCGCCGTTCCAGTGCTGAGAAAGGAGAGTAATGTAATATGTTTGGAAAAGAAGAACCCGTTTTCTTTGCGAGCAATCACTGTGACCATATCATCGAGGTGATTCGCGGCGGAAAAAAGGCGGAGCACGTCACCTGCTGCGGCGAGGAGCTATCCAAGCTGCTGGTGAAGGACACGGAAGAACTTGCAGAAAAGCACCTGCCAGTGATACAGCAGGAAAAAAACAAAGTCACCGTCGCAGTCGGGAGTATCTATCATCCCATGGAGGAAAAGCATAGCATTGGATTTGTATACCTGAAGACAAAAAAGGGCTGCCAGCGCGTCGATTTGTCGCATACAGATAAGCCAGTCGTTGAGTTTTATCTTGCCGAGGACGATAAGCCAATCGCCGCATACGCATTTTGCAATTTGCATGGCTTCTGGAAAACGGACGTAAAATAAACAAAAACCGCCGCAGGGCGGTTTTTTTCTTTCCTTTTTTCGATTTCTGGGATAGATTTTCATTTACTGGGGAATATAAAAACAGCAAAAATCAAACCTGAAATATGGGAAGGAAGGATTGTTTCATGGCACAAAAACGGCTCGGCAAGGCCACCGTCGCCCTTCAAAACCCACCGTCCATCCTCGCGTCTGCGTCGGTGGCGGGTAAAAAGGAAGGCGAAGGCCCGCTTGCCCGGTATTACGATGAGATATTGACCGATGATTTATATGAAGAAAAAACGTGGGAAAAGGCAGAGAGCAAGCTCCAAAAATCCGCAATACAGCGCGCCATTGCAAAGGCGAATATCCCGACGAGCGCAGTCGACTATGTGTTCGCAGGCGACCTGCTCAACCAGTGCGCCGGCTCTCACTATGCGCTCAAAGACACGCAGATTCCGTTTTTCGGACTGTATGGTGCATGTTCGACCATGGCAGAGAGCAGCGCGCTCGCAGCTATGGCAATCGACGGCGGCTATGCCGACAAGTGTGTTGCCATCACGTCGAGCCACTTCTGCTCGAGTGAAAAGCAGTACCGTTTCCCGCTCGAATACGGCGGCCAGCGCCCGCCCACGGCGCAGTGGACTGTGACCGGAAGCGGCGCACTCGTACTCGGTGCAAAGGAAAATGGCCCCTATATCACCCATGTCACCACGGGCAAAATTGTCGACATGGGCATCAGCGACGCAAACAACATGGGCGCGGCTATGGCTCCGGCGGCCGTCGATACGATTACGACACACTTTGAGGACACAGGCTTTGACCCGTCGTACTACGATTTGATTGTCACGGGCGACCTCGCTACAGTCGGGGCGGACATTGCGTGCGATTTGATTTGCGCGTCGGGCTTTGACGTGAAGAAAAACTACGACGACTGCGGCAAGATGGTCTTTGACATCAAAGAGCAAGACGTTCACTCCGGCGGAAGCGGATGCGGGTGCAGCGGTATCGTTTTCTGCGGTTATATTTTAGACCAAATCAACCAGGGCAAGCTGAACCGCGTGCTATTTGTCGGCACGGGCGCACTCATGAGCCCGCTCAATCTGTTACAGGGCGAGAGCATTCCCTGCATCGCCCATGCAATCTCGGTGCAAAGGAGTTTGAACTGATATGTGGATGATGTATTTAAAAGTGTTTCTCGTCGGTGGCGCACTCTGCGCCATTGCCCAGATATTAATTGACAAAACAAAGCTTACGCCGGCGCGTATCCTCGTACTTTACGTCTGCACCGGCACAGTATTGACAGTGCTTGGATTATACGAACCGCTCGTCAACTTCGCCGGCGCGGGTGCGACCGTGCCGATTATGGGCTTCGGCTACACGCTTGGCAAGGGCGTTATCAAGGGCATCACAGAATCCGGTCTGCTCGGCGTGTTCACCGGCGGCGTCACGGCGGCTGCGGCGGGCATTGCTGCGTCGGTCGTGTTCGGCTATTTGATTGCGCTGATATTCAGCCCGAAAGCAAAATAAAAGACGCGGCGAGGGCCGCGTCTTTTTCAATCTCATATATTTATTTCATCTCTTCGAGCAGTTTTGCCGCCGTATCCATCCAGTCGCCCTCAAACAGTTCAATCATGCCCGCGTCACAGGCCGCTGTCAGCTTCGGGTCGATTGGCAGCTTCGCCAATACCTGCAAGCTGTGCTCGCCCGCAATCTCGTCGATATGGCTTTCGCCAAAGATGGAATATTTTTTACCATTATCCGGACATAAGAAGTAGGACATGTTCTCGACCAGACCGAGAATCGGAATGTTCATCATTTCCGCCATACGTACCGCTTTTGTCACAATCATGGATACCAACTCCTGCGGAGAGGTTACCACAATAATTCCATCCATAGGAATCGACTGGAACACCGTCAGCGGTACATCCCCGGTTCCGGGCGGCATGTCGATAAACATATAATCCACATCGCCCCAGATTACGTCCGTCCAGAACTGCTTTACCACGCCGCCAATGACCGGCCCGCGCCAGATAACCGGGTCGGTATCCTTCTCAAGAAGCAGGTTCAGCGACATAATATCAATCCCGGTCTTGCTCCGTACGGGGAGGATGCCGTTTTCATCCGACATGGCGCGTCCTTTGATTCCAAAACTCTTAGGAATGGACGGACCCGTGATATCCGCATCCAGAACTGCCGTCCGGTAGCCGCGCCGCTGCATGGATACTGCAAGCAGCGACGTAACGAGGGATTTCCCGACGCCGCCTTTACCGCTGACAACGCCGATTACCTTTTTAATCTGGCTCATTTCATGAGGTTTTTCTATAAAGCTCCTGCTTTCGCAGTTTTCTGTGCAGCTCTCGCACTGATGATTACATTCGCTCATACTTCTCTCTCCTTTGCCGTATTTTCGGCTGTTTTCTTATTTTGTCCGCAAGCTGTGCCGCACCGCACGCACGCTTCCACTTCGGCCCCATGCGGCGTACAGCCGCCGCACACCCGGTAGTCGCCGCCGCAGATTTGCAGCCGCTTCCCATTTACGATGCTGTCGGCAAGCTTCCTGCGTGCAGAGTCGTAAATCTTCTGCACCGTCGTGCGCGCGACCTGCATCTGGCTGGCGCAGTCCTGCTGGGTATAACCCTTCAGGTCAATCAGCCGCACGGTTTCGTACTCGTCCACCGTCATCATGACTGTTTCTAACCCATCTGGCTGGACAGACTCCGGACAGAAGCACGCCATCGCCGGCAAACCGCACACCTTTCTGCATTTAATCGGTCTTGGCACGGCTCTCCCCTCCCTTTCCGCCATTATTTTTTATTATACGCCCATTAATGACATATGTCAATAATATATTAAATATTTCTTGCATAAACCGACATGGTATGATACAGTAAAGACCAAAAGGAGGAACAATATGGACATACAAGATGTAAGGGATAAATGGAAGCGGAACAACAAGCTTTTGTTCACGCGGGAAAGCGCCTGTCTGCAAGAGCTGCTTAGCCTGATTCGCCTACAGAGCCACAAGACGCTGGCACTCTGGGCGCTTACCTGTGTACAGCAGCCAATTGATAGATTAAAAGAACGCTATCCTACCGATACGCGTCCGGAGACAGCACGCCTCCTCTCTATGCAATGGGCCGCAGGTCAAATCAAAATGCCGGCCGCGAAACAGGCCATCCTGCAAGTACATGCCATGGCAAAAGAGCTGGACAATCCGCCTGACATTGCCCTGTGTCACGCCGTTGGACAAGCCTGCTCTGCGGTACATGTGGAAACACACGCAATCGGGCTGCCCATTTATGAGCTGACCGCCCTCGTCCAAGAATATGGGCTCGAAGCATGTGAAGCCGCTCTGGTTAGAAGAATTGCGCAGTATATTTCCTGTCTGCATACATGTGCAGAGGAAGCAAATTCCCCCACCCTGCAATGGGCCGCGTTTTTAAAGGATGATACACGCCCAAATAAGGAACAGCTCCTGTGGGAAAAATCGCACAAAATAAAGTAAAAGCTCCTGCCCAATGCAGGAGCTTTCCTAAATTTTAAACCAAATTATCCAGCCGGATACAGCGAAGCCTTCACCACGCCGAAGGTATGCCGCCCGGAAATTGCAACGTCGATCAAAAGGTCAACTTTATTACTATAGAATTGTTCCACCAACACGTCAAACTCCAGCACAGCCTTGTACTGGTACGTATTTTGCAGCGGCATAGAGAAGTGTTTCCCCTGCAAAATCTGTACGCCGTCCGGCGTATAGATTGTAATATTCGCCCACTGCTGCTGCCCCGTCAGTCCGCTGTCGCGCAGAATCAGGCGAAGCTTGCGCGGCTCGTTCAGCTTGATATACGGCTCATCCATATAGTCTAAAACAGCGTAAAACGTCGTAAAGTCAAACCGCACACCATAGGGCGATTGTGCCAAAAGCTCCTCAATACTCAGTTCCTTCGGGTGGCCTAGGCCGTTGGTCAATGGATGATAGAGGTTCTTGCCTTGATAGAGAAGTTCTTCCCCTGTTTCAAGCACAAACCCGCGGCCGTCGCAGAGGATATCACATGCTTTGTGTCCCAAAAAGCTCGGAATCAGACGAAGTACACGGTCAGACAATTCCTCAACATTCGTCGGAATCTCAAGCCCATTAAAGGGATGTACACACGCCGAGATTATCTTCCCGCCAATCGGGTCAATCCACTCTGTGGGAAGGCCGCTCTCCCCATAGATGATTCCAAAAATCGCGCCAAGCGTCGCCGCAGTACAATCGGTATCCTCTCCGCAGTTAACCGCCATGCAGAGGCTCTTGCCAAAGTCGTCCTCCCCATACAGCCAGCCAATTACCATAATACCGATATTACTTGGCGCGTCAAAGCCCGGCGTACCATACTCGTAGTCGTCTTTGATATCTCGGAGCAGTGTATGCTGAACGCCGAAGTTGCCTGGCGTTGCACGCAGAACCGCGTCGCGCGCGTCCGTAAACGGTTTGCCCGCCTCATAGGCGGCAATAGCCGTATCAACCGCCTTGCGCACGGCGCAGTCCGCCGGAATATAAGATAGCCCAATCTCAATCAGTTTCCACTTGTCGCTTTCCACAAACGCCGCTGCCTGGATCGCCGCGCAGAAAATCTCTGCATACATGCCCTCGCCCGCGTGGTCAACAATCGCGTCTTCGTATGCGTAGCGTGCCGCAAGCTCCGGGTGCCCTGCGCACAGGCATGCCCAGATTTCTGACCGGATGTAGCAACCACAGCTATCCTTATAGGAGTTTTCTACATGTCCGGAAAGCGGCGGGAGCAAGCCGGCGCGCATGTTCGCCTTTCCGCTTCCATATTCGACCCAGTCCGGTATAATGAACGTCAACCAGTAGTCGCCCAGAATGGAAGCGTTTACCCCACGGCCAAACTTTTCAACCGCATTGAGCCAAACAAGCTGCAAGTCGAGGTCGTCGTTCGGCGGCAGTCCTTTTTCCAAATCCTGCGTATAAAATTTCACATCGTTGATTTGCCGGTACCCCTCAAACGGCGCACCGAGTATTCCGCCTATGTTTTTCCCCTGCCAGCAGCCGCGGATTTTGTCTGCCAGTGTCTCAAATGAAAGCTGCATAAAAAAACCTCCTGTATTTTTGATAGCAACCATATTACTATCAGTATACAAGAGGTTATCCAAGATTACAGTAGGCGTTTTTGCCGCCAGTGTGGTTATTTTTGCGTTCCCGCCCGAAAGGCTTTTGGCGTTTTGCCGGTCAGTTCCTTAAAATGCTTATAAAATAGCTTTCGGTCCGAATAACCCACCAGCTCAATCACTTTTTCCACGCTGTAATCCGTTTCACACAGGTACTGCGCCGCCTTCTCAATCCGCTTTTTCCGAATATAACCGGACGGCGGCAGGCCGCAGCAAGCCTTAAACACGCGGCAAAAGTAGGACGGCGAATAAAAGCACCGGGCTGCAAGGTCGCTGGGCGTCAATTTTTGGGCAAGATTTTCCTCAATATATGCCATCAGTGCAGAAAACGGCAGCTCGACACCGCCAACCGGCTCCCGGCACATGGCGCGCAGCGTTTTTGCGAATAAAATCTGCAACCCGCCCTGCAAAACAGAGCGGTATCCCGTCCGCTTCTTCTCAAATTCTTCAAGCATCTGCTCCAAAAGCGCCTGTACCTCCAGAAGTTCTGCCCCACGGAAGGAAACGCGCCGCGCTGTGCTTTCCACCGAACCATCGTAATCGCTGAAAGCAGACAGGGTAAACACATCAAATATGGTGTCCGTGTCCATCAGCTTTTCGCTGATAAAGGACGGCTTGAGCAAAATATTTAAGTAGGTAAGCGCATGGATGTGGCAGAAGGAATGCGGCTGTCCTACGTCAATAAACAGCAGGTCGCCGCGTTCCACCTCGTACGCGTTCTCTCCGATATACTGCGTTGCGCTGCCGTCACAGATATACACCATCTCTACAAACTCATGCGTATGCGGCGGTTCGTCCGTGACCGCACGACACTTCTGGATACTGATGTTCTCGTGCGGATCCAAAAAGTCCGCCTCCCGGTATATACGCATTCTACCACACCCTTCCATTACAGATAGGCCAAACAAGGCCGCCCGTGTTTACATACGGGCGGCCTTGCTGAAATTTTACTCTTCCTTATCTTTTTCTTTCTGCTTTTTGGTAATATTGTACTTTTCGAGATATTCCCGATATATCAGCTTGTACTCGTTTGTTTTATTCATATGCAAATCCTTCATGTACAAGTGCTGGTCGTAACCAACTACCTGCGGATTGGCAAGCTGCTCAACCGCAAGGCCGATATTCGAGCAGTGATCCGCAATCCGTTCCAAATTGTTGATAACATCCAAAAACAGTACGCCAGACTTAAAGTTACACTTCTGCTTGGTCAGACGGTTGACGTGGCGCATTTTATAGGTTTCCTTCATCAAGTCAATCACATCCTCACACGGCTGAATCCGCTTTGCCGCATCGAGGTCGCGGAACTCATACGCCTGCACCGCAAGCCCAACAATTTCCCGCGTTGCCCGCGCCATTGTGTCCAGCTCGGAAAGGGCTTTTTTCGATGTTTCAATATCCTCTTTTACCGCAGACTCGACCCCTTCAGCAATATTATACGCATGGTCGCCGATACGCTCCAAGTCCGTAATGATATGGAACATCATGGAAACATTTTCATTTTCTTCTTCCGTAAGCGGCTCGTCTGCAATCTTGACCAGATATTGTGTTGTATTAGCCTCCATTTCGTCTATGGCAAGCTCATTGTCATCGACCTCGTTCATGTTAAGCGCCTTTTGTTTTTCCAGCATATCAAGTGACATTCCCACGCTTTCCTGTGCCAAATGTGCCATGCCAACAACCTGCTTAACCGCCTGTCCAATGGCAAGCGCAGGAGTCGCAAGCAAGCGTTCGTCCAGTGCATTGTAGCCCATACGTGTTTCCTTCCCCGGCACAATGAGGTGTGCGCATTTTACGAGGAAGTTTGAGAATGGCAACAGGAGCAAAGTATTAGAAATATTGAATATCAGATGGAATATCGCGATGTTAAGCCGGCTCGTCTGCTCGTTCCAGAACGGTAAATACGTCGCCACCGGAAACGCATAAATCAAAATCAGGAACAACAATGTGCCAATCACATTGAACAACAAGTGAATCACAGCCGCGCGCTTTGCATTTTTATTGGCTCCAACGCTTGATAGAATTGCCGTAATACAAGTACCAATATTCTGCCCCAAAATTACGGGAACAACCGAAGAAAACGGCAGAACCATCGTTCCGGCCAATGTCTGCAAAATTCCGACAGAAGCGGACGAACTCTGAATAATGGCAGTCACGCCCGCGCCAACGAGTACACCAAGCAACGGATTGCTAAACGACAACAATACCTGCTGGAACTCCGGGTTGTCCTTTAGAAAAGACATGGACGTTTCCATCATACCGAGTCCGACAAACAAAAAGCCAAACCCTGCAAAAATCATGCCGAGGTTTTGGTACTTCTTTTTATTGATAAACAAAATAAAGAATACGCCGACTGCCGCAAGAATCGGAGCCCAGAAAGACGGCTTTAAAAGCTCCATATAAACGGTAGCGGAGGAATTAATATCCTCCAGACTGATAATAAACGAGGTAATCGTCGTACCGATATTGGCCCCCATGATTACGCCGACCGCCTGGCCCAGCTTCATGATACCGGCATTGATAAAGCCAATTACCATAACCGTGGTAGCAGACGAACTCTGGATCAAGGCTGTTACTGCCGTACCAATCAGCACGCCCTTGATTTTGTTGCTTGTGAAGCTGTCAATGATTTTGCTGAGCCGGTCGCCGGCGAACTTTTCCAGCCCGTCGCCCATTACCTTCATGCCGTACATGAAGAACGCAAGCCCCGCCAGCAGCGAAATAATCCATTCAAACTGCATAAATCTACCTCACCTATCTTGTAATATTTTTCCCCGTAATGATTAGTATCCCAAATTTTCCGGAACCAGAATCACCGTAATTCTACCCGGCCACTTGTAACAGTTGTGGATAATGCTCGTGATATTACAAATCCGCTGCTGACACGTACAGTCATGACATTTGCCGTCCTCTGTACACGGCGTTGGATGATTAATGCGCTTTGCGTTAAGCGGCGCAACCTCCTTTGCGCGGATAATACCTGCGTTGATATCGCGCACGACCTTGTTTGTGCCGGCAATCACAATGACATTTTTCGGACCGAAGGCCATAGCCGCAACGCGGTTACCCGTGCAGTCGATATTGACCAGTTCACCGTTTTTTGTAATTGCGTTTGTGCTCGTTACAAAATAGTCTGCGCTCAGCCCCTCGCGGTATTTGTCACACATTGCCTCAAAATTTGGCTGGTTGTAGCGGTCTATGTATTTATACGCCCCATTTTGAATATCAGAGAGTACGTTCGTTTCGTTAAGTGTCACGCTCCCGCCAACCGCCACGCTCGCCCCTTCCGGAATCAGCGACGCAATTACTGCGCGTACAGCCTCGACATTTTCCACGTAAATCGCGTTGTAACCTTTTTTCTTTAATACGCCAATCATTTCTTTTGCGACACACTCCCGGTGCCAGCGTTTGATTGCTTCCATTTTCAGACCTCCTACCCAAATTCTATATTTTTCCTGCGCGTAAATAATATGAAAAAGCTGCGTTGCGGCTTTGCTGCATGAAAACACCACCCGAAAGCTGCTTTTTCCATCGCAAACCTATGGTTTGCGTATTTATACCAATGGCTCCGGCCGCACAATCAGATGGCATACATTTCCATCTATATCACGGAAGAAAAACGTCTTGATTCCCTTCGGCGAAACAGAAACGTCCGTCACAACCTCCGCGCCCGCTGCCTTGAGCTTGTCCACCATCGGCTCAAACTTGCTGTCATCAATGGAAAACGCAAGGTGACGGATGCCTGCCGTCATATGGTTTTTCTTTTCCTCACCAATCTCCGTCATTACAAACTCAATCATGTCCCCGCTCTCAAACGCCAGAAAATACGTCCCCTTGCCGTTGTCGTAAACGGTTTTTAAGTCGAACATATCTTTGTACCAGTCACTCAGTCTTTTCGTGTCCTGTGACAGAATCGCCACATGCTCAATGCCCTTTACCATAACAAAAAAGCCTCCCCTATCACTTAGATATAAATTCTTTTCCTTCACAGAGCAGCGCCGTCCTGTGACACTGCACAAAAACCACGTCAAAGCCTTCGATATACTTATCCATCGCTTCCACCACAAGCTCCGGCTTCACGTTGTATTCGTTGCCCGCCGGCACAGCCATCGAAAGAGTCAAAAACCGCCCCTCTGTCGCCATGACCGCAAGCTTTTTTATATCTTTCTTGATATCAACGTCTTTGACGCTGCTTTTGCTCTTTTTTGAAACAATAATCGAATCGCGCGATAAAAATGCGCCAATGTCCGGCACAAACGGTGCTTTTAACTCCACCTCAACGCGGTAATGTGCCTCATCAAGCTTTTTCAGACTAATGTCGCCCTCACCGACACGCTTGACCGCCGTTACAACAATCCCGCCGCCGAACGCCTCGTTGAACCGCTCCAAAACCACTTGTTCTTCTACCATTTCATCAAAATCTATATCAATATATTCGTCCTCACTCGTCGTCCCAACCGAAATCGGCATTGCCACCATCATGACCGGATGCGGATTAAATCCCTCCGTATATGTCACAGGCAACCCGCTCCGGCGGACGGTACGGTTAAGCACACGCACAAAGTCCAGGTGAGAGATATAGCGCACTGCCGCTGTCTTTTCATAGCGCAGGCGGTATGTGTAGTTACCTTTCAACGCATATCCCCCCTCCAAAGCATTCCGCACCGCAATGCAGACATTGCTCGCGGCAATTTGGAGTCAGCTTCTCCTCATAGGCAAGGCGCGCCTCTTTCTCCAAAAACTTCTTCCCAACGCCCACGTCGATGTGCTCCCACGGCAGGATTTCGTCAAAGCCGCGCTTACGCTGATTGTAAAACTTCGGGTCAACGCCGCAGTCGTCGAACGCTTTCATCCACATTTCAAAGTTAAAGTATTCGTTCCACCCATCAAACTTACAGCCGTTTTTGTGCGCCGCCAACAGAACCTTCGACAGCTTCCGGTCGCCGCGCGCAAACACGCCCTCTAAAAAGCTGACCTCCGCGTCATGCCAGCTGAACTTGATCTGCCGCGACTTCATACTGCCGCGTACAAGCCGCTGCTTTTCGTAAATGGTTTCAATGTCGTCCTGCGCCTCCCATTGAAACGGCGTAAACGGCTTTGGCACAAACGTCGACGCGCTCACGCTCACGCGCGGCATTCCGCGCCGCTCCTCCTTCGGAATTGCATAATAAGCGCCCAGCACCTTATGCGCCAAATCGCCGATTCCGGCCAAATCCTGCTCCGTTTCCGTTGGCAAGCCAATCATAAAGTAAAGCTTTACATTCGTCCAGCCGCCCTTAAAAATCATGGACGCGGAATCAATGATGTTCTGCTCTGTAATCCCTTTTTTAATTACGTCGCGCAGACGCTGGCTCCCCGCCTCGGGTGCAAAGGTAATACCGCTTTTGCGAACGGTCTGCACTTTTTCCATCAAATCGAGTGAAAAATTATCAATCCGCAGCGACGGCAGCGACAGGTTGACCTTCTTTTCCTTCGCCTCCTCCAGCAACCCTTTCGTCAGGGCCGCAAGCTGGCTATAGTCGCTTGTGCTGAGCGAACAAAGCGAGATTTCCTCATACCCCGTCGCCGCAACTAATTTTTTCGCTAACTCGACAAGCTCATCCGCATTCTTCTCCCGCACCGGACGGTAGACATACCCCGCCTGACAAAAACGGCACCCGCGCACGCAGCCGCGGAAAATCTCCAGCGTCACACGGTCATGTACCGTTTCCCCATATGGTACAACAAGCGTTTCCGGGAAATACGACTTCGTAAAGTCGCGGACAATGCGCTTGCGGATTTTCTTTTTCGCGCACGGGCGCACCGGCCCGAATGCGTGAATCGTGCCGTCGTCGTTATATTCCACATCATAAAATGCGGGGACATATATCCCCTCAATTTCGCATATAGCTTCCAAATAAGCCTCACGCGGCGCGCCGCTCTGTTTCCACACGCGGTACGCGTCCATCAGCTCGCCCATGACCTCCTCGCCCTCGCCCATGATAAAGAAATCTATGATTTCCGCCAAAGGCTCCGGGTTATACGCGCACGCGCCGCCAGCGCACACAAACGGCATACCCGCGCCGCGTTCCGCACTCGTGAGCGGGATGCCTGCCAGGTCAAGCATATTGATTACATTCGAATAACTCAACTCATACATCAGCGTGAAGCCGACTATATCAAAGTCACACACATCCGTCTTTGTTTCAAGTGAGAACAGCTTCATGCCATGCTCGCGCATTTTCTCCTCCATGTCTGGCCATGGCGCAAACACGCGCTCGCAGTAGGTGTCCGCGCGCTCGTTGAGCAGGTGGTAGAGGATTTTCATCCCGAGGTGCGACATGCCGACCTCGTAATTGTCCGGGAAGCAGAAGGCGAACCGGATGTCCACGTCCGCCGGATTCTTTTTTACCATCCCGAGCTCGCCGCCCGTATACTGCACCGGCTTTTTCACCGACATCAGGATTTTATCAATTGGATTTATCATCAAATAACCGCTTTCTATTTGTCGTTCTCTGTCGTAAAACGTGGGTATATGGAAACATACCAAATTTAGTATACCATGTTCTTTACAAAAACGCAACAAATTTTACACGCTGTTTACATTTTTGGTGCATTTTCATATCCTTTCAGCGCAGACCGTATCTGCGCCGCTGTATCTGAAGCATTGTATTCCAAAACATCGTCGCGGTACGCCCAATGAAAGCCGTCGCCTACATAGCGCGGAAAGACATGCATGTGATAGTGGCCAATGTCATTGAATACGCCGCCGTCCTGCATGATACTGTACCCATCCGGGTGAAAAATTTCTTTGATCGCTCCGGCAATTCTTGCAGACAGCCGCATAATGGCGCAGGCGGTAGACTCCGGCAGTTCATCAGCATCCAGATAGTGCTTGACCGGCACAACCAAAACGTGCCCAACATTGATTGGGTCGTGGTCTAAAAAGCAAACGACCTTTTCATCCTCGTAAATAATCTGTGCCGGAGCCATATGATTGGCAATCTGGCAAAAAACACAGTCTCTTTCCATAAACTCCTCCTTACCGTGTCTGCTCCAAAAGCGGCTCCACGTCCGTCACTGCCGCACTCACGCGCCCCGTCACCGTCGCCGTATACATCACCACGGTATCGCCGAGTGCAAACTGCGGATGCGGGTCAATATGATAGCCGCACGGTTCCTCGCGCGTATAGAGGGCAGGGTTTTCCGTCACGATATTGGCGTACTTTTTCGTTTCTGTATTGTAGAAATGTACCCGCGACTTGCAGCCTCGATACCACTTTTTCCCGTCAATCTCGTTTTCATCCGCAACAAAATACCGCTCGTCGTCCGTGCAATGTGCGTGCCATGTACCGCGCGGATCAACCACCTCTCGCGCGCCCGTTTCCGTATCAATGCGAATCGCGCCATAGTCCCAGTCGACGTAATAGATACTCCTGCCGTCCGCGCTCCACCACTCGTGGCGCGCCTCGGTGTAAAGCGGCGGCCAGTACACAGGTGCTTCACCCTTTTTCATCGTCCACAGCCGCGCTAACTTGCCGTTTTCATCAGTCGTAATGTCGTGAAATGTGCCGTCCTGCTTTTCCGCCCACATATCCTCGGCAAACAGCATCCAGTCCGGAACAGCGGGGTTAAGCTGCGCATGGTTGCGCGCATAGTCGAACTCCTGCCACACGGTATACTGCCCACCCACAAGGTCAATGTCGCCCATGACCCAATGGTTGCCCACTTCCGCGTCAAAGCACGCCTTTTTCTTATTCGGCGAAAACGTCATATGCGTCGCAATGCGGGACAGCGTCCCCTTCCCGCGCAGAAACGGCGGAAGCGGCGCGACGCGCTGCGTCTTGTCCTCTTTGTGCGGCCCGCGTTTATATACGCCGCTTTTGTTGCACCAGTACGCTGTACCGTCATCGAGGTCAATCAGCGGCGACGCGTCTAAAAACTCTGTTTCCGGAAAATGCGTAAACGTATCCTTCTCCAAGTCGACCACCGCAAGCGAGCGGCCGTAATTCGCGTCGCCCGCAGGCGGGAACGCGCAGTACACCCATAGATAGCGGCCGTCGTTCGTGATTGAGCGATTGGTGAAATAAAACGACTGCGTATGCGGAACGATATCGCTCGTCAAAATATAGCTCACAACGCCGCTTGCCGGGTCTATCCACTTTGTAAAATGCTTCGACTGTGCCACCCGTTCCATAAACTTTGACATCATCTTCCCCCGCTTTACTGATGTTTCTCTATTACCGCGCACGCTACGCGAATCCCGTCGAGCGCCGCGCTCATGATACCGCCCGCATAACCCGCGCCCTCCCCGCACGGATATACGCCCGCGATACTGCTCTCGTATGTTTCACCGCGGTAAAACCGCACCGGCGACGATGAACGCGTTTCCACACCGGTCAATACTGCATCATAATTATCAAAGCCGGCGAGCCGCCGCCCAAACTGGAGAACGCCCTCCTTCAGCCCCGCGCATACAAAATCAGGCAGGCAGGCGCGCAGATCGGCAAACGCTGTCCCGGGCCGGTAGGTCGGCGCTACTTCGCCGAAGTTTGCCGCAACCTTGTCCTCCAAAAACGCGCCAACGAGGTTAACCGGGGCCTGATAATTTCCGCCGCCCGCGACAAATGCCGCCCGTTCCCATTTACGCTGGAACTCCACGCCTGCAAGCGGATGCTCACTTTTAAAATCGCCGGGCCGCACGTCGCACAAAAGCGCGGCGTTTGCATTGGCCCCGTCGCGCGCGTGGTCGCTCATCCCGTTTGTCACGACCATTCCTGACTCGGACGCCGCCGCAACGACGCGCCCGCCCGGACACATGCAGAACGTATACACGCCCCGCCCGTCGGCAAGCCGGTGCGACAACTTATAATCCGCCGCGCCGAGCGCCGCATTGCCTGCAAACTTACCGTACTGCGCGCGGTCGATCTGCTTTTGCAGATGTTCAATCCGCACGCCCATGGAGAACGGCTTCTGCGACATTTGCAGGCCGATGCCGTGCAGCATAGCAAACGTGTCACGCGCGCTGTGCCCGATGGCCAAAACCAGCGTATCGCACAGCAGCTCCTCTACGCCCTCCGGCGTTTCGCACCGCAGAACAGTAAGTGCGCCGTCTTTTTTCTCTATCCCGCATAGCTTTGTATGGAACCGGATTTCTCCGCCCAGCTCCACAATCGCCGCACGCATATTTTTCACAACGCGGCGCAATACGTCCGTCCCGATGTGCGGCTTCGCCATATATAGAATATCCTCCGGCGCGCCGAAACGCACAAACTCAGACAGGATAAACGACAAGCGCGCATCGCTTACGCCGCAGGTCAGCTTTCCGTCCGAAAACGTACCCGCGCCGCCTTCGCCGAACTGGACGTTGTTTTCCATATCAAGTATACCGCCGCTAAAAAAGCCCTCGACCGCCGCCGTCCGGCTGTCCACATCGCCGCCGCGCTCAAGCACAATTGGCGCAAAGCCCGCGCGCGCCAGCAGGAGTGCGCAAAACATCCCTGCCGGGCCAAAACCGCAGACGATAGGACGGTTTTGCGGCCTTCTCTGCGCCGTTTGGACTGTAAACTCTATCGGATGTACCACGCGGACGCGCGCCTTATCCGCACACGGCGGTATTCTGTCGCCGTCCGTCAGTGTGACGTCCACGCTGTAGACAAAGTGTACATCGTGCTTTTTGCGCGCGTCGACCGACTTTTTTGCAATCGTCAACGCCACAATCCGCTCCGGCGGCACATGCAGCGTCTTTGCCGCGGCCATGCGTAAATATTCTGTTGTATCCTCGTCCAGTCCGGCCCGGATTCCGCTTATCCGCAGCATAACATACCTCCACTACCGTATTTTCTCGACTGTGACAGTGCCCGCGCCGCAGTCAAACCACAGCGCGCCGCCGTTCGCGTCCGCCGCCGCTTCACAAAGCGTCTGCCCCGCCTGTGTCACGCGGTACACGCCCTCCTCCATGCCGGTCAACAAGATATGAACCGTTTCATAGCCCATATCGGGAACGTCAAAAGTTGCTTTCTCACACCGCATGGCATTTCTGCCAAACAGGCACAGCGTGTTATACACCGCCGCGCCGAAGTGCGTCTCCGTTTCTACGGTTTCCACCCGCGCTGCCGCGCCGTTTTCCTCTATATCACCCGCAAGCAGCACCGTCAGCATATAGTCGGTGTTATTGCCAGGCTTCGGGCTGTTTTCAAGCCGCCAAGCCCCTGCCTCAAGTGCACACGCCGGGTCATAGTCATGGCAGAGCGGATAATTTTCTCCGTTGATTGTAAACTCTTTCCCCTTGCCGCCTATTTTCGTAAGCTCCGCATCCTTCGGCAAAAGGAAATGTGCCTGCATGGCGCCGCGGTGTTCCGCATCTGTGTTCTGCACAAACGCAACCTTTCCGCGCATTTCCGGCTCCTCCTGCGTATGCAGCAAAAACGTCTTTTTGAAATCCGGCGAAGCGGCGGTAACCTTGTCGCCAATGAACAGCACGCCCTTGTGCGCGGCATTTGTAAGCGGCAGAAACGCCATGGAGCGCAAAACCTCCTTCGCCTTGTCCGAATACGCTTTCGCGATATCGCCCGCTATGTACGAGTATGCCGGCGTGGCCGCGTTCGGCCCAAAGGCGTGCGCCAGCACTTTGCCCGTTTCAAACCTCGGCTCGCTCCACTCCTCCATGGTCTGCGGTTCGCCAAGCGTAGGCCGCCGTTGCCCGCCCGCGTTCGGCCGGTCGGCAAAGTCCTCGTCCGTGTCGTAAATAAGCAGCGTATTATGTGCAATCGTCTCTTTATTATACGCCTTATCGTGCGGCGAATAATAGCTGTCGTAGCACCCGGACTCCGACGCAAGGATGCCCTTATAATAAAGCTGGAAGTTGCCCGCATCGAGGTGCTGGTGGTTGCCGGCCCACTTCTCGCCTATACGCATGTACGCCAGCACACAGTCGCCGTTTAGGTCCTCATCGCCGTATTTATCCGTGTTCGTATCCATCTCCCAGCTTGTCCGCGCAATCATCGCGCCTGCTGGAGAGGCAAAATATTTTGTTTTCGGTAGCTCCGCAATTGGCCTTCCCCACAAATCGGGGTCATTAAACAGCAGATACTGCACCGGCGTGAGCGTCACATTGTCATAGGTGAAACGGGCAAAGCCCTCGCTCTCGCGGATGGCCTGCTGCTTTAAATATGGGTCTTTGTAGAAGTTCGCCGCCAGAAACAGGGGTACATATTCTTCGTCCCAATACTGGTTTTTATATAGCTTCGCCTCGCCGAAGTCGTCGCCGATACGCAGCAATTGTCCGTCGCTGCGGCGGATATAGAGCCACTCATACGGCACTTTGCCATAATCATCGTCAAACATATGCCCGCCCGACATGCGGTAGATAATCCACTGCGCCCACATATCGAAATTGTAGCGATAGTGTCCGTACGCACTGCCCTGATGATGCGTGTGCGACTTGCCCCAACAGTTGCGCGGCGCTACAAACTCGTCAAACAACCGGCCCGCACAGAACTCGTAAATGTCTGGGCACTCATCATAGACCGCCACACCAAACGAAAGCAAATCGCGCAGAAGCTGCGCCTCGCCCGCATGGCCTGTAACCGCCCCCTGCTCCACCGGCGGATAGCCAATCTCCATTTTACCAGCCAGGTTCTCGCACAGCCCTATCAGCTCCGCCTTGTCCTCGTCCGTCAGCACGTCGTAACACCAGTCGTAAATCTCGCTCGCCGTAAAGATTGCCTGTCCCATCGGACGGGAGAAGTCTCCGTAATTGCCATAGCGCGCCGTTTTGATATAGTCCTTGACCGCGTCAATGGCAAGGCGGGCGTACGTTTCGTCGCCGCAGAGCGCATACTGGAAGGCGAATGCCTCCAGCCGGGAAAGAATGCGGCCTGAAAAATTCCGTGCCAGCTCCGGGTCCGGGTTAAGGCGTAAATTTGCCGTCTTGTCACAAAGATCTGTAAAAGTCAAATATGCGCACCGGTTCTGCGGCTTATCAAATTCAGTACGAATTTTCTCCAAGTCCGCCGCGCGAAACAATAAACGCGGGTGCGTTCCCGTTTCCGGCAAAAATGGAGGCGTGTGATAACGCGAAGCGTCAAGCGGTTTCCGGCCTAATTTCATATAAAATCCCCCCTATATTCGCTTAGATTAACTATCAAATAATTGCAGGAATCAATTGATTCAGTGCAACAATCAACGGGATTGTAACAATCGACATCAGCGTATTAAGCGCAACAATCTCCGACGCATAGCCGGCGTCGAGGTCATACTTCGCCGCAAACAGGGCCGCCGCCGTCGCACTCGGGCACGCCGCTGGAATCAGGACTGCGACAGCGACCGCCGCACCGACGAACGGAAGCTTCAAAAGCAGTATCCCAATCACCGGGACAAGCACGAGCCGCACAAACGACACGAGGTAGAGCCTCCCGTTTTTGAGCGCGGTCGAAAAGTTCACATCCGCCAAAAACACACCGAGCAGGAGCATCGCAAGCGGCGTGTTCAGCCCTGCCATATAATCCACCGCCGTATACAGCACGCCCGGCAGACGGATGCGTGCAAAAAACAGTGCAAGACCGATGACAACGCCAATCACACCCGGGTTAATCAGAATTTTTTTAAGTGACAGGCTCTTTCTGTCCTGTGTATAAAGATAGATACCATGCGTCCAGTTGAGGATATTGAACACAGCAAGGTAGGCCGAACCATAGAACACGCCCTCCGCACCCAGCACCGCCTCCAGCAGCGGAATTGCCATAAAGCCGCAGTTCGAGTATGCCGCGCAGTATTGGTCAATCTGTCCCCGCGGCGTGCGGCTGCGGCCAAAAATCAGCTTTGAAACCAGAATTGACACTACATTAATGACCGTTGCGGCGATAAATGCCGTCAAAAGCCCGCTTGCAAGCTCAAATTCAAAATCCACCTGATACGCTTTGATTACAACGCACGGCGTAACAATAATCAGCAAAATGTCGGAGAGCTGTTTTGAGCCCTCCTTTGTAATCAGTTTACATTTTTTTATGATAAAGCCAAGCACAATCAGCAAAAACATAATGCAGACCTGCACGGCCACCGTAGCTACTAAATTCATAATCTTGTCCCCAAATCAATTGTTTTGTATTGCTTCTAGCAGTTCTGCTTCCCCATTCATCAAAACGCGTACAATGTCCACCGCGTCAAACAACGGCTCTTTTACAGCAATACCGCCGCGCGCAAGGTCCTCCGTCTGATGATAGTCAGAGCCGCTGCTCATCTTTTTCTCATACTTTTCTGCCCACATGCGTGCAATGTCGTTTCTCGAGTCGTGACGCGGATTGCCGTTGTAGACCTCAACGCCGTCGAGCAGTCCCGGCGGCATGACCGTCATACGGTTCCGGAACGGATGCGCCTGAAAAATCACCATGCCGTTCTCATGAGCAAGTGCGGAAAACCGCTCCAGCCCCAGCTCCATCATATTCAGATACTGGCGTATAAAATCTTCCGTCATACCGTATACAAGATAGTCGTTGTTGTTTTCATAGAACGTCAGCTCCATCCCCAATATTACGGTCAACCGGTTCCCTGCCGCCGCTTTTGCCGCGCGGTAGCCCGCCAAGTAATACTCCGCCATATCCTTCGGTCGGCTGTGAAACGTATGACGGTTAAAGTGGTCGGTAATGACAATTCCGCTGTAGCCAGCCTTAATATAATTTTCTACCACATCTTTTGCGGCAACCTTTCCGCAAATGCTGACCTCGCTCGTATGGCAATGCAGTTCATATAAAAACCTACCCATACCTTTCCTCCTGTATTCTCAATTTCTATCAATTGTCTTGTCGTCACAAAACTTCGATATTTCTGCATAAACAATATCCAAATCCAAATTCGCAAGCAGCTCAAGTCCGTACTGCTCTGCCAACGACGCGGCAACCTCCGCCCCCAGATAATACCCGACGTCGGCCTGCCCCAAAAACGTATTCCAATCCCCAAAAAACGGCGCTACGCTTTCACCTGTGTCGACCCGCCGCCTATATTCGGCAAAAAGCATGGCCCGGTTACGCCTGCACCAATCCAGCCAGCCGTTGGTATCTTGGTGAAAGAAGTCAAAATCACCGACAAGCAATTGCTCGCAGTACATTGCAACGCCTTCCGCATAAAGCTGCCACAACGCTTTGTCCCGCAGCGTTTTTGCCTCCTTTTTTCCATGGCGCTGCTGCATATGCCAAGTATGTCCCAATTCGTGATAGATCAGTCCAGCCATAGCGCGTTCCGTATGCCATCCAAGCTCCACGATTTTTTCAAGCCCAAGCAGCACAGCCGGTCTGCCGTGTAAATCCGTGGCCCATCCCGCGCCGTTGCACAGGCCGAGATATAAAAGGAGCGTAACATCCAGCTCCGTATGCAAGACCTTGTAGATTCGTTTTTGCAGCTTATGCGTCACTGAAAGAAAAGAGGTATGCGCCTGCTCACGAATTTCCATGCATTGGAAAAAGCGTTCCAAAACAGGCAGAACATCACGTTCATAGTCATACCCGGCTGCATCCCGCTCCACTTTTTCTGCAAGTCCCGGTGCTATACCGTCCGCATAACGCCTCCAGACATGCAAATCAAAATGCTCCTGTGAAAAGACTGCACATGCCGCGCAATATGTATCAATGATTTTCATGCCCACAAGACTCACCGCTAACTTTTATTATATAATCCGCCGTCTATTATACCAAACTTTTTTTAAGATTTCTATAAAACTTAACTTTTTCTTTACAAAATTGAACTTTCAGCCATATTCATAACTTTTATTCTAAGGCAAAACTGTTTTTGACTGTTTCCTGTGCCTTGACAAACGTTTTGCTGCGGCTTATAATTTTTTATGATATGCAGAATACAGGAAAGGTATCAGTTTTTATGGAACGAGCACAGCAAATCGAACAAAGCATTATAAAACGCTTTCGCAGGCCGATTTGGAGCAGGTTTACAAAGGCGCTTAAGGAGTACCGTCTCATCAACGAGGGCGACCGCGTTGCGGTCTGTATCTCCGGCGGGAAGGACTCTATGCTCCTGGCAAAGTGTATCCAGCAGCTTCAGCGTTACAGCGATGTCCCCTTTTCGGCCGAATATATCGTCATGGATCCGGGCTACAATCCTGCCAACCGGCAAAAAATCGAGGAAAACGCCGCCCTGCTCGGCCTTCCGGTACAAATTTTTGAGTCTGACATCTTTGAGGTCGTAACCGCCGCCGGGCAGTCGCCCTGTTACTTATGCGCGCGGATGCGGCGCGGCTATTTGTACAGTCAGGCGCAAAAGCTTGGCTGCAACAAAATTGCGCTGGGGCACCACTTTGACGACGTAATCGAAACGATTTTGATGAGCATTCTCTACGGCGGCGAAATCCGGAGCATGATGCCGAAGCTGCACAGCACAAACTTTGCAGGCATGCAGCTTATCCGTCCGCTCTACTATGTAAAGGAAAAGGACATTACAGCTTGGGCGGCGTATAATAACCTGGAGTTTATCCGGTGCGCCTGCCGGTTTACCGAGCATGTGGCCTCCGGTGTTGCGGAGTCGAAGCGGTTTGAAGTGAAGAAACTGATTGAAGAAATGAAAAAGACAAATGAAAATGTGGAATACAATTTGTTTAAAAGCGTATACAATGTCAATCTTGACACGATGATTGGGTACAAATCAAATGGGAAACGCCATCACTTTATGGATGACTATATCGACTGACTGGAGGCGGCTTGTATGAAAAGTATCTTGCTGATTGAAAAAAAGGGCGACGACGCGGTTCGTCCTGTTTCCCAAATATATACGCCCGACATTCTCGCCCGGCTTCGGGATGAGGCGGGCCTGATAAGCGAAACGTATATTAACCGCAGTAATTTGTCAGCCCATCTTTCTGACGCGCGGGAGGCGGAAGCGGCCTTCTCCACCTGGAACATGCCTGTATTTACGAAAGAGGAAATTGCAGCTTACTTTCCGAACCTGCGGGCCGTATTTTACAGCGCAGGCAGCGTAAAGTCCTTTGCGCGGCCATTTTTGGAGCGTGGCGTGCGCGTATTTTCCGCCTATGCGGCCAACGCAGTCCCGGTGGCGGAATTCTGCGCGGCTCAGATTGTGCTGGCCAACAAAGGCTTTTTTCAGTGCTGCAAGCCGTCATGCAGGGCGGATTACGCATTAGCCGCCGCCCGCTTTTCCCATTGCCCGGGCAATTACGGTGCAAGGGTCGGTCTGCTCGGCGCTGGAGCAATCGGCCGGCTCGTCATCCAATATCTTGCCCCATACCGGCTCGAGCTGGTTGTATACGATCCATTTTTGTCAGATGAGAAGGCCAACGCACTGGGCGTAACGAAGGCGTCGCTCGAAACAGTTTTCCAGTCCTGCAATGTTGTGTCAAACCATCTTGCCGACGTGCCGAAAACAAGAGGGATCATAAACGGCGACCTGCTTGCACGGATGCCGTCTTATTCCACCTTTCTCAATACCGGGCGCGGCGCACAGGTAGATGAAGACGCTCTAATTCAAAAATTGCAAGACGACCCGACCTTCACCGCACTGCTCGACGTGACAGCCCCGGAACCGCCGGAGGACAGCAGTCCGCTCTACCGTCTGCCAAACGCATACCTGACGCCGCACATGGCGGGAAGCTCCGGCGGCGAGCTGGTACGTATGGCAGAGTATATGCTCGACGAATTCCACCGATTTCAGCGCGGTGAGCCGACAAAGTATGAAATCACGTTGGAAATGTTAGAAAAAATGGCATAAATCCATTGAAACAGAAAGGCGGTTATCCTATGGAAAAGCAAGCCGGTGTGGCCTCGGTCACATTTCGTAAACGTACCCCGCATGAAATTATCGAGCTTGCAAAACAGGCGGGACTTGACGGCATCGAGTGGGGCGGTGATGTGCATGTGCCCTGCGGCGCGTACGGTGCAGCAGAAACAGTTGCGCACATGACACAGGAGGCAGGGCTGTCCGTCCTCAGCTACGGCAGCTACTTCCGGCTTGGCCTGCAACGTGCAGAAGAGTTGGAAATGTATCTGAAAACGGCGAAGGCGCTCGGCGCGCCCATTATGCGCATTTGGGGCGGGACCCACTCCAGCTTTATGTACAGCAGGGAGGAGACAGCCCTGCTGCTCGCACAGGCAAAGCAGGCGGCAGCACTTGCAGAAAAGTATGGCATTGTGCTGGGACTGGAGTGCCACGACTCCACCATCACGGACGACTTTGCCTTTGCACGCAGCTTTCTCGAAAGCGTGGACAGTCCGTTTTTTAAGACATATTGGCAGCCGAACCGCTTTCGGGACTTTTCCTATAATCTGGAAGCGTTAAAAGCGCTTGCACCATATGTCGTGACTGTTCACACTCAGCGCTGGGAAGGCGACGTGCGTCTTTCCCTGCATGGTTACATGGACGAGTGGCGCACATATTGCGGCGTTTTGGAACAGACAGGGGCCGCACACCGCTTTATTTTGGAATTTTTGCCGGAGGAAAGCGGCATTTGCCT
The DNA here is from genome assembly GCA_902492065.1 of uncultured Eubacteriales bacterium. Taxonomy (GTDB): domain Bacteria; phylum Bacillota; class Clostridia; order UBA1381; family UMGS1253; genus Aphodoplasma. The sequence goes on from CABUKE010000003.1 coordinate 60,494, forward strand.
CAAGTCGGAGGCGGAAGCCCTGCACGCACTTTTGAAATAATTTGCATAAAAACATGCAAACCTTCGCATATTAGCAGCGAGGTGATAAAGATGCAGAAAAAATATAAAGGATTGACCGAGCTGATTAATGCAGAGGAAGCGGCAAATAAATACTACCAGTCACTTCCGAATTATGTCAAGGAGCAGATTGATACGCGTGCAGACAGCGTAAACTCCTTTGCAAGCCTAAAGGACTACGCCGAGAATCTGACACGCGGGGACAATTAAACACGCGACTCCAAAGCTGTACGCAGATTTGCGTACAGCTTTTCTTTACTCTTTTGTGGATTTTTCCGTACGCTTGTGATATACTGATACAAACATAAACTTGGGAGGGACTATCCATGATTTTTAAAACCATACACGATATCAAGGTTTCATCCATTGTGCTCGGCACGGACACGTTCGGCACAGATACAAGCGAGGCAGAGTCGTTTGCTCTGCTCGACAACTTTTTAGAGCTTGGCGGCACAACGGTTGACACGGCGCGCGTCTATGGCTGCCACTACGGCGGCGGCGACGGCATCAGTGAGCTTACGGTCGGCAAGTGGCTCGCCTCACGCAAATGCCGCGACCGCGTTGTTATTTCGACCAAATGCGCGCATCCGCCGCTCGACTCCATGACGACCGGACGGCTTTCCCGCGAAGAAATCGAGAGCGATATCGACGCGAGCCTGCGCGCACTCGGAGTCGACTATATCGACATTTTATGGCTCCACCGTGACGACACAAGCCGGAGCGTGGAAGAAATCGTTGATACGCTGAACCTCATGGTACAGAAAGGGAAAATCCGCTGTTTCGGGGGCTCAAACTGGAAGGCGGAGCGCTTCGCCCCGGCAAACGCCTACGCACAGCGCATGGACAAGGATGGCTTTGCTGCAAGCCAGCTCAAGTGGTCCGCCGCGAAGAGTGCGCCCGGCTTTTGCGACGACCCCACGCTTGTTGAGATGGACAAAACCGAATATGAATACTATGCAAAGGCAAAAATGCCGGTGTTTGCTTTCGCGTCCCAGGCAAAGGGCTTTTTCCAAAAGTATGCACGCGGCGGCGAGGACGCGCTCTCGCCAAAGGCGAAAAAACGCTATCTCTGCCCAGAAAACCTTGCCATGTATGAAAAGCTGAATGCGCTGAGCCGCGAATATGGCATTTCGCTCAGCGCAGCAGTCGTATCCGTTCTGACGTCGAACACGGACTTCGACACGGCAGCAATCGTCGGGTGCAAGACGCTCGAGCAGCTCCGCGATACGATGACGGGCTCGGATGTTGTGCTCCCTTATGATGAAATTAAGCAGTTGCTGAATGTGTAAGTCAATAATATGGCCTGCGGCAGTAGATAGCCGCAGGCCCGTTTTATTCCCGCTCTATTCTAAGTTCAAAATGCTCCGGCAAATGATAGATTTCCCGCTTAATAAAGATTGGATACAGATATTCGTCTTTCAGCCGGTCAAATGCAATCCATTCAAACAAATGCTGGTGGCGCTTTTCCACACCTTGAAACGAATTTCCCCGTTTTAGCAGGTCTGTCTTTGTAATATCCATCAAAAAGTACAGGCACAGCTCATGATAGTTTTCGCCGCTGACATCCTCTGTAAAAAAGCTTTGATTGAGCCACAGAGGACGGGCGATTTCCGCGCTGACGCCAAGCTCCTCCCGTACTTCGCGCACCACCGCCTCCTGCGCTGTTTCATGAAGGCTCACCCTTCCGCCCGGCAGATAATAATACGGGGAACGTTCATCCCGCATTGCCAGTATCTTTTCATTGTGCAGCATAACCGCACAAACGCGGTAATTGAAGCGCCCCTGTTCCGTTTTGAATGTGATGTCCAAAATGCCACATTCTTTCCGCCTGCCGCCCTTTACGCCCTGCCTGCATAGGCGAGCTCCATCATCTCCGTCAGTTCCAATCCTTCCTTTAATCCAAAAGCAATCTCTCCGCCATGCAGAATTGCATCAACCCATTGGTCCACCGGGTGCGGCAACGGAGCTGGAAGCTCTGCCGTAACCCACTTGCCGCCGGTCTTTTCGCTGTTATAGCGCACCGTTTCCCCCGCGTCGGTCACGAGCAGGCTGCCCGCAGTCCCGTTGATTTCCATTTTAAACACATCGCCCGTATAGACGAAGCCGGTTTCCGCCACACCGATTGCGCCGCCGTCAAATTGCAGCGCCGTGACTGCATTATCCTCCACTTCCCGCCCGGTCACATTCGTAAAAATGCTGACCGCTTTCTGCGGTGCGCCGAGCAGCCAACGCAGGATATACATGCTATGCGTTCCCAAATCAATCATCGCACCGCCGCCGCACTCCTGCGCATTATAAAACCGTTCCGGCAGCCACTGTGCAACCGCGCCGTTATGCGCATTGTGGACGCGCGCGTAGACAATCCTGCCCAGCTCTCCGCTGTCCGCAATCTGCTTTGCTGCCAGAACACCCGGCTTACACCGCCACGGAAAACAGATTGAAAATTTTACGCCATTCTTCTGTACACTGTCCATGATTTCATGGCATCCTGCACTCGTCAGCGCCATAACTTTTTCTGTAAAAATGTGTTTTTTTGCTTTTGCCGCCTTCTTCATCAGCTCCGGGTGCTGGCAGGTCGCAGACGTGACGATCACGCCGTCGAGCGTATCCTCTGCCAGCAGAGCGTCGTAGTCGGCACAATACCGGCACGAAAATTCCTGTGCAAATGCTTCGCCGCGCGCCCGGTCGTCGTCCCAAACCCACGCAAGCGTGCAGTCGCTCCGTGCCTGAATCACCTTTGCATAGTCCGGTGCATGGACGTGCCACGCCCCAATGACCGCTATCTGCAATTTTCCATCCTTCATACCCCATTCCTCCTTTTACTAACAGTATATCGGTTCCACTCCAATTTTGCAAGCGTTTATTCGTCGATATGCCGTTCAATCTGTCGAGTCGCCCACCACAAGTAACCGGCAATCAAACCGAGCAATACGATGTTGAATCCTAACGATATACAATCCCCTGTTTCTCCCCACCATGCCGCGACTCCAATTCCGACTGCCGCAGCGGTTATCGCGAGCAAAAGGAAACAAAAGCAAATCTGGAGTACGGTTTTTACCCGTTTATTGCGCTGTATCCTGCTTTCCCGGTCGGAGAACGCCTCCGGCCGTGTGCCGCTGTACTCTTTGCGCCAGATATAGCAGCTCGACATATGGCCAATACATTCCCACCCAAACTGCGTATACGTGTCAAAGTAGTCCTTTGTCGGAAACGCATTGAGGTCAAATACATAGCAGTATTGTTTTGGTTCCGTTTTGGTAAATACCATATAAGCGGAGCTTGTCTGCCCTACCTTATCAATGTTCCAGCCCTCGGCTGCAAGCGATTCCAGCCACAGCTCATAATCTGCCGGGGCAACGTGGCGCAGCGCAGAAAACCAAACCGTCTTTTTCTCCATCTAAATCAACTCCTTTGCTATTTGATACAGCTTACAGATCCGTTCCGCCTCTTCCTGTAAAATGATACGCCCCATTGGGGTAATCAGATATTCTTTTTTCCTCTCATACTCGCGTACAACGGCAATCAGGCCCTCTTTCTCCAGCTTGGACAAGCTCTGATAGATCGTGCCCGCCCCTAACACAAGCCGCCCGTCTGTGAGCCGCTCCACATGCTGCATAATACCATAACCGTGCCGCACCTGCGTCAAAGAAAATAAAATGTAAAACATCGTTTCACTCATGGGAATGAAGCGTTTTCTTGCATGTTCCAGCCGCATGGTATCCCTCCTCTATCACGACATAATATATCATACTGTGATACAATTGTACATCACGCTGTGATATATGTCAAGAAAAAAATAAGCCCCGATTTCCGAGGCTATTTTTATCTGTTTCACGAATCTTCAGACAGCACATCTGTTCCATAGGAATTATCCACTGCGCAGAGCCACTTTCCCGCCCGCTTTGTAAAGACATAGGTTGCCCGCCGGTCCATAGAGTATACCTTCTCCTCCCGGTCAGCCCCCAAAAGCGTCTGCGACAGCACAAGCGCCGTATCGCCCGCGTCCAGGATTACCATATTTCCCTGCGAGGGAACCAGACTGTTGTCAAAGTACTTTGCAATTTTTATAAATGCTTCCCGGATTTGCTGTTTCCCTTTTGCAATCATACCCGGTTTTACAACGAGCACTGCGTCGTCAGTATAGTAGTCCATAAGCGTGTCAAAATCCTCCTGCCGGATTGCCGCGTCACAGGCTCGAATAATTCTTTTAAGCTCTTCTTCCATTCATAATTCCTCCTTTGAAAAAGGGGCAGGAATTATTCCTGCCCGCATTCAAACTCTTTTGCAAGTACATCTGCCGCTGTATCGGCATTTCCTTCATCCACAACGAGAGAGATTTCGTTCTCGCTCGTTGTAATCAGACGGATTTCAATTTCCGCCGCGCCGAGACAGGCAAACGCCCGCGCGCCGACACCGACCGTTTCCACCATATGTCCGCCAAGCACAAGCTTTGCGTTACCGCTGTTGACATGGACTGCCGCGCCCGGGAAAATCTTTTGTATTTTCCGCGTAACGCCCATCAGCTTTGTCACCTCGTCGCCCTCTACGCTGAACGACACGCCAATCTCGCTCGCCGCCGGGAGCAAGCTCGAAATCATATCGACATTGATTCCGTCGTCGGCCAGAACACCGAATACCTTGGCCATGGTACCCGCCACATTCGGCAGTTGGTCAATCGTCACAACGACAACATTATCCCGCATCGTTACACTTGTTACAGGTTTCATACCACTGTTACCGCCTTTCTGTTTGTCCTGCTATTTTCGTTATAAACTGGAAACCAAATCGCCCATATCGTATAGGCCGGGCTTCTTCCCACACAAGAACTGTGCCGCACGTACCGCACCGACTGCAAACACTTCTTTGGAGGCCGCATGATGTGACAGCGTAATAATCTCGTCCGTTCCAGCAAACATCACCTCGTGGTCGCCCACAATCGTCCCACCGCGCACCGCGTGCAGGCCAATCTCGTTTTTGCTCCGCTTTTTGCGCTGGGAATGGCGGTCATACACATAGGCCGGCGGCGTAGATAGAACAGACGATACCGCGTCCGCAATGGCGAGCGCCGTGCCGCTCGGCGCGTCAATCTTCTGGTTATGATGCTTTTCAATAATTTCTATATCAAAATTCCCCTCCAAAAGCTTTGCCGCACGCTTTGCAAGGTCAATCAACAGATTGATGCCCAAGCTCATATTCGCTGAGAAGAACACCGCCGTCTTCCCCGCCGCCGTACGAATCAGCTCCTTCTGGTTTTCGCTCAAACCCGTGGTCGCCACAACGACGGGCAGACCCTTTTCACAGGCATAGCTGAGCAACGGCTCCAGGCACGACGGGTGAGAAAAGTCAATAATCACATCCGCCTGCTCGCGCACTTCAAAAATATCACGGTACACGGGATAAGTATTCACGATCGAATCATTAATGTCCACGCCCGCAACGATGGAAACACCCTCCATTTCGCTGACCAGCCGCGTAATCACCTGCCCCATTTTCCCGTTTGCACCATTCATAATCACGTTAACCATATGTAAGACCTCGTTATCTTCTGTAATTTATGCTTTTTATTGTACTTTTAAGCCATAGTCCAGCAGCGCCTGCTTCACAGCCGAAACATTTTTCTCCTCCAAGTCGCACAGCGGCATCCGTAAATCACCGACCGCAAACCCGAGCATATTCATCGCATTTTTAATTGGAATCGGGTTTACCTCAATGAACAGTTTGTCAATCAAATCAAGCGCACGGAGCTGCATCTGCGCCGCTTCCTTTACCTTGCCGTCAAAGTAAAGTTGGCACATATCGTGCATATCCCGCGGAATAATATTCGCTGCAACGGAGATCACGCCCAGACCGCCGACGGAAAGCGTCGGAACAACCATATCGTCGTTGCCGGAATAGATTGCAAGCTCCGGTACGCGCGCCGCAACATGCGACAAATACGCAATGTCGCCGCTCGCCTCCTTGATAGCTACGATATTATCAATCTTAGCAAGCTTCTCTAATGTATCAAGCGCAATGGGCAGTTTCGTCCGCCCCGGCACATTATAGAGAATAATCGGGATATCGACGCTGTCTGCAATCGCCTTAAAATGCAAGTACAGCCCCTTCTGCGTCGTCTTGTTATAGTATGGCGTAACGACGAGAATCCCGTCACAGCCTGTCTCCTCGGCATATTTTGACAAATCAATTGCGTGCGGCGTATCGTTTGAGCCAGTTCCCGCAATAACAGGAATCCGCCCCGCCGTCTTTTCCACCGTAAAGCGAATCGCTTCTTTATGTTCCGCGTCTGGCATGGTCGACGCCTCGCCGGTCGTACCGCAGATAATGATAGCGTCCGTTTTGTTTGCAATATGAAACTCAATCAGCTCACCGAGCTTGTCATAGTCCACGCCTTCTTTAGTAAACGGCGTAACCAAAGCCACGCCCGAGCCTGTAAACAACGGCTTTTTCATCTTGACTCCCACTCCTTTTCTAAATGATATCCTGCTCCTATATATGTATGCATTTGTATGAAAATTTGTTTAAATCATTTACGGAACCTGCCGTACCGGCTTATCCGCAAGCGGAACCGGCTCCTGTGACACGTCAAAAACAAGCTTGTTTTCACCGTCGCGGGTGAGGTTTGCGCGCTGTTGATACGTCTTCCCGCCATACTCTACTGTTACGATATACTCGCCCTGGTGGCCGCGCACAACGCTTGTGCCATCTGCATCTGTGACGGCATCCTCGTCCGTCCAGAGCTGGTTAAATACCAAATCAATATACGCTGCACCGGACGGTTTAAGCGTCCAATCCTCGTAAAACAGCGGCGCATTCTTGAGCCAATGCGCACCGTCATAGAACCCCCACATCAAAAACCCGCTGTAGGACGGATGGCTGTACGCCGCCAAAATCATATCGCGCGTAAAGTCAGCCTGCAGTTGTTCGTCGCTGCAATTGTAGTCAAATTCCGTGATTTTCAGCTCCTGCACAAGCGGTGCAAATGCATCCGACAGCTCGATAAATTTCTGCGGGTCAAAGGCGGTATTGTAGTGGCATTGGAAGCCAACCGCCTCAATCGGCGCGCCCATGCCCTGTAACTTTTTCACCAGTTCCTCAAACTTCTTCGCCTGCGCGTCATAAGTCGTACCGACGGTATTCTCGTTAAGGAACAGAACCGCATTTGGGTCGGCCTCTTTTGCCGCCTGATACCACTTTACAAGCGTCTCATCACCTAATATGGAGCGCATTTTATGATTCTGCATAATTTCGTTGGCAACGTCCCAGTCGCGCAGATAACCCGAAAAGGCGCTCCCAATCTCGTTGATATGCGCTAGCGTTTCCGTTTCCATCCGTTCGGGATCGTTTATAGAATAATCGCTCTCAAACTCCGGCGGAAGCTTATCCCACTTGTCCCATACCATCGTATGGCCGCGCACGTCCAAATCATAGGACAACATTTTGTTGACACAGCGTTTCGCTTTTTCGCGGTCTGAAGCCCATGACGGGCGTTTGAGTTCATTCTCCGGTACCGCTGCGTTGAAAAACAGGCGGAGATATTTGTTGATGTTGCGCCCTTTCTCGCTCGTTTCGTCGAGAATTGTACTGTTAACCGCTGTGCCGAAATCAAATTCATGCTTCTGCAAAGCGACATTGACCTTTGCACCGGATACGGGCACACCGCCTTCACCGACCACTTCAACCTGTAGATCGGACTTCCGGTACTGCTCAATCCGCCCCCATGCCTCCTTGCGCCACTGTGCATCATCCTCGCGTCCGGGATACGTCGCACCCAACATGGGCAGGTCGTCAAATTCTACCGCATCCTGGTAGTTAATCACCTGAAAATCCGCAATTTCTACCGTCTGCGGCGGGTAACCAAACCGGACGTTGACCTGCGATTTATCCGCCTCCATGTCCATAGCTGCTGTATAGGGAATGAATATCTGCGTCCACTCACCGTCTGGAGCAAGCGTAATGCCCTGCGACATGATTTTATCGTACTTCCCGCTCGCTAATTCTTCGTGGACAACGCTGACCTGCGCCGTATCGTCCGACGCATCCGTAGCGCGTGCATAGAACATGCACAGCAGAACGTCGCCCTTTTTGACTGCCTGCTTGACACGCAGAACCGCCTGTATGCCATAAACATTGTCCGGCTGCGTCACCGTCTGTACCCGAAGCGCCTTGTCAAACGGCATATCGCTGACCGAAACTGTTTCTTTCTTCACCATCTCCCCGCCGCTGAGATACGAAGTATGCAGCGCATTATCGTCAAGCATCGGGCTGCGTTCCGGCAAAGCGGAGAGCTTCTCCTCATTGGTCAGTCCTTCTTCTTCCGACTGCTCCGCAGTTTTGATATCGACTGTGCTTGTACTTTCAATCCAGTCAACCTGCGCGCCAAGCGCCTCGCTGACAAAGCGGAGCGGCACCATGGTCCGGTCGTTGATAAGCTGGGCCGGAACGTCAAGCGTCACACCCTGCGCGTTCTTTTTCGCCTCAGTCTCACCGATCGTCAGCTCCACCATGTCGGTGTCCTTGACCGCAACAACGCTGTCGTCGTATTTGTCCCAGAACACCACTGCGCCCATCGCCTCAAAAATCGCGCGCATTGGAACAAGCGTCCGGTCGTCGACCAAGACCGGGGACTGGTCAGAAAAGACAACCTCCTCCCCGTCGAGCAAGACGGTAATCTTCTCCTCCGCCAAAGTAAAAACACTCGTCCCCGCGAGCATAGAAACACAGAGAAACAAAGCAACAAGACCCCGATACAGTTTCTTCATACGGCTCGACCGCCTTTTTTATAAATTTGTTTTAGCTCAGTCCATGTACCCTTTTGCCGCAAGCAATTCCGCCATCAGCACCGCGCCGCCAGCTGCGCCGCGCAGCGTATTGTGTGACAGGCAGACAAATTTATAGTCATAGACCGAATCCTCGCGCAGCCGGCCGATCGAAATCGCCATGCCGCCCTCCAAGTCGCGGTCCAGCTTCGCCTGCGGGCGGTTGTCCTCTTCAAAATAATTCAAAAACTGTTTCGGCGCAGACGGCAGGCCAAGCGCCTGCGGCTCGCCGGAAAAGTCCTTCCACGCCTGCTTGATTTCATCAATCGACGGCTTCTTCTCAAACGAAACAAACACCGCCGCCGTATGGCCGTCCGACACCGGCACGCGCAAACATTGGGTCGTAATGATGGGGCTTACTGCGTCGACAATCTTATCCCCTTCAATTCTGCCCCATACCTTCATCGGCTCTTTTTCGCTCTTTTCTTCCTCGCCGCCAATATACGGAATCAGATTATCGACCATTTCCGGCCATGTTTCAAACGTCTTTCCCGCACCGGAAATCGCCTGATACGTGCAGGCAATAACTTCTTTAATCCCATACTTCATAAGCGGATGCAGTGCCGGAACATAACTCTGAATCGAGCAGTTCGACTTTACCGCAACAAATCCGCGCTTTGTGCCGAGCCGTCTGCGCTGCGCCTCAATAATGGCCGCGTGGTCTGCGTTGATTTCCGGGATAATCATCGGCACGTCGTCGGTATGCCGGTGCGCCGAGTTGTTGGAAATAACCGGACACTCAAGCTTTGCATACGCTTCTTCCAGCGCGCGGATTTCGTCTTTTTTCATATCGACTGCACAGAACACAAAGTCCACCATGCCGGCGATTTTCTCCTTATCCGCCGTCGCATCGAGCACTGTCATTTCTTTTATCTGTTCTGGGATTTCCATTTTCATAACCCAACGGCTTCCCACTGCGTCGATATATTTTTTGCCCGCGCTCCGGCTCGACGCCGCAAGCGCCTTAATATGGAACCACGGATGGTTTGCCAGCAGCGTAATAAACCGCTGCCCGACCATCCCGGTCGCCCCAATCACTGCTACATTATATTCCTTCATTTTATATTCCTCCTTCATGAATTACAAAATAAACGGCAGCGGCACAGAGCGCCGCTGCCACATCCAAGCACAAAAACCATGCCCACCATGCAGATAGCACTCCACCAAACTGGTGACAGACCTGCGGCTTTTAACCGCAAATCCAGACACGGCGGAAACGGCCCCGTCCTGTCTTCGGCGTCCGCCCCTTTCACGTCCGGTCATAACAGCCGCCGCAGGCTTCCCGGACACGCTACTGATGGAAAACGCGCCTCTATCTCTGTTTTATGAATTATGTTGGTTATATCATACCATGTATGACCCGGCATGTCAAATTTTTTTTGTATTAAGAACTGCCGAAATCAACGAGTGTTTTACCATCCTGTCTTTATAAATCGCCCAAAGTTTCTTTCACACGTATCTTCCAGTAAAAAATATACCGGTATTTTATCTATTTTCTTTTACACGCTCGTCTAGCAGCGCGCCAAACGCACGTATAAACGCCGCGTCCTGCGCCGCCTCCCGCTTACGCGGGCCCTTTGTCCGCCCGCCGCCGCGGCGTACCTTTTTGCCCAGAAACCGTTCAAACAACAGCTTATCTATATTCCCGTCGTCATAGCACATTCCGCTGAAGCTGATTGCATATGCGCCGCGGGCCAGCGCAAGTGTCGCCGCGCCAAAGTCCCCCGTCACGGCAACGTCGCCCCTACTGAGCAGGTTCGCCAGCGCAAGATCCGCGCTGTCCGCACCTTTATCGACAACAACGCATTCGCTGTAGCCGTCGTCAATCCTGTGCGTATTATCATATACCATGATAACGCGAACGCCACGCGCACGCGCCGCTTCTACGATCTGCGCCCGTACCGGGCATGCGTCCGCATCCACAACGACCTTCATGCCCCGTCTCCCACGCTTTCAACAATCAGCGTAACCGGCCCGTCGTTTAACAGCTCAACCTGCATATCTGCGCCGAACGTCCCCGTCTGGCACGGGATGCCATTTTGCCGGACGCACGACACAAAGTGTTCATAGAGCGGAATCGCCCTTTCCGGACGCGCCGCACTTGTAAAGCTCGGACGGTTCCCCTTCCGACAGTCGCCGTAAAGCGTAAAGTTGGACACGACTAAAAATTCACCATCCACATCCTGCACTGCACGGTTCATCTTGCCGTTATCGTCTTCAAACACGCGCAGTCCGCAGCACTTTTTTGCAAGGTATTCCGCATCGGCCTCCGCATCCGTTTCATGTACGCCAAGCAGGATAAGAAAGCCCGTGCCGATCTCCGCTGTTTTCTTACCATCTATCGTTACGCTTGCGCGCTTCACGCGCTGTACCACTGCCCGCATATTTTATCCTCTTTTCTCATTTATCCGTCTTGTCAAATACCAGCGTCATAATCGAATGCGGTGTGCTCATACCGCGCGCACACAGCCCATTGTATTTCAGGAAAAACGGCACGCGGCGCGGCGAGCGGTTCAGCACAATAGCTACAATCGTTCCGTCCGGATTTACAAACGCACACGTTTCGACCCGCGCACTGTACTTGCTCGTTCCAATCCGCCGCGCACCACGCTGGATAAACTTTGAGAAGTGTCCGACGTAGTAGTACACAGGTGTAAACTGGAGTACATCCTCCCCTGCGTTATACATCACAGGCGCGCTGCACCCGCCGAACCGCGCATGGTACGGCCCGCCAGCCGTGTCAAGCACCAAGTTCCAGTCGCACGACCCGCTCACGCCGCCAATCAGGTTCCCGATCATGTCATGGGCGTAACCTTCTGCCATTGTAGTCCCCCGGTCAATGGGGTACAGCCCGTGGCAGAACTCTGTCACGAGGAGCTGCTTTTCCGGGAACTGCTGGTGTGTAATACCAACCGCTTCAAAGTGCTCACCCGAGTACCAGTGCATCCCAATGCCCCAGACGCGCTGGCGCACGCTTTCATCTGCCAGCGTGACCCGGGCGCGGTCGTAAAGCTGTTCCTTATTATGATCCCAGATAATGATTTTAATGTCGGACAGCCCAGCCCGGTCAAGCGCGGGCGCAAGATGATTTTTGACAAAGTCAGCCTCCTCCTGTGCGCTGTACTGACAACTCTCCCACGTCTGGATAGCGTTCGGCTCGTTCTGTACCGTCACGCCCCAGATGTCGATTCCTTCTTTTTTAAACTCCAGTATGTACTTTGCGTAGCAGTCCGCCCATGTATCCATATATTCCTCGCTCAGCTTGCCGCCGAACAGCGCACTGCCGGTTGTCTTCATAAAAGCGGGCGGACTCCACGGCGACGCGAACAGCACGAGCGGCTCTCCGGCCACCTGCATAGCCGCTTTGACCAGCGGAATCACATACTCTTTGTCGCGCTCGATATTGAATGTCGCAAGCGTTTTATCCCCAGTCTCCATGTTTTGATAGGTATCAAGGCTGAAATCGCATGAGCCGATGTGCGTGCGGCCAAAGCTGTAGCCAATGCCTTTCTCCGGGTCAAAATATGCCTCGATAAACTTCTTTTTATTTTCTTCCCCCATCAGATGGTAATTATACGCCGCAGACTCCGTAAACGCGCCGCCGAAACCGAGTATCTCCTGATACGTTACGTCGTCGTAAATATTGATGACCGCTTCCTCGTGCGTTTCCTTCCCTGTCTGGAACATCATGGGCTTTTCTTCCGCCAGGAACTGATGCGCGCGTATGTTTGTTCTATAAACCTTGATTCGCTTATCTGCCATACAAATCTCCTCCTTCGCCAAAAAGCGTCTTCCGGTTAAGCGTACCACCTGTCCGGGCGATTGTCAAGTCGTGTAAAAGAAATCATATAAAAAATAAACAATTGACATTTTTAGGATTTTAGGGTATACTATTTGAAAATGAATTTCATTTTCAAATTTAATTAGATAGCAGGTGATTTTCATGCGGGGTGAAAAGGGGTATCGTACCAAACAGCGCGACATCATATTAGAGTATTTGCAGCAAAACACGGCGCGCCACCTTACGGTGGACGATGTAACGGATGCGCTCAAACAGCGCGGTCTCTCAGTCGGTAAGACGACGGTCTACCGTTTTATGGACAAGCTGGCCGGCGAGGGCGCTGTTCGGAAATATTTTATCTCCAATTCCAAAAGCGCGTGCTACGAATATATCGACACAGCGGCAGCATGCCGGATGCACTACCACTTAAAATGTACGGCCTGCGGTGCGCTTCTGCACGTGGACTGCTCTCTGATGGACCGGGTCGCGGCGCATATGGACGATGAACACGGCTTTTTGATTGACAATACGCGGACGGTGCTGTACGGTCTGTGCGGCGAATGCCGTAAAAGCGGAAAAAACCTGTAATGGAGGGATACTCATGTATAAAAAACTTTTTGCGCTTGCGCTGTGCGTCTGCCTCGTACTCAGCCTTGCCGGGTGCGGCGCCGGGCAACAAAATGCGCAGGAAGATACCGGCAAATTGCAAATTGTAACGACGCTGTTTCCCCAGTATGACTTTGCCCGGCAGGTGGCTGGTGATTTGGCGGATGTGACGCTCCTGCTCCCGCCCGGGACGGAGGCGCATACGTACGAACCGTCACCGGCCGATATCATCAATATCCAGAAATCCGATTTGTTCATCTATACGGGCAAGTATATGGAGAGCTGGGCGGAGGGGATCATCAGCAATCTTGACAACACACAGACGCAGGCGCTCGACGTATCAGAGGGGATTTCCCTTGTCAACGAAGCGGACGAGCCAGGCCACTCGGAGGAAGGCGGTGAGGCGCACACCCACCAGTTTGACCCCCACATCTGGACGTCGCCGGCAAACGCAATCATTATGGTAGATAACATCCGCGGCGCGCTCTCTGCGGCCGACCCTGCCAACGCGCAGGCATACGAGCAGAACGCAGCGGCCTATATCACCGAATTGCAGGAGCTGGACAATGATTTCATGGAACTTGTTAATGCCGCGCCGCACAAAAAAATCATGTTCGGCGGACGCTTCGCCATGTATTATTTTGCCCAGCGCTACGGCCTTTCCTATACGTCGGCCTATGATTCCTGCTCATCGGAAACGGAGCCGGGCGCGCGGCTTGTAGCGCAGATTATTGACGAAATGAAAGCGGAACAGATCGGCGTGATTTATTATGAGGAGATGTCGAACCACGCGGTGGCGGATTCCATTGCCGCGGAAACCGGCGCAAAGGCGCTGCTCCTGCACTCGTGCCACAACGTGACGAAGGAGGAACTCGCCGGCGGTGCGACGTATCTTTCGCTCATGCGTCAAAACTACGAAAACCTGAAAGAAGGGCTGTACTAATGGAGATTTTGCGCTGTGAAGGGCTTTGCGTGTCGTATGACGCTGCGCCGGTAATACAAAACGCAAGCTTTACGGTCGACGCGGGCGACTATGTGCTCGTCGTCGGGGAAAACGGCTCGGGCAAGTCGACGCTTGTGAAAACGATACTGGGGCTTGTCTCTCCTTCGTCCGGCAAGCTGACCTTCAGCGGCGGACTGACAAAAACGGAGATCGGGTATCTCGCTCAGCAGAGTGACACGAAGCGCGACTTCCCTGCCTCGGTGTTTGAAGTGGTGCTCTCGGGCTTTTGCGGGAAGCGGCCGCTTTTTCCCTTTTACACAAAAGAGCAGAAACGGCGCGCAGACGACGCCCTGTCCCGGCTTGGCATGGACGCGTACAGGAAACGGCCGTTTTCCACGCTGTCGGGCGGACAGCGCCAGCGCGTCCTGCTCGCCCGTGCACTGTGCGCCACACAAAAGCTGATCCTGTGCGACGAGCCGGCGGCCGGTCTTGACGCGCGCGTGACCGCGCAACTCTACGATGCAATCCGGCAGTTGAACCGTGACGGCATTACCGTCATCATGGTGACACACGATTTAAACGAGGCACTCCCCGACGCAAACAAGGTGATTCATATGGGACGGGAGCAGACCTGGTGCCTGCGCAAAGAGGAATACAAAAAAAGCGAAATGGCCCGCTCCCTGTTTGGGCCATTGACAGAATCGGAATGAAAGGCGGTTGGAAATTACCATGCTTGCTATGCTTTCGGAAATGTTTTCCTACGAGTTTCTCACACGCGCGTTTCTCGTCGGGACGCTCGTTTCGCTTGCCGCCGCCCTGCTCGGCGTAAGCCTCGTGCTAAAACGCTATTCCATGATTGGGGACGGTCTGTCACACGTGGGGTTCGGTGCGCTGTCGATTGCCTTCGCGCTCAACCTTGCGCCGCTGTATGTGTCCATTCCGGCGTGTGTGGTGGCGGCGTTTTTCCTGCTGAAAATCAGCGAAAACTCAAAAATCAAGGGTGATGCAGCAATTGCCTTGATTGCGAGCAGCAGCCTTGCTATCGGCGTCATTGCAACGTCGCTCTCCTCTGGGCTGAGCGTCGACGTATACGGCTATATGTTCGGCAGTATTCTCGCCATGCAGCAGAGCGACGTATACATCAGCGTTGCGCTGTCGGCGGCTGTTTTGGCGGTCTATGTGCTCTGCTACAATAAAATTTTTGCAGTCACGTTCGACGCGGACTTCGCCCGTGCAACCGGGACAAAGACCAGCTTTTACAATATGCTTCTGGCGCTCCTGACTGCACTGACAATCGTGGTCGGGATGCGGATCATGGGGACTATGCTGATCTCCAGCCTGATTATCTTCCCGGCGCTTTCCGCCATGCGCGTGCTGCGCAGCTTTAAGGGCGTTATCATCTGCTCGGGCGTAATTTCTGTCGTCTGCTTTTTCCTGGGCATGGTATTTTCCTATGTGTTTTCCATCCCCACAGGCGCGAGCGTTGTTGTAGTAAACCTTGCTGTGTTTTTGATTTTTTATGTAATCGGGAAGCTATTGAAGCGGTAACAGAAAGGAGGAGCAGTATGCGACACGAATACTTTCCCATGCAAACGAACGGGGTTCATCAAACCAGATATAAGTCTGTCCGCCGCCTGTACGGCGGCTTTTTTTATGCTCTTTTATGCCTGAAATATTTTTAAAACGACGCACAACGCGGCGCAGGTCGCATATGATATAACAGAGTAATGCCAAACACTCTAAATATCATAAAGGAGGTCATATCATGCATGACAAAATTGTTGCAGGGCCGATTGGCGACTGCAATAGCGCAGATGCGCGCGAGTTCCGCGAAGCAGTGTGCATACATACCGACAAAATATACGACCAGTGCCGTGATAAGGACTGTCTAACCGACCTGCGCGTTTACCTGACACCATGCGGTCAGGAGCTCGTAAACCGTTCCATCAATGTTAAAATCCGCAAAGCGGAAATCATCTGGGTTTATTCTGACATCGAGGCGGTACCGTTCAACCGCGGGTTCTACAGCGTAGACCTGAAATACTTCTTCAAGATTACGCTGGACGTATTCACAGGCGTTGGCAAGCCGTGCAAGGCAGAGGGGCTGGCAACCTTCGACAAAAAGGTGATCCTGTTCGGTTCCGAGGGCAATGCAAAGGTATTTTCTTCGAGCTACCGCGGCGGCGGCATCGACCCGCAGGATTGGCAGAAGACAAACATGCCGAAAGCGATTATCGAGGTTGTAGAGCCGATTGCGCTGTCCTGCAAGGTTGTAGAGCCGAACGATAACTGCTGCTGTTGCTGTGACGAAACTGATCTAAGCTCCATTCCGGCTGACGTTTGCGGCGTATTTGAAGACAATCTGGTTAGCAGCGGGGACGACAAGCGCGTATTCGTTACAATCGGTGTATTCTCTATCGTAAAGCTGGAGAGAAGCGTCCAGCTCCTGATTCCGGCGTACGACTTCTGCGTACCGAACAAAGACTGTGTAACTGCAACGGATGAGAATCCGTGCGACTTGTTTGATCGTATCGAGTTCCCGGTTGACGAGTTCTTCCCGCCGGCGGCGTTCGACTGCGACAGCGCGCCAAGCTGCGGCTGTGGCTGCGACGACTAAGCATTCAGCATCTAAAATAAAAGGTACGGCGTAGCCGTACCTTTTTGCGTTATAAAACAAATTCCATCTGGCAGTCGCATGGCTCCGCTGCTGAAAGCGCAGCGTCGTATTCTTCCGCTTCCACACAGCCAGCTGCGTGGTAAAACGCCTGTGTTTCCTCGGCAGAATGTGCCGAAATGTACAATTTCTCCGCGCCCTTACTGCGTGCGAACGCGCAGGCGCGTGCAAACAGCGCCTTCCCTATCCCGCGGCCACGCTCGCCGCAGGATACATGGAGCGAGGAAAGCTGTAAATATTGCCCCCTGCTACCCAGCTGCCTGCCTTCCACGGATGCAAACCCAATCAGCCGTCCGCCGCAAAACGCTCCAACTACCTCGCCGCCCGTTTCGACAGTGTGCCGCAGACACTCGACCAAAAACGTATACTCTTTCTCTCCCCAATCGTCGATAAACGCGATGTCTTTTAAGACCCATTCCCCGTCCACCTTACGCCAGCATCGTGTCACCTTTTGATACCGCTCAAACCCGTCGAACAGCCGCCGGGTGATTTCTTCTTTTTCTATTTCTCTATATATGATTTGTTCCATTTTGTATTCCTCCCTTTGCCGTTTTCCTGTCCAGTATACCAGAAATGTTTACAAAAATCTATCCCTTTCATTCTGTGCACAAATTTAAAGATTATTGTGCATGATTTTTATTGATTAACAGATTCTATCCCGATATAATAGAGAAAAAACAATACGGAGGAATCAGCAATGCAGCATAAAAATCATACGGTTGACCTGTGCGTGGTCGGCGGCGGCATGGCGGGCCTGTGCGCCGCTGTTGCGGCGGCGCGCCACGGAATCAAAGTAGCCCTGATGCAGGACCGCCCCGTTCTGGGCGGAAATGCGTCGAGCGAAATCCGCATCTGGATCACCGGCGCGATGGCCGGCGCGAAAAACGTCCGCGAGGCCGGTCTGCTTGAAGAAATCATTATGGAGAACTACTACCGCAACACGAACCTGAGCTTTTCGATCTGGGACAGCGTGCTGTACGGGATTGTGCGCGGCGAGCCGAATATTACGCTCCTGCTCGACTGTACCTGCCAGAAAGCGGAAATGGACGGCGACACGATCCGGCGCGTGACAGGGTGGCAGCTTACGACCGAAACATACCATACCGTTGAGGCGAAATACTTTGCCGACTGCTCGGGCGACTCGATTCTCGCGCCGCTGACCGGCGCGGAGTTTATGCTTGGACGCGAGGCAAAACGCGACTTTGGCGAGCGGATTCCCCCGGATGAGCCGGACAAAAAGACAATGGGCCTGAGCTGTGTGTTCCAAATCCGGGAAACAGACAGCCCGAAAAAGTTTATCCCGCCCGCGTGGGCGTACAAATACCCGACCGACGACATGCTCAAGGAACGCCCGCACGACAACGTCACCAACTATTGGTGGATCGAGCTTGGCGGCGACAAGGACAGCATCCACGATACGGAAGATTTACGCGACGAGCTGCTCAAAATCGCGTTCGGCGTATGGGACCACATGAAAAATTACGGCGACCATGGCGTGGAAAACTGGGAAATGGACTGGATCGGATTCCTGCCCGGCAAGCGGGAGAGCCGCCGCTACGTTGGCGACTATGTCATCACGCAAAACGACGTGGAGGCGGAGGGGCGCTTCGACGACATTATCGCATACGGCGGCTGGACGATGGACGACCACTTTCCGGAGGGCTTCTACTATGACGGCGGCCATCCGACGATTTACCATCCTGCGCCGTCGCCGTGGGGTATCCCCTACCGCTGCCTGTACTCAAAGAATATCAAAAACCTGCTCTTTGCAGGACGCAACATCAGCGTAACGCACGCCGCGCTCTCCTCCAGCCGCGTCATGGGGACGTGTTCTCTGCTCGGGCAGGCGCTCGGCACGGCGGTTGCCATAGCGGTGAAGGACGGCGTGCCGCTGCGCGGCGTCGACACGGCAAAGCTTCAGCAGCAGCTTATGGAGGACGACTGCTGGATTCCGTGGCATACGCGAAAGCTGCCGCCGCTGACGAAAAAGGCGCGCGTCAACGCAGATATCGTCCGCAACGGCATAGACCGGGAAACGGACGAAGGCTACAACGGCTTTGTCGGCGGCGCGGGCGACTGTATTACATTTGATTTTGACGATTACGAAGACATCTCACAAGTGCGGCTCGTCTTTGACAGTAACTTAAACCGCAAGTCGAACAACATGCCCTGCAACTTCCCGCTCCACCAGCCGGAATATAAAACGCCTGTCACGCTGATTAAGGAATTTGATATCGTGGCCGACACGCCGGACGGCGAACGGGTGGTGTATTCTGAAACGAACAACTATCAGCGGCTCGTGTACTGCGACGTAAACGTGCGCGCAAAGGCAATCAGGCTCGTGCCTAAAAAGACGTGGGGTGACGACAAGTTCCGCGTATTTTCGATGGATGTGCTGTAATATTTTAAAACCCGGAATTTCAAATTGCAAGGAGGGAATTACAGTGCTACTGGATGATATCGTCAAGAAAGAACCAATAAAAAAAGGTTGGTCCTGTGACAAAAAATACTGTGTCACCGTCTCTTCCGGCACAAAGTATTTGCTGAGAATAACCCCCTATGATAAGAGCGGTACGCGAAAAGCCCTGGTTGAAATGCTCGGGCAGGTGGCCGCACTTGGCATCCCCATGTGCAGGCCCGTTGAATTTGGAACGTGTGACGATGGCGTTTATACCTTGCACACATGGGTGGATGGTGTGGACGCAGAGACGGTCATCCCCACCCTGCCCAAAGAAGCGCAATACGCATATGGAATACAGGCGGGCGAAATCTTAAAGCAAATCCATACGATTCCTGCGCCCGCTGCGCAGGAGGACTGGCATACCCGGTTCAACCGTAAAACCGACTACAAAATCCAAAAATATAAAGACTGCGGTATCCGTTTCGACGGCGACGATAAGGTGATTACATACCTGAGAAACAACCGCGATATCGCGATATGTTTAAAGGCCGTCCCCAGTCTTTTCAGCATGGGGACTACCATATCGGCAATATGATGGTTGATGAAACTGGAGAACTCGTTATCATCGACTTTGACCGGTTTGACTTCGGCGACCCATGGGAGGAGTTTAACCGCATTGTCTGGTGCGCGCAGGCTGCACCCCGTTTTGCTGCCGGTATAATCGACGGTTATTTTGACAAAAGACCGCCTATGCAATTTTGGCAGTGCCTTGCGTTCTATATCGGGAGCAACACGTTGTCTTCTATTTATTGGGGCGCAGAGCTCGGTCAGCGCGACCTCGACGTTATGCTGCATCAGGCGCGGGATGTGCTCTTATGGTATGATGGCTTTAGCGCCGTCGTTCCAAGTTGGTATGCAGCTGTTTAAATTTCCGTTTCGGCTTCCCGGCAAAAATTTTGCCGGGAAGCATTTTTTTATTTCCTTTTTGTCCGCCCTATGCTATAATAAACGCAAAGACCGGTCGCTCGTGTGTGTTGATACACGGAGCAACGGCATAACAGTCTAAATTGTGATAAAGGACGTGATTGTTATCATTTACACAGAAGAAAAAATCCGCACTATGTGCAGCGTGCTCAAGGAGCTGACAGTGGAAAAACTGTGCGACCTGACAGACTTTACGTATGCGCCGTGCGGCTATACGGAAACGGACCGTCCGCAGACGGAACTGCCCTATGCGCCGTTTGCGCCGGATACACTCCTGTCCGGGCGCGACAAACACTTCTGGTTCCATACGGAATTTACGACGCCAAAGGCGGAAGCAGGCAAGGAATTGTATTTCCAGCTTCTGACTGGGTGCGAGGGCGAGTGGGACGCAAAGAACCCGCAGGGCCTCGTGTACTTAAACGGTAAAATGGTTCAGGCACTTGACGTCAATCATACGGACGTACCTCTTGAACCGGAAACATACTACGACATGTATATTTACTTTTATGTCGGTATGCATGAAAACAGCGTACGCTTCCTGCCGTCGCTCTGCCTGCTCGACACGCGCATCGAACAGCTCTACTACGATGTGTGGGTACCGTACCGCGCGGCGCTCTGCTTTGCCGAGTACGACGACAACTATGTAAAAATCATGAAGGCGCTTGACATCGCCCTGCTGCACCTTGACCTGCGCGTACCGAAAAGCGAGGATTTCTACCGCAGTGTGGAGGAAACGCGGCAATATTTACGCGACGAATTTTACGGCAAGCTCTGCGGCGGCAACGGTGCGACAATTAGCTGTATCGGGCATACGCATATCGACGTGGCGTGGCTTTGGACGCTGGCGCAGACGCGCGAAAAGGCGCAGCGCAGCTTCTCCACCGTAGCGGCACTGATGAAGCAGTATCCGGAGTATCTGTTCATGTCGTCGCAGCCGCAGCTCTACAAATATGTCAAACAAGCTGCGCCGGAGCTGTACGGGCAGATAAAGGAATTGGTTGCGCAGGGACGCTGGGAAGTTGAAGGTGCCATGTGGCTTGAAGCCGACTGTAACCTGACCTCCGGCGAGAGCTTAGTGCGCCAGATTCTGCACGGAAAACGCTTCATGAAAGAGGAGTTCGGCGTTGACAGCAAAATCCTCTGGCTGCCGGACGTATTCGGCTACAGCGCGGCGCTGCCGCAGATTCTGAAAAAGTGCGGCGTTGACACATTTGTGACCTCAAAAATCAGCTGGAACGAAACAAATAAGATGCCGGTCGATACGTTTATTTGGGAAGGAATCGACGGAAGCGAGGTGTTTACGCACTTCATGACGGCGAAGGACACGGGTGAACGCGGGCAGTATTCCCCCTGGAAAAGCGCGACCTACAATGGTTACATCAGGCCGGAACAGGTACTAGGCACGTGGCAGACGCTCCAGCAAAAGGATTATCAGAGCAAGGCCCTCATCACCTTTGGCTTCGGCGACGGGGGCGGCGGCCCGACCAAGGATATGCTCGAACAGCAGCGCCGCCTGGAATATGGGCTTCCCGGCCTGCCGAAAACGAAGATTGAGTTTGCGGGTGACTATATCTCCAGCATCCGGAGCGAATTCGACGAAAACTGCAAAAGGCTCCGCCGTACGCCGCGCTGGGTCGGTGAGCTGTACCTCGAGTTTCACCGTGGGACGTATACATCCATTGCAAAGAACAAAAAGAACAACCGCAAAAGCGAGTTGCTGCTCCAAAAAGCAGAAATATTGTGCCTGACCGACAGCCTGCTCGCCGGCGGCGCATACCCAAAGCAGACGCTCTACGACGCGTGGGAAACAGTACTGCTCCATCAGTTCCACGACATCATCCCCGGTTCGTCCATCTTTGAAGTGTATGAGGATTCCGACCGGGATTATCAAACCATTCGGCAGGCCGGCACGGCGGCGGCAGAAGGTGCGCTCGCCCATCTTGCCGGACAGGTAAACACGGAAGGCGGCCTGCTCGTATATAATCCAACCGGATTCGAAACGGACGGCTATATCGATACCGAAGCTGGAAAGGTGTACGTTTCCGATATACCAGCCATGGGGTATGCTGTTATCGCGCCTGAACCGCGTAAAAACAGCGTGACCGTGGACGGACGCACGATTGAAAGCCCTTCCTACCGGCTGGTATTCGACGAAAACTGCAACATCGTTTCTCTGTTTGACAAAGAAAACGGGCGCGAGCTGGTGCAGGAGGGCGAAGCGTTCTGCTTGCAGGCGTATGAGGACTTCCCGAAAGAATACGACGCATGGGAAATTTCGTATTATTATAAACAGAAAAAGTGGCAGATTGACGAGGTCGTATCGTGCGAGCCGGTGTTCGACGGTGCGCGTGCAGGACTGAAAATCGTCAAGAAGTTCCTCGACTCGACCATTACGCAGACATACTATTTATATGAGGACAGCCGCCGCATTGATGTAGAAAACGTCATTGACTGGAAGCAGGCGCACATTCTCCTGAAGGCGGCGTTCCCGACCAGTATCCATACAACGCAGGCGACCTACGACATCCAGTTTGGGCACGTGTCGCGCCCCACGCATGAGAATACGTCCTGGGACCGCGCCAAGTTCGAGGTCTGCGCGCATAAGTGGGCAGATCTGTCCGAATATGGGTATGGTTTCAGCATTTTGAGCGACTGCAAATATGGCTATAACACCGAGGGAAGCACCATCAAGCTTTCCCTGCTCAAGTCGGCAACTGACCCGAACCCGGAGGCAGACAAGCATGTGCATACGTTTACGTATTCGCTTCTGCCGCACAGCGGCGACCTTTACGCCGCCGGCGTTGTTCAGGAAGCGTATAAACTCAACTGCCCGCTTGAGGCCGTGACGCTCAGCGCACAGGAAGGGACGCTTCCCGCCTGCTACAGCCTCGTTTCGTGCGACAAAGAAAACGTCATTGTGGAGACGGTAAAGCAGGCCGAGGACAGCGAGGACATTATTGTTCGCATGTATGAGGCATACGACAGCAAGTGCAGAACAACGCTGACGTTCGGGTTTGACATTGCACAGGCATGGCTGTGCGATATGCTCGAACAAAACGAAGCGGAGTTGACCGTTGAGGGCAACCGCATAACGCTGCCGGTACATAATTTTGAGATTATTACACTGAAGGTAAGGCCAGAAAAATAATTGCAAATTAAAAAGCAGGGGAAATTTCCCCTGCTTTTCTTTTTTGTATTTTACTTTACTGTTCCAATGTGACCGCCTTTATCACCGGCTTTAAGGTACCGCTTTCCCAAATCAGGAGCACGGCCTCTTCTCCCGGCAGGACTTCCGGCTTGGTAAGCGTGAATTGCGCTTCCTGCCCTGCTGCACAAGTCACACGGTATTCTGTCACGTCCTTTACCCTCTGTGCGCCGTCCACGGTTTCGTATACGGCTATATATGCCAGAATATTCCGTTCGCTCTCCGTTTCCAAGATGACTGTTTCTCCGTCAAAGTAGCAGGCGACATCTTCCATTATACTGCTGTTGATGGGAACATCTTTGTCCGACGTGGTAAAGGTCGCGCTCCCGCTCACATCATCCCCCGCCGCGTCCATCAGGCCGCTGAGCGTCACAGTGTAGGTGCTGCTCTTTTCCAACGCACCGTAGTCAAATTCCAGTACAATTTCCCCCGGATTGAACAGGCTGTAGGAAGCGGTCTTGATGACAGCAGGTACGCCGCCGTCCTTTGTTACTGTAACCTTCGACGCGTCGAAGCCGTACAAATCCTTGTTTACTTTGATTGTTACGCTCTCGCCCGGGTTAACCGGCTCTGCCGGCGCGCTCATGCGCAGGCTCTGCGGGTTGTAAATCATCACGTCGTCAAGGTAGGTCTTTGCCGCTTCGTTCGCCTTTGAAAAATCGTTATTGAACAGCATGTTGCACGTTCCATACTCCGAGATTGCAATGTTGGCAAGCGACACTTCTTCCTCAAAGAAGATATCTGCTCCCACATTACCGCCCTGCATATCCGTCAGCGCCGGGCTGCTCAGGCTGATGCGGATTTTCGACAAAGTCGTATCTGCGCCCGGCTCCTCTCCCTTTACCTCGTTGCCCGGTACAATACAAACGCTGAACGCCAGCCATTCGCCCATCGAAATTTTGCCGATCTCAGCTCCGGAAGCAGATGTAATGGTGTCATGGTTGATTTGAAATACTGTCATTCGGTTCGCCTGGACATTGCCTTCTTCCGAATTACGGATTTCCAAATAAAACTTCTGCTTATTGCTGCCGTCGTTTACAAGTTTGACCTTTGCGCGGTACACGAGCGGCGTGCCGGTCTGGGCGTTTGCCGTCTTGTGGAGCGCGGGGTACTTTGCTTCGTTAAGCGACAACCCAAACACCGCCGCCTTGTCCGCACTGTCGTCGGATACGGCCTCAAGCCCTACGGTGGCATTTGTATACCAGTTATCGGAGGGGACAGTCGCTGCCTCGCCGTAGCCGTTGAAGTCATCCTCAAATTGCAATCCCGGTTCTTTAACTGTCACAACAGATTCTAAGGATTTGATCCCCGTTTTGGAATCCATTGCGTAAATAACGTACGTTCCCACGTCGCGTGGCGTAAAGGAAAATTCGAGCTTGCCGTCGTATGCTGTCTGCCGCTCGCCGTTGACGTACCAACCGATCCCCGTGTCGTCCACGCTGCCGGTGGGCGTTGTCTGCGCGGTAAAGAGCACCGGCGTAACCGCGTCCGCCTGCTGCTCCATCTCGCCCTCGCTCACTATTTTCAGTCCCGTAATCGTAATCATCGGCTTTTCTGCTACACTTTCGATGGTGATTCCGCCTTTGTTCGGAACAGCATCATAATAAATATAGTAGCGACCCTCTTCGAGCACGATATCCGGCGCCTGCACCGAGCTGCCCTGTGTCACCTTTACATAGCCGGACGCCCAATCCGCCGGGACCTCGCTTTTTACTGTGAGCGGCGCATTAAAGATATCCTCCGGTAAATTCGTCATCGTCAGCGTCACGGTGCGTGTATCCTCAGTTGCCACGTCAGAAATCACGGTATTCTGCCGCTCGCGGATGTACTTGGTCGCCTCCGGGAAGCTTGCAACCCAGATTTTTCCCTCGTTTTGCATCTCGCTCATCTTTTTGAAGTGCTGGGTGGCAACCGCCGTGCTGACTGCGCCGAAGCCGCCGTCCAAGCCATGGAACATCTCAATCATCCAGACCGGCTCTTCTGCCGCAATGTCGAGCAAATGGTCGAGCGTGCAGTCCTGTTCGTTCATATCAATTGGGTTGTATACGCCCTGAATCTTCAGATCGTACCAGCCGCCGATCCCATCTTCCGGTGGGTTTAAGCTGTTAAAGCCCCGTTTTCCCCGCCGGATCGCCCAGTAGGTTTCCTTCGCCAGTTCGAGAGAGCGGTCATCCAGTTTATTGTCTGCCGGTGCATAGGTAATGACCTCCTGCCCCGGGAACATCGCTTTCATTTCGCTCTGCGAGCCCTTGATTTCCGCCTCGCGTACCTCGTCGGTTACGCTGCTTGTCAGCGTTACGTGCGTCTTGGAATGACTTCCCAGATCAATGTATCCCTGTTCAAAAATCCTGCTGTAAAAAGCGAGGTTCTCTGCAAGCCGGTTTGACCATACCATTGCCGTACCACGCAGACCGTATGTTTGGTACAGGCTATTAAATTTCTCGACATATCCCTGTACGCCGTCGTCCATCGTCAGCGTTACAATACTCGTCGCACCGTTTTTTGCCTCCATAATCTCACTGCCCAAATCGAGCTGTCCCGTATACGTGAGGATCACCGGTTCTGCCAAATCCTCATCCCTTGCCGGGTCGGTCAGGCGCATGGTGAGCGTTTCGCCCTCTTGGTTTAGCACTTGCGCGGCAACCCCGGTTTCAAAGGTCGCAGCGCCGCTGACCGTTTTGCGGTCGGTCACCGTTTTATTCTTCGACGGGTCTGCTGTATTTGTATACGACAGCGATAGCTCCATCTCCTGCGGCAGCGCAGAATACGCCTCTGCCGTGGCGGTCGCTTCGCCTTCAATCAGGTAGCCCATCTCCCGCCCGGCAATGTTGAGCGCCGTTTTGATCCGCATACGCTCTCCGATTGGGTACTTTGTCGTATACTGGCCGTCCGCCGATGTTACCGCAAGCGTCATCCCCGGCTCTACCGTGGATTCTCCCGTAGCCGGCGCACCGGAGGCGTCTACAACGCCGTACGTCGCGCCCTCCGGGAAGGTAAATAGCCCCAAAAATTCCTCGACTGTCGCCGGGCCGTAGCCGGTAATCTCATTGTCTTCTCCTACAATATCGTACTCCGTGGACGCACTCGAATCCATCTGTGACACGTCGTAGGAGTTAATATCATATGCCGGATAAAACGCAATATTGTCCATCAGCGTCGTCCGCTCGCCGTTTGTAACGCCGTGGGTGAAAATAATATCGTCAATATGGTCGGCAAGCTTCTGGAATACACTCAGACCCCGGTCATAGACCAGCTTTCCGTTGACATACGCGCGCGACATCCCGCCGCTCGGCGAAATCGCAATTGCAAATCGAACCCATTCGCCCGTTTCATATGTTGCAACCGCCGACCCAGCAAGTTCTATCGTACCGCCCTGTACGTCGAGGAGATTGTGGTACTTATCCGTTTCGCCGTTTTTATGCGTATACCGCAGCACAATCGAGTTCAGACCGTTTAAGTCATCCATCTTCATGTCCCATGTCAGGATAAACGGCGCCTTCGTCTTTTCCGGGGCAATATTGTCGCAGCGCAGCGTAATCTTCGCCTGGCCGTCCGGGTTTGTGGCATTGCTGTAGAACTTTGCCACGTTTTCGCCGTTGTCCGTCACGCCCTCAACATAGACGTTTTCCGCCGAGCCGCCAATCTTGCTGATATCGAGCCGCATCCCGTTGTAATCTGTACCGCTTTCATAGATTTTTTCGCCTGCCAGGTCGTCGAAGGTTTCGTTGACATAGGCCGTTACCATCTCATAGTCCGCTGTAAGGGACTTGTAGGTAATCCGATACTCCCAGTCCGACCCGAGTGTAATCTTGCTGTCCGCGCTTACCGGCTCTCCCGCCGCGTCGACAACCTGCCCTGTATGGCCGCTGTAGAGCGTAATCATCTCATAAAACTCGCTGATCGGCATGCCGACCGGCGCAATTACTGTCTTTGCCTCATTATCAAAGGTGTATTTCGACATAGACTCAATACCCAGTACATCTTCCATGATGGAAACCGTGTACCCTTCAAACACCGTTCCGATAGCATTGACCAACAGCAGGACATTGCCATCCGTCAGCGTGGAATCCGTCGTCGTTTGCGTCAGAGATGTGTCTGTATATATCGCGTCCAGCTCGCAATTGTCAAGCGTGAGCAGGTCAAGCAAAGCATCCTTATCCGTGCCGGGCAGGATATAGATGGTCTTTTCTCCCTCGGACACAATACAGTCGTCCGTCCGTGCCGTTACAGAAATATCGTCCGCACTCGGGACATATTCACCTGTATGCACCTTAAAGTCGTCGAAGGCGGCCGTTGTCCCGCTCCCCAGCAGGACTGCCTCCATCCCGTCCAGTCCGGTAATGCCGTCGACGCTAATTTCCGCATTTTCCACACATGCTTCGCCGTTGACATAAACGCTCCACGTTCCAGCCGCGCGGCTGATAACCGCCGCAACGCGGTAAAACCGGTTCGGCTGCCACGTCTTGCCCGTGTCCTGTCCATTTACAAGGATTTTCCCCGCTGCATCAAACAGCGCAATGACCGTTTTTGCCGGTTCCGCGCCGGAAAAACCTGCACGTAGCTCCAAAGCCGCGCCGCTGTTTACCAGTACAGACTGCTCCAACACAATGGTTTCCTCGGCAATAGCTGCGTCCGCTGTCCACGACAGAACTGTGTCCGTTTCTTCCGTACCGGCTGTAACGGCAAGGCTACTGTCTCCACTGCTTCTGCCACCCATTGCCGTGCGGGACTGAACGGTTACGCCGTCTGCACCTGCCAGCGTAAGCGCGGTCTGCTCCGCCAATTCTTCTTTGCTGGTTATCGTTTTGCCGTTAAAGTTTTCTTCCAGATAGTTACTCTGCTCATAAACGGAAAGGTTATAGTAGATATAGCGTCCATCCCCCGTGTCAACACGGACATACCCCGACTCAATCGAACTGCTGCCAGTCTGCTCCGCGCCGCCAAGCGTTACAAGATACGCGCTTCCGCCCTCTACGGAAAGTCCGCTCAGGAATGCTTCTGCGGTTATGCTGTTTGGCAATATAATTGAATTTGTAGCATTATTAATATTTGCATCAATCTGCGCGTCGCTGTGCGACAGGGTCACACCATTTATTTGCGGCACTTCTTTTCCAAAAGCAATCGAAATGTTGTCAACATACGTGTCCGTTTGCGGATACACGCCGTCTACAAGCCCCATTGGTTCGATAAATTCCAGATAGCCAAACCCCATCAGCGGTTCTATGACATCCATAGGTTTGCCAGACTTTGCATCAAACACCAAATCCTCTATCGCCAATTCACCGTTTATATACACGTCGACATAAGAGCCGCCCGTACGTTTCGGCTCGCGGAATACAAAGTCAAACCGCACCCATTGGTTTAAGGGCATAACAAATCCATTTGCAGCCGATCCGAACACGCTCACCGCGCCCGTGTCTTTGCCGATCTTTAAAAACGTACTGCCGGTTTCCTGCACTTTTTTATTGCTTGGACGCGCCCACAGCTTAACCTGTCGGTCAGCAGCATAATTGTTGACTGCATATTCAAAGCTGATATGCAGCACATCATCTTCTACAAGCGCCGTAATCCCTGGCAGGATCGCACTCTTTCCATCGTCGCCGGCATCATTTTTGAGCTTTATGCCAGCGTACGCCCCCGTATCCGGCGGTATCGTCGGGAGTGTGTCGCCATCGTATTGAGTACGCGCCAGAAAAGCCGTGTCGCCAGCCTCTTTGCCAAATAAACCGCCGACACCCTGCGTAAAGGCAATATTTTTCTGTTCTTCCGGCAGAGTTTCCGCCCCTTCATAAAGCGCAGGAAGTCCCTCAAGCCGCATCCCCTCCGGCACAGTATTCTCCGCAAGGTCCGTAAAGGTTTGCACCCACGAGCTTCCCTCTGTTTCTAGCTGTTGCGCCAGTGCAGCAGGGCAAACGCTCGCCAGCAAGGCCACGGCCAAAATGATAGACAGCACCTTTTTTAACATGATGCACCATCCCTTTCTATAATAATTAAATATTGTATATTCCTTCCATTGCATATTTTTTGTTATTTTTTAATTGCGAAAAAAATGAAATATAGCTTGGGTCAATTATTTTAAAACGAAAATCCTATGCCATATTGACAAAATTAATTATATAACCTAAAATAAAATTGTAAATATTTTCATGACAAAATGCTTGTAATTCGATAAAAAAAGTAATTATATTATATTTTTTGTTACAGAATTAACAGGGAGGAGTCTGGCTATGTTTGAAACAAACGGCAGCTTTGGAACGACCAGGATTGCTGACGCAGTCTGTACCGAGGAGGATACGGATAGTTTATATTGCATAGACCGTATCTTCTGGCACGAATGTAACGAACAGTATGGACTTTCGCGCAGCAATGGTGCAGATAATTATTTAATCCTGTTAAGTATGTCCGGACACGGGCTGTTAGAAATTGAAGCAAACAACTATGTGCTGCAAGGCGGAGATATTGCTATAATTCCGCGCGGAACGCCTCACCGCTACCGCTGCGCGCCTGGCTCAATCTGGACGTTTTATGGGATACACATTTTCCCCAACCATGTTTCCTGCCTGATAAACCGCATTGTCAAAGAAAACGGCGTATGTTTTACACACGACGACCCAAATATGCAGGCTGACCTGTTGGAGCACATGATTCTTAATATCAAAGATAACTCGCCTTCCTGCAACTTTGAAAACTCTCTTTTGTTGAGCGAATTTTTGCATGGACTTTTTCACGCAAAAGAGCCTTGCGTACCGGACAGGCGCGCCGCTAATGTTTTGGAACGTGCAATCGCCTACATTGAACGCAATTATGCAAACCCAATTGATATTGAGGCGCTGTGCAGCGGGCTGTTTCTGTCCCCCTCCCACTTTACGCGGTTATTTAAAAGGCAGCTCGGCGTAACGCCGTATCAATATCTGGAGCATTACCGTATTTTACAGGCACGAATTCTGCTGTGTCAAACTCGAATGCCAGTTTCAGACATTGCCGCAACAGTTGGCTACAAAAGTGTAAGTAATTTTATTTTGTACTTTAAAAAGCATATCGGTACTACACCGGCCGCATACCGCAAATCACCAGGCCGCTACGACTCTGTGCAAAAGTCTTTTGCAAAACAGATGACATATTCCCTACTGTCGGCTGTACACCCAGGGCGATAGGCTTTTTGGAACAAAAAAAGGGCTAAATCGTTCCATATTTCCCCTTGTAAAGAAGACCGACGCATGATAATATAAAATTACAGTGTCCTAAGCGAATCTTTTTATTAGAAATTAATAAAATACATTGAAAAAAGTCCAAAGTTATGATATAATAATGTTGTCTGTAAGTGTGTTTGCACAAAGGGGGGAGTTATATTTCGCATTCCACTTAGGTATATTTCCAAGTTATAAATAAATTTTATGTATTTATTTGTAAAATTTTAAAATTAGGAGGAACTTGTATGGCAAAGAAAATTGTATCCCTTGTGCTGGCCATGACAATGGTTTTGAGCCTGTTTTCGACGCTGTCTTTTGCAGCAGACGACGAAACGTTCACAATTGTTGACATGAACAAAAAAAGCGTCATCACGGGCGCTGGCGCAAAGGCGAGCTCAAAAGAAACAAAAGACGCGAAGTATTCCGCGCAGTGGGACATGGATAAACTTAACGACTTGATATTCAAGGACATTGAGCACGATATGTCCCAGTATTCCAAAATCAGCTTTAACATTAAGCTTGACTCGACCGGTCCGGCGACGATTTCGTTTGCATTGCACAGCGAAAATAACGGGACGGACGGTATCGACTATTACAGTAAAGAGTTGACGCTGACACCGGGTGATTGGGCAACGGTGGAGCTGAACTATTCTGATCTTATGAAAAACCGTGAACCGAAAGGTTATAACGACATTGATAACATTACGCTGCATGGCATAGGCTGGAATAACAAGCATGAGGCTGGCGCAGTGGCGTATGTTGACTCAATCGTGCTTTCCGGCGCGCCGACGGATATAACAGGAAGCGGTAATACCGGGACCGACAAGCCAAATTCAAACGGTGGAAAAACTTTCACGGAGGACGACACGGAAGTGGGAGAAAAGATTTTCTACAACGGCAAGGCTTCCGGCATGGACGGCCTTGGCAGTAATGAAAAAACGAATAAAATTGAAGGCGGTAAGGATGACGACGGAGCGAATTACATATATTTTGAAACATTGGACACGAACTCCGACTACCATCTCGACAAAACAATTTCTGGCGCAACACGCTTTATGGTCATTCAAATGAAGCTTGCTTATGAAAAGAACTGTGTGAGCGGCAACATTCAGTATAAAGACAGTTCAAGTACCACGACCGAGTTGATGAAAATCAATAACGGGGTGCTTACCACAGGCAACAAGGAAATTGCCAAACTCAATTCAAAAGGCGAATATACCGATATCGCTTTCGCAATTGACTGGGTGGACAATTCCGCGGATGTATATGTAGACGGCGAATTAGTTGAGGAGGGTCTGATTTTCGCTTCGCCCGATCGCGACGCTATCAGCTCGTTGCGTATTTATGTAGGCAGTGGAAACGCTGTAGGCAGCAACCTGCTGGTAAAGGACTACCTCGTTTATGAGGGCACAGAGCCGCGCGAAATTTCAAAAGATGACCTTGGCCCGCGCGTCAGCGTAGTGGCACAGGATAACTCTGCGGCAATCAAAACACTTGGCGACAATGTAGCGCTTGCGCTCGGCGGCAACGGTATTTACTATAATCGTGAAAAGCATGACATCGACGCGCCTGCATTTGAGACGGGTGACCGGACACTGGTTCCGGTGCGTGCAATCTCTGAGGCGTTTGGTCTGCAGGTTGACTGGGACGAAGCAACCGGGACGGTTACAATTGACGGCAAGTCCAAAATCGTAATCGGCAGCACGGAGATGATTCTCCCGGACGGCAGCACCTATACGCTTGATGTTCCAGCGGAAACGTATAACGACCGGACGTTCCTTCCCCTGCGCGCCCTGTGCGAGCAGATTCTGGGCAAGGTTGTTACGTGGGATGACCACGGTCTGATTGTGATTGGCGATGCAGAATTCACAGCTAGTGAAAATGCATTGGTGGAAGCGTTCAACTACCTGCTTTACGACCGGCCGATGGCGGATGAACTGGTTCAGATTTTCAACGAGCAGAACCAGAACCAGCATCCGCGTGTTATGATGAACAAGGAAATTTATGACCGCGTCGTATATAATTATGCAAACGACGAGCTTGTAAAAGAGTGGGGCGATGCTATTATCCGCCAGGCGGATAATTACCTCAATGCCGCAATGCCGACCTATTCGATTCCGGACGGCTACCGTCTGCTTGCAACGAGCCGTGACGTTTACGGCCGTTCCAAGGTGCTTTCGATGGCGTATATCCTGACAAAGGATAAGAAATACTCTGACAATCTGTATCAGGTATTTACTGCAGCAGGTAACTTCCCGGATTGGAATCAGCAGCACTTCCTCGATATCGGCGAGATGACATGTGCATTTGCAATCGGATATGACTGGCTCTACGATGTATGGACCGACGAGCAGCGTGCATTCCTGGAGGATAAAATTTATAACTACGGTCTTGTAGTAGCAGACAAAGCGTACTACAGCCAGCTCGGTGGCGACGGCTGGTGGACACCGGGCAATACGACAAACTGGAATGTTGTCTGCAACGGTGGTATTTTGATGGGTGCGACTGCAATTTTTGACAAGTATCCGGAGTTTTGTGCAAACCTCATCCAGCTTGAGGTACGCGACGTTGAGGCGATGATGAATTCGTTCTATCCGGCCGGCGCATGGTTCGAGGGTATCGGCTACTGGTCGTATACGCTGGACTATACGGTAAATATGTTCAGTACGTTACAGGCTTGCTTTGGAACGGACTTTAACCTCACGAAAGCGCCTGGATTTGACCGTACGGTATACTTCTCGATGGCTGGTGACGGCCCGGTGTCGATCAACAACTATCACGACGCTGGCGAAGGACATCAGAACTCCTCGACGTATTTCTGGCTGTCGAACCAGTTCGATATCCCTGGCGTAACGAACGTACGCCTATTCAACATGGAAGAGTTTGGCTGGTCGCCTTCCCCGTTTGACCTGCTTTGGTACAATACGGATATTAAGGGCACAGATTTCGAACTTGAAAAAGACACCTACCTGCCAGAAGTTGAATTTGTAGCAATGCGTAACTCGTGGGTTGACAACGAGGGTGCTTGGCTGTCGTTCCACGCAGGTCAGGCAAATGTAAATCACTCGCACCTTGACACAGGTTCCTTTGTAGTCGATTTGCTTGGTGAGCGCTGGGCAGTTGACCTTGGTGGTGACGACTACAATATGGATGGCTATTTTGGCGGCAACAAACATAAGTATTACCGGCTCCGTCCGGAGGGACATAACCTCTATGTCATCAATCCGAGCGAGTATGAAGGACAGGATGTCAACTCCTTCTGTAAGGTAGAAAACGGCGTTGTATCCAAGCCGCGCGGTGCTTATGCAATTGCCGATCTGACACCGGCTTACGCGCGAGACGCTTCCAGCGCACGGCGCGGTTATATGCTGGCCGACGACCGCCGCAGCGCCCTGATTCGTGACGAAATCACATTTAAGAGCGGTGAGAATGACTTCTACTGGTTCAGCCACATCAGCTCCGGCACAGAGGCGGAAATTGTAGACAACAATACCGTTATCCTTACCAAAAACGGCAAGAAGGTTAAGGTACTGATTGACACGAATCTTCCAGATTACGAGCTTTCAATTATGGATGCTGTTCCGCTTCCGTCCTCGCCTGTAATGCCGGCGCAGAACAAGAATGAAGGCATTCATAAGATTGCTATCCACAGCCCGAAGGCTTCGGGCAGCGTATATGTTCAGGTGAAGTTTATTCCGGTTGACGATGTAAATGCGGATAAGCCGCTTGAAAACGTCGCGCTTGACGACTGGACAATTCCGGACGGCGACTTCGTTCCAGCGCCGATAGCACCGACGCTGACCGACCTGGCAAAGAACGGTGAAACGCTTACAGCATTTGAACCAAAGCAGACTGGTTACACGGTATCTGTTCCCTATGGCACAACGGAAGTTCCGGTTATTACAGCTGCTGCAGAAGCGGACTGTGATGTTGTAATCGAACAGTCGCAGAGCTTTGATACACCAACTATTGTATATGTTTCCCGCAAGGATGAACCGGATGTGGTTCGGAAGTATACCATCGGCTATACGGTTCTTCCGAAGCTGGAGGACGTAAACGGCTGGAAGCGGTTACAGGTATCCGGCCATAGTGCTAGCGTAGAGCCGGAAGCGGAGCATCCCGCTACGCAGGTTTCCAACAACGACACATCTGCGGAATCCCGCTGGGCTGGTGAAGGAACCCAGTGGGTGCAGATTGACCTTGGTAGCGTGCAGTCCGTTTCGGCAATTGGCCTGAGCTGGTGGAAAGGAAACGAGCGTGCATATTCCTTCGATATCGAAGTTTCGACAGATGGCGTAAACTTTGAGCCTGTGCTGACTGAAAAGTCAAGTGACGGAAAGACGGAAGGCTATGAGATTTTTGAGCTTGATAAGGCATACGAAGTACGTTACATCCGTTATGTCGGCTATGGCAACTCGGCAAACAACTGGAACTCTGTTACAGAGTTTGCCGCTCTGACAAAATAAGCTTCCAAAGAGCGTGTATTGATTATTTCTGAAATGAAGAAGCGGGTACAGTAAAAGCTGTACCCGCTTCTTTTTCTCAATAGAATCCCCAGGCCTCCTCGATATATGAAGCCCGGGGGTTCTTTTTTGCATTCTCTCAAATTACAAATACCTTTGCAGAATGGTCTTAAAGTAATCCATATTCTCCCGTCCATCTACTGTTTCCCGGGCAATTGCAAAGGGATTTCCCTCCTGCCCGACATTTACAGAAAAGCCACATGCAAAATAGCGTTTTGCCTGCCAAATTACATCGTCATTGAATTTCCCAAAGGGATAGGCAATATTTGTAATCTTTTTTCCTGTTATTTGCTCCAAAAGCCATTGCGATCCCGCCATTTCCTCCTGCAGTGCCTCCGGCGCAAGCGAAGTAAGGTCGTTGTGCGTTTTACTGTGGCTGCCTATATTAATCAGACCGCTATCTGCTAATTCCTTGATTTTTGCTTTATCGAGCATCCACGCCTGGTCAATATTATTACATGCAACAAAGATTGTCGCCTTTGCATTGTATTTTTTCAGGATTCTATACGCATTTTCATAGTTGTCCATGTATCCGTCGTCAAACGTAATAACAACCGGCTTCTCACAGTGGTCAGCATAGTACATTTCGTCCGGGAATAAAAAGGTATAGCCATTTTCCGCCAAATACCGGATTTGCTCTTCGAACTCCGCCGCCTCCACATATAGGTACGCATAGGCATCGTTTTCCGGTGGCGGCGCAATGGTATGATACATCAGAACGGGTGTTTTTCTCGTCGGAAGCATTCCTATATGGGCTACGGGCTGATAGATAACGCTGTTGTAAATATGGTCTAACGCGCTCTGTATAAACGCCCGGTCTGCCCCTTCTTTTGGAAGAAAATATCCCCCGCCCAGCGTCCCGGTCATGGTGAGAAGTGCGACGCTGCTTACTGCATAATCGGCAATATCAGCACGGTCACTTAGTGCCGCAGCCTTCCGATTGTCGTAAATCAGCCGCGGGACAATATAATCCTGCACCCGCTTGAGCGCAACTGCGGCCTGCTCGCGTGTCATGACGTCATCTGGGTTGAAGTTTCCACAGCCGTCTCCCTTGACTAACCCAAGCGCATACGCCTCGCTGACGTATATATTAGAAACATCTGCAAACGGTTCGTACCCAATCCCAAAGTGTGAAATCGTCCCCTTCTGTTCCATGGTCTGCATGACAAGCTCATAAAACTCCAGGCGCGTCACCGCGCCGCCCTCCGCATGTGCCAAATTACTCCCCCCGCCGGATATCAAAACACATAACAACAGGGCCAATAGTGCTTTTGCCGTTTTCATCTCAAATGCAACTCCTTTTTTCGTCAAATTGGCATCGGCATCTCGTATATATAATTATACCAAAGAATTATATGAACTTCTACAATGATACAGAAGCTTAACAAACTTTAAAAGGAACTGTTACCGGATAGACATATTGTCCTTGTAGCAATTCGTTCCCCAAACTCTCGGTCATGTTCTACAAACAGAAGCGTAAGCGGTGCAGAGGCGAGCAGCTGCTCGACCTGCATACGCGAAAAAATATCAATATAGTTGAGCGGCTCATCCCAAATGTAGAGATGCGCCTGCTCACACAGGCTTCTTGCCAGCAGGACCTTCTTCTTCTGTCCTGCGCTGAAGTCGGCCATATCCTTTTCAAACTGTATGCGCAAAAAGCCCAGTTTACGCAAAATCGCCTTAAACAGACTTTCGTCAATCCCCTGTTCTCTTGCATAGCTGGACAAGTCGCCGCGCAAAAAGGACGCATTCTGCGGCACATACGAAATCTTCAGTCCGCTACCGATCTCCACCGTGCCTGTATACGGGACTTTTTCCCCCAGGATCAGTTTCAGCAAGCTCGACTTTCCAGAACCGTTTCCTCCGCATAGCCACAGTTTCTCTCCTTGTTTCAGCTCAAAGCTGATTGGCTCGAATATATTTTTCCCGTTATACGTCACCACAACATCACGCAGCAGAGCAAGGCGGGCGGCATGGTACGACAGCGGCGTAAGCTTGAGCGATTCCGCTTCTTCTACATTTTTTAAAAGGCTTCTTTTTTCTTCTGCCGCCTCCTGGCGGCGTTTTTCAATCTGTTTGGAACGCTTCATCATTTTGGCCGCCTTATGGCCAATATACCCCCGGTCGGGCCGCAAGCCAGATACTTTTGTATGCTTTGTCTTTTCGACTGCGTTTGACCATACGCCCTTTTGCTGCGCCGACGCGTCAAGGCGGCCAATCTCCCGCGCGAGGCGTTCATTTTTTACCTGTTCGGCAGCGTCCTGCCTCTGTTTTGCCTCCCACCATACTGAAAAGTTTCCCTTCTGCACCACAATGTCGGTTTTGTTGATGGATAGGGTATGGTCTGTGCAGGAATCAAGGAATGCGCGGTCATGCGAAATGAGGATAAACCCTTTTTTCGTATGCAGATAGCGCCCCACAAGCTCGCGCCCCTTTTGGTCGAGGTGATTGGTCGGTTCGTCAATCAGAAGAAAACTGTTCTCCTTCAAAAACATAGCCGCCAACAAAACTTTTGTCCGTTCCCCATTCGACAGCGTTTCAAACGGTCGGTACAGTACGTCTGCTTCTACCCCCAGCAGGGACAGTTCCCGGTATATCTCCCATTCTTCATGCCCACTCATAAGACTCTCTACAATTTCTATCGTATCGCGTGCCATGTTTTCTACCTTGTAGGGGAAATACTCGAATTCCACACTTGCCGATATTGTCCCGTGATAGTCATACTCCCCCATTAAAAGGCGGAGAAAGGTTGTCTTTCCACGCCCGTTTCGGCCTGTGAAACCTATCCTCCAGTCTGTGTCAAGACAAAAGGTAGCTCCTTCAAAAATATTGTCGTAGCTGCCCGGATAGGCAAAGGTCAGATTTGTTACATTAATTTGCGACATCGCCGCACCTCCTCTTTTGGATAAAAATAGAGCTGCAAGAAAGTGAATTCTCACAGCTCAAATTATCCAAAACCCCTATGCGGGACTTCGTATTAAGCGGAAAAATGTACACCTTCCTGCACAGGCACAGCAAACAAGCGGCTCCCCCGCCCTGTCTATGTGCCAAATCATTAGCAAGAAAGGTTATACATCTTTCCACCTCCTGTTATTCTTTATCTCAGTTTAAATATCACATGCAAGGACTGCGTCTTTTTCAACCGATTCAAACGAAGCCTCCATCACCTTCATGACGCGCATTACCTCGTCATGCTTGATGAGCTGCTCCTCTTTCCCCTCGATTGCCGCGCAGAAATTGCGGTAAAAGTCGTGTACGTCCGAGTGCGGCCGCTCAATCTCATACGTGTCCGTCGTCACATCGTCGCGCGGCGCCATCGTCTTGGTAAGGCCCGCCGCCGTCTGCACCGGCAGCACGTCGCTCTCGTGCCATGCCTTGCACTTTACGACCTTGCACTTCTCACGCCAGTCGGTGATCATCGCTGTTCCCTGTTTCGCCTGCATGTAGAAGCGCGGAAGCGCAATGAAATTGTACGTTCCAACCTCGACATACGCCTGCTCGCCGCCTTCAAACGTCAAATCCAGCTTAAAGCCGTCGTCTACCTCAAAATTCGTCGTATGCTCAAACCGGCAATAGAGCTTCTTAATTTTCTTTCCGGCATATATCTGCAAAATCTGGTCAATCAGATGTACGCCCCAGTCAAACAGCATACCGCCGCCGTATTCCTTCTCCCCGCGCCAATCGCTCGGAATCCCTCGCGATCCGTGAATCCGCGACTCAATGTTAAAT
Source organism: uncultured Eubacteriales bacterium (assembly GCA_902492065.1). Lineage (GTDB taxonomy): Bacteria > Bacillota > Clostridia > UBA1381 > UMGS1253 > Aphodoplasma. Next base: position 99,403 of record CABUKE010000003.1, read on the forward strand.
ACGTTGCCAATCTCCCCACTGTTGTAAAGCTGCTTCATGGCAAGGAAGTCCACGTCCCAGCGGCGGTTCTGATGCACGGTAAAGAGCTTGCCGCTCTTGTGCGCCGCATCTACCATCTCGGCGAATTCCGCCGAAGAAAGCGCCACAGGCTTCTCACAGATTACATTCTTCCCCGCCAGCAGGCACTTTATTACAACGTCCTTATGTACGTCGTTCGGAATCGCCACAGTTACAAGGTCAACGCTCTCGTCGGAGAGCAGCGCCTCCATACTGTCGTAAGCGTGTATCCCCTTCTGCTTGGCAGCCTCGCATCGCTCCGGCTTAATATCATATATTCCAGCCAGCTCCACCACATCGCTCTTGAGCGCGTGATCCGCGTGCCAACCGCCCATTCCACCATATCCAACAATTCCAAGTCTGTGCATACCAATACCCTTCTTTACCTTAGATTCTGTCAAACTCCATTCGTTATTATAAACATTCCAGACAAAAAGTCAAGTAGAAACCGTGCTTTTTCTTTTACAATCCTGTAACAGAATAGAAAGCACACTCAGTTCTTGTCCTTTTTCCCCTTTGTAGCCCACAGCATAATGCTTACACATAGATAAATTGCTATAATAACCACAAAGATTGCCAGCATTCCCTTGCCTGCAAGCTCAAGCGCCAGCGTCAAACTCTGCATATCCATAACACACCAATCCTTTCCGGCAACTGCCTGTCCACATTAGCCCAACATTGCCAAAAGCTGCGGCATCAGGCCCAAAATTACACCGCCTGCGATAACCGAGGCAATCTGGCCCGATACGTTCGCGCCAACTGCGTGCATGAGCAGGAAGTTCTGGTTGTCCGCCTCGAGACCGAGCTTCTGCACCACGCGCGCCGACATCGGGAACGCCGAGATACCAGCCGCGCCGACCATCGGATTGACCTTCTTTTTCGAGAACAGATTAATCAGCTTTGCAAACAATACGCCGGAAATCGTATCAAATACAAACGCAACCAAACCGAGCGCCATAATCATCAGCGTCTGCGGGTTAACAAAGCTGTCCGCCGTCATGCTGAACGAAATCGTAATACCCAAAAACAACGTAATCAGGTTCGCAAGCTGCTTCTGCGCCGTATCGGAAAGTGAATCGAGCACGCCGCACTCGCGGATCAGATTACCAAACATCAAAAAGCCAACAAGCGCAACCGACGCCGGAGCAACCAGCCCAGCAATCAACGTTACGACAATCGGGAACAAAATACGGGTCAGCTTCGACACACTCTTTGGATTATACGGCATTTTGATTGCACGTTCCTTTTTCGTCGTGACAAGCTTAATCGCAAATGGCTGTATAATTGGAACAAGCGCCATGTACGAATATGCCGCGACGGCAATCGCGCCGATATAATTGCTCTTGAGCACCTGCGACACGAGAATGGACGTCGGCCCGTCCGCCGCGCCGATGATACCAATTGAGGCCGCATCCGCAAGTGGGAAACCGAGCATAACCGCAACAATAATCGTAATAAAGATACCAAACTGCGCCGCCGCACCGAACAGCAAAAGCTTCGGGTTCGACAGAAGCGGTCCAAAGTCAATCATGGCTCCAATGCCGACAAACAGCAGAAGCGGCATTGCCTCTGACGCCTCGATACCGATATGGAACAGCCACTCAATGATACCGGTCACTTCGCCAATCCCCATCATGGTCTGGTTGAGCACGCCGGTAAACGGCAGATTCACCAAAATCGCACCAAAGCCCATTGGCAGCAACAGTGCAGGCTCAAGCCCCTTTTTGATCGCCAAAAAGATCAAAAGGCCGCCAATCGCCCACATCAAAGCCTGCTGCCACGTGATCGCCATAATGCCTTCCCATAGAAATTCCAACAAAGATTCTCCCTTCTTATTTTGGATTTTTTCCATCTTGTAGATAATACCATACAATAATTAGGAAGTCAATATGTAACTGTACAGAATTAATAAGAACAAAGCATTGAATTACAATATTATATCTGCTATAATAGATATTATATCTATGAAATTGTCACGACAGGAGGGGTTTGCAACGAACAAACGCTGGGATTATCTTTATAAGACAAGCAATCAAAGCAAAATATCCGAGCTGGCTGAAAAGCTGCGGCTTCCTTCTGCAATTGCCTGTGTTCTGGTCAACCGCGGAATCGAGACCGAAGAAGCGGCAAGAGAGTTTTTAGGCAAAAGTATTGCTGGCGTCCACCACCCGTATGCGCTGAAAGACGCGCAAAAGGCCGCCGAACGGATTAAACTTGCATTGGAAAATAAAGAAAAAATCGTGATTTATGGCGATTATGACGTAGACGGAATCACGTCGACCGCCATTCTGTACCAGTTTTTGTCCGAGCAAGGCGCGGACGTCGACTTTTATATCCCCAACCGCTCCGACGAGGGATATGGGATTAATATGCTCGCCCTGCAAAAAATCAAAAAGGAGGGCGCGTCGCTGCTCGTGACTGTCGACTGCGGTATTACCGCTGTCGGGGAGGTCGAATTTGCAAAGGCGATTGGCTTGGAGGTCATCATCACCGACCACCACACCTGCAAGGAGGAAGTGCCGAAAGCATACGCGCTCGTCAATCCGAAGCAGCCGGACTGTACCTATCCGTTCCCCGATTTGGCCGGCGTGGGCGTCGCTTTCAAGCTAATTCTTGCAATCGTGCTTACGCTCGGGTACAATGCGCGCGAATATTTTGACAAATACATTGACATCGTGGCGGTCGGCACTGTCGCGGACGTCGTTTCCCTTACGGATGAAAACCGTATTTTTGTGGCAAACGGCCTAAAAAAGCTGCAAAATACGCAAAATGAAGGCTTGCGGGCCTTGTTCCAGACGGCAGGTATCGCCGATAAACCAATCAACGCGGGGGTTATCAGCTTCACTGTTGCGCCGCGTATCAATGCAGCGGGCCGTGTTGGAAGCGCGCAGCTTGCCGTCGAGCTTTTGGTAACAAAGTCGAAGGCGCGCGCGCAGGAGATTGCGCAGATATTGGAGGAAGAAAACCATGAGCGCCAGCAGACCGAGCTGGAGATTCTCAAGGACGCGCTCGGTATGATTGCCAACATGGAGGACGCAGAGAAGAAAAAGGTCTTTGTGCTGGCAAAAGAGGACTGGCACCACGGCGTAATCGGCATTGTTGCCTCGCGGATCGTCGACCGTTTTCATAAGCCAACTATCCTGATTTCTCTTAAGGACAATCTGGGCAAGGGCTCAGGCCGGAGCGTGAAGGGCTTTAACCTCTTTGACGCGCTGACGCATTGCAGCGACTTGCTGCTCAAATACGGCGGGCACGAGCTTGCCGCCGGGCTAGGGCTGAACTATTCCGACATTGACGCATTCGACAAGGCAATCAACGCCTATGCGGAAGAGACGCTGAAAACGGTTGACCTGACCCCATGTATTTCAATTGACGCTGAACTGCAAGCTACGGATTTAACCCTTGCGGCAGCGCAGGCCGTTTCGATTTTGGAGCCGTTCGGCATGGGCAATCCGCAACCCGTGTTTGCCATCAGCGGCGTGACGCTCACAGCGGCGCGGACGCTCAGCGATGGGAAGCATGCAAAACTGACCGTCACAAAAAACGGCCGGGCCTTCGACTTTTTAGGCTTTGGGATGGGTGCGCTCGCCGACCAGTTCCACATGGGATGTAAGATAGACATTGCCTTTACCATGGGGATTAATGTTTTTCGCGGGGAGAAAAATTTACAGTTGATTATCAAAGACGCACGCATGAGCGTCGCTTAGAGGAGGTGCGCTTTTATGGAAAGCTCTTTGCAGACGATACTCGACAACATCAAAAAATACAGTCCAAACGCGAACACGGAGGGCGTTGTCCGCGCGTATGAATTTGCCAGAAAAGCGCATGAAGGGCAGTTCCGCAAGTCCGGCGAGGCGTATGTCCACCACCCGATCGAGGTTGCGACCATCATGACCGAGCTGGAAATGGACGGCCCGTCCATTGAGGCCGCGCTGCTCCATGACGTGGTGGAGGATACGGACTATACGCTCGACGATATCAAAACTGAGTTTGGCGAGGATGTCGCGCTGATTGTGGATGGCGTAACAAAAATTGGTAAAATTCACTATACCAGCCAGGAGGAACAGCAGATTGAAAACCTGCGCAAGATGTTCCTTGCCATGGCAAAAGACATCCGCGTGATTCTCATTAAGCTGGCGGACCGGCTGCACAACATGCGCACGCTCAAAAGTATGCCGTCGGAAAAGCAGCTCCGCATTGCCCGGGAAACGATGGAGGTATATGCCCCTCTCGCCCACCGGCTTGGTATGTCGAAAATTAAGGGCGAGTTGGAGGATCTGTCGCTCAAATATTTGGACCCGATCGCCTATCACGAAATTGCGGAAAGCATTAACCAGAAAAAGAAGGAACGCGACCAGTATATCACGGCAATTATACACGAATTGCAGGAAAAGCTTGCTGCAATCGGTATCAAAGGGCAGATTAACGGCCGCGCGAAACACTTTTACAGCATATACCGCAAAATGTATACCCAGCATAAAACGCTGGATGAAATCTACGACCTGTTTGCCGTGCGCGTGATTGTGGACACGGTCAGCGACTGTTACGCCGTGCTCGGTATGGTGCATGAAATGTATAAGCCGATTCCGATGCGGTTCAAAGACTATATCGCCATGCCGAAGCCGAACATGTACCAGTCACTCCATACGACTGTGATTGGCCCGTTCGGCCGCCCGCTTGAAATACAAATCCGCACCTGGGACATGCACACCGTCGCTGAAAAGGGTATTGCGGCGCATTGGAAATACAAGGAAGGCGTGACCTCCGACTCGGAAACGGACTCCAAGCTTGCATGGGTGCGCCAGCTTTTGGAAATGCAGAAGGAAACGATGGATGAGGACGACTTCATGCGGACGCTGAAAATCGACTTGTTCGCTGACGAAGTGTTCGTGTTTACGCCCAAGGGCGACGTTATCAACCTGCCGGTCGGCGCAACGCCGATTGACTTTGCCTTTGCTATCCACTCCGCAGTCGGATGTAAAATGATGGGCGCCAAAGTCAACTCCAAAATTGTGCCAATCGATCACCCGCTCCAAAACGGCGATATCGTCGAGGTACTGACCTCATCGTCCGTACACGGGCCGAGCCGCGACTGGCTTAAAATCGTGAAAACATCGCAGGCGCGCAACAAAATCAACCAGTGGTTTAAAAAGGAACGGCGCGACGAAAATATTGTACGCGGCAAGGACTTACTGGAAAAAGAGCTGAAACGGCATAGCCTGTCGTTTAGCCAGCTGTTCCGCGACGAATGGGTTGCCCCGCTTCTCAAGCGGTATACGCTCAATTCCCTCGACGACCTGTACGCCTCCATCGGTTACGGCGGCCTGACCGCGCAAAAGGTGGTTATCCGCCTGCGCGATGAATATCTGAAAGTCGCGAAGCTGGAAAAAGAAGAAGTCCACAAGCAGTTCCCGCCGGAAATTGATTATAACGAGGCAAAGTCGACGAAAACATCGTCAAACGGCATCGTCGTTCACGGAATCGACAACTGCCTGGTCCGGCTGTCGAAATGCTGTACGCCTGTGCCGGGCGACGACATCATTGGCTTCATTACGCGCGGGCGCGGCGTATCCGTCCACCGGCGCGATTGCCCGAACATTTCGCCGCAGTCGCTCTCGGAAGAAGATATGAACCGCCTGATTGGCGTTTCGTGGGAAACGAGCAAGCCGGCCGGCGAGTTCTTGAGCGATTTGCAGGTGGAGGCGGACGACCGCACGGGACTGCTTGCAGAAATCACGGTTGCGATTACAGAAACAAAAGCGCCGATACGCGCCTTTAACGCGCGCACGGCAAAGGGCAACGTCGCCATTGTCAACGTCACAGTAGAGATTACGAGTACAAACCAGCTTGAGGCCATTATGAAAAAAATCCGCAACCTCAAGGGTGTATACGATGTGACGCGCTGCACACAATAAATTCGATTTTGTACAAAACTCAAAGGAGACCGCCTATGTTTTTTAAAATGCTGAATCTGGGAAACATGGATAACAATTGCTATATTCTGGGCGACGATAAATCGAAGCACGCCCTTTTAATTGACGCGCCGGCAGAGGCGGGCGCGATTCTCGATGTATTGGAGGACGAAGGGCTGAAGCTCAAATTCGTTCTTTTGACGCATTGCCACTACGACCATATCGGCGCGCTCGACGATGTATGTGAGGCGACTGGGGCAGAGGTTATGATTCACGCATTTGAGGAAGACGGCGTGAACGACCCGACCGTCAACCTCGCGCTCTATGCAGGGGCGCCCTCGCCCAAAACGACGGTGTCGAAAACGCTGGTTGACGGCGACGTAATTACGCTTGGCGACATTGATGTAAAGGTGCTCTATACGCCCGGGCATACGGTCGGAAGCGTGTGCTACTACACGGATGGAATGCTGTTTAGCGGCGACACGCTGTTTTTGAAGGATGTTGGGCGGTGCGACCTGCCGGGCGGCGACTTCAAAATCATTAAACAGTCAATCAAAAAGCAACTCTACGTCCTGCCCGACGACACGGACGTATACCCCGGCCACGGGCGTGCGACAACGATTGGCTTTGAAAAAGCGCATAACAACTATATCAGACAGGACTGGGAATATGAGTATGACGATTGATACGATTGGCCACGACCTGCACTACAATGTGTGGCTCGTGGCAAAACTGTTTTTTGACGAAAAGGATGCCGTTCACATTACTTCAACGGCTATATATGAAAACGATACTGTTACGGCGCAGACACGGCTGAAATTTGAAACCGCGTCCATATCCGATACGTATTCGTTCCCGTGCCCCGGCAATGCAGATGCTCATACAAAAAAGCGGCTGACCTCTGCCGTGTGCGGGATGTCGCTTTACCGGGCCGCGCAGAAGCTGCGCCCGCGCCGGCTCCCATGGGGCGTGATGACGGGTATCCGCCCGGCAAAGCCAATCCGGCAGATGCTGACTGCCGGCCAGCCGGAGGAGGAGATTTTGCGCTATATGCACGCGCTTTACGGTGCAAGCGAGCAAAAGCTCCGTCTCGCGCTTGAGGTAGCAAAAAACGAACTGCCGCTGATTGCGCAGAACGGCAAGGACGATATCGGACTCTACATCGGCATCCCCTTCTGTCCGACGCGCTGCCTATATTGCTCGTTCGTTTCGACCGATCTGCGGCGCACCAAGCAGTATGTACCTGAGTATTTGCGCCTGCTTGTGCGTGAGATTGAGCATAGTGCGCGCCTGACCAAAGCGGCGGGCAAGCGGATCCAGAGCATTTATATCGGCGGCGGCACGCCGACCTCCATCACGGCGCAGGAGCTTGAGGTTCTGCTCGCCGCGGTCGCGCGTTGTTTTGACACGGGTTCCCCTGCGGAATACTGTGTCGAGGCGGGCCGTCCCGACACCATCACGCAGGAGAAATTAAGCGTGTTAAAGCAATACGGCGTAACGCGAATCAGCATTAATCCACAGACGATGCACGCGCGCACGCTGGAGCTGATTGGACGCAGCCACACGCCAGACGACATCGACAATGCGTTTACGCTCGCACGGCGTGCGGGCTTTGACAGCATCAATGCCGACCTGATTGCCGCCCTTCCCGGCGAAACGGAAGACGACTTCGCAAAGACGCTCAAGGCAATCGACGCCTATAGCCCGGAAAACATCACCGTACATACCATGTCCATCAAACGCGGCAGTGCGCTGCATGAGCGGCTTGGGGAATACGACCTGACGACGCCGGACACGGCGTACAACATGCTCGATTTGTCGCAGGAATTCATGGCGCAGACGGGCCGTGCGCCGTACTATATCTACCGACAGAAGAACATGCTTGGGAACCTCGAAAACGTGGGGTACAGCCTGCCGGGGCATGAAAGCCTCTACAATGTGAATATTATGGAAGAGGTGCAGAGCATTCTGGCGCTCGGGTGCGGCGGCTCATCAAAGGCCGTGGACCGGACCGGAGAGCGGATTGAGCGGGTCTATAATTTTAAAGGACCAATCGAATATATTACACGTTTTGATGAAATACTTGCAAAGAAGGACGAATTCTTCAGCCTGCTTGACGGCTGAAAGGCGGTGGAACCATGCTTTATATCAATTCTTGTGAATATCCCTATGTCCCGGGCCAGACGCTCCGGGACTACATCGACGCGCCGTATGCGGTGTGCGCGCAGGTCAACCATGCGGTGTGCCCGCTTGACCTTGTCCCAAAGGACGGCGAAACAATCCAGCTTTTGGACGCGAACAGCCGGGGCGGCTTTTTCTGCTACCGCCAGACGCTGATTCTGATGTTTTTGACTGCGGTGCGCAGTGTATTTGGAAAAACGAACTGTATCGTGCGCCATTCCATCAGCAAAACGACCTACTGTGAGGTCGACCTTCCTCCCGCGCTCAAGATTGACGCGGACCGCAAAATCCTCGCGTATATGCGAAAGCTGCAGGAGCAGAATATGCCGATACTGCGCCACACCTGCACGACAGAGGAAGCGGCAGAATTGTTTTTACAGGAGGGCGATCATGCCAGCGCGGACGCAATGCGCCATCTTGGGCGCGATACGGTGAACCTGTATCAGATTGAAAACGGACATTTTCACCTCTCCGGCGTGCTGGCGGTCAGTACTGGCTGTATCGGGAAGTTTGATTTAAAAAAATACAAAAACGGATTTCTGCTGGGCTATCCAAACCACGAATCCGGCGGGAAAATCCCGCCGTTTGACAGTGCGCCCCAGCTCTCGAAAATGATTGAGCAGTATTCGCTTTGGGAGGATGTGCTCTCTATCAGAAATGTATCCGATTTGAACTATCACATCGAGCATGCGGACATTTTCGATATGATTTTGATGCAGGAGGGCCTGCATGAGAAAAAAATCGCCGGGATTGCCGACCAGATCAAACAGGGCACGCCCAATGTCAAGGTCGTGCTGATTACCGGGCCGTCTTCATCGGGGAAGACCACCTTTGCCAGCAAACTCGACATCCAGCTCCGTATTAACTCGCTCACGCCAATCAAAATTTCGTTGGATAATTACTATCGGGACGTGGAAAACGCCTTGCGCAACGAGGACGGATCGTTCAATTTTGAAGATCTCGAGGCCATTGACTATCAGTTGTTTAATGAACACCTTGCCAGCCTGATTGCCGGCGAGGAGGTCGAAGTACCGTTGTTCAGCTTTGAGAAGGGGCGCCGCCTCCCGGAAGGGCAAAAATTGCGCCTCGCGGAAGGGCATGTCCTGATTGTAGAAGGGATTCACGCGCTCAATGAAAAACTAACGAGCGCGGTGAGCGATAAAAATAAGTTTAAAATCTACACCTCTCCGATTACGGATTTGAGCTTTGACAATTATAACCCCATCTCGCCGACCGATACGCGCCTCATCCGGCGGCTCGTGCGCGACTTTAGCTTCCGGTGCAGTTCAGCGCAAAACACATTTGATTTGTGGCCGTCGGTGCAGAAGGGCGAGGTAAAAAATATCTTTCCATGCGAAAAGAATGCCGACGTTGTATTTAATTCGACCATCATTTACGAATTTTGCGTATTTAAGCGGTATGCAGAAGCAATTCTGCGCGACATCGGGCGCAGCAGCCGCCACTATGCGCTGGCGCAGCGGCTACTTGAAATCCTGTCCTACTTCCACGGCATGGACGACTATAAAATCCCGTCCACATCGCTGATCCGCGAGTTTATTGGCGGTAGTATTTTCGGGTAAAGGGAGTGATTTGCTTGATTCTTTCCGCATCGCGCCGGACGGATATCCCCTGCTGTTACGGCGAATGGTTTCTCGGCCGGCTCCGGGAGGGGTACGCTCTCGTACGCAACCCTATGAACCATGCGCAGATCAGCCGCATCCCCCTTTCGCCCGCGCTTGTAGACGGTATTGTTTTCTGGACAAAGGATGCGCACAACTTTCTCCCATATTTGCAAGAGATTGATGCCATGGGTTACCGATATTACTTTCAATTTACACTTACTCCTTACGGAAGAGAGCTCGAACCCGGTCTGCGTTCCAAACGGGATATTCTGTATACCTTTCTCGCCCTGAGCGAGCGGATTGGGAAGGAGCGGGTTCTATGGCGCTACGACCCCATTATACTCAATGACGAATGGACGGCCGAGCGTCACACAGAGGCATTTGCCAAGCTGTGCGCCCGTCTGTCGCCATATACGCAACGCGTGACCATCAGTTTTGTGGATCAGTATAAAAACATCCGCAGTGGAGGAATCCGGCCGCTTACAGCGGAGGAAATCCTCCTGCTTGGAGAACGCTTCGGACGTATCGCCGCCGAACACCGGCTCCCCATCGTCACCTGCTGTGAGGAGGCGGATTTGTCCGCTTTCGGAATTGGGCACGGAAGCTGCATTGATGCGGCGCTGCTTGAACAACTCTGCGGATGCCCGCTCGACATTGCAGCTGACAAGAATCAACGCGGCGGGTGCGGCTGTGTGGAAAGCATTGACCTCGGAACGTACAACACCTGTCCGAACGGATGCCTCTACTGTTATGCAAACCGCAGTACCGCCTCTGCCGCCGCTAACTACAAACGCTGCGACCCAAAAAGTCCGCTTTTATGCGATCATCTAAAAGACGGAGAAACGCCGCGGGAACGGAACGTAAAAACACACAGGCGGCTTCAGCAAACGCTTCCCTTTCTATAAAAAAGCACACAAAAAACCGCCCTGCCGGGCGGCTTTCTTTATAATTCCATCCATTTTACATTGACGTCTACCTGACACACGTTGATTGCCGTATATTCGTATACAGCATGATACACAGCCTTTTGCACCTGCTCTGCAACTGCCTTGACCGCATATCCATAACGCACCGCGATGTCCAGCGTGATGTATGCACCCTGTGGCTTTGACTCGAGGCTGCACCGCATGTTCTTCCCCACGCCCTCGACCTTGCCGGCCTCAATTTGGCAAATCGTAATAATCACATTGTCCGCAATATGGTAGTCGCCGCGGTAGCTAAAGTTCGGCCGCACAACGGACTTTGTCGTTTGAAACGCATGTCTGCCACGCTTCCCGCGGTTAAAAATCTGCAACGTGTCAAGCAAAACACCGGAAAAGTCCTTTTTAATTTCAAACGTCGGAACGGGTATGACATGCTTACCCTGCGTCTGGCGGATTTTTTTCGCTTTTGCAATCTCCTCTTCCGTCGCTACTTCCTCTATCCGTATCGTGCGCTCAATCGGGCCAATTTCCAGCGTTTTTGCGATTTCTTCTACCATTTTGTCCGACGTTCCCAAAATCAGGATACTTTCTGGTTTATAACGGCGGATTGCGGCGCGTACCTGTGCGGCATGTTCCGGGTCCCGGAACAGCGCCCGCCGGATGGAACCGATTTTCGTTGGTTCTTTCTTGGCAGAATAGCCCGACAGAAGCTCGTTTCCGCGAATCAGCAGCCCATCGTCGATGATACACTCCATCCCCGCCTCATTTGCAACCCAGGTCGCCCGGTAGCTTTTTCCACTCCCGCTCGGCCCAACAAACGCAAACACCTTCATACGGCTACTCCTTCTCTTCCAGCATATTTTTTCTCGTCCGGAGCTGGTACGACAGCGTCATCATGCTATCCGACAAATGCACGTTCTCCACCACGACATCCTCCGGCACCTTCAAATCCATATAGGAAAAATTCAAAAGCCCTTTAATCCCGCACGCAATCATCGTATCGGCAACTTCTTTTGTGCAGACGCGCGGCACAGCCAAAATTCCAATGCTCGCCGGATGCTCGTGTAAAAAGTTTTCCATTTCCGCAATATCATATACCGTTACGCCGTTAATTTGTGACCCAATCTTTGCCGGGTCAGCGTCAAAAATTGCAATCAGTTTAAACCCTCGTTTTTCAAACCCGCCGTGGTTTGCCAGCGCATGGCCAAGATTTCCCGCTCCGGCAATGATAATCTTGTGACCGTCGCGCAGGCCGAGGATGCCCCCAATTTCATGGTACAGCTCCTCCACGTTGTAGCCATATCCCTGCTGGCCAAATCCGCCGAAACAGTTTAAATCCTGCCGAATCTGAGAGGCGGTCACGTTCATCTTTTCGCTTAATTCCTTGGAAGAAATGCGCTTAATATTCTGGCTTAAAAGTTCTCCCAAATACCGATAGTAACGCGGCAAACGCCGGATCACAACAAGCGATATTTTTCTGCCATTATAATTCATTCCTGATTCCCCTAACCCTTTGCGTTTCATAGATTTCTTACAAATATCTTATGAAAATTTAACAGAATAAATTATAGCACGTTCGCTCCTATAAATCAAGTTAAATTTTTCACAAACTTTTATTTTCATCGTCCTGTCTTTTCTTTTTTCGCCATACAATCAAATAAATTGCAAGCGCAATCGCCACCAGACTCAGCGCGCTGAGCAGAATTGTCGTCTGGTTATGTAAAATCGCCGCACCGTCGCCCGTACCCGGGCCATCCCCATCCGAGGATGCCGTGCCATTCTGCTGTACGCTGTCGCCCCCCGTCTGGTAAGAGGATAAATATTTCCCAAGCAATGCAGTCTCCGACCGGTATTCTGCAAGGGTTTCCTTTGATTCGTACTCCGCCGCATAGTCGCCGCTTAGCGCAACGGAATAATTTGCCGCAGAGTCAAGCAATTCCTCCCCTGCGTACAGCTCCTCAAGCTGTTCGCTCCGCATACCGCCGTTCCCCGTCTGCGTCCGGGTAACTGCGCTAATGCCGGAAAAGTATGGGTATGCATCTCCGCCTTCTGCAATTTTTTTGCGAATCAGGTCATAGACCTCCTGTCCGCTTAACCGCTTCACAATTACCGTTCCGGCTTTCTCTGTTCCTTCGTCCTGCGTTTCCGCCGCTTCCTGCGCCGCCGTCCGGCTCACAATGGCAAAGTCGCTGTCCGTCATGATACGGCATGTGTCCGCAAGCACAGCCGCCGTCTTTTCAATATCTCCGCTCTGCGCGGAAACCGCAACCGTACAAAACATACTCAAAGCAAGCAAAAGCACGATACTATTGATTCGTTTCTTCATTCGTATCCTCCTCTATATCTGCCCGATACCCCGCCAGCGTCAAAACGACGCGCTGGGGCGCGTCTTTTGCCGTTCCCCATTCCATGTCCTTGTTGCGGTAGTCAAACTTGAGCGTAAACTTGTGAATATCCTCCTGCAAAGCCGAAAGCATGGCCTGCTGCTTCTGGTATAGCGCCGCGGTGAAACGCCGCGCCGCCTCTGCGCCAAGATACTGTCCACTCTTTTGCACCAGCTCGCGGTAATGCGGCAGGCAGAAGCCCGTACACGCGTCAAACTTATTGCGAAACGCTTCCTCCTTGTCCCATAGATAAAATACCACGTCCAGATACCGCTCCATCGTCGCATCTACATTTTTGCAGATGGCGCACCCCTCCTCCACTGTAGTAATCGCCGCGCCGAGTACCGCGCCCGGCGTGGAGGCCGCGTCCTTCTTTTTAAACAGGCCGCCCCGCTTTTCACCCGCACCGGCGACGTTCGCCCCCACCGTGTCAAGCCGCTCGCGTACGCTTTGCAAATGCGTATCCAGCACGAGCGCAAGACTGAGCTTGTTCTGCCGGTCGGCCAACATGGAAAAATGGCGCGCGCAAAAGCCGAGCGAATTGGTCAGCATACGTGCGTCCGGCTCCATCATGGACGCGCCGAGCGTATAGTCGACCCGCTCGTTTTCAAGCCGCCGCGCGAGCGTACAGAGCGGACAGCCTACTGCCGTGTCGAACGCCTCGTTGACTGGTATGGTGTAAATTGTTTCTTTCATCGTATCCCCGTCCTTCGGTCTATCCAGTATATTTGTATAAACATGTGAAAAAACCCGCTGAAGCCTTCCCAGTAAAGTACGCCCCCGCACGAGCGGATTACCGCCGCAGAGGCTACGTTGCGCTTGTCACACGAGACCATGACACGCGTCAGCCCGAGGCGGTCCGCCTCCTGCAGCACAAGCCCAAGCTGCTGCTTAGCGTAGCCTTTGCCCCGCTCGGTCGGGCGAATCGAATAGCCAATGTGCCCGCCGCCGCGCTTCATCTCCTCCGAGAGTGTGTGGCGGAGCTGGATCGTGCCGATAATGCGACCATTGCCCCTATGTACGGAAAAATATGTCGTCGCCGCCACGCCCCACGGCGAAGCCGCCGCGTCGCCATAACGTGCCGCCTGCGCAAGCCAGTCCTTGTAGTCTGTATAGTCGGCCAGCCCGCATGCACCCTGGATTTTCTTTTCGCCAAAGGCAAGAAACTCCTTCCGGTATGCCATTGCCCGTCCTTCGTGGCACATAGACGGTTTTTCCAGCACAAGCTCGTCCATGCTCTTTTCCTCCTTTCTGTTCTGAAAAAAGAAGGCATAAAATATGCCTTTTATTATATCACACCTTATGCTATAATGAAAGTATATTTTTGATTGGGTGAATGCTATGCAAAATGCTATGCAAGTAGAAGAAACGAACAAGCATATTGTCCTGCGCAGCGTGACGGAGTTTGATTTGGAGCAGACCTTTTCGTGCGGGCAATGTTTCCGCTGGGTGCAGGATACCGACGGGACGTATACCGGCCTTTATGGCGCGCATCCTCTGCGTATTGGGCAGCAGGGCGACGTTATTACGCTGTATCATACGACGAAGGAAGAATATGAAACAATTTGGCGCGGTTACTTTGACCTTGACGCCGATTACTGCGCGATTCAGGCGCATCTCGCACGCGATGCTGTTATGCGCCGGGCCATAAGCGCGGGGCGCGGCATTCGCCTGCTGGCGCAGGAACCGTTTGAAACGCTTATTTCCTTCATCGTCTCCGCCAACAACAATATCCCGCGCATTCAGGGAATCATCGCGCGGCTCTGCGAGTCGTTCGGCGCGCCGGTTCCGTTCGAGGGCAGAACCGTCTATGCCTTTCCCACAGCCGAAACGCTTGCCGGCCTCACACGCGCAGACCTTGCGCCCCTGCGGGCGGGCTTCCGTGACAAATATATCCTCGACGCGGCGCAGAAGGCGGCTTCCGGTACGGTCAACCTTACCGCCGTGTACGGCATGGACTATGCCGCAGCAAAGCAAGAGCTGAAAAAGGTAATGGGCGTGGGCGACAAGGTGGCGGACTGTGTGCTGCTGTTCGGTTTTCAAAAATATGACGCTTTCCCGGTCGACGTATGGGTACGGCGCATACTCGAGCATTGTTATCCCGGCGGCGCGCACCGCAGCGACGCGGCCGCGTTTGCGAGCGAACGGTTCGGCCCCTACGGCGGCTTTGCCCAGCAATACCTGTTCTATTACGCGCGGGAAAACAAGATTGCAAAATAGCATTGATTTTTGCGCCGGATTGCTATATAATAGCTTAAACAATATAAATATGGAGTGAAATTGATGAAAAATGTTTTTGACACCTTAAAAGAGCGCGGGCTGATTGCCCAGACGACCCATGAGGAGGAGATACGCGACCTGCTCGGGAAGGAGAAGGTCACGTTTTATATCGGCTTTGACCCAACAGCGGACAGCCTGCACGTTGGACACTTTTTGCAGATGGTCGTTATGCGCCATATGCAGCTCGCGGGCCACAGACCGATCGCCATTGTAGGCGGCGGCACCGGTACGGTCGGCGACCCGTCCGGCCGCTCCGACATGCGCAAAATGATGACGCGGGAAACGATTGACCACAATGTGGCGAAGTTTAAAGAACAGCTCTCGCGGTTTATCGACTTTTCTGACGGCAAAGCGCTGATGGTCAACAATGCGGACTGGCTTTTAGAGCTGAAATTTGTCGAGTTCATGCGCGACATTGGCGTGCATTTTTCCGTGAACCGGATGCTGACCTTTGAGTGCTTTAAGCAGAGAATGGAGCGGGGTCTCTCCTTCTTCGAGTTCAGTTATATGTTGATGCAGAGCTACGACTTTTTGGTATTAAACCGCGAGTACGGCTGTAAGCTGGAGCTTGGCGGCGACGACCAGTGGTCGAACATTCTGGGCGGCGTAGAGCTGATCCGCCGCTGCGACGGCAAGGATGCGTACGGCATGACCTTCACGCTTCTTACCACGAGCGAGGGCAAAAAGATGGGCAAAACCGAAAAGGGCGCGCTCTGGCTCGACCCGGAAAAGACGTCCCCGTATGACTTTTACCAGTATTGGGTTAATGTCGACGACGCAGATGTAATCCGCTGCCTGAAGCTTTTGACGTTTATCCCGCTCGAGGAGATTGACGAGCTGGCGAAGTTAGAAGGACAGGAACTCAATAAGGCGAAAAAGATTCTGGCTTACGAATTGACGCAGATGATTCACGGCACGGAGGAGGCCGATAAGGCAAAGTCCGCATCCGAGGCGATTTTCGGCGGTGGCGGTGCGGCAGCGAACATGCCATCCACGACTGTAGATAAGGCGGAAATCGGCGGTGCGGTCAATATCCTCGACCTGCTTGTAAAGGTAGGGCTTATCCCCTCAAAAGCAGAGGGGCGCCGGCTCATTCAGCAGGGCGGACTCAGCATTGACGGTGAAAAGGTAAGCGATGTATCGTACGAAGTGACGGCAGACATGCTTGACGGCGACGGAATCGTTGTCAAGAAGGGCAAAAAGGTATATCACCGCATATCGTTTTAAACAAAAGACAGGGGGAGGTGGCAGCGTGAGCCGCACGGATGAAATCTTCCGGGAGATGTGCCGGGACATACTCAAAAACGGAACCTGGGACAAGGGCGACGTGCGCCCGCATTGGGAGGACGGCACGCCCGCCTATACGATAAAAAAATTCTGCGTCGTAAACCGTTACGACTTGTCGCAGGAGTTTCCTCTCCTGACGCTGCGCCCCATCAACCTGCGGGGCGCGATCGACGAAATTTTGTGGATCTGGCAAAAGAAGTCGAACAACATCCATGACTTAAACAGCCACATCTGGGACGCATGGGCGGACGAAACCGGCAGCATCGGCAAGGCGTACGGCTACCAGCTTGGCGTGAAGCATAAGTATAAGGAAGGCATGTTCGACCAGGTCGACCGGGTCTTGTACGACTTAAAACACAACCCGTCGAGCCGGCGCATCATAACTAATCTGTACAACCACGCGGATTTGTCCGAGATGGCGCTCTACCCTTGTGCGTATTCCATGACGTTCAACGTGTCGGACGGAAAGCTCAATGCGATTTTGAACCAGCGGTCGCAGGACGTGCTGGCGGCAAATGCGTGGAATGTATGCCAGTATGCCGCGCTTGTTCTGATGTTTGCACAGGTGAGCGGCCTTGCGCCCGGTGAGTTTGTGCATGTGATTGCGGACGCGCATATCTATGACCGACATGTTCCTATTGTAGAGGAGCTGATCAGCCGGCCAGCCCATCCAGCACCGTCTGTGACGCTCAATCCCGACGTAACAGATTTTTATGCCTTTACGGTGGATGATTTTATACTGGAAAACTACGTGACCGGGGAAAAGATTGGACGGTTCCCGGTTGCAATCTAAGGAGTCAATATGAATTTGATTGTGGCAGTCGACCAAAATTGGGGCATCGGCAAAGACGGTACCATGCCGTGGCATATCCGCGCGGATTTGAAATATTTTAAAGAAAAGACATTGCACAAAACGGTACTGATGGGGCGCAAGACGCTTCTCTCGTTTCCGGGCGGCAGGCCGCTGCCGGAACGGGAAAACATCGTACTTTCCCGCGATATAACGTACCGCATCCCGGGTGCGGCTGTCGTACACGATTTGCAGACGCTTTTGCAATACCAGGTTAGAAGTGATGTGTTTGTAATTGGCGGCGGCAGCCTGTATGCGGCGCTGCTCCCCTATTGCGAATATGCCTATGTCACAAAAATTGGAGCTACGTTCGACTGCGATACGTTTTTTCCGAATCTGGACGAAATGGAAGGGTGGGAGGAAATCGCTCCCGGCGAGGTGCAGGAGGAAAACGGCCTCCCCTTCCGGTTTACAGTTTATCACAATCATGCGATGGAGGAACGATAATGGTAGATTACAATGAAAACATGCCCCCTATGGAGGATGTAAACTTCAACGACCTGGTTCTGCTCGAGGAGGTCAATAACGACTTTGAAGCGGATGTTAAAATCTCGCTTCTGCGCTCGTGCTCGATCCTGGCCTTTAAGCGGTATTCCCAGTTTTCCGCCGTTGCGAAAATCTACTGCGGCAGCTCCAACATGGGCGTCATGATTTATGTCCCAAAGGACGACGTCGAGGAGGCAAAGCGGATTCTTTCCGCGCCGTTCGACAGCTCCGAGCTGGAGCAAAACTAACCTCGCGCAAAGGACGGTACAACGATGAAGGAAGTATTGCTTTTCACAGACGGTGCATGCAGCGGCAACCCCGGCAAGGGCGGCTACGGCGCGATTTTGAAATACGGCTCATTTGAAAAAGAGATGAGCCGCGGCTTTGTGAGTACGACAAACAATCGGATGGAACTGCTCGCTGCAATCGTCGGACTGGAGGCACTCAAAGAACCGTGCATAGTCAACCTCTATAGCGACTCAAAATACCTCGTCGACGCAGTCAACAAAGGCTGGGTATACAATTGGAAAAAGAACGGATGGAAAAAGAGTGACAAAAAAAGCGCGCTCAATGTCGATTTGTGGGAACGGCTTCTGTCTTTAATGGAAACGCACCGCGTCACGCTCCATTGGGTAAAGGGTCACGACGGCCACCCGGAAAACGAACGGTGCGACCGTCTCGCCGTGCTGGCTTATATGGACTCGTCGCTCTATGAGGACAAAGGGTTTGTAAATTCATAACGCCTGTTAATCAAGTATAAAATGACCTCGGCGGTAAATACTATATACCGTCAGAGGTTTTTTTGTATGCTGCCATGCCATTACAATATTGCCTCTGTCCATTTTTAAAGAAGGGCTGGGTCGATTATGACAGTAGCAGTACAAAAAGGGCTGGAACACTTTGCAGAGGCGCTGCGCCAGTATGGATTTGATGTGGTAATCTATGGAGAATACAACTATCCGGTAGATGCGCTCGTCTACCTTGGAGAAAGTATGCCGTTAACCTCATCGGTCAGCAGCGTCAATCACGAGCATCACGGCGTATTTATGATCAACGCGCGTGGGAAAAGTGCAGAGGACATTGCGCAGATTTTAAACCGCCGCACCTATACCCCCCTGTTTTAGAGACACATTGCATAAATTTCCCCCATATGTCCGGGCGGGTTTATAGGGCTTATCAACGCAGTGTTTGCGCCGGCAATGTATTCGCGCAAAAGTCAAAAACTTGCACGATTTTTATTGAAAAATGGCACATTTCGGTATATAATAAAGAGTAACCGACTTTTCGTATGGAGTCGTTTCACACTACACAAAGGAGGTCTGATTCGTGACCAATAAAATATATATGGATAATGCTGCGACAACGCCGCTCAAACGCGAGGTACTTGACGCCATGATGCCCTATCTCACCGAAGAATACGGCAATGCGTCCTCGATTTATGCGACGGGGCGCGACGCGAAGCGCGCGCTTGACGAGGCGCGTCAGACGGTTGCCGACGCGCTGGGCGCAAAGGTGAATGAAATCTATTTCACTTCCTGCGGATCGGAAGCGGACAACTGGGCGATCCAGGGCGTAGCCTATGCCAATAAAAACCGAGGCAGGCATATCATCAGCTCGCAAATCGAGCACCACGCCGTTCTTCACACCTTGCAGTATCTGGAAAAACAGGGGCTTGAGGTTACATACCTGCCTGTGGATGAATATGGTCTGGTGCGTCCTGACGACCTGAAAGACGCAATTCGCCCTGATACGATTTTGATCACCATTATGTATGCCAACAATGAGATCGGCACAATTGAACCAATCGACGAACTCGCACAAATCGCACACGAGCGTAAAATCGTATTTCATACCGATGCGGTACAGGCGGTTGGCCACGTGCCGCTCAACGTAAAAGAGCTTGACGTTGACCTGCTCTCGCTGTCTGCACATAAGCTGTATGGGCCGAAGGGCGTCGGCGCGCTCTACATCAAAAACGGCGTAAAGTTGGACAACTTCCTGCACGGCGGCGCACAGGAACGCGGCAGGCGCGCCGGGACGGAAAATGTCGCCGGAATCGTCGGCCTTGCAAAAGCAATCGAGCTTGCCACAGCGGAAATTAATGAGAACGTGGCACATTTGACAACGCTGCGCGACAAATTAATCAGCGGGATACAGGCACAAATCCCCTATTGCCGTCTAAATGGACATCCGACCAAACGCCTGTGTAACAATGTCAACTTTTCGTTCGAGTTTATCGAGGGGGAATCCCTCCTGCTCATGCTTGACATGAAAGGTGTTGCAGCGTCGAGCGGCAGCGCGTGTACCTCAGGCTCGCTCGACCCGTCGCATGTGCTTCTGGCAATCGGGCTCAAACACGAGATTGCACACGGTTCGCTGCGGCTCAGCATTGGGGATTTTACAACAGAGGAAGATATCGATTATGTGCTCGAGGTGCTCGGGCCGATTGTACAGCGTCTGCGGGATATGTCGCCGCTGTACGAAGAAGTGGAAAGGGGCGTTAAACATGTATAGTGAAAAGGTATTGGATCATTTTTCGAACCCGCGCAACGTCGGCGAACTGGAGGATGCGAACGCAGTCGGCCAGGTCGGCAATGCGAAGTGCGGCGATATTATGAAAATCTACATGAAAATCGAGGACGACACCGTTAAGGATATCAAGTTTAAGACGTTTGGCTGCGGTGCTGCAGTTGCGACCAGCTCCATGGCAACGGAGATGGTAAAGGGCAAGAGCGTGGACGAGGCGCTGTCATTGACCAACAAGGCGGTTATGGAGGCGCTTGACGGGCTTCCTCCAGCGAAAATCCACTGTTCCGTCCTTGCAGAAGAAGCGATTCACGCGGCAATCGAGGACTATTACACCCGACAAGGCATCAAGACGGATAAGGTCAAAACGTGCAGCGGATGCTGCCACGACTGTCACGCCGGCGAAGAATAAGGCAAACAAAAAGAGATACAGAACAAATCTGTATCTCTTTTTGTTTTATCTTTTCCGCACGGCAACGCAGCCCTCTTCTGCGACCGCTTCCACCGTGTCGCCCGCGCCAATCTCTGACCGGATTAGCATATGCGCCACAGCATCCTCGATCCGCTTCTGAATCACGCGGCGAATCGGCCTTGCGCCGTACTTCGGGTCGTAGCCCTCTTTGAGGATCAAATCCTTTGCCTCCTCGCTGACTGAAAGCGTTATCCCCTTCTCCGCCAGCTCCTGTACCATATCGGCAAGCATCAGCCCGACAATCTGTCTGAGTTCCTCATGCTTGAGCTGCTTAAAGACAACAATCTCATCAATCCGGTTCAAAAACTCCGGCCGGAAGATTGACTTGAGCGCCGTGTCCACCTTCGCCTCGATTGCGCTATCTGGACTGCTGACAAAGCCAAGATTTCCGCCCTTTAAGTCGCTGCCCGCGTTGGATGTCATGACGATAACCGTGTTCTCAAAGCTTACCACCTTGCCGTGGCTGTCCGTGATGCGCCCGTCGTCAAGGATTTGCAGCAGGATGTTAAATATCTCCGGGTGCGCCTTTTCGATCTCGTCGAGCAAGATAATCGAATACGGCTTGCGGCGCACCTTCTCCGTCAGCTGCCCTGCGTCGTCGTAGCCGACATAGCCCGGAGGCGCGCCAATCAGCTTCGCAACGGAGTGCTTTTCCGAGTATTCGCTCATGTCGAAGCGGATGATTGCTTCCTCATTGTCATAGAGTGCCTCCGCCATCGCCTTCACAAGCTCCGTCTTACCTACGCCCGTCGGCCCAACAAACACGAACGAGACAGGGCGCAGCTTCTTTGCAAGGCCTGCACGACGACGGCGCACCGCGTGGCATACGCTCTCCACCGCTTCATTCTGCCCGATAATCCGTTTATGGATCCGCTCTTCCAGATTCAAGAGTTTTTCCGACTCCAGCTCCGTAATGCGCTGTACCGGAATCTTCGTCCACGCTTCAATCACGCCCGCAATGTCGTCAAGCGTAATCGCGACGTTTTCGCTTTCCTTTTTCTTTTTTTCAATCTCCTCCCGGAGCTGGAACTCCCGCACCTTCAGCTCCGCAGCCTTCTGGTAATCGTCAATGGAGTCCGCGCGCGCAGCGTCCTCCTTCTGCTGCAAGACCTCGTCCAGCTCCTTTTCCAGCTGGGTCAGCTCCACCAGAGCCATATTTTTGAGGTTCGCGCGCGAGCCCGCCTCGTCGATAACGTCAATCGCCTTATCCGGCAGGAAGCGGTCTGTAATATAGCGCTCCGACATCTTGACCGCAGCGCGGATAATCTCATCCGTAATTTTTACGCTGTGATATTTCTCATAATACTCGCGGATTCCTTTTAAAATCTCAATACTGTCCTCAATCGACGGTTCGTCCACCATAACCGTCTGGAACCGCCGCTCAAGCGCCGTATCCTTCTCGATATGTTTGCGGTATTCTGCCAGCGTCGTCGCCCCAACAACCTGGATTTCGCCGCGCGCAAGGGCGGGCTTCAGGATATTGGCCGCGCTCATCGCACCTTCGGCGTCGCCCGCGCCGACAATGTTATGCAGCTCGTCGATGACAAGGATAATGTTTCCGAGGCTCTTCACTTCCTCAATCAGACTCTTGAGCCGCGCCTCAAACTGGCCTCTAAACTGCGTCCCCGCAACGATTGCCGTAAAATCAAGCAGATACACCTCGCGGTCAAACAGCTTCGGCGGCACCCGCTTTTCATAAATCCGCATGGCAAGCCCTTCTGCAATCGCCGTTTTTCCGACGCCCGGCTCGCCGAGCAGTACGGGGTTATTTTTGGTGCGGCGATTTAGAATCTGCACCACACGGTCAATCTCCGCGTCGCGGCCCACCACTTTGTCAACAAGCCCCTGCTCCGCCTTGGCGCTCAGGTTCAGCCCATATGTTTCCAGCATTTTCTTCTTTTTCTTCTTAAAGCGTGTCGCCGTCTTGGTCTGTTTCGACTCTGTGCCGGACGAGCTGTCCGCACTATTGTTTTCCGCTTCCTTTTCCTTCTGCCCATCGCCAAACTTTCCAAACATTTTCCCAATCAGGTTCATGGTCTGGGGTGCGCTGTCCGCCGCGTTTTCCATCTCCTGTTCCAACTCCTCCGGCACCTCGCCGTTTTCGAGTCCCTGCATCATAGAATTGAGCTCATCGCTGATTGCGTCGATATCACTGTCATCAATCCCCATCTGCCCGACAAACTGCTCAATTGGCGCAATT
Organism: uncultured Eubacteriales bacterium; assembly: GCA_902492065.1. Classification (GTDB taxonomy): domain Bacteria; phylum Bacillota; class Clostridia; order UBA1381; family UMGS1253; genus Aphodoplasma. The sequence continues at coordinate 122,583 of CABUKE010000003.1, forward strand.
CCCATGGACTTTGCGCAGGAGAGGCACAGCCCCTCGTTCGTCTGTTTATCGCCTTCCAGCTTTGTAATGAATATAACTGCAACATTTTTATGACATTTACTGCAAAGCATTTGATTCCCTTCTTTCTGCATGTACCATATCTATCTCAATTGTTACCGTAACCGCTTACTCTAATGCTATGATAGCATGATTGATTATAGCACAAGCAGGGACAAACGCAAAGCATTTCCCTGCTTAATTCACAAAAATTTAATATTGCGCGGTTTTTATTGACTTTTTTCCATGATACAGGTAAAATAGGAATACAGTTTACTATAAATAAAATTGAGGTGACATTTGATGAAACATACCATAAAAAAATCGTTTGGCGCACTGCTGCTTTTGTTTCTTCTTGCGGGTACGCTTGCCGCATGCGGCGGAAAGCAGACTACCGTATCGGTAAAAATTACATCGCCCGATACGACAATTATTGACACAACAGTAACCGTAACGGACAATAATCCGACTGCTGCTAAGGCAATCATGCAGGCATGCCAGGCGGATAAAATCGCCTATACCGTAACGGACGGTCTCTTTGACGGGTTTGGCGGGCTTGCGTCGACGAAAGAGGATGGATGGCTGTTCTACGTAAACGATACGTTGGCACAGACCGGTGCGGATGCGACAGCAATCCAGGAGGGCGATATCGTAGAGTTCCGCTATGAAAATTACACAAAAGCATTCAGCGAACCAGCGACAACGGACATCTTTGGAAAATGGCGTTCGGAAACGGAAGCTGACGGGTCGACCGCGTTTTTGACGCTGGATGATGATGAAGCAAGCTTCATTTTCATTGACAGTGCACGTACAACCACGTCGTATAACGGGACGTATAATATCATGAACGACGAAATCACCATAAACGACCTTGCGTCAAACTCTCCCGTGAAAATTCCGTTTGAGCTCAAAGACGGCAATATGGTCATTACGTACAACGCAAAGACGATTACGTTGACCAAACAGGCGGAAGCTGAATAAGAAGAAAATCAAGTGAATGATAAAAGTGGGCCGCACGTTTTGTGTGCAGCCCACTTTTACCATTTTATGCCATGGTCAGCTTACAATTCCAGCATTATACAAGCCATAACAATTTATATGCACCAATTTATAAGATTATTAACTTCTTACAAATGCTTTATTGAATGCATACCTATATATGTGCTATAATTCTATATATATTCATTATAGAAGGGGGCCTGTATAAGCTCCAGAAAGGAAGGTCGAAATGTGTAACAAACTTTACAAGAGGTGCATCAGCGCGTTCCTTGCTCTGTTGCTGATTCTGTCGGTATTTCCCTCGAATATGGGGATAATTGCTGCGCCGGCAGCGGGTTCGGCTTCAGACGTCGTCGTGCTTGATGAGCAGTTTGACTATAATATCGACAAAAATCTTCTGATTACGCCAAAAAGCGACAAAGACAACGCGACGCTCATTAATGAGAATATTGGCACAGAAGAAAAGCCGGAGTACCGCTACGGCCTCTGGTATGACGAGAGTACAAAAGGCAACGCGAAAAACAAAAGCCTGACAAACTACAACTGGAGCGGCGACTACAATCCGGATGACCATAACGTAGAGGCAAGAGCCGTTGTCGACCCAACAGACACGCGGGATATCCCCGACGAACAAAAAAACCGTGTGGGCAGGATCACTCCGCCGGAGTACGGCTGGAGCGGCGTTACTCTGAGAAAAATTCTGCCTGCGCCGCTCAATGAAGAAACAGGCTGGCTGATAATAACAGGCAAAATTATGGCGCCGATTCCGACCACCGACAATACCGACCCCGTGTTCCATGTCGGCATTACGAACGCGGAGGGCAGGACCCGCAATCTCATAAGCTTTAACAACCGTATAACCGGGTCAAACGCGGGCAGTATCAGAACAAACAATAACGGCACCAATATAGGGATCTTCCGCCGCGACAACAATTGGATTCGCTTTACCGTTGCAGTAAAAGCAAATGAGGCGGATATGACGCAGTCACCCGTATACTTTATGGCGAGCGGCAACGGCAATGTTGCCACGACATATAACGGCGAAGGCGTTTCGAACTTGAAGGTTACAGACAAGGTGATGAACCTATCACCCTCTGCCTTTAACGCCGCCGACACAGGAACGCTCACCACACAAAACGCTGCAATCACTGTAAACTGCGCTGGAAATTCTGAAAATCCATCCAATCCGAGCGTATACCTGGACGACTTTAAGGTATATTATCCGGGCAATCTTACCATGTCGGTAATGGGCAGCGAGGTTTCGCCAGCAGAACCAATTACCGTAAAGTTCAGCCATAACGTGGATGTCAGCACGGTTACAGCAGACAACATCAAATTGGCAAAGGCATCCGACCCCACAAATTACATAGAAGCGGCAGTTGCTATCGACCCGCTTAATGGAGAAACCTTTACCGTGACCCCGACTGCATCGCTCGACTACGGTACGGAATATATCATCACGGCAAATTCGTCCGTTGTTGACATTGTGGGTGGTACAGTAAGCGGTAGCGCGGCGTTTACAACCGGGCGCACCCCGTATGATACGATTCAGGAGCTTCACATTAACGAACCTTCCAATTTGGACCAGGACAGCCAGGCGATTGAAGCAGTAAGTTTCTCGATTACTACCGTACCGGCTGACAATGTGGATACAAGCCTGATTGAATGGTATGTGGACGGTGCAAAACAGGATACCACCGGTTCTGCGTTCACCTTTACGCCGCCGGCAGGACTTGGCAGCTATGTAATCTATGCGAAAGTGAAAGATACTGACATAAAAAGTGAAGAACGCACTGTCTCTGTGACGGGAGAAGGCTTTAGCGCCATTACTTCGCTCACCATCAACCGCCCGTCCAACCTCACACAGACTTTGGACGGCTCGCAGACACCCATTGTGTTTATGGTAGAAACCACTCCCGACACAAATGTGGATTTAAGCCTGATTGAATGGTACGTGGATGATACGCTCCAAACGTCCGCTACCGGCAGCACGGAGTTCACCTATACGCTCAGTTCCGCAGGCACATATACAGTGTATGCAAAAGTATCAGGAACAGACGTGGTATCGGAAACGCGCACAATTCGGCTGAAAGTGCCCGCGCTGGAAGATATCTCCGTTATGCGAGAAACCTTTGACTACGATTTGGGACGCGACTTTGAATCAGACCTCCCCTCCATCTGGTCAAAAATACAAAACACAGGCACGGACGACGATTACAGGGCTTCGGGCAGCATTATCGTCAAGGAGGACCCGGAAAATCCAAATAATAAGGCGCTTGGCATCCTTCCGCCGAACGGACCGTGGATGAGTTACCGCTTAACCGCAACGCTGCCGCAGGCATTTGAGTCTACCGGCACGGTAACGCCGCTGGTTGTATCCGGGCTTGCAAAAGTGCCGCGCGGCACGGCAAACGCTCCGGGCCTCAGTGTAAACATGCTGGGCTATAATGCGCAGGGACGTGCTACCGGGCTTGTAAGTATTACCGGAGGTTCTACCGGCGGGATTACATGCGGAGGCAAAACCGTAGCCTACCGGAAGGATAACGGCTGGATCCGTTATACCGCACTGATAACGCCCAACCCGGAAGATTTATCCAAAAGTACGATTAAGTGTATGCTGTCGGGCAACGGCAATATTTCTGCTACAAACGGCGGCGAAAGCGCATATATTACGACACAGGAATATACAATCAATTTAAGCAATATCCCCACGATCCTCGAGGGCGCTCCAGAGCTCAGATATGAAAGCGGCTACAGCGGAACAGTGGGCGACCGCAACGAGATTTATGTCGACAATATCGATATTTACTATCCGCGCAGCCTTACCGCAGAGATAAAAGAGTATGCAGACGATATGCTGGTCGACGACCCTATTGTGATAGACTTTAACCACAATGTAGACCCGAATACACTCACAGACGAGAATATCACGCTGAAAAACGCGGAAACGATGGAGCCGGTTGAAAAAACAATCAGCTTTGACCCGCTCAATGTATATAGCGTTACGTTGACGCCGAGTGCGCCGCTTGCGTACGATACTGAGTACGTGGTAGAGTTCTCCCCTGCTGTAACGGATATCGCCGGATTTACGGTCGCAGATCCGGTAACCTTTACGACGCAGGAGGACAGAGGCTCCCTTGCAATTCGCCTGAGCAGCAATGAGCTTACTCTGTCGGAGGAGACGGTGTATTCCGACCTCAAAGTATATGTAAACGATGTAGAAGCAGATGCTTCGCAGTACACGGTTGACATCAGTAACCCCGCTGTGGCGGATTGGGTAGACGGCAAAATTATTACCGGTATACCGGGAGACGCGGTATTCACGTTCCGCTGCCCTACTGACCGTAGCAAGGCGACACTCACCGTCCATGTCGAGGCTGCACCGTATGTTCCTACTCCAAGTGACGACCCGATACGGTATGTAACAATCCCAAGTGAGACAATAGACGGAGAGCCTCTCTACGCAAACAACGGCGTTGCTGAAACATGGGATTATGTCACCGGTACGCCACCGATCGTAATGCAGGATCCGGCGCCGAGCCTTGACGATGACAATACGGTTTTGGCAGTTCGTAACGGTACGCGTCCGACACTCGTATCGAAGATGCTCACGACTGAGGCAAACAGCACATACGTCTATGAAACAAAGATGAAAATTCTCGAAAATGCCCACGATTTCCAAATTATCATGGGCGAAATGCCGCTCATCTCGATTCAGGACAACGATGATTCGAGCAAAAAAATCCTGTTCGGCAACAGCACCGACAATGCCGGATATACACTTCCGGTGGATAAATGGTTTGTATTTAAAGCGGTACTCAACTTGGACGAGGGCAAAAAGATTGTAAAAGCAAGTTATTACATTGATGGTGTCGAGCAGTATCAGGCAGGGCAGGAGCCCGCAGAGCCATACTCCAGCGCAGATAAGCTCTCCTATAGAAACACTGCTACGGGCATGGGAGAAGTGGTACGGCTGGAAGACACCCAGGTATACAAAACAATCTGGTTGTCGGGTGTACGCGCACAGATAGAAGAACTCAAAATTGACGACGAAGAGTTTGACAGCGCAAGCCAGATTACCCGTTCGGGTACGGGTAAAATCCGCATAAGAGTTGCAAACGGCACGCGCGACTCTATTTCGCCTGTTATTGCCGTGGCGGTATACGAAGGCGATATGCTCGCAAGCATTTCAACGAGTGACGGCGCGACCGCAATTGCGCCGGGTGCAGAAGAAGACATAACAATGGAAATCACCATTCCAGACGGTCTGGTTGGAGAAACCATGCAGGTCATGATATTCGACAGCCTGGAAAATATACGTCCGCTGCTCACTACCCCGCTCACAAAGGAAGTTAATACAGGCGGCAGGCTGTATCTGGAGGCGGTATATGGAGATAACATGATCCTCCAGCGCGATGAACCCATCAATATTTCCGGTACAGCGCCCACAGGCACAACAGTCACGGTCAGCTTCGCTGGAAAGGAAACCTCAGCAGTAGCGGAGGGCAACCGTTTCACCGTAATGCTGCCGGCAGAGGAAGGCTCGTTTGAGAATCGCACGCTCACGATAACTGCGGAAGGCGACGGTTTCTCCGAAACCAAAACCATCAATAACGTACAGGTCGGCGACGTATATTACGCTTCCGGGCAGTCGAATATGGACTGGCAGATGAGCAACACCAACTATGGCGACCAGACAATTCCGGATAATGTCCGGTACATGAAGGTGGCGTATACTATTACGGCCGGCGAGCGCGTTGACCGGCATAACGCTACTGGTGGGGCGATAACGGAAGAATGGAAAGAATTAAATGACTCTACAAAAGGCGGTTGCTCCGCAGTCATGTTCTTTACGGCACAAAAGCTGAGAAATGAAGGCGTAGACGTGCCAATTGGTATCGTAGACTGTTCTATGGGCGGCACTTCTATCTCCAGATGGGTCGGCGAGGATGTATACCTCAACGAACCGGGATATATTAGCGAAGGCTTCCGGGATGAGTACTACGGCGAGGATCCCGCAGACGGAAGGCGTGTAGGCTGCCTGTACTACAACATGTTCAAATCGGTTTCTACCTTTACCTATAAAGGAGCTGTGTGGTATCAGGGCGAGCACGATTATGGCAGAGAATATGAAAAGCTCCTCGAACCAATGATCAACTCCTACCGGGAACTTCCGGGCTGGGAGGATGTGCCGTGGTTTATCATTCAGCTGCCCGGTCATACCAGCGTGTTCCGCTCCATTCGCTACCGTCAGGATTACGCGGTGCAGCAGCTTGGCGGGGAAGCAAATGGTATCTATGAGATTATTACCAGTGACACGGGAGATAAAATTGGAGAAACCAATCCGAACATCCATCCTTCTAACAAAGATGTAGTGGGTGACAGAATCGCCCGCATGATGCTGGCAAAGCTGTACAGCGTTGACGATATCCCCTATTCTGGACCGCGCTACAAGGGTATGACCATATCCGGCAACACCGTTACGCTTACATTCGACTATGTTAACGACGGCGTTCACGGCGGATTGTGCAGTATGAACGAAAACGGGTCACTGCCTGAGTTTGAGCTGGCTCCAGCGTCAGGTTCCGGAGCAGGTACCTTTGTACCGGCCACGGCCAAAATCGTCGGGGATACGGTAGAACTTACTGCCGAAGGCGTGGACAACCCAGCATATGTGCGCTATGGCAACCGCGGTGAAGCGATTCGCAGTTTAGCGACTAACTCGAACGGTGTGATATTGCCATTGGCAGTATTCCGCACTGACGGAAAGCTGAACTAAAAAAGCGCATGAAAGAAAAGTAAAAATAAAAAGAGGGTTGCGGCAATCAGCGCCGCAGCCCCTTTTCTTTCTAAGACTGACATCAATTTCATAATAAAAAGGCTGTGACAAACAAACTGTCACAGCCTTTTTGCATATCTTCAGTTTTCCACCGCAAACGCGATTTCATACTCGCCCTTTTCCAACCCGGCAAGATGGGTTCCGTCTACCACAATCTCTATCTCCCGCGTCTCCCCCGCGGCAAGCGACGCCTTTGCAATCCCAATTAGACGGTAGCGCTCACGGCTCTCGCCGCAAAGCTTTTTCAAAAATACGCATACCGTATCCGTGCCGTCAACTGTCCCTGTATTTTTCACCGAAACGCGCACCCGCTGCGCCGCCGCGTCTACATGCAGCAGCGTATGTGCAAAGCTCGTATAGCTCAGCCCATACCCGAATGGATAGAGCGCGCTTCCACCGAAGTATTTGTACGTGCGGTTCTCCATATTATAGTCCTCAAACGGCGGCAAATCCTCTGTGCTGCGGTAAAAGGTAACCGGAAGCCGCCCCTGCGGGTTGACTCTGCCAAACAGCACGTCCGCAAGCGCAGCGCCACCCTCCGCACCAGGGTAGAAGCATTGCACTACCGCGTCGCACGCTTCGTCCGCGCGCGACAGGTTTACGCAGCTTCCGCTCACATTCACAAATATAACCGGTTTTCCCGTTTTTAAAATCTCTTCCAGAAGCGCCTTCTGCGAATCCGGCAGCTCGATATCCGGCTTGTCACCCGAGTAATCGCCGTTGAAGCCGTCGCCCTCCTCGCCTTCCATACCGGGGTTTAAGCCCATGCAGAGGATGACCGCGTCGCTCTTCTGCGCGGCGATGATTGCCTCGCGCATGGGATGTTCCGCCCAGTCGTGGAGCGTCGAGTCGTAGATATGGCACCCTTTTGCGTAGTAGATCTGTCCGTCAAACGCGTCCTGTATCCCACGAAGGAGCGTGCTGTAGCGCGATGGCGTGCCGTTATAGTTGCCCAGCAGAACCGATATATCGTCTGCGTTCGGGCCGATAATGGCAAGCGTCTTAATCTCATCGGAAAGCGGCAATACGCCGTTATTTTTGAGCAATACCATGCTTTCCTGCGCCATTTTGCGGTTAAGCGTGCGGTGCTTTTCGCACTCAATCACCTCGTACGGGATCGCGTCGTATTCACAGTCGCTGTCGAACATGCCGAGCCGCAACCGCGCCTCAAACAGCCGCTTCACCGCTTCAGTCACCGTATCCTCGTCGAGCAGGCCCGCCGCCACCGCAGTCATCAAATGCGCATATGCGGTGCCACAGTTGAGCGCGCAGCCGTTATTTACCGCAAGCGCTGCGCTCTCCGTCTCCGTCTGCGTCAGCTTGTGATTTTTATTAATGTCGCAAATCGCGCCGCAGTCCGACACAACGTAGCCGTCGAACCCGAACTCGCCGTATAAAATGTCTTTCAGCAGCGTTTTCGACGCGCAGCATGCCTCACCGTTCACCCGGTTGTACGCGCCCATGACAGCGGACGGGTCGGCATGCTCGATACAGTAGCGGAACGCAGAAAGATACGTCTCACACAAATCGTACTCCGACACCTGCGCATCAAAGCTGTGGCGTTCCTTCTCCGGCCCACTGTGTACCGCATAGTGCTTGATGGTCGCGTCCGTCTTGCGGTATTTGCCCTCGCCCTGCAAGCCCTTGATAAACGCACAGCCCATCTGCCCGGTCAGGTACGGGTCCTCGCCGTATGTTTCATGTCCGCGCCCCCACCGCGGGTCGCGGAAGATGTTAATGTTCGGGCTCCAACAGGTCAGCCCCTGATAAATCAGCGTATCGCCGAATTTTTTATACTCGTTGTATTTCGCCCGCACCTCGTCCGAGATTGCCGCCGCCACCTCGTGCATCAGCTCCGTGTCAAAGCTCGCCGCCATGCCAATTGCCTGCGGGAACACCGTCGCCATGCCGGAGCGCGCCGCGCCGTGCAGACACTCATTCCACCAGTTATATGCCGGAATACCGAGCCGCTCGATTGCCGGCGCATCATACTTCATCTGCGAAAGCTTTTCCGCCAGCGTCATCTTTGCGACCAGTTCCTTTGCCCTTGTTTTAAAGTCCATTGTCCTCCCCCTTTACAGCTCCATTTTAGAAAGCGACTGATACGACGCTTTCATTGTATCATACAGCGAATCATAAAAAGCGTAAACCTTGCGGTACTTTTCCGTGTTTTCCGCCACAGGCAGAATCTCCTCTTTTACTTCTACAATCCGGTCACACCCTGCCGCGACGCTTGGGTATATCCCCGCGCCTACGCCGGCCAAAATTGCCGCGCCGAGCGCAACGCCCTCGTTTGCGCGCAGGGTCTGTACCTTACAGTCGTATACGTCAGCTATCATCTGCCGCCAAAGGCTGCTTGCTGCACCGCCGCCGCAGACCGTCGTTTCACTGATTGTACCAATTACGTCCTCAATAATGCGCTGGCAATCCTTCAACGAATAGGACACGCCCTCCAGCACCGCGCGAATCAGGTGCGCGCGCGTATGCATGCCTGAAAGGCCGAAGAATACACCGCGCGCGTCGGCATCGAGGTGCGGTGTACGCTCCCCCATCAGATATGGCAAATAGAGCAGCTTTTCCGCCCCAATCGGTATCTGCTCCGCCAGCGCGTCCATCTCGCGGTAGCTCAGCTCCGGGCAAATATTCTGCCGCAGCCAGCTCAGCGACAGGCCAGCCGCCTGCGTCACGCCCATCACGTGCCATTGCCCCGGAACCGCGCAGCAAAAAGTATGAATCCGCCCCGCCGGGTCGGCCGCCATGCGGGATGTATGCGCGTATACAACGCCGCTCGTCCCAATTGTGGTAAACGATTTTCCGTCGCGGATACAGCCCGTCCCGACTGCCGCCGCTGCGTTGTCGCCCGCACCGGCCACGACAGGTGTGCCGGCGCACAGCCCGGTCAGCCGCGCCGCGTCCTCCGTTACCATGCCCGTCACCTCCGGGCTTTCGTAAACCTTTGCGAGCAGGGCACGGTCAATGTCAAGCGCCTTCAGCATTTCCTCCGACCAGCAGCGGTTTGCTACGTCGAGTAACTGCATACCGCTTGCGTCCGATACGTCGGTCGCAAACTCCCCCGTCAGCCGGTAGCGGACGTAGTCCTTTGGCAGCAGAATATGCGCGCATTTTTCGTAATTCTCCGGCTCGTGGTTGCGCACCCATAAAATTTTGGAGGCAGTAAAGCCCGTGAGCGCGGGGTTTGCCGTCAAGGTAAGAAGCCGCTCCGCGCCGACCGTTTCCGTTATCTGGCGGCATTCGTCCGCCGTACGCTGGTCGCACCACAGAATGCTCCGCCGAACCGGCGCGCCCGCCTCGTCCAGCATCACAAGGCCGTGCATCTGCCCGCCCAAGCCGACCGCCGCAACGCTGGCGGCATCTATGCCGTGCAGTACCTCGCGTATGCCCGTGACCGCCGCGTTCCACCAGTCCTCTGCGTCCTGCTCTGCCCAGCCGTTATGCGGCTGATAGACCGGATAGGCCGGCGTTGCAGACGCAACTGCGCGCCCGTCCAAGTCGAACAGCGCGACCTTCATCTGCGACGTGCCGACGTCAATTCCAAGTATGTATTGTTTCATCGTGTATCCTCCATATTGTCCGGCTCAGAAATTGCCGAACATAATCTGGTTGAGCACCGACTCCAAATATTCCTGCTTCCCGCTCGTAAGCGGCTTTACCTCGCCCATGCGGAGCGCATACTCCGACAACGATTCCAGCGTCGCCTTGCCAGAAACGATGTCGAGTCCAATCCCGCTCTCATAGCTCGCGTACCGCTCCCGCACAAACTCGTCGAGCCGTCCGTCCGCCTCAATTTTCGCCGCAATGAGCAGCCCCAGTGCAAACGAATCCATCCCTGCGATATACGACAGGAAGATATCCTCCAGCGTCATGGAGGCGCGCCGCGCCTTTGCGTCAAAGTTCAGCCCGCCGTTCGTAAAGCCGCCCGCCTTCAGCACTTCATACATGCACAGCGCGGTTTCGTATACATTCGTTGGAAACTGGTCCGTATCCCATCCAAGCAGCATGTCGCCCTGGTTTGCGTCAATGGAGCCAAACGCGCCGTTGACGCGCGCATAGCGCAGCTCATGTGCAAACGTATGCCCCGCAAGCGTCGCATGATTTGCCTCGATATTGAGCTTAAAGTCCTTATCCAGCCCATACTTGCGCAAGAATGCCAGCACGGCTGCCGCGTCAAAGTCATACTGGTGTTTCGTCGGTTCCTTCGGCTTCGGCTCAATGTAAAAGTCACCTGTAAAGCCGTGTGCGCGTGCATACTCGACCGCCATACGCATGAGACGCGCCATATTGTCCAGCTCCAACTCCATGTTGGTGTTAAGCAGCGTTTCATAGCCTTCCCGGCCGCCCCAGAACACATACCCGCTGCCGCCCAGCTCAATCGTAATATCAATTGCCTTTTTCACCTGCGCCGCCGCATAGGCGAACACGTCCGCCTCGCACGACGTCGCCGCACCGTGGGCATAGCGTGGGTGGTTAAAGCAATTCGCCGTCCCCCACAGCAGCTTTTTATCGTACTGACGCATCAATTCTTTAAGCAGGCTCACGATTTCGTCGAGATTTTCATTGCACTCGCCTATCGTCGCTCCCTCCGGCGCGATGTCGCGGTCATGGAAGCAGAAGTAGTCGATGTCCAGTTTATCCATAATTTCAAAGGCAGCGTGCGCCTTATTCTTGTACAAGTCCATCGCGCTCTCCGCCGAGCCGAAGCTTTTGTCCATCGTGCCGCGGCCAAACATGTCCGTCCCATCCGCGCACAGCGTGTGCCAGTACGACATGGCAAATTTCAAGTGTTCCCGCATGCTCTTCCCATTGACAAGCCGTCCTGCGTCGTAGTATTTAAACGACATCGGGTTCTTGGCCCCCGGCCCCTCGTAGCGGATTTTCGGTATCCGTTTCAGCTCCATATTTTATTCCATCCTTTCAAAAATTTTTTTAATCCTAACTTGCTGCGCACAGGTTCAATAAACATAACGGAACAAAAGCCGAAAGGCTTTTGAACCTAAGTTGTGTTTATTATACCACATACGCAAGGCGCAGAATGTGCCGCAGCGGTGCGGTTCAATGTTCTCCAAGGCGGTTTCGCCTTGTGAGGTTATTATACCATACCGCATAACAAAAGCAACGAATTTTCTTGTTTGCTTTTGGACAAAAATTGCGCTTTTCAAAAACTGCTTTTTTCTCTTAGCCTCTGTACAAGGAATCCGAATTATGGTAAAATAATATTGTTGTCACATAAGAAATTTTATGTCTGGAGGGATAAAAAATGGGACCATCTAAGGTATATTTTACGTCCATGCATACACATTTAAATGAAGGGCTTCCGGCCAAATTGCAGCGTCTGATAAAGACGGCCGGGATTGGAAACATCAACTTTAAAGACCAGTATGCGGCAATCAAGCTCCACTTTGGCGAGCCGGGTAACTTTGCTTTCCTGCGCCCCAACTATGCCGCCGCGGTGGCGGACGTTGTACGCGAGCTTGGCGGAAAGCCGTTTCTAACCGACTGCAACACACTGTATGTCGGCGGACGCAAAAACGCGCTCGACCATATCGAATCTGCGTATAAAAACGGCTTCACCCCCTATACGACCGGCTGTCATGTCATTATTGCAGACGGCCTGAAGGGAACGGATGAAACGCTCATCCCCGTTGAGGGTGGCGAATATGTCAAAGAGGCAAAAATTGGCCATGCCATAGCGGACGCGGATATTATTATTTCGCTCAACCACTTTAAAGGGCACGAAAATGCCGGCATGGGCGGTGCACTCAAAAACCTCGGCATGGGCTGCGGCTCCCGCGCAGGTAAGATGGAAATGCACAGCGCCGGTACGCCAGTGGTAGATCAGTCGCTCTGTATCGGCTGTGGGCGGTGCCATAATATCTGCGCCCACGACGCCGCAACATTGACGAACCGCAAAGCGTCAATCGACCCGGTTAAATGTGTCGGGTGCGGACGGTGCATCGGCGTCTGTCCTGTTGACGCTGTACAGCCGCAATTTGACGAGGCGTTTGACGTAATGAACAAAAAGATTGCAGAATATACAAAGGCGGTCCTCGCCGGGAAGCCGCACTTCCACATTTCGCTCGTCATTGACGTATCGCCCTACTGCGACTGCCACGCAGAAAACGATATTCCGCTCGTTCCTGACGTTGGGATGTTTGCATCCTTCGACCCGGTTGCACTCGATCTCGCCTGTGCAGACGCAGTCAACCGTCAGCCTGTCATGCGGGGCAGTATGCTCGACCATGGGGAGCATAGCGACAGCCATGACGACCACTTTACTGCCGCATTTCCAGACACAAACTGGCGCGTCTGCACACAGCACGCTGCAAAAATTGGAATCGGCAGTCTGGAGTATGAACTGATAGAAGTCAAATAAAGGAGAGTATGCGAATGAAACCATCTCAGCACACGCAAACCTTAAAATTATGTACCGGCGCGCTTCTGCTCGCGGCAGGGATTCTGCTCCCACAGGTCTTTCATATGATTGGCGGGCAGGCAATGGGCGGTATTTTGTTGCCCATGCACCTGCCTGTGTTCATCGCCGGGCTGCTGCTTGGGCCGTTTTATGGTTGTGCCATTGGAATAATTACGCCGATTATCAGCTTCTTTGTCACCGGGATGCCCCCGGCAGGTAAGCTCCCGTTCATGCTCATCGAGCTTTTGACCTATGGGCTGGCGGCTGGGCTCCTGCGCAAAAAAAACGTCAATATTTACGTAAGCCTGATTCTGGCACAGATTGCAGGCCGCGCGGCAAATGCGCTCGCGCTTGTATTTGCCACTTATGTCCTCCAGCTTAACGTACCGGCTGTTATCACAGTTGGGACGGCAGTCGTAACGGGAATCCCGGGACTGATTCTCCAGCTTGTCCTTGTTCCCGCAGTCGTAATCCTGATAGAAAGGGTGCTGCATCTTGGAAACAAACCTGCAAATCTGTAAAGATATCTTGTTAGAAAACGATACATACACATGTGTCGTGAAAAAGGGAGAAACAATTCTGCATTCCGAGGCGCGCGGCATTGCGCCGCTGCTCGGTTGGCTTGAAGCGGATAAAAACGCGCTCCACGGCGCGTATATTGCTGACAAAGTGATTGGTAAGGCCGCCGCCATGCTAATGGTTTACGGCGGTGCCGTACAGGTTTATGCTGCTGTGATTAGCGAACCGGCGGCAGATTGTTTTGAAAAAAACGGGATTGCGTATACTTACGACCGTAAGGTAGACCATATCGTTAACCGCGCGGGTGACGGCATGTGCCCGATGGAGCAATGCTGTCTTACGATTGATTCGCCCGAGGAGGCGTACCGTGCGCTCAAGCAAAAGCTTGCCGATATGAAAAAGAAGGCATAAAAAACCCTGTCAGGAATTCTCCTGACAGGGTTTTTTCATCCATCATCAAGCTTCGTTTTTCGATAGAAAATAAATGGCTGCGAAGCCTGCCGCCGCGGTCAAAATACACCACAAAATGTCCCATCCATACGGCACGCCCGGAAATACCTGTATCACAGAGCCAAGTACAAACCCTAAAATAATCAGGTACGTCGGCTTTGGATAGCGCACCATCGCCGCCTCCAGCAGCCGCGTTGTGAGCAGGATTCCCCCTACAAGGCCAATCCCCAACGGAATCAGGGATACAAACTGCAAGCTGCCAAGCGCCGCCATCACTGTTTCATACAACCCCATCAACAGGAGCATATACGAAACGCTGATTCCCGGCAGTACCAGCGCAATCGACACAATAACGCCGCCGATAATCTGAATTACATACCCCCATATGCCCTCCGGTGGCGCGGAAAAAAGCGTGCTTGGCATAAAAGCGAACGACAAAACCAATACGATTCCCAAAATCAGATACACAAACGTACCGGCTGTCGGCCGCCGCACCTGCGCCTTCCGGTAAATCATCGGAATACTGCCGGCTACTGCACCCATAAAAAAGTACATGACCGGCTTTTCAAACATGTCAATCAAGGCCAGAAGCGGCTTTGCGCACAGCACCATACCGGAAAGGCTTCCGAGCAGGAACAGCAAAAGAAACAGCAGGTTTTTCTTTTTGAAAAACGAGCTGACCGCCGCAATCAAATCCTGATAAATCCCCAGTATCATCGCCATGGAACCGCCGCTCACCCCCGGCACAAGCATGGTCGCACCGATACAAAATCCCTTTATAATTGTTTTAATAGGCTTTATTTTCATACTGAATAACTCCGTGAAAAATTTTATTCTCCTTCTTCCGGCTCATACCGTAAAAGAAAGGGGGCCGAACCTTCCGCCCCGTCCCCTGTTCTTCATGTTTTCGTTTATCTCTGCACGCGACCGGACCCATCGCCGCCGGCAAGCGCAGTAACTTCTCCTACACTCATCAGGTTGAAGTCGCCCTCAATCGTATGCTTGAGGCACGACGCTGCAACGGCAAACTCGATCGTATCCTGCATCGAATAATCCGACAAAAGCGCATAGATCAGCCCGCCGCCAAAGCTGTCTCCGCCGCCGACACGGTCAACGATATTGATGGTATACTTTTTGGACTTATAGAAGTCCTTCCCATCGTAGAGCATAGCAGCCCAGTTGTTCACCGACGCGGAAATACTCTCGCGCAGCGTGATGGCAACCTTCTTTACGCCAAACTTGTCTACAAGCTGCTTTGCAACATCCTGATATCCAGCGTCGGAAATCTTCCCACTCGTAATATCCGTGCCGGACGCGCTGATGCCGAATACCTTTTCCGCATCCTCCTCATTTGCAATCAAAACGTCGACATAGCCCATCAGCTCGCCCATGACCTTGCCCGCCTTTTCGCTCGTCCAGAGCTTCTTGCGGAAGTTGAGGTCGCAGCTTACCTGCACGCCGGCGTCCTTTGCCGCCTTGCACGCCTCGAGGCACAGCGCCGCGCAATCGTCGGAGAGCGCCGGCGTAATGCCCGTAAAGTGGAACCAGTCCGCCCCGTCGAAAATCTTCTTCCAGTCAAAGTCCCCGCTCTTTGCCTCTGCAATCGCGGAATGCGCCCGGTCGTAAAGCACCGTTGACGCACGCTGGGACGCGCCCTTTTCCACAAAGTAAATCCCGAGCCGGTCGCCGCCGCGCACAATCTCGCTCGTGTCGACGTCATACTTCTTCAGTTCTGCCACGCACGCATCGCCAATCCCATTTTTCGGGATTTTTGTCACAAATTTTGCGTCCATGCCATAGCCGGCCAGAGATACGGCAACATTTGCCTCGCCGCCGCCAAACGTCATCTCCAGCTCCTGCGCCTGCTTAAACCGCTTATACCCCGGCGTTTGCAGCCGCAGCATAATCTCGCCGAATGTTACAATCTTTTTCATTCTCTTTTCCTCCGCATCTTGTTTTTTATCCGTTCAGGCCAGCTTATTTTGCACGCGCCGCCTTGATATTTTCGATAAATTTCTGCCCAATTTTTGTAATGCTCTCGTAGTCGCCCGTCTTAGCGCCGGCTGTGAGGCAGCTCCCCGCGCCGACTGCAACCGCGCCAGCCTTGATCCAGTCGCCCACATTGTCCGCGTCCACGCCGCCGGTCGGCATAATTTTCACATACGGCAGCGGCCCGCGAATCGCCTTGATCATCTTCGGCCCCATCACGTCGCCCGGGAACAGCTTCAGGATATCTGCACCGGCCTCCATCGCCTCGATTGCCTCGCGGATGGTCATAATGCCCGGCATATAGGGAACGCGGTAGCGATTGCAAAGTTTCGCCGTTTCCGCGCTGAAATACGGGCTTACGATAAACTGCGCGCCGTTTAAGATGGCAATACGCGCCGTTTCCGGGTCAAGCACCGTACCCGCGCCCAGAATGATCTGCTCCGCCGAATATGTAGCCGCAAGCTCCGCAATAACCTTGTCCGCCTGCGGAACGGTGAAGGTCATCTCAATTGCTGCGACGCCGCCCTCGATGCACGCGTCCGTAATCTTTCTCGCCTGCTGCGCCGACTCCGCGCGGACAACCGCGACAAGTCCAACTTCCTGAATTTTTTGCAACACTGTTTCTTTGTCCATGTTCACTGCTCCTTTATCAAATTGTTTAATAAACCAAAATTTAACGATTCTATTATACTACAATGCTTTTTTATATGCAACCCGAAACTACACAGGATTTGCTTTTTTCTTTAGTTTTTCACCTTCTGCTTGACGAACACCCCTGTTTTCTGTATAATTGTTATGTTTATGTCAAACACGGCAGAAGGGAGTTCAAACATGAAAAACTTTAACGCAAAACATATGGCCTACGGTGCAATTATCGCCGCTATCTATGCCGCCTGTTCGCTGCTGCCCGGCATTTCTGCCATCAGCTACGGGCCGGTCCAGTTCCGCATTGCCGAGGCACTTATGCTGCTGTGCCTGTTTTCGCCATCGGCAGTGGCAGGCGTAACAGTCGGCTGCTTTATTGCAAATATATTTACACCAATGGGGGCCAATATGTTCGACCTCGTATTCGGCACGGGCGCGACGCTACTCGCCGCTCTGACGACCTATCTTTGCCGCGGCTTTTTTACAAAGCGTATCTGGCTAGCACCATTGCCAACCGCATTATTCAACGCGCTCATTGTCGGGAGTTACCTTCCGTTGCTTATGACGGACGAGCCGGTTGCAATCTGGTACTGTATGCTGACCGTTGGACTCGGCGAGCTTGTCGTAGGCTATGTGCTCGGGATTCCGCTGGCCAAATTCGCGCAGAAAAAGAACCTGTTTGGCCGGAAATAGGCTTACTTTTCCGACAGCATCCGCACCCCGTCGGCTAATACATATACAATCAGCACAAGGCCGAGATAGCCAAAAATGGAATACACATTTTGCACAATGCTGGAAAAGCCGAGTGTTAAAACCGGACAGCTCACCGCAATCAAAACGACGATTGCGGTGAGTTTTTTTATCCGGAATGTATGGCGCAGCCACTCCAAAACGCCGTACCCGCAAGAAATTGCCGTTGTAAACATGGAAAAGTAAAGCACAACGCTGTATAAAATCCGCATGACATCGCCGCGCCGCGCCACGATTGTAAGAAACGGCATTTCTCCGAGTTCGACTTTGCCATAGTAGAGTCCAATTGCCGCCCAGATGGCAAGCGCAATGATAAAAAGCGCCGCGCCGCCTATCACCGCAGCGCCGAGCGCGACGCGCTTTTTCGTCACCATCTGCCGCATCTGCGACAGGATCACGATTGCGGTCAGCAGGTTATACGACGCATAAATCAGGGCAGACACAATATAGTTGCCGCACAGCTTCGATAGAATGCCGCTCCCAAACACCGCCGTGTCACGGAATACGAACGATACAACGCCAAGCACAAACAACGAAACTGCCATAATGGGGGCCAACACAGCATTGACTGCTAAAATTCCCTTTAAGTCGAAAAAAAACACCACAGCGCAGGCAAGCAGCATCGCCGCCATGCCGTAAATCGGCGCGACACCAAAACCACTCAAAAACAGCTCGCCGCTTCCTGCTGCCATCGTGCAGAAGGAGGCCAGCATGAACAGCGTCACACAAAGTTTAATAAACCCGCACATCCGCCGCCCGGCGATACAGCGCAGATATTCGTCAAAGCTTTCCAGTCCGTTCCGCTCCGTGCGCAAAAGCACGCAGAGTGCGCACAGGATAAACAAAACACATACAAGTAAAAGGCCATACAGGCTTTGCTTGCCATAGATCACAAAGTAGCTGAGTATCTCCTGCCCGGACGCAAATCCCGCCCCGATGACAGTCGCTACATAGGTTCCCGCAATCAAAAGCATATTTTTTAAATCCTTCAAATCACCACATCCATCTCTGCTTTGCCGTCGTGCGGCTGCACTTTGTATATTACTATGGATTGCGGCCTTCAAATATTACTGGCACACACGCACAAAAGGCTGCCCCCCGACATAAAATAGGATTGCATGACGATTTCGTTTTGGAGGTTTTGAATGTGGCGAATCATAGAAATTTTGCAATCATAGGCGGTGACCTGCGGCAAATCCGCCTCGCAAACGCACTCTCTGAGGAAGGATATTCAGTCAGCGTCTATGGCTTTGATGCGGATACGCCTTACCTCTCCCTGATTCCGGCGGCATCGTTGACCGAGGCGCTCAGCGGGGCGAACATCGTTGTCCTTCCCCTGCCGGCAGCTACTGACGGAGGATGTGTCAGCGCGCCGTACTATAAGGGGAAAATCGACATTAACACATTGCTCGAACAAATGAATAAAAACCAAATTCTGCTCGGCGGCAAGCTCGACGATGGGGTAAAAAAGCTGATTGACATACATAATGTCTATGCGATTGATTATTTTCTGCGCGAAGAGCTCACTGTGCTCAACGCAATCCCCACGGCGGAGGGCGCGCTTTCCATTGCATTAAACGAAACAGCAACCACCCTTTGCGGCAGCAAATGCCTTATCATTGGATTTGGGCGAATCGGGAAAGTACTGTGCAAGATGCTTGACGGGATTGGAGCAAAGGTATGCGCTGCCGCGCGAAAATATGAAACATTTGCATGGATTGACGCATATGGCTACGACCATTGCCATACAAACCAGCTTAAGCCAGTCATCGACCAGTACGACATTATATTCAATACCGTGCCCTACAAGGTGCTCGACAGAGAAGTGTTAAAAAACGTACGCAGCGATGCGCTTGTCATCGACCTGGCATCCAAGCCGGGCGGTGTAGATTTAAACGCCGCCAAAGAGTATGGAATAAAAACCGTGTGGGCGCTCTCCCTTCCGGGAAGGGTTGCGCCAATCAGCGCGGGTGACATCATTAAGCAGACCGTATTAAACATCTGCACAGAATTGGGGGTGTAGACAGCATGGATTTAAAAGGAAAAACAATTGGGTTTGCAATGACCGGCTCTTTCTGCACATTCAAGACCGTCGTTGCAGAACTGGAAAATTTGCAGTCGACCGGCGCGACAATTTTGCCAATCATGAGCCAGAACGCCTATGACACCGATACGCGGTTTGGCACGGCAGAATCGTTCCGGCAGGCCTTGTGTGGGATTACCGGAAATGAAATCATACATACCATCCGGGACGCCGAACCCATCGGGCCAAAAAAGCTTCTCGACGCGCTTATCATCGCGCCGTGTACAGGCAACACGCTCGGTAAACTGGCAAACGGCATTACCGATACGCCGGTCACGCTGGCCGCTAAGGCGCACCTACGTAACGAGCGCCCACTCATCATCGCCGTTTCGACGAACGACGGCCTCGGCGCAAGCGGGAAGAACATCATGGCGCTTCTCAACCGGAAAAATATCTACTTCGTCCCGTTTGGGCAGGACGACCCGATCAAGAAAAAGAATTCCCTTGTCGCTCATATGGATTTGATTACCGTTACAACAAAATTTGCTCTGGACGGCGAACAGTTTCAGCCGGTATTGGTTTAATAAAAAAGCGTTCATCCAAAAGATGAACGCTTTTTTCTACTCCCGCAGCGGGACGCCATTTGCATCTGTGTTAATAGATCCAACCAGAATCATAATTCCCTCAATAAATCCCCAAATTGCGCCAATGCCGCAAAATAAGGAAAGCACGATCTGTGCCACGCCTTTGCCTGTAAAGCCCAGGTAAAAATTATGTACACCAAGGCCGCCTAAAAAGATACCCAACAAACCGGCCGCAATCCGTGATTTCGCCATTGTGCTCTGTGCCGCCGAAGTTGCAGACAGCGGAACGCCGCACTTTCCGCAAAAGCCCGCCCCCGGCTCTATCTGCGCGCCGCAATGTGGGCAAAACCGATTTCCCTGTCCCTTCTGATAGCCGCACTTGACACACACTGCTGCATCTGAATCCATTTGACTTCCGCAATTTCTGCAATACATGATCTCATCCCCTTAAAATTCTTTTCTCTTACCGATTTCAATATACCATGAAACCGGTGCCGTGTCAACAAAAAAGAGGGCGCGCACGCACCCTCAATCTGTTACATGCCCATATATTCCATAATGGGCGCTGCAATGTTTACTAAAATTGCCAAAGCAGCAATAACGATAATAATGATGCACATGGACTTTTCTTTCCCGGCCTTAATATCATAAATCGAATTTGCAATCAGCACCGCCATCATCAAAACGATTGCAATCCTTGTCAGTCCCGGCACATGCAGCCCTGCCGCGGACAGAATTGCCGATACGATTGCCAGTGCAACAAAAGCCCCCAGCGCAATCAATAAATATTTTTTCTTCATTCTGACCTCACCTTCCGCCTGCCTTACAGCACAGGCACTTCGCTTGTTAGCAGGCCGCAGTTCCCCTCTATATGATATGCACCCAAGTATGCCGGTACAACAACGCTGTCGCCTGCGCGCAAATCCATGCAGCCGCCCTCGTACTTCAACTCCGCTTCCCCTTCGTATACGATAAGCAGTACAAAGCTCTGCCGGTTCGTTTCAAAGGAAGCCGTTCCGTCAATCTCATACTTCACCGTATCAAAATAGTCGCACTTGCAAAGCGGGTATTTTGTTCCGCCTTCGATTTTCTCCGCCTTCGGCGCGACCTTCTCGCCGCCTTTACTCGACGACAGATTGGTTACATCTACCGACTTTTCAATGTGCAGCTCGCGCGCGTTGCCGTTTTTGTCCACGCGCCCAAAGTCATACACGCGGTACGTCGTGTCGGAATTCTGTTGGATCTCCGCGACGAGCAGGCCGTCAAGCAGCGCATGCAGCGTCTTTGACGGAATAAAAAAGCAGTCGCCCGGCTTTACATCGACAAAGTTCATAATCTCGTCGAGCGTGTTCGTTTCAATCGCGCATGCAAACTCCTCCTTTGTCACGTCGCGGTTAAACCCGTAAATCAGCTTTGCGCCCGGCTTTGCGTCGAGAATGTACCACATCTCCGTCTTGCCGAGCTCGCCGTTTTCGTGTACCTTTGCATAGGCGTCGTCCGGGTGTACCTGTACGCTCAGCTTGTCGTTGCAGTCCAAAAACTTGACCAAAAGCGGGAACTTGTCCGGGTATTGTTGCGCAACAAAATCGCCGAGCAGGTCTTTACCGAGCAATTCGATTGCCTCTCCCAGCGTCTTGCCGTCGAGCGTGCCGCCCGCGACCGTACTCTGCCCATTTTTGTGCGCTGCAACCTCCCACGCTTCGCCCGTCGTGTCCGACGGAATATCCTTGCCGTACTTTTCCTTTAAGTTCTTACCACCCCAAATTGGCTCTTTATACACGGGGTGCATTTTCAGTGGTTCAAGCATTATAGTGTCCCTCCGTTTCCTGCTTCATTTTTTCAATTTCCGTATCCAAATAAGCCAGCGCGCGCGCCGAAACGGCCTCGTACCGTTCCCGCTTCTTTTTGATTCGCTCTGTCAGCCCTTCCATAATCCCAAAATTGACGTTCATCGGCTGGAAGTGCGTCACGCTGCCGTCGGCAATGTAGTTAGAGAGCGCGCCAATCGCCGTTTTATTCGTAAAATCTATCATTTCCTGTCCCGCCAGCAAGCGCGCCATATTCAATCCCGCCAAAAGCCCGCTCGAGGCGGACTCGACATAGCCCTCCACGCCGGTCATCTGCCCGGCAAAAAAGATACGCGGATTGCTCTTTAATTGATAATATTTGTTCAAAAGCCGCGGCGAGTTCAAAAACGTGTTGCGGTGCATGACGCCGTAGCGCATAAACTCCGCGTCCCGCAACGCCGGAATCATGGAAAATACCCGCTTCTGCTCGCCGAATTTGAGGTGCGTCTGGAACCCAACAATATTGTACAGCGTCGCGGCAGCATTGTCCTGCCGAAGCTGTACCACGGCGTAAAAGTCGTCCTTTCCCGTCTTCGGATTTGTGATGCCGACGGGTTTGAGCGGCCCAAACAGCAGCGTATCCACACCGCGCGTGGCCATCACCTCTACCGGCATACACCCCTCAAACACCTTGCCGTTGTCAAATTCCTTCAGCTCTGCCGTCTGCGCATTTATCAGCTCATGGTAAAACGCCAGATATTCCTCTTTGTTCATCGGGCAGTTGATATAGTCCGCCGTACCACGGTCATAGCGCGCCGCATAAAACGCGCTGTCCATATCAATGCTTTCTTTTGTTACGAGCGGCGCCGCCGCGTCGAAAAAGTGCAAGTATTCCCCGCCTGTCAGGCGCGCAATCTCATCCGAGAGCGCGTCGCTCGTGAGCGGTCCCGACGCGACGATGGTATACGCTTCCTCGTCGATGCGCGTTACCTCTTCACTGATGACCTCGATGTTTTTATGCGTGCGGATACACTCCGTCACCAGACGCGAAAACCCCTCCCGGTCGACCGCCAGCGCGCCGCCCGCCGGCACGCGCGTCTCGTCCGCGCACGCCATGATGAGCGAGCCGAGCCGCCGCATTTCCTCTTTGAGCAGGCCGACCGCGTTAAAAATCTGGTCGGAGCGCAGCGAGTTACTGCACACAAGCTCCGCAAAGTCCGCGCTGTGATGCGCGGGCGAAAACTTGTGCGGCTTCATCTCGTATAAACGCACCTGTATTCCTCTGTTTGCAAGCTGCCACGCGGCCTCGCACCCGGCAAGCCCCGCGCCAATTACCTTAACCTTCACTCTTCTTCCCGCCTACTTCTTCATAGTCACAATTCTCATTTGCACAAACAATCTTTTTTGCGCCACGCGTATTCTTCTGCAACAATACGCCGCCGCACTTCGGGCACTGCCGGCCCGCAATGGGCATATCCCACGTCATAAAGTCACACTTCGGATTATCCTCGCAGCCGTAGTACGTCCGTCCTGTCTTACTCTTTTTGACGAGTACCGGCTTACCGCACTTCGGGCAGTTTACGCCCGCCTCCTTGCGGATCGGCTTTGCATTGCGGCACTCCGGGAAGCCCGGACACGCCAAAAATTTGCCGTACCGACCCATCTTATACACCATCATACGCCCGCACTTCTCACACGGTACGTCACTCACCTCGTCGGTGAGCTGTACGTGGCTGATTTCCTCCTCGGCGCGCTTCACCTCTTTGTCAAACGGGCCGTAAAACTCTTTTACAATCGACTTCCACGGGATTTCCCCGCTCTCCACCTCGTCAAGCTGGGTCTCCATATTCGCCGTAAAGTCCACGTCGACAATGTCTTTGAAGTTCTCTTTGAGCAGATTCGTCGTCACACGCCCCAGCTCGGTCGGAATCAGGCTCTTTTTCTCGCGCGTTACGTATCCACGTGCCAAAATCGTCGTAATTGTCGGCGCAAACGTCGACGGGCGGCCAATCCCCTCCTCCTCAAGCGCCTTGACGAGACTCGCCTCGGTATAGCGTGCAGGCGGCTGAGTGAAGTGCTGTTTGTTTTCCAAATTTTTCAGCTTCAGCTCCTCGCCTTCCGTAAGCGCCGGCAGCGCGGTTTCCTTTTGCTTTTCCGTGTCCGTCCCCTCAATGTATACCTTCATAAAGCCGTCAAACTTCACCTTCGACCCGCTCGCACGGAAGGTATGCCCCGCCGCGTCGATATCCGCCACGGTCGACTCGACGACCGCATTCTCCATCTGGCTGGCCACAAACCGCTCCCAAATCAGCTTATAGAGCTTATACTGGTCGTTTGTAAGTGACTCCTTGACCCGCGCAGGCGTAAGCGTCACATCTGTCGGGCGGATAGCCTCGTGCGCGTCCTGCGCGTTTTTCCGGCTCTTAAAATTGCGGAAGCTTTTCGGCGCATACGACGCGCCGTAATTTTCCGTGATATAGTCCTTTGCTGCGTACTGCGCCTCCTGCGCGATGCGCGTCGAGTCGGTACGCATATACGTAATCAGGCCGACCGTTCCGGCCCCCTGAATATCTACACCCTCGTAAAGCGTCTGCGCCGTCTGCATGGTCTTGCGCGACTGGAAATTGATCTTGCGCGACGCCTCCTGCTGCATGGTGGAGGTTGTAAACGGCGGCGCGGGCGACTTCTTGATATCCGTCGTCTTGACTGTGCTGACCACAAACGGCGCACTCTTCACCGCGTCGGACACGGCCTTCGCCTCGGCCTCGTTTTTCAGCTCTGCCTTTTTCTTGCCCTCGCCGTAATAGTTCGCCTTAAAACTCTTTTTGCTCTTTGGCTCCGTCAGCTCCGCCGTAATCGTCCAGTATTCCTGCGGCACAAACGCCTCAATCTCGTCCTCACGATCGCAAATCAGCCGCGTCGCAACCGACTGCACACGCCCGGCGCTCAGCCCCTTTTTCACTTTTTTCCACAAAATCGGGCTGAGGCGGTAGCCCACAATGCGGTCGAGCACGCGGCGCGCCTGCTGCGCATCAACCAGGCTCTGGTCAATGCCGCGCGGCTCCTTGATGGCTTTCTGCACCGCCGACTTTGTAATCTCGTTAAATGTCACGCGGCACGGGGACGCCTCCTCAATCCCGAGCGCATGCGCCAAATGCCAGCTAATCGCCTCGCCCTCGCGGTCCGGGTCGGTCGCCAGATAAATCTTGTCCGCGCCCTTTGCTTCCTTTTTCAGCTTACTCAAAAGGCTTCCCTTCCCGCGGATGGTGATGTAACGCGGCTCAAAATCGTGCTCCACATCCACGCCCATCTGGCTCTTCGGCAAATCGATAATATGCCCCATCGACGCCTCGACCTTGTACGTTGAGCCCAGATACTTTTTTATTGTCTTCGCCTTGGACGGCGACTCCACAATGACCAGTTTTTTCGACATTTCCTACCTCCAAAAATCAAGCATAATCTATTTCAAATTGTACGACGTATTTTCAACTTTATACATTCAATGTGTAAATTTTCCCGGCAAGCGCCGTAACAAGCCCCATCAGCTCCATAAGTGTCAGAGCCGCGCCCGCCTCCGCCGCAGAGAGCGAGGCATGGCGGCATATCTCGTCGATGTGCGCGTCGCGCTCAATCAGCAGCGCAATGATTTTTTTCTGCGCTTCATCGAGCTGCGCATACCGCTCGTCGTCGATACTGGGCCGTTTCGGTTCCGTGCGCTTTTCCGCCCGGTGCGGACGGCTGGCTCTCTCCGCGGGCCACTGCCTTCTTTCCACAAGAACCGGTCTGCCGCCTGCCGGCAAATCCATATGTCCCAAATCGTATTCATATTCCTCCAGAATATCCTGCGCGCACTCCGTCAGCTTCGCCCCGCCAGACTTAATAAGATGGTGACATCCTTTTGAATTTTCTCGTGTTATGTCGCCGGGAACAGCAAACACATCCTTGCCGTTTTCCAGCGCCCAATGCGCTGTAGAAGCCGTCCCGCTCCGCTGTTTTGCCTCAACGACCAGCACCCCGCGTGACAGAGCGGCAATCAGCCGATTACGGATGGGGAAGTTTTTGCCATAGGGCGGCGTTCCTGGCGGAAACTCCGTCATGACCGCACCGTTATGCACAATCGCCTCCATCAGCGCATCGTTTTCCGGCGGGTATACAATGTCAATCCCACAGCCTAAAAACGCGACCGTCTTGGCCCCAGCGCGCAATGCACTGCTGTGCGCCACCGAGTCAATTCCGCGGGCCATGCCACTCACGATTGTAACGCCGCTTTTCGCCAGCTCATAACAGATTTCATCTGTGATCTGCCTGCCATATTCGGTACTCTCCCGCGCGCCGACAACGGCAACAGGAAGCATGTCGTCCCACACAAGCCGCTCGCCGCGTACATATAAGACATACGGCGGGTCGTAAAGATGGCGCAGCATGTCCGGATATGGTGCATCATCATAACAGAGTACATAGGCACCGAGTTCTTTGACCTGCTCCGCAATCCGCCGCGCACGCGACAAATCCTTGTCGAGCAAAGACGCAGCCTCCGCTTCCCCAATCCCGCGGATTCCCCGGAGCTGCTGCTCTGTCGCGCGGTAAATAGCCTCTATATCTCCAAACCGCTCCAAAAGAGGCGCAACCTTTGGCGAAAAGATATGCGGCAGGTTCATCAGCCACAGCCAAAGCTCCCTTTTGTCCACATCGCGCGCCTCCTTTTGCCCTATTTGCACTATATAATGAAAGAATTTTTTTAAACCGCTTTTCTACCATACTACAAATTTTCCGTTTTGTAAAGAACTTTTTTCCGCTTTTATCCTCTAACCGTCAAATTCCCGTTAAAATATGAGCGACCCACCCGCCTTCATCAACGCGCGAACACGGGCCGTATCGGCTTTCTGTACCGGCGTGTTTTCGTCGATACAGCAGTATGCGGCAACGCCTGCGGCCTCCCCCATTTGGTTCAGGTTCACCATGACGCGCAGCGCACCAAATGCGCCTTCGTCGGCGTGCAGCATCCGTCCCACTGGGATAAAATTCGCGTACTGTTCCTGTACCAACATGCGGAATGGTATCTGATAGTACAGGGCGTGCTCCCCCTCCGCACGCCAGCGTCCGCGCTCTGGCGGCGATGTGCGGTCATAGTGGGTTTCCATTGTTCCGTCCAGGTATAAAAACGAAATCCCCGCCGTGTCGCTATGGTGCTTGTCGACTCGGTAGGTCCCATAGCCAATCGCGTCCTCAAACACGCGTCCAATCAGAATGTCCTCCTGCGTAACCTTGTAACGCGTCACAAAGTGGCGCGTTTCGCGTATGCCAAGCTGTGCGCATACACCCGCCAGCGTTACCTGACAACCTCCGTATTTGCGCAGCACGTCCAACGCCGCGCCAATCTGCCGCCGTCCCTCCAGCTCGCTCCGCGACAGCTCCTTCGCGTCGGCGCAGTCGGTGCCGAACACATGTGTGTCCGCGCGCAGCGAAATATGTTCCAGTCCGGGGATCGGGCTGCCCCAGCCCCAGTCCTCCCGGAGCCCGAACTCGGCCCCGTGCGCCTGCAAAAGTTCTGGAACATTAAGTACTTTGTCACTCTGTAAATGATAGCATGGAGTCGGCGGCTGGATATGCCCGTTACGGTAGCTTTCCAGCCCCAGATGGGCCGCCATGTCCCCGTCGCCGGAGGCGTCGATGAAAAATCCGGCCCGGATAGCCTGTCGGCCGGACTTGTTTTCTATGATAATATGCGTAATTTTGTTATCTTTCACGACCGGCGTACAGTAGAATGTATGGAAGTATACCACAATGCCGCATTCGCGCACATACTCGTCCAGCGTGAGCTTGAGTTCCTCCGTGTTGAGCCGATAGGCAACATGCGCCGCCTCTCCGCGCGCGACAGCGCCCTTCTTTTCCAGCCTCTGTATTGTTTCGCCAGTCAGGCCGGCAATTATCTGCTTTTCTCCATAAAAATCGTGTAGGCTATGCCAGATGTTGACCATGCCCGCCGTTGCTGTACCGCCCAGACAGTTTAGCTTTTCCACCAGGGCGACGCGCAGGCCGAGCCGTGCCGCCCGCACCGCTGCAAACAGCCCCGTACAGCTCCCGCCAATCACACACAAATCCACTTCTTCACAGACCTGCAGCCGTTTTTGCGGCTCTATGATATACTCCATCATCGCCACCCCCTACAATTTTATCTCCATTATAGTCATTTGCCGCAAGCGATGTCAAGGCCGAAGAAAACCCGTTTTTTCTCGTTTTTTGCTTTTTCTTTTTCTTGTATTGACAAAACAGCGCGGATGGGTGTATACTAAAGCAAATCATAAAACATGATGTTGATTTTAGCCGGTTTATACCGGGGATGGAGTTTGTTATGAGAACGGATAAAGTGCTTCTGACAACTGAATCCAAGTTTTTTGGCTTTAGCTTTAGCTACTTTTTTGGCTACGGCTTTTTTGGCTTGGAAAAACTGAATTCAGACCTGCAAAGTTAAGAAGCATATTCCGGCAAACCATGTTTACAAGGGTCTGATTTCATCAGGCCCTTTCTTTTTTGCAAAATTTTAAATTTATCCAATATTAGAAAGGGAGTATGCACAATGGTAATTATCTTCAAACCGTCGGCAAAGAAAGAGGAAATCAGCAAAGTCAAGGCGTATGTCGAGAGCCTCGGCAACGTAAAAGCACAGCAAATCGAGGGTGAAGCGACCACCATTTTAGGTCTGGTCGGCGATACGTCGGCAATCGACATTGACACAGTCAACCTTTACGACAGCGTGGACCGCATCATGAAGGTACAGGAGCCGTACAAGAAGGCGAACCGCAAGTTCCACCCGCACAATACGGTTATTGACGTAAAGGGCCGCAAAATTGGCGGCAACGAGATCGCAATCATCGCCGGCCCCTGCTCGGTGGAGTCGCAGGAGCAGATTGACGAAGTTGCACGCGACGTAAAAGAGTCTGGCGCAGGCTTCCTGCGCGGCGGCGCGTACAAGCCCCGCACCTCGCCCTACGCATTCCAGGGCATGGGCGCGGACGGGCTGGAGCTGCTCTACAACGCAGGCAAGGCCAACAACATGCCAATCGTGTCGGAAATCATGAACCTGAATACGCTCGACCTCTTCATGGAAAAGGTCGATATCATTCAGGTCGGCGCGCGTAACATGCAAAACTTTGACCTGCTGCGCGAGCTGGGCAAGGTGGATAAGCCGATTCTGCTCAAGCGCGGCTTCTCCGCGACGATTGAAGAGCTTCTGATGGCGGCGGAATACATCATGGCGGGCGGCAACGACCAGGTTATCCTGTGCGAGCGCGGTATCCGTACGTTTGAAACGGCAACGCGCAACTCGCTCGATTTGAGCAGTATTCCGATTCTGAAGCGTAACTCCCACCTGCCAGTCATTGTAGACCCGTCGCACGCAACCGGTATCTACTGGATGGTGGAGCCAATGAGTAAGGCGGCCATCGCCGCGGGCGCAGACGGGCTTATCATCGAAGTGCACAACAACCCGAAGTGCGCAAAATGCGACGGGCAGCAGTCGCTGACGCCGCACGCTTTTGACGAGCTGATGAGCAAGGTAAAGCGGATTGCCGAGGTGGAAGGCCGCACGATTAAAACTTACATGTAAGGCGGGGAAACGATGCGAAGTTTAGACGAAGTACGAAATGATATCAACGAAACGGACAAAGAGCTTGCCCGCCTGTTCGAGCGGCGCATGAATTTATCAAAAGAGGTCGCGGACTATAAGCGCGCGAACGGACTGCCCGTCTTTGACGCGGCGCGCGAGGCGGCGGTTATTGCGCGGTTCACGGGCGCGCTGGCAAATAAGGCGTACGCCCCGTGGGCGACGCGTATTATCTGCGACTTAATGGACTGCTCGAAGGAGTACCAGCGACAGTTTATGCCGGAGGGTACGGTAGCAGCGCACAAAGACGGGGGCCGGGTCGTGTGTCAGGGCGCGCCGGGCGCGTACGGCGAAGAAGCCGCCTGCGCCTATTTCGGCGAAACAGCGCAGATTGACTGCCTTTCCTCTTTTGAGGACGTATTTGCGGCGGTATCGTCCGGCGAGGCAGCCTACGGTGTTGTTCCGATTGAGAACTCATCCACCGGGGCAATCGGCGACGTATACGACCTGTTCACGCGCTACGACTGCAAGATCGCGGGCGAATACATCCTGCCGATCTCGCACAATCTGCTCGCAAACGAGGGTGCTACGCTCGATACGGTAAAGTCGGTTTATTCACATACACAGGGGTTCGAGCAAAGCAGTAACTTCCTGAGAAAACACCCGGACTACAACTGTATCCCCTACCACAATACTGCGGTGAGCGCAAAATTTGTCGCGGAAAGCGGCGGAACGGACAAGGCTGCGATTGCGTCGCTGCGCGCGGCCAAACTTTATAACCTGAAAGTACTTGCGCAAGCCATCAATAACAATTATAATAATTATACGCGCTTTATTATCATTGCCCGCGACCTAGTCACACAAAAAGAAGCGAACAAGGTGTCTGTTCTGTTCGGACTGATGCACAAGGAGGGACAGCTCTGCAAGCTGATGGCGCACTTTGCAGAGTACCGCGTCAACCTGCTCAAGATTGAGTCGCGCCCAATTCCGAACCGGAGCTGGGAATATAACTTTTATATTGACTTTGAGGCAAACTTGCAGGATAACGGTACACAGGAACTGCTCGAAAAGCTACGCGCCGACGCGGTCTCGTTCCGGCTATTGGGCAATTATAAAGCGGCGAATACGCATGTGGGATAAGGGGTAGATACGTATGGATTGGATTATGGCGGCGATTGACACAACTACGGAAGGGATCGAGCCGGTTTGCGGCAGGCTGTATGCGCTCGGCATCACCGGGACGGAGATTGAAGACGCGGCGGACTTTAACGACTTTTTGGAAAACGACACAAAATACTGGGATTACATTGACGAATCGCTTCTTTATAAAAAGACGGCTCCGACGCGTGTAAAGGTCTATCTGACCGACGACGAGCATGGCCGCTCCCAACTCTCCGCCATCCGGCAGAGCATGGCGGAGCTGAAGGCGCTTGACGAGGAGGGCCGCTTCGGCACACTCGAGGCAAGCCTGACAAATATGAAAGAACAAGACTGGGCGGAAAACTGGAAGCAGTATTACAAGCCGCTCAAAGTCGGTGATAAAATCCTCATTAAGCCGGAATGGGAGCCGCTCGCCGACGACGAAGGGCGCACAGTGTTCCATATCAACCCGGGCATGAGCTTCGGGACCGGCACGCACGAGAGCACGCAGCTCTGCATCGAAAGTCTGGAAAAACATATTGCCGCTGGCGACAGCGTGCTCGACCTCGGCTGCGGAAGCGGGATTTTGTCTATCATTGCCCTGCTTTTGGGCGCAAACAGCGCGCTGGCCGTCGATATTGACCCGAATGCGGTCAAGATTGCAAAAGAAAACGCTGCGCGCAATGGAATCGGCGCAGACGCTTACACGGCAATTGCGGCGGACATTCTCTCCGACGAGGCGGCGCGGCGGCAGGTATCGGCGCAGCAATACGACGTAGTGCTGGCCAACATTGTGGCGGACGTTATCATCGCCCTTGCCCCGTTTGCAAAGGCTGTGATAAAGCCGGGCGGCACGTTTATCACGTCGGGCATCATCCTCGCACGCAAGGACGATGTGCGCGCCGCGCTGGAGTCGGCCGGGTTTACGATACAAGCCGTCTGTGACAAGCGCGAGTGGTGCTCGGTTACGGCAATTGGTTAAAATAAGCGGCGGACAGCCGCTTTTTTTCTTGCCCGCTGTATACTTTATAGCAAATAATCAAAATTTTTCACAAAATTCTTGAACTTTCTATGTGAAATATGATAAGATATATCTCAATCAAATAAAAAGGGTGAAACCAAATGTTGTTTGCAAAAGCAAAGGACCCGACTTTTTGGAAGAAAGTATCCGAAAGTCCGGACTACCAAAATCTAATTGACGAGTTGTTATATCTCTACAATACCTGCTGTCAGGAGGAAATCCCTATCCTGCGCTACAGCAACTATAAAATCTTTTATGGGAGCGGCTCGCGCAAGGAACACGAAGTTCCCTACTTCCTGCGGCGCACGCGCCTCAACACCTGCGCCATGCTCTGCCTGATCTATCCCGAGCAGCCGGAATATCTCGAAAAATTGCAGGACATTATCTGGGCCATCTGTGACGAATACTGCTGGGCCATGCCAGCGCACGTAACCGATATAGAACATAACGACAATACATATCTCGACCTATTCGCGTGCGAAACGGGCTTTGCTCTCAGTGAGATTGCCTACCTGCTCGGCGACCGCTTTGACCCGCTCGTAAATGCACGGATTGATACTGAGCTGAACCGGCGCGTCATCGACTCATTCTTGAACCGGCGTTTCAGCTTTGAAACGATGACGAACAACTGGGCGGCTGTCTGCGCCGGCAGCGTCGCCATTACCTTCATGTACCGGCGACCCGACCTGTTTGCCTCTATCAAACCGCGCATCGACGCAGCAATCGAGTGTTTCTTGTCGAGTTACAAGGCGGACGGCGTGTGCCGTGAAGGGCTTGGCTATTGGATTTACGGCTTCGGATTTTTCACGTATTACGCTGACCTACTCCGCCAGTTTTCGGACGGCGAATACGACTATTTCAAGCAGGAGCGTGTCCGCACGATTGCGACGTTCCAGCAAAAGATGTTTCTGCAAAACGATGTGACGGTCAGCTTTGCCGACGGCTCCATCACCGGGTCGCATATGCTTGGGCTGAGCCACTTTTTGAAGGCGGAATTTCCGGACGATGTGGTTGTTCCGCCTGCAAAGTACCGTTCGACGCGTGTCGGCGGCGAGGGCGACGACGCGGCGCGCTGGTGCCATGTAATCCGCTCGTTTGTGTTCCTCAACCCGGCATACAACGTGGAATCCGAGCTGGAATCTACACAGTATTACATGCCGGAATCTGCCTGGTACATCAAAAAGACGCCGCGCTATGCCCTTGCGGCAAAGGCGGGCGACAACGATGAGCCGCACAACCATAACGACGTAGGTTCGTTCCTCTTTGTAACCGGCGGAAGGCAGGCCCTCTGTGACCTCGGGGCGGGCGAATATACGCGTCAGTACTTCCGCCCGGAAACGCGGTACACCATTTTCTGCAACAGCTCTGTCAGTCACAATGTGCCGATTATAAACGGAGCGGCGCAGAAGGAGGGCGCAGAACATAAGGGAACAATGCGTGTTGACGGCGATGTTGTAACCATGGAGTTTGCCTCCGCATACGAGGTGTCGGGTCTGAAAACGCTCACCCGCACCCTTGAAACAAAGGAGGATAAAATCCTGTTACATGACTGTTTTGTTTCCGACTCCCCGTTTAAAGAAATCCGGGAACGCTTTGTCAGCAAGGATAAACCAATCGTGTCCGGCTGCACCGTTACGGCAGGCGGCGCGGTCATCCGTTTTTCGGCAGACTGCGCGTCGGTTTCCGTTTCGGAACAGGAGTCGAATACGCATAATATCCATAAAGGATGCGGGAAAGAAACCATATATTGTATCGACTTTATCCTAAATGCTGGACAGACCGCATTTGACGCAGAAATCAGTGTCATAGAATAATCCGAAATGAAATGGAGTGGCAATATGCCAAGATTTTTTATTGATAAAAGCGCGATAAACGGCAACAGTGCAGTAGTCACGGGCGACGACGCGCGCCACATCCGCAAAGTGCTCCGTATGCGGGAAGGAGAAGCGCTCACGCTATGCGACGGCTGCGGAACCGACTACGAGGCTGAAATTACTGCCTTGTCGGAGGATGCGGTTACAGCCGTGATCCGTTCTGCTCACCCGAATGAGTCGGAACCTGAGGTACAAATTACGTTGTATCAAGCGCTTCCAAAGTCCGGAAAGATGGAATACATCATACAAAAATGCACGGAATTAGGAATTTGTAAAATTATACCTTGCATTATGGAGCGATGTGTTGTAAAATTAAATAGTCCGTCTGATTCGGCAAAAAAGACGAAACGCTACCAAAGCGTCGCCTATGCGGCTGCAAAACAGTCCCAGCGCGGCGTTATTCCGGTTGTGGACGAGCCGGTTGCCTTTGCCGAAGCAATCGAACAGATGAAGGGGTACGACCTGTCCTTCGTTCCATATGAAAACGAAGATGGCACGACGCTCAAAGATGTTTTATCAAAGACGGGCGGCATAAAGACAGCGGCCTTTTTAATCGGGCCGGAGGGAGGCATCAGCGAGCAGGAGCTTGCTACCATCAGAAATACGACCTTCCCCACCGTAACGCTCGGGAAGCGTATCCTGCGGACGGAAACAGCCGGGGAAGCGGTGCTTTCTATGATGAATTATGAGCTTTTCCTGTAAATTTTTCTTAAATATACAAGGAGGATATACGAAAATGATGATCAAGGAATTGGCAGGTTTGCCGAAAAAGCAGCTTGAGGAGAAAATTACAAACCGAGTTTTGGTAAACTTTGGATACACAGTTCTCGGCTATGTTCTGCTCTATGTGTTTTACCTGTATGCTATGGGCCGGATTGGGAACATTCTCTCCTATCGCTATGTAATGCTTGGGATTTTCCTCGCATGCGCTATCGCCACAGTCGTACTGTATGTACTTTCTTTTATGAAACAGCCGAAGTTTGAAAAGCATAGAGCAAGGCTGCGCAATTATGGCCATTTTGCGCTTGGCGTGGCAATTGCGGCGTTCTATCTGAACCTGCCGTTCTACACGCAGTGGCTTCCGACAGAGGCTGCACCGGCCTATCTGCGGTCGTTTATTTTGTTCTTAAAGAACACAAAAATGGAGTATTATGTTGTAGCAGTGTTGATGCTTGTTTACCTTGTGGCAACGATTGTATACCATAATGTGCTGCTTCACAAATTGACAAAGCGTGCGAAGTCAAAGGCAAAAAACAAATAATTGTATGACATATCATAATCTTTCAAATAAAAGCCATCGATGAATTCTCGATGGCTTTTATTTTTATGACAAAAACGGCTATATGCCGTGTTTTGTCATAGACTGAACCAGGAATAAACGAAATGAATTTTTGTTTTATATTTTAAGCAAAACAGAAAAATATTGAGGCCCAGGCAAACAAAACATGCGCAAAATATACAAACAATCAAAAAATCCGTATTATATTCTGTTTAAACGTGTAATCCTCCTTTATATAATGAAAAAAAGGAGGGAATTTTATGACGGAAGAAAGGGCAATTGCAGAATATATTCGTGATTTTCGAAAGAAACACAAATTATCCCAGGAACAGCTTGCAGAAAAATGCAATGTCAGTATCGATACAATCAGCCATTTAGAGCGGGAAATTGCAAACCCTTCCCTGAAGACTTTACGCGCTCTCGCTTCCTTTATGGGTACTACCATTATCGGCATACTTCAGGGACGGCAAGACAAATCTGATTGAGCACCTGATAAAAATACCAAACGAAATAGCGGCTTTAGCTGCCTGTAAACAGGCCGCTATCTCTCGGAAGCTGGATTTATCCGGCTTCTCTTTTTTATAATTCCTATAGACAAGAAACCTGCTTCATGATATAGTATTCTTGCTTGTATTATAATTTCCAGAAGGGGGTATTTACGTTGGAGGCAGTCGCAAAGGAATTGACGGAGCCAATTCTTCGTCTCAAGGAAAACATTCAAAAGGTCATGGTTGGAAAACAGGAGGTCATCGACCTTGTCTTAACTGCGCTTTTGGCACGCGGACATGTACTTTTGGAGGATGTACCGGGCACCGGCAAGACCATGCTGGCAAAGTCGCTCGCGCGTTCGGTTGACGCGTCGTTTGCGCGGCTCCAGCTCACGCCGGACCTGCTGCCGTCTGATGTAACGGGGCTGAACTATTTTGACCAGAAGGAGAGTGGCTTTGTCTTTTCGCCCGGGCCAGTCTTTTGCAATATATTGCTCGCAGACGAAATCAACCGCGCCACGCCGCGCACCCAGTCGAGTCTGCTTGAGTGTATGGAGGAGCAGCAGGTCACGGTCGATGGTGTGACCCGCCCGCTCGAACGGCCGTTTTTTGTCATCGCAACGCAAAACCCAGTTGAAACGGCGGGTACATTTCCCCTGCCGGAGGCGCAGCTCGACCGTTTTCTGCTGAAAATCAACATGGGATTCCCCAACCGGGACGAGGAAGTTCAAATCATGCAGCGGTTTTTGGAGTCCAGTCCGCTGGGAACACTTTCGTCCGTATGCAGCCGGGATACGGTTGTCACCATGCAGGACGCGGTCAAACACATCTATATTCACCCGCTCCTGCAAACGTATATCGCCGACCTCGCTGCCGCGTCGCGCAGCATGCCCGCCGTTGCACTCGGCATCAGTCCGCGCGGAAGCCTTGCCATGCTCAATGCATGTCGGGCCTACGCACTCTTGCAAGGGCGCAGCTACGTCGTACCCGAAGATATCAAGGCGCTTGCCGCACCGGTGTTTGCACACCGTCTTGTTCTCAGCGGCGACACCGCAGCGGCAAACACGGAAAGCGTCGTCACAGAGATTCTTTCCTCCACGGCGGTGCCAACGGAAGACTGGGATAAGAGATAGGCGGGCGCATATTATGGAAATCATACTGATTATTATCGGAGCAGCCCTGCTCTACTGGCTGCAAAACCGAATCTATAAAAAATATTGGGCTCACGGCCTGCGCGTCGACCTCCGCTTCGGAGAAGCCGCCTGTGTGGAAGGCGGGAAAAACCAGCTTGTAGAAGTGATTACAAACCGAAAATGGCTCCCGCTTCCTGTTCTTCGTGTCCGCTTCAAAAGTGGAAAACACCTGCGCTTCCCCGGGCGCGAAAACGTCAGCACCTCTGACGGAACGTACAAAAACGACATTTTTTCTACCATGTCGTACCAGCGCATTACACGTACGATTGAATTTGAATGCTTGCGGCGCGGATTGTATACTATTGACACGGTAAATCTTGTATCCTATAACCTGTTTATGTCCTCCCCCATTGTTCGGGACATTCCCTGTGGGGCGTCGTTCCTTGCTTATCCTAAGGGGGTGGACGTGTCGCGTCTGCGCGCGCCGTTTAATAAAATGATGGGAAATATCCTCACAAAGCGGTTTTCCATGGAGGACCCGTTTGAATTCCGCGCGATTCGCGAGTATAGCAAGACCGACCCGATGAAAAACATCAACTGGAAAGCCTCGGCAAAGACTGGTGCGCTAAAGGTAAATGTTCACAACTACACGAACCGGCAGGAGGTCTATCTGCTCCTCAACTTTCAGTCCGACACGACATTTGTGGATGAAGCATTGTACGAGGAAGCAATCCGGATTGCAGTCAGCCTCTCATCCCTGTTTGTGCAAAACGGCGTTCCTGTCGGGCTGATCAGCAACGGCACGGATGCGGTATCGCACGAACGGTGCCAGGTGGAGTGCGGCTCCGGGCAGAGCCACGTCACTACGATAAAAACCGTGCTGGCGCGGATGGCCTATGACGGCGACACAGCCGATTTTGCCAATCTGATAGACCGGTTGGACGCAAAAACCGGTCGTGACACCGTGTTTATCCTGCTTTCCCCCTCGGTCAGCAAACGGCTGCAGACCGCATACGCGCAGCTTTGCAATGATCGGGACGGCTGTCTGTGGATTGTTCCATATAAGGCTGGGTCAAAAACACTGCCGGAGCCAAATCCGGCCTACGACATACATGGCTGGGAGGTGGTGTAAGATGGTAAAAGACCGCGGCCTTTTAAAAGTATATATTTTAAAAACGCTTGCCTACACACTCCCCTACCATGCGATTGCGGCATTTTTGTTCTACGCAATTGGTTCGGGGATGGACGCCTGCCTGTACGCCTTTGTGCTCGTAATTCCGGCGGCGCTGTGCCTGCTTACACGGCTAAAGCTGCGCGGCTATGTGTGGTTTATACTGGCCCACGCTGCAATCCTCGCGCTTAGCCTGCTATGCGGTGCAACACCGACAGAGAAAACAATTTATGCCGTCCTCGTTTTAATCATGTGCGGCGACTCGTTCCGGATTGCTTTCGGAAAAAAGCAGGAATGGGAGCACCGCACGTCGCGGCTGTGCGTACTTGTGTTCGCTGCTGGATACGCTGCGGCAATTGCCTTCGGGTATCCGGCCCTGCTGCCGCTCTATGTTTGGGAGCTCGTCGCGTTTCTGGCGCTGTATTTTCTGGTGCAGGGCAGCTTTAAAACCTGGTACTTTGTACAGAACAGCAAAGAGATTGCAAACCTGCCTGCCGGACAAATCCGGCGTGTCAGCACACTGCTGCTGTTTGCGTTCGGACTGCTGGCGGTTGGAGTCATGCTCCTGATGGCACAGCTCCCGATTGACCTGCCGTGGGCGGAGCTGGAAAACGCTCTGCGTCTTGTCGTACAGCTTCTCTTTACGGCAATTGCATGGATATATTCTCCGTTGACAAGCCAGAGCGGTGGCGCGGGAGAGACACAGAGCAGCGACGTGACTGCCGTTCCGTTAGACGCGCCCGCCTCGGCCTCTGCGCTCGCACAGCTTTTGGAGCATATTTTCTATATCGTGTTTCTCGCACTTGCAATTGCGGCTGTCATAGCTGCGCTGGTATATCTGTTCTACCGTTTGCAAAAGCGGTTTTCAGAGCGAGGCCGCATGGAAACCGATGTCGTTGAAACAGTCGAAACCGATGTGATTGAAAACGGGATTGGGCATATGCGCGACGGCATTCGTCAGCTTTTCCGGCCGGAATCCAACGCGCAGAAGGTGCGCCGTATGTATAAAAAGTATGTCAATCACCGCCGCAGTAAAGACGAAAGAATCTCCCCGGCGGCCACTCCTGCTGAAATCAGCCGGAAAATCGGCACCGACGGCACAGAGGCCGACGCGCAAATCCGCGCGGTATACGAAAAAGCGCGCTACAGCGAGGAGCCGGTCACGAAGGACGATTTGCTGACCATAAAACGCGAACGAAAAAAATAAGGAGTGTTGCATATGAAAATCCAATATCTCGGTACGGGCGCATCCGAGGCCGTACCGGCCTTGTTCTGTGACTGCGGCGTTTGCCAACGTTCCCGCCAGGCAGGCGGCAGGAACATCCGCTCCCGCAGCCAGACACTAATTGACGATACGCTGCTCATTGACTTTCCTGCTGATACGTATTTGCATGTATTGCGGGATGGCTTGCCCCTTTCCAAAATTCACACCTGTATCATAACGCATAACCATTCCGACCATCTTTATGCAGAAGATTTGGTAATGCGCCGATCCCCCTATGCGGAGCTCAACGATGAAACGCCGCTTAATGTCTACGGCACCTCCCCCTCCGGGCGCGACGTTTTGCAGGTGCAAAAGGACTATAACCAGCCTTTCCAGCAGGAGTGCGTCATTTTTAACCCAATCGCGCCGTTTGTGCCGTTTGAGGCGGAGGGATATATCATAACAGCACTGAAGGCTGACCACGACCCCTACTGCGATCCGGTGTTCTACCTGATTGAAAAGGGCGGGAAGCGCTTGCTCTATGCAAACGACACCGGCATGTTCCCAAATGAAACATGGGCGTACCTTACGCAAACCGGCGTGCGGTTCGACTTTGTTTCGCTCGACTGTACCATGTTTCACGTTCCATGCGAGCATGGACATCTCGGCCTTGCTGCGGCGGCTCAGGTGCGGCAAAGGTTAATCGATACGGGTCTTGCGGATGGGAAGACTGTCTTTTATCTCAACCATTTTTCCCACAATGGCGGCGCAACGCATGACGATATGGTTGCTCCTGCCGGAGAGCAGGGATTTTTCGTCGCGTATGACGGACTGACTGTAGAATTTTAAAAAAGCTCCGGTTTTTACCGGAGCTTTTTTATTGTGCCGGGGCGGCTGCGCCATTACCGGCATAGTACGCCTCAATCCCCTTCATGACCGCCCATGCCAGCTTCGTCTGGTATTCATCCGTTTTCAGGTTTGCCAGCTCCTCCTCGTTGGACAAAAAGCCGCATTCCACAATGACAGACGGTATCGGCGCGTTTTTTAAGAGATAAATGCCACTGCCTGCCTTCATCGCCTGGCGCTCATTACTCGGGTCCACGTTCTCCTTCAAAGCGGACTGGATACACTCTGCCAGCCGTTTTGCCTCCGCATTCTTCGGGTCATAGACGACTTGTGCACCGTGGTACTTTGACTGTTCAAACAGGTTCATATGAATACTAACAAACAAATCCGCTCCTGCACTAGACTGGATGTCGCGCCGCTTGCGCATATCGGAGCGTTTTTTCTCCGCAATGGTTTTCGCGTCTGAATCATAAATTCCTTCGTTCGTCGTCCTCGTCATAACGGTTTTGATTCCCGCCTGGGAGAGCAGGTTCTCCACCTTTTGCGCAACGAGAAGGTTCAGCCCTGCCTCCGTCGTGCCGTCCTTTCCGACTGCGCCGCCGTCCGGATCACCATGACCGGCGTCAATGACGACCACTTTCCCATAAGACGCGTTCACCGCTGCGGGCACGCTGACATTCCCCAAAATGATACCCGCAAGCATCATCACGCACAAAAATATCGTACAAAGCAAAAACACACTGCTCTTTTTAATAAAAACAATCAAGCCCCCACCCCCAAATGGCATCGCGCCGTTTACATGTTATTTTTATGCTGGGGAGGGCCGTATTTTTCCTGTTTTTTCTCAAATCGGGGCGGAATTTTACCGTTTGCGCGGCGCATAATCGCGCATACCTGGGATTGCGCCGCCTGCCACCGCCCACAAATACAGGCTCGCAACCGACGCATAGGGCGTATACCGTTTGTAATACCGCGCAAAAAGTTTCTGGTCAATTTCGCGGTGGTGGTATATCATACGCAGGCCCTTGCGGATTCCATAGTCGCCGAAACTGAAAATATTTTTGCGCTGCATGGAAAATGTCATCAGCATTTCCGCCGTCCATACGCCTACGCCAGGCAACCGGCACAGCTTCTGTTTTACCTCCGCGTCGCTCATCTCTTCTAATGCTTTCAAATCCAGCTCGCCGCATAGGATTCTCTCTGCCGCCCCCAGTATGTAGCCAGCCTTCCGGCCCGACAGGCCAAAGCCGCGCAGCACAGCCTCCCCCGCCGCCGTGACGGTTTCCGGCGTTACAGTACCGAGCCCTGCCTTAATCCTGTTCCACACGGTAATCTGCGCCTTTGTCGATATCTGCTGTCCCACGATAGAATACACCAACGCCTCAAACAAATCGTCAACGACCTCGCGCTCAATATGTCCCAGCTTATCAATCACTGCGCCAAGCCGCTTGTCCTTTTTCTTTAAATAGTCTGTTTCCGCCTCTGTATAATAGAAAAACGCCATAGTATCTCCCCGTTTCCGAATTTCTGTTCCGTTTTAGTTTATCACGGGATTGAAAAAGCGTCAATCTTTCCGGCCAAATGAAAATATTTTGTTAAGACTGGTCGGCAGCGGTTGCCTCTACCGGATGGGTATGATAGAATTATAATAAGAAAATGTTTACGATTTTGAGCTTTTTGAAGTAATACGGAAACGTGGATTCGTTATATTGTATAGAAGTAGCACGGGAAGGGCGAAAACCGCCTTATATTTTGCCGTGCATATGCCTATACTATGACTATCGAACAGAACTTTACCGGAGGAAACCATGGAACAGGAAAACAGCGGCATGACAGCCGAAACACAACCCTCACAACCTAATACGGAAACCGGCCTCACCCAGGAGAAGGTCGACGCACGTACTGCGGCCGGGCAGGTCAACGTAGCTGTAGACGCGCCAACAAAAACCGTATCCCAAATCATTTTGGGCAACACCTTTACATACTTCAACTTTGTCTTTGCGGTGCTCGCCCTGCTTTTGATTCTGGTCGGTTCCTTCCGGGAACTGACCTTTCTGCCGATTATCATTGCCAATACACTGATTGGTATTATTCAGGAAATCCGGTCAAAAAAGGTACTTGACAAGCTTACTGTGCTCAACGCACCAAAAACGCGCGTCCTGCGCGACGGTGCCGAAACCGTCATCGACTCCGAACGGCTGGTCATTGACGATATTGTATTGTTCGGCGCAGGGAACCAAATCTGCGCGGACGCCGTTGTAACCGAAGGCGAGGTTCAGGTCAATGAATCGCTTTTGACCGGTGAAGCGGACGAGATTACCAAACGGGCGGGCGATCCGCTCCTGTCGGGCAGCTTTGTCGTTTCCGGCCAGTGCCACGCAAGGCTGGAAAAAGTCGGAAAAGACTCCTATGTTTCCAAACTGATGCTGGAGGCAAAGACGGTAAAAAAGGGCGAACGGTCCGAGATGATGCGCTCGCTTAACCGCTTGATCGCACTCGTCGGCATTGTCATTATCCCCATCGGTATCACTATGTTTGTCCAGCACCATTTCTATATGGGGGAATCGGTCCAGCAGAGCGTCGTGTCCATGGTTGCCGCCCTGATAGGGATGATTCCGGAGGGGCTGTTCCTGCTCGCCAGCGTAGCAATGGCGCTGAGCGTCATCCGGCTGGCACGCAAGCGCGTTCTGGTGCATGAAATGTCGTGTATTGAAACGCTCGCGCGCGTGGATGTACTGTGCGTGGACAAAACCGGCACCATCACCGAAAATACCATGCAGGTTGAAGAACTCGTCGAACTGGATGCGGAAAAGGCAGGCGGATGTGAGCAGCTCGGCCTGTTGGTTGGCGACTTTGTCCGCAATATGCCAGCCGACAACGCCACCATGGAGGCGATGAAAATATATTTCAAAGAAAACACCGGGCGCAGCGCAACGGCTGTCACCTCGTTTTCTTCTGCAACCAAATACTCGAGTGTGACCTTTGACGAAAACGCCTATGTCTGCGGCGCTCCGGAATTTGTACTGCGCAGCCAGTATGCGGCGTATCAGAAGCAGATTGAGTCCTATTCCCGCCGCGGCAGCCGTGTTCTTGTGTTTGGCAAATATGCCGGCACGCCGGACGGCGGCGCGTTGTCTGCGCCTGTGGAGCCGTATGCTCTGATTCTGCTGACCAACCCGGTTCGCAAGGATGCGGCGGAAACATTTGCCTACTTTGATGAACAGGGCGTGGAGATCAAGGTTATATCCGGCGACAACCCGCTCACTGTCTGTGAGGTTGCAAAAAAAGCCGGAATCAAAAATGCGGACAACTATGTTGACGCGCAGACGCTGACAACTGACGAGCAGATTGACAAAGCTGTTCAGCAGTATACGGTATTTGGGCGTGTCACGCCGAAGCAGAAGCGCCAGTTTGTCGAGTCGCTCAAAAAGGCGGGCCGGACGGTTGCCATGACGGGCGACGGCGTCAACGACGTGCTTGCGCTCAAAAAGGCGGATTGCAGCGTGGCCATGGCCTCCGGAAGCGAGGCGGCAACGCATGCGGCCCAGCTCGTCCTGCTCGACTCCGACTTTGCGCGCATGCCGTCGGTCGTTTTAGAGGGGCGCCGCGTCGTAAACAATATTCAGCGGAGTGCGTGTCTGTTCTTAGTGAAAAATATTTTTTCCATGCTGATGGCACTGTTCTCCATGATATTTGTTATAAATTATCCGCTTCTGCCGTCGCAGATTTCGCTGGTGAGTGCATTCACGATTGGGATTCCGGCGTTCTTCCTCGCACTTGAGCCAAACAAAAACAGGATTGAGGGCAAATTCCTTTCCAATGTGCTGAGCGCCTCCCTGCCCGCCGGGCTGACCGCATTTATTGTAATTGCGACGCTTGTGGTTTTTGGACAGGTATTTCATATGAACGACACGGATATTTCCACTATTTCGGCGCTGCTCATGACAGCGGTCGGGATGCTGTTCTTGTACAGAATCAGCCGTCCGATGAACGCCTTTCGCTGGACGATTTGGCTTGCGATGTTAGCCGGGCTGATTTTCTCGTGTATATTCTTAAATGACCTATTCGGAATCAGCCCCCTGTCGCTGGAGGCAAGCCTTCTGCTCGGTGTATTCGTCGTTGCGGCGGAGCCGGTGCTGCGCTATCTGACAAGGTTGCTACACTGGCTGCAAAAATGTGTTTTGTGGCTGGTAAATAAGGCCGCGTCGCTGTTTTTGCTCGACTAAAAAGCATAAGCAATCATCGTTTGCGAGGTGATAACGAATGGAATTTCAAATCAGAGAAGGGAAAACAGATGATGCAAGCGCCATATACGAGTTAAATAAAAACGAATTGGGATACGAATATGACGCAGAAAAAACAAGAAAAAGACTGGCTCAAATTTTGATTAGCAGCCACGATAAAATTATCGTTGCCGTTGTACAAAATGTTGTTGTTGGGTATGTCCACGCAGTCGATTATGATGTGTTGTACGCGCCTCCTATGAAAGATATTTTGGGAATTGCTGTTTCAAACAAGTATAAACGGCATGGGATTGGAAAATCGCTGTTATGCGCCGTAGAAAATTGGGCAAAAGATACCGGAGCCTGCGGTGTTCGCCTTGTTACGGGTGAAACGCGTACCGAGGCGCATGCCTTCTACCGCCATTGCGGTTATAGCTGCAATAAAATGCAACTTAATTTTAACAAAATGTTTTACGAAATGGATGAACTGTAAAATTGATATTAATCATGCAAAAACTCTCTGTCTATTATTTTGTATAGGTATCTCATTTGCGCAGATACTAAAACCAAACAAAAGACAGGGAGTTTTTCTTATGAAAATTGCAGTAATCGGCGCGGGCGCTATGGGCTGTTTTTACGGCACATGGCTGAGTGCATTGCATGACGTGTTTTA
The DNA here is from genome assembly GCA_902492065.1 of uncultured Eubacteriales bacterium. Classification (GTDB taxonomy): domain Bacteria; phylum Bacillota; class Clostridia; order UBA1381; family UMGS1253; genus Aphodoplasma. The sequence goes on from CABUKE010000003.1 coordinate 167,289, forward strand.
TATCGACGCATACCAGCCGCAGGTCGATGCGCTTAACCGCGACGGTATCACAGTTGTAGAAGGTGAAACAAAGCGGCGTTATCCGGCCCGTGCGTATATGAGCGGAAGTGCAGACGAGCGGGCAGACCTGGTCATCCTGTTTGTCAAAACGCTCTACACCGAGCGCGCCCTGACCCGGAACCAGAACATCATCGGGAAGGACACGGCTCTGCTGACGCTGCAAAATGGCGCCGGCAATGACCGGACGATCAAAACCCATATGGACGAAGCCAACCTCCTGATTGGCACGTCAAAGCACAACTGTGTCAATCTCGGCGGCGGCGCCGTCCGGCACAGCGGCAGCGGCGAAACGGTCATCGGCTCTCTTTCCGGCAACCGTGCATTGGCCGCGCGCATTCGGGTGGTACTGGAGGAGAGTGGCTTTGAAACGCAGGTCAGCGATAACATCCAGCGAATCATCTGGACCAAGCTGTTCGTCAACCTGTCCATCAATGCGCTGACCGCTCTGATGAATGCACGGATTGGACTTGTGCTTGACAACGCCTATGCAAAGGGCATCGCCGTTCAACTGATACGGGAAGCAATAGCCGTTGCAGAGGCAGACGGAAACATGTTCAGCGAGAAAGAAATCCTCGACATGGTATTTGCCATTGCGCGGGAGTGCGCCGATGGCCACGCCTCCATGTGCCAGGATATGCAGAACCACCGCCTGACGGAAATTGACGCCATCAACGGCGCGGTTGCCCGCGCGGCGGAGGAATACGGCTTATCCGCGCCCTATAATGCAATGATAACAAAGCTTGTACATTGCCGGGAATTGTTGTACACCTGACAGTTTTTTATGAAAAATCACCTGAAAAACAGAAACTTAGCACCAGTTTCTATTGATTTTTTCCATATATTCTGCTAAACTATGTTCAGTATTGAAAATTATCATAATAAGGAAGTGGAAAAGTTGAGCACACGTTTCTCCTTGACAAAGGAAGGCTATATCGTCAACTATCTGACAACCGGCGCGGTGACGGAACCGTTTATCGCACCGCACACCAATAAAAACCAGCTCAAATTTGAGGCCGAAATGCGCGAAATTCTGCCGCAGAAAGTGATTGATGCGCCTGCGTCCGGCACGCTGGGTGAAAAGAGCCAACTCGGCGCGGAGTGGAAGTTTTACGCGCAGAACCGGAACCCGTACATAGATTTTTCCAAGTTTTATTTTACCCTGACGCGGGTGAATCTGCTTGCGCAAACCCAGCTCGTCAGTGACACTGCAAAGCAGGTGCGGGCAAGAATCTGGTCGTATGCGGCCATTGACCTCTGGCTCAACGGCGAACATTGCGCCGCAATTTCCAACCCGGTCTATAAGCCCATCAGCCACGCCGACGTGACGTTTTCCCTACATGAAGGTGTCAACGACGTATTCGTATGCCTGCAAAACTTTGGCGTGCGTGACACGCGCAACATGTTTGCGCTCCAGCTCTTTGACACAGATGGAATCAGCGTAACACTCCCAGTTGAGGAGGCTGCGCTTTCAGCACTCAAAGCGGCGGAGGACTGGCTGTGCAGCGTAGTATGGCGCAGCGGCAGCCTGCGTGCGGACGGACAGCCGCCGGTAAGCGTGACCGTAACGGCGGACGGAGCTGAGTCCGTTTGGGAAGCAGGTAACTCCTGTCCCATGCCGGACGCAAAGCTCGTCACGCTCTCCTTTACCGTATGCGGCCAGCCGTTTATGCGCAAATTCGACCTTGTGCAAAACGACCCGCCCGTTTTTGTCACCTATTCGTACGACAAGGAAAAATTCGACACACTCATGCGCCACGCCGCGGAAAGCAACACACAGGGCCATATGGCGGGCTATAAGGTATTGGCGCGTTATTATCTGAACAATGCGCTCGACGAATATGACTATCAGCTTCTCGATGAAGTGATCGAAAAGATCGAGCAGCGGATCGACTGTTCCGACTTCGGGCTTGCGTGCCTGCTGCGGATTTACAAGCAGATCCCAATCAAAGAAGAATACAAAAAGAAAATCAAAACGCTTGCGCTGGGCTTCCGCTACTGGATGGACGAGGACGGCGCAGACGCAATGTGCTTCTGGAGCGAGAACCACTCTCTCCTCTTTTATACGTGCCAGATGCTGGCAGGCAGCTTCTGGCCAGAGGACTGGTTTGCGCGCTCAAGCCGGTTCGGCGTCGACCAATATGGTATCGGTCTGCGCCGCGTAAAGGAATGGTTCGACGTAATCGAACAGGAAGGGTTTGAAGAATTTTTGGCGGGCGGCTATATGCTTGTCACGCTGTCGGTCCTGTTGATGGTACACGACTTCGGCGACCCGCAGCTCTCCGCGCGCGCAAAAAACGCGATCGACCGCATTGTGCTTGAGGCGGCACAGCAGAACTTCCAAGGCATCCATCTTGCGCCGATGGGCCGTATCTACCGCGACTCGCTCAAGCCGTACAAGTCAGGCTTGCAGGCGCTTTTGCACCGGATCGACGATTCCTGCGCCGCGCAGGACTGCATCTGGCTGACTGTGCTGGGCTACACGCCTTACAAAATGCCGCCGCAGGCAAAAGATCTGCTCTGTGCGCCTGCGGATATATCCTTTACGAGCGGGCGGGCGCTGATTTCTACCAAAAAGACGGCCGACTATATGCTGACCTCCGTCGCGTCGCCGCGGCTGACGCCTATCACGCCCCTGCGCGATACGACGACGGAATACTTCGCAACCAAGCTTGACAATGAATGGTTCCACGGGACGTCGCTGTTCGTCCCCGGCGAATATGGCTACCAGCAGCATTTGTGGTATGCAGCTATCAGCAACCGATGTCTCACGTTCGTCAACCACCCCGGCACGGAAAAGGACTTCTGTGAGATGCGTCCCGGCTATTGGTACGGCAACGGCGTGTTCCCTGCGCTCCGGCAGGATGGCAACGCCCTGTACTGCTACTATGCCATCCCGGACGCACACCCGACGAAGTTTGTCCACCTGTATTGGCCTTCGTTTACCATGGAGGAAGAAGTCAAAAAAGACGGTTTCTTCTTTGCGCGGTGTGGAAGCGGCTATCTTGGCGTATGGTGCAGCGAGCCGCTAACGCTCAACAACGCCGACGCGGTTATGGACGCGGACTGGCGCGCTTATGGCGACACGAGCGCGTGGTACATCCAATGCGGGAGCGAGAGCGAGTTCGGCTCCTTCGCCGCATTTATGGAGCATTGCCGCTCCCTCGGCCTGAGCAAAGCACGTGTCAAAGAGCACTTAAATGTATAATTGGGAAATTTTATGGTATACTAAAGACGCAGGTGCGGCAACCCGGCCGCTTCCTGCGTCTTTTTTGATTTTTTTACAAAAATTGCGCAGAAAGACTTGATTTTTCTTGCGCCGTATGGTATCCTATTATGGCGTAAAAATACACACGCTCTGTAAACCTGCGGGCGGTGCCGCTTGGCGGTTCCCAAAGGTCGCGCACAGGGCGGAGGCATGTATTTGCCGCAGGGCGTATGTCCTGTGGAAAAATTAAAACCGGAGGTGCTATGAAAATGGCAGGCGTAATTTCTATGAAACAGCTTCTTGAGGCAGGCGTTCACTTTGGACACCAGACAAGACGCTGGAACCCGAAAATGGCGGAGTACATCTTTACGGAGCGCAATGGTATTTACATCATTGACTTGCAGAAAACTGTAAAGAAGGTTGAGGAAGCGTACAACTTCATCCGCGAAATTGCAGCGAACGGCGGCGACATCCTGTTCGTCGGCACGAAGAAGCAGGCGCAGGATTCCATTAAGGAAGAGGCGCAGCGCGTTGGCATGTACTATGTAAACGCAAGATGGCTCGGCGGTATGATGACAAACTTTAAGACAATCAAAAAGCGGATCGACCGTCTTGAGCAGCTTGGTAAAATGGAGGAGAACGGCACGTTTGACCTGCTTCCGAAAAAGGAAGTCAGCAAGCTGATGGCAGAGCGTGATAAGCTTGAGAAGTATCTCGGCGGCATCAAAGATATGAAAAAGCTCCCGGGTGCACTCTTTATCGTAGACCCGCGCAAGGAAAAGATCGCGATTGCCGAGGCGAAGAAGCTTGGTATCCCGGTTGTTGCAATCGTTGACACGAACTGCGACCCGGACGAGGTAGACTATGTTATCCCGGGCAACGACGATGCAATCCGTGCGGTTAAGCTGATTGCTTCCACAATGGCAAATGCTGTTATGGAGGGCAAGCAGGGCGAGCAGCTCGCAGCAGAGGGCAACGACGCTCCAGCAGAGGAAGCTGCAACAGAAGCAGAAGCAAACTAATTGCTGCAAAAATAAAAAGTACGGCGGTCTTTTCAGTCTTTTGCGCAAAGACGCAAAGGCCGCTTTGTTTTTGAACGATACTATAACGAAGAAATCGTGATACCGAAAGGATGATTGCCAATGTTTACAGCAAAGGATGTAAAAGATTTAAGAGAAAAGACCGGCTGCGGCATGATGGACTGCAAAAAGGCTCTGACCGAGGCGAACGGCGACGCAGAAAAGGCGATGGAGCTTCTGCGCGAGAAGGGTCTTGCTACAGCAGCAAAGAAGTCGGGCAGAATCGCGGCTGAAGGTATTGTAGAAGCGTACATGGACGGCAATGTGGGTGTTCTGGTTGAAGTAAACGCAGAGACCGACTTCGTTGCCAAGAACGACGAATTCCGTACGTTTGTTGCCGATGTGGCAAAGCATATTGCGGACAACAACCCGGCTGACGTTGAGACGCTGATGGAGCAGAGCTTCAAAGACGGCACCGTACGCGACGCTCTGACAGAAAAGATTGCAAAAATCGGCGAAAACATGAACATCCGCCGGTTTGAGCGGTACGAAGGCGTTGTAGAAACCTATATCCACGGCGGCGGACGCATCGGCGTTATCGTTGACTTTGATACAACGCCGGAGGCAGCGGCAACTGAGGATTTCAAGACGCTGGCGAAGGATATTGCAATGCAGATTGCGGCTATTTTCCCGCAGTATGTTGCACCGGAGAATGTTCCGTCTGAAGTCGTAGAGAAAGAAAAGGAAATCCTGACCGTTCAGGCAATGAACGAGGGCAAGCCGGCCAACATTGCAGAAAAGATGGTAGAAGGCCGTATCAAGAAGTTCTACAAAGAAGTTTGCCTGCTTGAGCAGCCGTTCATCAAGGACGGTGACAAGTCGGTTGCAGCTGTTATTAAAGAAGTTTCCGCAAAGGTTGGTGCGCCGATCACAGTGACGAAGTTTGCACGCCTCGAAAAAGGCGAGGGTCTCGAAAAAAGAGAGGATAATTTTGCAGATGAAGTTGCAAATATGGTAAAATAGTAGTAAAATAGAAGGGAATAAATTTTTTGTTCCCGATTTACCTTTGTATTTTAAAAGGGGACACGCAGTTGTGTTCCCTTTTTTTGTGAAAGCGGCCGGCGTGCTGTGCCGGACGCTGTTTTCCAAACAAAAAATCAGGAGGTCGATTTATCTTGCAGGCAAAATATAAACGGGTTCTACTCAAAGTCAGCGGCGAGGCGCTTGCCGGGGAAAATAAAACGGGATTAAACCCGGCCACCCTTTCGTCCATTTCTGCGGCTATCAAACAGTGTGTCGACATGGGCGTACAGGTTGCCATTGTTGTCGGCGGCGGCAACTTCTGGCGCGGGCGCACAGGAGAAAACATGGATCGGACGCGGGCCGACCACATGGGTATGCTTGCGACGGTTATCAACGCGCTGGCGCTTGGCGACGCGCTGGAGTCGAAGGGTGTCCCCACCCGTGTACAGACCGCCATTGAAATGCGGCAGATTGCGGAACCGTACATACGCGGACGCGCCATGCACCACTTAGAGGAAGGACGCGTTGTTATCTTTGGTTGCGGAACGGGCAACCCGTTTTTCTCAACGGATACGGCGGCTGCACTGCGTGCGGCGGAAATTGACGCGGATATCATTCTGCTTGCAAAGAAGGTCGACGCCGTATACGATTCCGACCCGAACATCAACCCAAATGCAGTACGCTTTGACGCGCTGTCCTACATTGACGTGCTTAACCGCGGGCTTGGCGTGATGGATTCAACTGCTACGTCGCTGTGCATGGACAACGATATCCCGATTCTTGTGTTTGGCCTCGACGACCCACAGAATATCATCCGTGCGGCATGCGGGGAAAAAATTGGTACGATTGTTTCAAAATAGGCCGATTGGGGTACAATTTTTATGTCGTAAGGGAAAAAAATAATTCATAGGATGTAACATAAGAGGCAGCAGGAAATGATATAACTTCGGATTTTTATATTATTAATTCAATCTAAGGAGGAATCTCACTATGGCAGCAAAATACCCGGAAATTTCAGGAAAGATGGATAAGACGCTCAATGTATACAGCGAAGATTTACAGGCAGTTCGTGCAGGACGTGCCAACCCCTCCATTCTCGACAAAATCATGGTCGATTATTACGGTGTGCCGACGCCGATTCCGCAGCTCGGCAATGTTTCCGTGCCGGAGGCGCGTACGCTGCTCATTCAGCCGTGGGACATGGGTGTTGTAAAAGAAGTGGAAAAGGCGATTTTAAAGTCTGAACTCGGCATTAACCCGAACAATGACGGCAAAACAATTCGCTTGACGTTCCCCCCGCTGACGGAAGAACGCCGTAAAGAGCTGGTAAAAGATATTCACAAGCGTGCGGAGGAAGCAAAGGTTGCAATCCGCTCGATTCGCCGCGACGCAATTGAATCATACAAGACGCAGAAGAAAAACAGCGAAATTACGGAAGATGATTTAAAGGAAATCGAAAAGGATATCCAGAACCTCACCGACCAGTACAGCAAGGAAATTGACACAATTCTTGCAAAAAAAGAAAAAGAAATTATGGAAGTGTAAGATAAATTGCATGTTGCGGAGGTACGGGTATGGCATTGTTTCGGAAAACAAAAAAAGAATATGATAAGAGCCAGCTTCCGAAGCATGTAGCAATTATTATGGACGGGAACGGGCGCTGGGCGAAAAGGCGTTCCCTCCCCCGCATTATGGGCCACCGCGCCGGTGCGGACGCGCTGCGCAAGGTAAGCCGCTTTGCCGGACACATGGGGATCGAGTATATTACGGTCTACGCGTTTTCGACCGAAAATTGGAAGCGCAGCGACGAAGAGGTTAGCGGCCTGATGTCTCTGCTGCTTGACTATTTGAAAAATGCGGAAAAAGAACTTGGCGGCGACGAGGTACGCATCCGCGTCATCGGCGACCCGTCCCGTTTTTCCGACGAAATACAGCAGCAGATCAAACGGGTCGAGTCTGTGACGAAAGGCAATAAAGCCGTCACCGTGACACTTGCGCTCAACTACGGTGGGCGCGACGAGCTTGTACGTGCAGTGAAAGCGATTGCAAAAGACGTACAGGACGGTAAAACTACGCTAGACAGCATTGATGAGGAAACCGTGTCGCATCATCTGTATACATACGATATGCCCGACCCGGACCTTGTTATCCGTACGAGCGGCGAGCTGCGGCTGAGTAACTATCTTTTGTGGCAGACCTCGTACAGCGAGCTGTACTTCACGGATACGTTGTGGCCTGACTTTGATGAAAAGGAATTTACAAAAGCAATTGACGCCTATCTTTCGCGCAGCAGGCGCTTTGGCGGGCGGTAGCCTGCTTATTACAAAGCTGGAAAGCCGGCAGAACGGAGAAGCAATATGAGTAAGGATACTGCGGTGCGGGTCGTTTCGGCAGTTATCGGCCTGATTTTGTTTTTTATTGTGACATTTGCCAATCAGCTAATTCTTGACCTTGTACTCGGCGTGCTGATTCTTTTTATGCTGTTCGAATTTTTCCACGCATTCAAGTTTGGCTTTCTGCTCAGTTCCATTGGGATGATTGGCACAGCCGCCCTGCTATGCGTCCTTTCGCTTGGGCGGTATGACATATTTATATTTGCCCTCGCGGCATATATCGTGCTTTTGGGTGCAATTTCGATTTTCCAGCACGAAAAAATCAGCTTTACAGATATTACAGCAGTCCTATTTGCGACGGTGTATGTCGGGTTCTTCCCTTCTTTTATTGCGCGTATCCGCTCGCTGGACGAAAACGGCTTGTATTACCTATTTCTGATTTTTGCCTGTGCATGGCTGACCGATACGGGCGCGTACTTTTGCGGTCGTTTTTTCGGGAAACATAAGCTTGCGCCAAATATCAGCCCCAAAAAGACGGTGGAAGGTGCGGTCGGCGGCGTTGTCTGTGCCATAATTGGCTGTATTGTCCTCGGCGCAGTGGCACATTACATAAACGGCGCAACGCCGCGCTACTTTGTACTGGCCCTTGTTGGGTTGGTGGGGTCGTGTCTGGCACAGCTTGGCGATTTATTTGCCTCGCTGATTAAGCGGACGTGCGGCGTCAAGGATTTTGGCAACATCATGCCCGGACACGGCGGCGCGCTTGACCGGTTTGACAGCGTAATCATGGTATCGCCGTTTATTTACTATGTCTGTCTCTTTTTGGTAGAGAGCGGTACGGCGCTGCTGTAACGATACGTGATAGAAAGGAATCCAAATGGAACACAACATTGCAATTTTAGGCTCGACGGGGTCGATTGGTACACAGAGCCTTGATGTAATACGGCAAAGCCCCGATTTACATGTATTGGGGCTTTCTGCAAATCATAATATAGAACTTCTCGAGGTGCAGGCGCGGGAATTTTTGCCGCGCCTTGTTTGCGTTTGTGATGAAGATAAGGCAAAAGAGCTGAAGATCCGGCTCGCGGATACAAACATCCGCGTCGTTTCCGGCAAGCATGGCATGTGCGAGGTTGCAACGCTCGACGGCGTTGACACGGTGTTGACTGCTGTGATGGGTATTGCTGGCCTCTCCCCTACCATTGCCGCAATCAAAAGTGGAAAAAATATTGCGCTTGCGAACAAGGAAACGCTTGTCGCGGCGGGCGAGCTGGTGACCGCGCTGGCACGGGAGCACGGCGTTTCTCTCCTTCCGGTTGACAGCGAACACAGCGCGGTGTTCCAGTCGCTTGCCGGACTTCGTGAGAAAAAACAACTGAAAAAGATTATTCTTACCGCGTCGGGCGGTCCATTTTACGGCAAGCGGCGGGAAGAGCTGACCGTCGTCACACCGGAGATGGCGCTGCGCCACCCAAATTGGGACATGGGGGCGAAAATTACAATCGACTCGTCCACGCTCGTCAACAAGGGTCTCGAGGTGATTGAGGCGCGGTGGCTGTTTGACGCCGCGCCGGATGAGATTGACGTTGTGGTGCATCCGCAAAGTATTATCCACTCCATGGTAGAGTATGTTGACGGCTCGGTGATTGCGCAGCTCGGCCTGCCGGACATGCGCCTGCCGATTGCGTACGCGCTCACGTACCCGAATCGGATACCGCTTCAGGGCGAGGCGCTCGACCTGGCAAAAATCGGGACGCTGACCTTTGCAGAGCCGGACACGGCGGCCTTCCCCGCTTTGCCGCTCGCATATGAGGCGCTGCGCGCGGGCGGAACCATGTGCGCGGTGTACAACGGCGCGGACGAGGCGGCTGTGGAGCTGTTTTTGCAGCGGCGTATCGACTATCTTGCCATTGCGTCCGTGATAGAAGGCGCAATGCGCGCATATACTAACACGGAGGCACGTACGCTCGGTGCGGTGCTCGACGCCGATCGCTGGGCGCGCGACTACGTGTACAGCAAGGTATAAATCCACGTAATTTCCAAAGGATGTGATGTTTTGTTACAAGGGATATGGACAATCGTAGTAGCGGTCATTGTGTTTGCAATCATGATTGCCATTCATGAGTTTGGGCATTTCAGCGCGGCAAAGCTGTTTAAAATCCGCGTCAACCAGTTTGCAATCGGGATGGGGCCGGTCATCTGGAAAAAGCAGGGCAAGGAAACGCTCTACTCCCTGCGTGCAATTCCGATGGGCGGCTTCTGCCAGATGGAGGGCGAGGACGAGGCGAGCGACGACGAACGCTCTTTTGGCAAAGCTGCATGGTGGAAGCGCTTTATTGTCGTAATCGCCGGCGCGGCGCTCAATATCGTTTTGGGGTTTGTGATTTTCCTTATTTTGCAGGCTCCTACTGCGCAGGTCAATACCCCAATCATCGACAGTATTGACCAGACGACGAATCTGGCCGGGTCTGTGTTCCAGCCAGGCGACCAGATAACAAAAATCGGCGGCTCTACCATCCATATTTACGAGGATTTACGGTTTGCGCTGGAGCGCGTGACCGACCAGCCCGTTGAGGTGACGGCGCGCCGCGGAAGCGAAACGGTCACACAAACGGTCACGCCGGTTAAGCAGGATATCGTCTACACGTATTCACAGGATCAGATTGATATCCGCGTCCTGCATAACGGCGTAGAGGTCGACCATCAAGTACAGGCCGCGCCGGATACGGAAGAATATCAGGACTATATTGGCAAGTCCGGTACACAGACGTCGTACATTCTCGGTTTCGTGCCAAAGGCTGAAAATATGACCTTTACAACGGCCATCAGCCGGGCATATTATCTGACGCTGTACAATATCAAAATCGTGTATGTGTCGCTCTATGAGTTGATCCGCGGCAATGTGCCCGCGTCACAGGTGAGCGGTCCGGTCGGCATTATCAGCGTAATCGGGCAGGCGTCGCAGATGGACTGGACGGTACTGTTCAATCTGGTTGCACTGCTAACGGTCAACCTTGGTATCATGAACCTGCTCCCTATTCCTGCGCTCGACGGCTGTAAGCTGCTAATCATTCTCGTCGAAGCCATAACACGCCGACGGCTGCCGCCTGAAAAGGAAGGGATTATCACCCTGATTGGGTTTGTACTTTTGATTTTGGTACTGCTTTGGGCAACGTATAACGACGTGGTCCGCCTGTTTACCGGGTGGCAGACGTAAGCATGGAAAGGAAGGTTGGTATCATGGAGCAAAAAAAGACAAAAGCCGTTTTCGTCGGCGGCGTGCCGGTCGGCGGCGGAAATGCGGTCAGCGTCCAGTCCATGACAAATACAGACACGCGCGACGCGGCGGCAACCGTCGCGCAAATACATGCGCTTGAGGCAGCGGGCTGTGACATTGTGCGGGTCGCCGTGCCGGATGAGGCGGCGGCACACGCCATCGCGCAGATCAAACCAAAAATCCACATCCCGCTCGTGGCAGATATCCACTTCGACTACCGTCTGGCGCTTTTATGCATGGAAAACGGTGTTGACAAAGTCCGCATCAACCCAGGCAACATCGGCGACCCGGCAAAGGTACGCGCGGTGTGCGACATGGCGAAGAAAAAACATATTCCCATCCGTATCGGCGTAAACGGCGGTTCTCTAGAAAAACATCTGTTGCAAAAGTATGGCGCGCCGACGGCACAGGCGCTGGTGGAAAGTGCGCTCGCACACGCGGCGCTGCTGGAGGAATGCGGCTTTTATGATATCGTGCTGTCGCTCAAAGTGTCCGACGTGCCGACCATGATTGAGGCGTACCGTCTCGCACACGAAGCATGCGACTATCCCCTGCACCTCGGCGTGACGGAGGCAGGCACGTATGAGAGCGGTATCGTCAAGTCTGCGGTCGGGATTGGCACGCTTCTGTCAAGCGGGATCGGCGACACAATCCGTGTATCGCTCACCGACGACCCTGTACGGGAGGTCAGCGCAGGGATCGAGATTCTAAAAGCGCTCGGCCTGCGTAAAAGCGGCGTAACATTTGTGTCTTGCCCGACGTGCGGCCGGTGCCAGATTGACCTGATTGGAATTGCAAACGAAGTATACGAGCGGGTCAAACACCTCGACAAAGACATCAAAATCGCGGTCATGGGCTGCGCGGTCAACGGGCCGGGCGAGGCACGCGACGCAGATATTGGTATCGCGGGCGGGGACGGGATTGGCCTGCTCTTTAAAAAGGGAGAGGTCGTGCGCCGTGTCCCGCAGGAAGAAATCGTGGATACACTCATGCAAGAGATTGAACAGCTTTGATAGAAAAGGGAGAAATCAATGGAATTATGGGATATTTATGACAGGAATCGGAACCGTACGGGCCGCACCATGGAGCGCGGAAGCGCATTTCCCGATGGGGCCATGCATTTGGTTGTACATATTTGTATCTTTAACCGTGCGGGCGAAATGCTAATTCAAAAACGCCAGCCGTTCAAGCAGGGCTGGTCCGGCCTGTGGGATATTACGGTCGGCGGGAGCGCCGTAGCCGGCGATACGAGCCAGACAGCGGCTGGGCGCGAGCTACTTGAAGAGTTGGGCCTTGCCATCGACTTTTCGGACAAGCTGCCCGCCCTGTCGCTCACCTTCAGCCACGGCTTCGACGACTATTACCTGATCGAGCAAGAGGTGGATTTGACTACGCTTCGGCTTCAAATAGAGGAGGTCGCAGCGGTAGAGTGGGCCTCACAGGAGGAGATTCTCCACAGAATTGACGAAGGCAGTTTTATTCCCTATTATCCGGACTTTATCCGCCTGCTGTTTCATATGCGCCATAAGCCCGGGGCGCGGTTCCGGCCGGACACCAGCCGCCCGGAGCCAAAACCGGAACTACACAGTCATACAAAGGAGAACCAGGCATGACTAAAGTAAAAGACTTAATCGCCGACTGCGACGATTCGCTCTGCGCAGTCGAGCTATCCAAAATCAGCGTGAACAAAAAAGCGCGCACAATGGCGCTCAAAGTAGCGGACACCGTCACACTCACCGAGCGCCAGCTTGCGGCTTTAAAACATACATTCAAACATACCTACCACCTCGACGACGTACTCGTTGATATCGCGCCGGGCGGCGTGCTTAGCGATGCGGCACTCCGCCAGCAGAAGGCGCAGGAAGATATCATCAAACAGTTCGAGGCGCAGCGCGGCGCAACCACAGTAAGCGAAGTGATTACCGGGCGCAAAATCAAAGGCGCGCTCCTCCCCCTTTCCGATGTCACGCCCGAGGCAGGCCGTGTCCGAACAAGCGGACAGATTTTTGCCGTCGAATGTTTGCAGCGGCGCGATAATTCGTGGATTGTGACGTTTGATATCACGGATAAAAAATCCTCCATCGCGGTCAAGCTGTTCTGCGACCTTGCGCCGCGCAAGAACCAAGACGGCTCATACGGCAAGCCGCGCGACAGCGCGTCAAAGGAGAAGGTGGAAAAGCGGCTCAAAGAGGGCGTATGGGTGTCAGTCTACGGCGATGTGGCGTACGACAAATACTCGCGCGATACGGTGATTACCGCCTATGACATCAACGAGCTGCCGCCACCGCCAGAAAAAGAGGACAACGCGCCGGAGAAGCGCGTCGAGCTGCATTTACATACACAGATGTCGGCCATGGACGGCGTGTCCAGCGCGACCGACCTGATTGCACGGGCGGCAAAGTGGGGCCATAAAGCTGTCGCGGTCACAGACCATGGCGTGGTACAGGCCTTCCCGGAAGCGGCAAAGGCCGCGAAGAAGTATGGAATCAAAGTCCTCTATGGCGTAGAGGGCTATGTTGTCGACGACAAGGCGGCAATTGTGTTCAACCAGAAGCCCTTCCCGCTCAAGGGCAGCTTCGTCGTATTCGACCTCGAAACGACGGGCCTTTCAGCGGAAAAGAACTTCATCATAGAGATTGGCGCGGTCAAAATCGTGAACGGTGAGGTGACGGACTCGTTTTCCACCTTTGTCGAGCCTCCCGTCCCGATTCCGCAAAAAATCACAGAGCTGACAAGTATCACAGACGCAATGGTAAAGGGCGCGCCAAAGGAGGAGCAAGCTGTCAGCGACTTTATGGCCTTCTGCGAGGGTAGCGTGCTGGTTGCGCACAATGCGCTCTTTGACACCGGCTTTATCCGCGCGAGCCTCGCGCGGCGCGGCCAGCCCTTCCCCTATTGCTTTATCGACACAGTTGCGCTGAGCCGAAAGCTCTACCCAGAGCTGAAAAGCCACAGGCTCAACAGCCTTGCCAAGCACTTGAAGGTCAAGCTGGACCACCATCACCGCGCGGTCGACGACGCGCTGGCTACGGCGCATATCTTCAAGCATATGCTAAGCAACCTGTCCGACATGGGCGTAACAGATGTAAACGACTTAAACACCTGCTTTGGCGACAAAATCGACGTGCGGGGCGTACCGTCGCACCATATTATCATTTTGGCGAAGAATCCAACTGGGCTTGAGAATCTGTACCGGCTTATTTCTGCGTCGCATCTTGACTACTTTTACCGGACGCCGCGTATGCCGAAAAGCGTCATTAACAAATACCGCGAGGGGTTGCTCGTCGGCTCTGCATGCGAGTCGGGCGAGCTGTATCAGGCTGTATTTGGCGGGCGGAGCGAGCAGGAAATCGACGACATTGTGTCGTTTTACGATTATCTGGAAATCCAGCCGCTTGGCAATAACGAGTTTATGCTGCGCAATGGCCAGGTAGACAGCAAAGAGGACTTGCAGGACATCAATAAAAAAATCATTGAACTGGGCAGAAAGCATGGCAAAATGACCGTCGCGACGGGCGACGTGCACTTCTTAGACCCGGAGGACGAGGTGTTCCGGCGCGTGCTGATGGCGGGCAAGGGGTTTGACGACGCGGACTTCCAGGCGCCGCTCTATCTGCGCACTACAGAAGAAATGCTGTCCGAGTTTAACTATCTGGATGAAAAGACGGCCTACGAAGTGGTCGTTGAGAACCCAAATCGTATCAGCGATATGATTGAAGAATTGCAGCCCGTGCGCTCCGGCACGTATCCGCCGAGCATTGAAGGCGCGCAGGAGGACATCATCCGCATGTCGCACGATAGAGCAATCGAAATCTACGGCGACCCGCTTCCGCAGTTAGTCAAGGAGCGGATGGACAAGGAGCTCAAGTCCATCACGACCTACGGTTTCTCCGTCATGTACATCATTGCGCAGAAATTGGTAAGCAAGTCGCTCTCCGACGGATATCTCGTCGGCTCGCGTGGGTCGGTCGGCTCGTCGTTTATCGCGTTTTTGTCCGGCATCACGGAGGTAAACGCACTCCCGGCGCACTATATCTGCAAAAACTGTAAAAACCACGAGTTCGTTGACGACGGCTCCGGCCTTTCCGGCTGCGACCTGCCGGACAAGCTCTGCCCTGTGTGCGGGCAGCCTTATGCCAAAGACGGGCACGACATTCCGTTTGAGACGTTTCTCGGCTTTGAGGGCGACAAGGAGCCGGATATCGACCTGAATTTTTCCGGCGAGTACCAGAGCGTCGCACACAAATACACCGAGGAGCTGTTTGGCGAGGGGCACGTGTTCCGCGCCGGCACGATCGGCACGATTGCAGAAAAGACGGCGTATGGCTATGCGAAAAAGTATTTTGAAGAACGCTCCATCATCCCGCATAACTCGGAGCTGAAGCGCATTGCGCTCGGCTGTACGGGCGTAAAGCGCACCACGGGCCAGCACCCGGGTGGCGTTATCATCGTGCCGAAGGCGAACGACATCCACCAGTTCTGCCCGGTGCAGCACCCGGCCGACGACGCGGACAGTACGATTATTACGACGCATTTTGACTATCACTCGATTCACGATAACCTGTTAAAGCTCGACATTCTCGGACACGATGATCCGACGGTTATCCGTATGTTGGAGGATTTGACCGGAATCGACGCAAAGACCATTCCGCTCGACGACAAGGAAACGCTGTCGCTGTTTTTAAATACCGACGCGCTCGGCGTTACGCCGGACGAAATCGGGAGCGAGGTCGGCACCTTCGGCGTACCGGAGTTTGGGACGGAGTTTGTCCGCCAGATGCTGATTGACACGAAGCCGACGAAGTTTTCCGAGCTGCTGCGTATTTCCGGTCTGTCGCATGGCACGGACGTGTGGCTCAACAACGCGCAGGACTATATTCGCAGCGGTGAAATTGTTCTGTCGGAGGCTATCTGTACACGTGACGATATTATGATATATCTCATGCATATGGGCCTTGCGCCGAAGCTGGCCTTTACCATCATGGAAAAGGTGCGTAAGGGCAAGGGACTCACGCCGGACGACGAGGCGGAAATGAAGGCGAACAACGTGCCGCAGTGGTACATTGACTCGTGTAACAAAATCAAGTATATGTTCCCGAAGGCGCACGCCGTGGCATATGTCATGATGGCGTTCCGCATTGCGTATTGTAAGGTGCACTACCCTATCGCCTATTACTGCGCGTACTTTACCATCCGCGCACTCGGCGCGTTCGACGCGCATCTGATGTGTCGCGGGATGGCAACAGTGCTCGACGCGATGAAAGAAATCAAGCAAAACCCGGCTGCAACGCAGAAGGATAAGGATTTATACACGACGCTGGAGCTGTGCCGGGAGATGTATGCGCGCGGGTTTGAGTTTTTACCCGTGGATTTATACGAGTCGGACGCAAAGGATTTTCTGCCCAAGGACGGGAAAATCCTGCCCCCGCTTTCCAGTCTGCCGAATGTCAGCATTGCGCAGGCGCAGGCCATTTGCGAAGAACGCGCAAAGGGTGAGTTTCACTCGGTCGAGGATTTACATACGCGGACAAAAATCAGTAAAAATGCGCTCGATACGCTCGAGCAGAACGGGTGCTTCAAGGGCATTCCCGAGAGCAGCCAGATGTCGCTGGCCGATTTATTGATGTAAAAAAGCAGGCAATATGCCTGCTTTTTTAATACTCTGATTGCCAAAGTGACTGATATACTATTGCCGCCTGCTTCTTAACTTCTTGCTCTGAAAAATATATGCCGGTCTTTCTATCCTCTCTATAAGGGGAATACCTACTCGATACATTGAGAAGTTATCTAATACATCTTTATCAGTGTTTTTCAACTTGTATCCATACATTTTATGAACATAAATATCATAGTAAACATCCGAAAATGTATCTGTATCATACTTCCCCAGTAAATAATGCTGAATTACATATCTTAGCTCTTCCCATGGCTTCAAGGCAAAATCCTCCCCTTCAGCTTTTTAGTTGATTATATATAAAAGATTTCCTCTTGACAATTTTTCTACTAAAAAGAGGGTTAATATTATACAACTAAATCTTTATTCTACCCCTTTACCCTTCCAGCAATCCCCGATATAATTCCTATAAATAGAATAATATAAACAGGAGTGATTTTATGCGGTTCCGGCAGGTACATTTGGATTTTCACACATCAGAACTCATTGAAAACATTGGCGCAGATTTTTCCAAAGAGGATTTTCAGCAGAAACTGCGTCTCGGGCACGTCAACTCGATTACCGTGTTTGCCAAGTGCCACCACGGGTGGGCATACCACCCCAGCGAGGCAAACGAGATGCACCCGCACCTCACGTTTGACTTACTCGGCGCGCAGATTGCAGCCGCGCATGAAATCGGCGTCAAAACGCCGGTCTATCTTTCCGCCGGACTTGACGAAAAGATTGCGCGCCTGCACCCGGAATGGCTAATCCGCGCCGCGGACGAGAGCACGCCTTGGGTACAGGACTTTATGCACCCGGGCTATCACACATTTTGCATGAACACGCCGTATCTTGACATTTTACTGGCGCAAATCCGCGAAGTAGCGCAAAACTATGACGCGGACGGTATCTTTTTGGATATTGTCGGCGTAAAGCCGTGCGTATGCCAGCATTGTGTACGCGACATTTTAGCGCGCGGAAAAGACCCGCGCGACGAGGCCGCCGTACTTGAGCAGGCAGAGCTGACCTATCAAAACTACCTTACGCAGACGCGCGCGGCAGTCGATTCGGTCAAGCCTGGCCTGCCCCTGTTCCACAATGGCGGGCACATTACGCGCGGACGGCGCGAGCTGGCCTTTGCCAACACACATCTTGAACTGGAATCGCTTCCGACGGGCGGCTGGGGCTACGACCACTTCCCGCTTTCCGCACGCTACGTGCAGGGACTGGGACTGCCGTTTCTGGGTATGACGGGCAAATTCCACACTACATGGGGCGAGTTTGGTGGCTACAAGCACCCGAACGCGCTACGCTACGAGGCGGCGCTGTCGCTCGCAAACGGGGCGCATTGTTCCATAGGCGACCAGCTCCATCCCTCAGGTAAAATGGATGAGGCGACATACCGCCTGATTGGAACGGCCTATGCCGAAGTAGAGCAAAAAGAGCCGTGGTGCGAGGCGGTGACAAACGTCGCCGATATCGGCGTTTTGAGCATTGAGGCACTGCGGGGCCCGTCGGACGACAAGTCGAACATCCACGACGCGGGCGCGGCGCGTATGCTGCTCGAGGGAAACTATCTGTTCGATATTCTCGACTTGCAAAGCGATTTCACAAAATATAAAGTGCTGATTCTGCCCGACGAGGCAACGGTAGACGACACGCTCCGTCCCCTGCTGGAATCGTATGTCAAACAGGGCGGCAAACTCCTCGCAAGCGGAAGCTCCGGCCTGACGCCGGACAGGACGCGGTTCGCGCTCGACTTCGGCGTTACATACAGCGGGCCGTGTGCGTATAACCCGACCTACGTCCGTCCCGGCTTTGCGCTGCAAAACTTTGCGCCGGCCTCATTTGTGCTGTATTCACAGGCACAGGAAATTACGCCCTGTGGTGCGCAAGTGCTCGCTGCGCGCGAAAACCCTTACTTTAACCGCGACGTGTTCCATTTCTGCTCCCACCAGCACGCGCCGACCGCCATGCAGGAGGCTGGCGCAGCCATGACGCAGAACGAAACGGGTATTTACATTGCGTATAACATCTTTGAAGAATACGCCGCAAAGGCGAGTATGATTCTAAAAGAACTCGTGTACCACGCGCTCGACGCATTGCTGGGGAGCTGCAAGACGCTTTCCACCACGCTCCCGGCACAGGGCGTGACGACGATTCAGCAGCAAGCGGAAAAGAACCGCTATGTACACCACCTGCTCTATGCTGCTCCTGTCAAGCGCGGAGAGGATATCTGCGTGATTGAGGACATTGTCCCGCTCTATGATGTAAAAGCGAGCGTAGCCTTGCCGCATAAGATAAAACGGGCATATCTCGCACCGCAAACAGAGGAACTTCCCTTTACCGAGAAGGACGGGCGTGTTTGCTATACCGTTCCGAAGCTTGACTGTCACCAAATGGTAGTGCTGGAATATTGAGAAACAGTCCCCTTTCATAAAAGGGGGCTGTTTTGTTGGGCAGTGATTGGGGTATGTATAGAGTGGAATAATCATTGGTTTAAGAACATTTCAACAAAGGGAGGAACGCTATGAACTGGAAAAGAAAAATCATCGGGATGCTATGCTGCGGCGCAGTGCTGCTGGGGCTCTCCCTGCCGGTATCGGCCGCCGTTGTTTCCGGTGAGCTGCTTCCGCTTGATGCGGAGCCGCTTTTACCGCGAGTAAATGAACAAAATAAAAGAGAGGGCTACTTGTTTACAATAGACGGTCAAACATACAGAGTTGGTATTTCAAAGAGTAGATATACATTGCCCAAAAAATATGATCCAGAAAATCCGAAACGTGGAGCATCTTTGAAAGCTGGAGACTATTATATGTACAGAAGTACAGCCTATGACGGGTTCTGGCCAAGGGACTGGACGCGCCCTGCCATTGATGGGTTTCAAGCGCCGATTACGTTTTACGACCTCGACATGAATTTCGTGTCAGAGCACAAATTTGATGCACATATCCGGGCAATCGGATACAAGGACGGCGTGTATTATTGCGATCTCGTCGATGGCAGGCTGATGCGCTCGACCGACCGGGAAAACTGGGAAGAAACGGACGAGGAACTGCCGCGCGAGGTCGGCGGTCTGTACTTTACGGATACGAAGGTAGCCCTGGACGGCGGGGCCTTTCAGCCGGTCACATATGAAGAAGATGTGCCGCGGGAATTCTGGTCTACGCTTGGGAACTGGATATTCAAGCGCTACCGGGAGGATCCGAAAGATGTGCCGGACGGAGCATATCCGGCGCTGGAATACTACTTGTCCAACGACAATGTATATTTTGCAAAGCTGGAAATGCCGGAAAATTGTGAAGAACTGGACTGGTATCAAGAATTGAACGGGATAGATATGAGCAGTAACCAGAACTACGATTTGCAATGTATCTATGAATACGAAGACAAAATTGTGATAGATATGCGGAAGGATATTACGATGCCCAATTTGGGGTATTTGGTGCGGTTGACCGTGCCGAAACAATCTGTCTACGACGCATTAGAAGCGCAGAAATCCGCCCCGTATGTCTGCGTAAACAACACCATCCTCGGCTTCGAAACGCCGCCCGTGACGGAATCCGACCGGACGCTCGTGCCCATGCGGTTCCTGTTCGAGCAGCTCGGTGCGGAGGTAACGTGGGACGAGGCTACAGAAACAGCTACGGCGAAAAAGGCGAACACGACTATTAACTTCGCAATCGACAACACGACGGCTACCGTGAACGGTGCAGAAACCGTGATGGACGTACCGGCAAGGCTGGTGGGCGACAAGACGATGGTGCCGCTGCGGTTCCTGTCGGAGGAAATGGGCTATACTGTGGAATGGGACGAGGAAACAAGGATGGCGACGGTAATTACATCAGACTAATACCTATAATATAGCTTATTAAAACTCCTGCTAACGCGGGAGTTTTTTTCATCATTTTTTTACACCATCCCATAACATTTCTCGTTTTTTGTTATCTTGCACACAATATGTTATATGAGTTGAAAAAACATATTTTATGTGTTACAATATCTTTAATTATTTTTCAGAAATCTTATAGATAAAGGAAGGATACGCATGAAATTTGCATTTTCGACCTTGGGGTGCCCGGACTTTGACTGGCCGGACATTTACTCCATGGCAAAGGATTTTGGCTTCAATGGGATTGAGATTCGCGGCCTCGGCGACGACATTTTCGCAGTTAAGGCACGCCCGTTTACGGAGAGCGCCCTCCCGCAAACAAAGAAGAAACTTGCCTCGCTCAATTTGGAAATTCCGTGCCTGTCGAGCGGCTGCTGCTTGAAGTTCAAAGAAAAGGAAGCGGAAACCATCAGCGAAATCCGGAGCTATATTGCGCTTGCCAAGGAGCTTGGCACGCCATATATCCGTATTCTTGCCGACTTGGAGCCGAACCCAACCACAGAGGTGGACGACGCCTATGTTGCAAGCGTGTTAAAGCGGCTTGCGCCGGAGGCAAAGGAAGGCGGCACAACGCTTCTGGTCGAAACGAACGGCGTATATGCAGACACGGCGCGTCTGGCAAAGCTGCTGGAGGCAGTCGACCATCCGTCCGTCATGGCGCTGTGGGATTTGCACCACCCCTACCGTTATATGGGAGAATCGGCACAGCAGACCATTGAAAACATTGGGCGTTACATCAAATATACGCATGTAAAAGACAGTGTGATGCAGGACGGCGTTGTGACCTATAAAATGATGGGCGAGGGCGACCTTCCTATCCGCGATATGCTCTGCGCTTTGCAGGGAATCGGCTACGACGGGTATGTATCGCTTGAGTGGGTGAAGCGCTGGGCGTCCGAGCTGTCCGACGCTGGAATCGTGTTCCCGCAGTTTATGCACTATATGACAGCGTATCAGAAGGAGGGCCACTCCTTCTTACAGGACAATCATGCAAAGACGGGTAAATATGTGTGGCGCAAGGAAATGCTGATTGACGAAACCTTCCCGGACGTGCTCGACCGCATGTGCAAGGAGTTCCCTGACCAGTATGCGTTCCGCTATACAGAGCTGGACTATACGCGCACGTATCCGCAGTTCCGTGACGACGTGGACACCTTTGCGCGCGCGCTGATTGCGATGGGCGTACAGCGCGGCGACCATGTTGCCATCTGGGCGACAAACGTGCCGGCATGGTTTATAACCTTCTGGGCGACGACAAAAATCGGCGCAGTGCTCGTAACGGTGAACACCGCGTATAAAATTCATGAGGCGGAGTATCTGCTGCGCCAGTCAGATACACATACGCTCGTCATGATTGACGGCTTTAAGGACTCCAACTATGTGCAGATTATGAAGGAGCTTTGTCCCGAGCTGGAAACGACGCCGCCCGGCGAGCTCAACTCGGAAAAGCTTCCGGTTTTGAAAAACATTATTACAGTTGACAGCAAGCAGAAGGGCTGCTACACTTGGGACGAAGCAATGGCGCTTGCAGAAAAAACACCAATCAGCGAGGTAGAGCGCCGCCGCAGGCAGATTAATAAGCATGACGTCTGCAACATGCAGTACACCTCCGGTACAACCGGCTTCCCGAAGGGCGTTATGCTGACACACTACAATGTTGTCAACAACGGCAAGGCAATCGGCGACTGCATGGATTTGTCCACGGCTGACCGCCTGATGATTCAGGTGCCGATGTTCCACTGCTTCGGCATGGTGCTCGCCATGACGGCGGCCATGACGCATGGCACAACCATGTCCCCCATGCCCGCGTTCTCGCCGCGTCGTTCTCTGGCATGTATCAACAAAGAAAAAATTACTGCGTTCCACGGCGTGCCGACCATGTTTATCGCCATGCTTGGACACGAGGACTTTGACAAGACAGACTTCTCCTACATGCGTACGGGCATTATGGCGGGAAGTCCCTGCCCGGTCAAGGTCATGCAGGATGTTGTCGATAAAATGCACATGAGCGAGATATGTATTACGTACGGTCAGACCGAGGCTTCGCCTGGCTGCACCATGAGCAAGACGACGGACTCGCTTGACGTGCGCGTTAACACGGTCGGCGGTGCAATGTTCGGCGTCGAGTGCAAAATTGTCGACCCGGAAACAGGCGAGGATTTGCCCGACGATGTGGACGGCGAGTTTGTTGCGCGCGGATACAATATCATGAAAGGCTACTACAAAATGCCGGAGGCGACCGCGGCAGCGATTGATGAAAACGGCTGGCTGCATACGGGCGACTTGGCTCGGCGTACGCCGGACGGCAACTACAAGATTACAGGCCGTATCAAGGACATGATTATCCGCGGCGGGGAAAACATTTACCCGAAGGAGATTGAGGACTTTATCTATACGCATCCTAAGGTAAGCGACGTCCAGGTTATCGGTGTGCCGGACAAGGACTATGGAGAAGAAATCATGGCCTGCGTCATTGTCAAAGAAGGAGAAGTGCTCACGGAGGAAGAGCTCAAGGAATTTGTTATGTCGCATATGGCAAAACACAAGGTTCCGCGCTACATTGATTTTGTGGACGAATTCCCAATGAATGCAGCGGGTAAAATCCTGAAATATAAAATGCGGGAGCAGGCGGTTGAAAAGCTGGGGCTGCAAAAGGCAAACAACATTGTAACTGCATAAAGAATTATATTGCCGGCCGGGACTCCCCGGCCGGTTTTGTCAACAATTTTCTGGAGGCGATACCGATGCATAAATGGGATGCAGACCAATATCTGAAATTCAAGCAAGAGCGGACATAGCCCGCACTTGACCTGATTAACCGACTGGGACAGGAAAGCCCCGCGACAGTGCTCGATGTCGGGTGCGGACCGGGTAACAGCACACAAGCATTGGCCATTCGCTTTCCCCGAGCTGACATATTGGGAATTGACAGCTCCGAGGCGATGATTGCTGCGGCTAAGGGCGCACTTCCGAACCTGTCGTTTGCGCTGTGCGACGCAAGTGCCGACCTGGGCGTTTTGGGGCGCACATTCGACCTCGTCTTTTCCAATGCATGTCTCCAATGGATTCCCGACCATCCGGTGCTGCTCCGCTCTCTATTTAGTATACCGAATCCCGGCAGCTGTCTTGCCGTACAGATTCCCATAAACTATGAACAGCCGATCCATAAAATCATTGCAAGCATGGCGGCGAGCGAAAAGTGGGATGCAAAACTTCCGCATAAAAGGGAGTTTTATACACTGCGGCCGGAAAACTATTATGACCTGCTATCCGGCCTGACCGACGATTTCCACATTTGGAGCACGATTTACTACCATCGCATGCGCTCCCATCAGGATATTATCGAGTGGTACCGTGGGACTGGGCTGAAGCCGTACCTGGCGGAGCTGAATACGGAGGACGGCAAGGCGTTTGAAGCCGATATTTATGCAAAAGTCGTAAAAGCATATCCGCCCCAGCAGAATGGGGAAATTCTTTTCCGCTTCCCACGGCTGTTTTTTATCGTCAGAAAATAGAAAAACCTCCCCGCCAATGGGGAGGTTTTTCTATAAAAGATGATTCATCTTTGCGTAACTGCGTCCTCTTTGCTTTACCTCTTCAATGGAAGGCCCGGCGATATTCGTCTGCAAAACATAGGAAAGGCTGTCCTCCCACTCTCTGAGCGAATACTGGTCGTTCTCCTCCTGTAACATTAAATCAAGTGCAACAGCACAATATTTCTTTTCATGCAAATCAGAAAGGTAGTCACAGCCAGAATACCGGCAGACGCGCTCCAGAAGGCTCTCCTTCCGGCTGTCGTCGATTGAATTATGAAGCTGTTGTTTCTCCTTCATATATTTCACCCTACCTATTTATTTTGCAGCGCGCGATTCTTTCGCCTCTGAACCGATTATTTCCAACTTTGTTACGCAATATTCATACATAATTATTATATCATACCTTATCAAAATATGTCAAATATAAATAATCATATATGATAATTATATATCTTTTCCGATACCATATAATAATCAGGAGAGGTGTTTCTATGATTATTATTGCCGCGGAACGAATCAAAGAGCTTCGCATCTTAAACAATTTTACACAGACGGAGCTCGCTGCGCGTCTGAACGTAACGCGTTCAAGTGTAAACGCATGGGAAATGGGAATTTCCATCCCATCCACCGCCATGCTGGTGGAACTGTCGCAGATTTTTCATACCTCAACGGATTATATCCTGGGAATTGACAATACGAATATAATAGATATCAGCCATTTTTCCGAACAGGAAAAAAAGCTGGTCTACAATCTGCTGGATTATTTTGAGATGGCTTTGGACAAAAAAAGATGACAACTGATCAGTTGTCATCTTTTTTTACTTAGTGATGTTTGATTAGTCCAATCGCTTTGGAAATCTCCATAACAACAAACGGAACAAGACAAAGCCCAAATGCAATCAAATAGAGCTGCGGTGACAGCGTCACAAGGCCAAACGGAATCATAAGCGGCGTAAATACCACAACCAGCACAAGCAGGAGCGATATCAGCGCAGCAACATTCAACTTTTTATTGGAAAACGGCCCAATTTTAAACAGCGAATGTTCTGAGCGCATATTAAACGCCTGTACAACCTGTGAAAGAGAAAGTACGATAAACGCCATAGTCTGCCCCGCTGCAAGCTCCCCAGTCATACTCTGTCCCAGGAAAAATGCAATCAGTGTCAACGCGCCAAACATACAGCCCTGCAGCGCAATCCGTACGCCAAACCCATGTGCAAACAGCCCTTCGCTCTTTGGTTTCGGCTTTTTATCCATAACGTCCTTTTCGACAGCTTCCATGCCGAGCGCAATGGCTGGCATACTGTCGGTCACAAGATTTATCCACAATAGCTGCATGGAAAGAAGCGGTGTCTGCCGCCACAACAGCATGGCAAAAAACACGGTCAGCACTT
The DNA here is from genome assembly GCA_902492065.1 of uncultured Eubacteriales bacterium. GTDB lineage: Bacteria > Bacillota > Clostridia > UBA1381 > UMGS1253 > Aphodoplasma. The sequence continues at coordinate 192,684 of CABUKE010000003.1, forward strand.
CACCGATATTTGTACCCAGCAAAAACCCAACTACCTTCTTAATATTGGCATAAATGCCGCGCCCCTCTTGAACAGCGTCTACAATGGTCGCAAAATTATCGTCCGTCAAGGTGATATCCGCCGCACCCTTTGCAACGTCTGTGCCGGTAATGCCCATTGCACAGCCAATATCCGCCGCCTTCAGCGCAGGCGCGTCGTTTACACCGTCTCCCGTCATGGATACAATCTCGCCCGTCTTCTGCCATGCGCGCACAATACGGATTTTATTCTCCGGCGACACGCGCGCATAAACCGAGATGCCGCGTACCCGTCTGTCCAGCTCTGCATCGTCCATTGTATCGAGTTCTGCACCGGTGATGGCCTCGTCGCCCTCCTGCAAAATGCCAAGCTCCTTTGCGATGGCGGACGCGGTCACAACATGGTCGCCCGTAATCATAACCGGTTTGATCCCGGCACGGCGGCAAACCGCTACTGCCTCCTTCGCCTCCGGACGCGGCGGGTCTATCATGCCGACCAGCCCCATCAACGTCAGCCCCTGCTCGAGCGTTTCGCTCGTCGGGTTCTCCGGCACGCTGTCAATCGTTTTATATGCGACTGCAAGCACGCGGAGCGCCTGTGCGCTCATCGTGTCGTTCATGCGGCGTGCCGCCTCGATATCGCCTGCTATGCACCGCTGGGCAAGCATATCAAACGCACCTTTTACGATTACAATATAGCTGCCGTCAATCTCATTTACCGTACTCATCAGTTTCCGGTCGGAATCAAACGGAATTTCAGCCCGGCGGGGCGTTTGACGGTTGAGTGCATCCTTTTCCATACCGTTTTTGTGTGCGGCAAGGACAATCGCCGTTTCCGTCGGGTCGCCGATATGCTTTTCCTCACCATTTTCAATCGTGACAGAGCCATCGCTGCAAAGCGTACCATACATCAGAAGCTTGCGGACCGGCTCCGAATTTTGTGTGCTGATGGCCTCCGCTTCCCTCTCCCCGTCCACATATGCCTGAACCAGCGTCATCCGGTTCTGGGTCAGCGTTCCGGTCTTATCCGAGCAGATAACCGATGCGCTTCCAAGCGTTTCTACCGCAGGCAGGCGGCGGATGATTGCATTTTTCTTAACCATACGCTGTACGCCAATCGACAAAACGATTGTCACAATCGCCGGCAGTCCCTCCGGAATCGCCGATACTGCGAGTGAAACCGCCGTCATAAACATCTCCATGGGCGGTAGACCGTCAATCAAACCAACCACAAAGATGATGGCACAGGCAGCAAGTGCGACTATACCCAGATACTTGCCAAGATTGGCGAGCTTTTTCTGGAGAGGCGTCTGCGTATCTCCTTCGCCTTCGAGTAAGTTTGCAATCTTGCCCATTTCTGTGTTCATTCCCGTTCCGGTCACAACTGCTGTAGCCGTACCGTACGTTATCGAACATCCGGAGAAAACCATATTCACCCGGTCGCCGAGCGGCGCTTTCTCGTCAACGGCTGCGCCGGCGTCCTTTTCTGACGGCACAGATTCCCCCGTCAGGGCGGATTCCTCCGCTTTCAGGCTCACAGACCGCAGCAGCCGTGCGTCCGCAGGGACAAAATCGCCGGCCTCTAACCGGATGATATCGCCCGGCACAAGCTCTGCCGCATCGATTACCTGCTCTTTCCCGTCACGAATTACTCTTGCGTGAGGCGAAGAGAGATTCTTGAGTGCGTCGAGCGCCTTTTCCGCCTTGCTCTCCTGCATCACGCCCATGATTGCATTTAGAATGACAATCAAAACAATCAAGCCCGGCTCAAAAAACTCCCGCGGGTTTCCCTCATAACATGCAATCCCGAATGATACCGCCGCCGCTGCAAGCAGTATCAAAATCATGGCGTCCTTAAACTGGTCAAAAAACCGCTGCAAATTTGTTTTCTTTTTCTTTTCGCGCAGCTTATTTGCGCCGTATTGCTCCAACGCCTGTGACGCCTTTTGGGCGCTCAGGCCCTGTTCCGCGTCCGTGCCCAGCGTACGGAGCAGCTCTTGTAAATCTGTGCTGTGGGGCTGCAATTGAATTCCTCCTTACTTTTTGTTGATGTATGTAAGCATATCACAAATACATGCTGCTGTCATCAGACAAAATAGAAAAGCGTCCAAAATTTTCACATTTGCCGACAATTGTCAATATTTTGGACACTTCTTCCTTTCTGTCCCAAATTTCTCACATACTGCGAGAAATACTCCTTATAATATATCCGCAAGCTCACTCTGGCATACATGGGTTTGCGGATTCATTACTCCGCCGTTTTGATTTCAAAAGAATACTGCCGCTCCCCACTTCCGTTAGGAAACCGAAAATCAATTAAATATGCCGTTTCGACCGACTGCATATCCATCTTGCAGATATTGAGCCGCGGCTCAAACGTCTCGCTCGTAACGGAAAGCTTCGCTCTTTCACGGCACAAAATTTGATAGGCTCCGATTTGTACTACATTTTCTTTTATAACCGGCCGGATTCGCGTCACAAACCGCTCCGTGACCTGTACGTTGCCCGTCACGGTATCGGTCAGTGTAACGCCATTCTCTTTTACGTCGAACCGCCGCATAAACTTTTCGAGCGGCGTATACCCGTATGCACCCGACAACTCGTAGGAAATTCCGCTCCCGTCGTGGCACACCAGCTTCGACCCATACTCCTTCCCCGCCTTTTGGAACTGTCCGTCAATGATTGGCACGCTGTGAGCGCGCGAGGAGGCACACAAAAATTCATAGCGGCGGCTGCCGAAATAGCCATCGTAATACTCGCTCCACCCTAAATCGTCTATCACGAACTGTCCGCCGGAAAACAGAACAAAGCCCCCTAAGTCGTTATGGTTGTGCGGCTCGTCGTTATCGCCACCCTTGCAGGCAAACGTAAACGGCGCACTTTTATGGATATACCACTGCGATGTCTCCCAGCACACGGTTTCCTCCTGCTTTATCTCCTTTCGCGCGCTGTTATACCAGTAGAAGTCGCGCAGAAAGTCGGCAAAGCGGTAGCGCGTATCATCGTCAAACACGGATTCATATTGCTCGTCCATCACTGCCACGTCATCATACTCGCGTGCAAGATAGCTGACAAGCCCAATATGCGAATTCAGATTGTGCGGCGCGTCGGCAAATGGAAGCACCCAATTGCCGGACAGAACCGTTCGCTGCCGGAACAGAGCAATCCTGTGTACTTTTTCATCCCGGAACAGGTCAATTTCGCCCTTACTATATTGGCGCAGCAGGTCGGCAAAAAAGCAAAAATACCCAAATCCATATCCCCAGTACAATGTACCTTCCAGACAGCAGCCGTCGTCGTGATAGCTGTCAAGAAACAGCTGCATTGCCGTCAGGAGCCGTTCCTTTGCACGCTCAAAGGTATCCTCAAGCCCAAGTAAAAGCATCGCCGAACCAATTGACCCAGCGCAGACCGCCGACCAGTTGTTTTTGGGCCAGGAGAGCTGCCGCTCCATATACGGCCCGATAACGCGACGCTGCACCTCCTGTGCTATTCTCTGCCGTACAAGCGGGGCAAGCCGTTCCCCCAACAGGGCGTATACCTCGCTGAGAGCAAATGCAGTTTCCGCTGCAAACAAATCGACTGTATGTACATGTTCGTCAAGTTCCGCCTCTTCCCTGCCACGCACATGGGCAGGAAGCGCCCATGTAAACTCGTCACAAATTGCCCATAAAATGTCCTCAAGCCCTTTTAGCCATTTGTCCTCATCTGAGCTGAGCGCCATAGCGGTGAAAACATTCAGCCTGCGCCGGTGCTCCATGTAATGCGCTTCATAGGCAGTCCGGTTCCCGCTGTTCCAAAAGCTTACATAGCTGCTGTATGGCAGCGCGGCAATTGGGCTTTCTAAGTAGTCCCGCGCCGCCTCGCGGATTGGCCCCAGAAGCTTTTGCGTATGCGCATTGTCCGGCAGTCTGGGTGGAAAAGGATGCTTCATAGCTTTGTCCTCCCTATTGTTTTCTTTTATTATAACAAACCGTTTTTTATAAAGCAATTGCTGATAGACAATGTTTTTTACAAATACCTTGAAGCTATGTTACCTCTTTATTCCCAAATTGTTACATATTTGAAATGGCAATTATTTCGTATATATTGTATAATTATTTTATACCCTTTCCCCGGGATCTCGGGTGAAAAGGGTTTTTGTGTCTTTATATAGATAGAAAAAAAGGGGGGATTTTTATGCAGCATGTATCACGTAAACGCAGGAAAACCAAAAAGATGGGACTATTTACGCAGTATGTAAAGTTGTACCGCTTTTTGGAAGGCGCGCCCGCCTTCCATTTTTTGTCCCTTGTTACCTTTCTGGTCACCCTGCTCTACTCCCTGCTCGGGATTTTGGAACCGGAAATTCTGCGCCGCGGCGTGTCTGCCATTGAAGCAGGCAGTGCCGCGCTGCTGGCACAGACGGGCGTCTGGGCATTGATTTTTGGGATTGCATTTTGCGCGGCAACCGCCGCGTCGCGCGCGTTCGAAATTTATGCATCTACAAAAATGCTGGAGGGCTTGCAGGTCAGGCTTCTGGACAAAATCCTGCGTCTGCGGAAAGGCGCGCTTGAAAAGTTTACGGCAGGCAGTGTCATTTCCAATATGGTAAACAATCTCGAAGAAATCGTAGACCGCGGCTTTATGTACGGCGTTGTCAATGTTTTGCGCGGGGTCTGTATGTCCGCCGCCTGCGTGGTGTATATGGCGGTCATTGACTGGCGGCTCTGCATCGCGGTCGTACTGTACGACTTTCTATTGCAGTTTATCTGTAAATACGCAGGAAAAAAACTGCAAAAAATTACGGATCGACTGGTCAAAATCATCAAGAGCAATAACGGCTTTCTGATCGAGCTGCTCAACAACATGATTACTGTCCGCGCCTTCCACCGTGTCCCGTTCTTCAGCCGGATTCTGCGCGATAAGGAAGAAAAAGTCCAGCGGGCAACTGTCGAGCAGTGCGCATGGGAATATATTATCTTCGACAGTATCTGGATGGGAATGAAGGTGGGCGAATATCTCGTCATGTATGGATTCGGTGGGCTTTTGGTATATTGGGGTACAGGAAGTATCGCCGCCGTGACCGCCTTTGTGTCGACCTCCATGCTGCTGATTGACGGAATCAATTTTCTGGTTCAGGGGTATTCCGGACTCAAGCGGTCATTGCCCAGTATCGACAGTATTAATGAAATTTTAGAAAACGAGGCTGTTGAACCGGAACCGGCGACGATGCTGCCGCAAACCGGCGCAGACCTACGCTGTGAACATTTGCGGTTTTCTTATGGGGAGAAAACGATTCTTGATGACGTCAGCTTTACTATCCATGCGGGCGAACGGGTTCTGATACGCGGGGAGAACGGTTCAGGTAAATCGACCCTGCTCCGTCTGATTTCCGGACTGTACCAGCCAGACGCGGGCCGTATCCTGTACGGCGATGCGGATGTGACGGCAGCCGGGCTTCCTGCCTTTTGCCAAGTCTACCGCTATATCTCTCAAACGAGTAACATTCTGGAAGGAGATGTGTACGAAAACCTGTCGCTCCACTATGGGGAAACAGGCGCCCTCTGCGACGAAGTTCTTAGGAAACTGCGGCTCAGTTCCATCACGGATACACAGCCTAAGCAGCTCTCCGAAGGCGAAAAACAGCGTCTCAACATCGGGCGCGCCCTCTATCGAAAGGATGGCGCGGCAGTCGTCCTGGGCGACGAGATTTTTGCCAACATTGACCGCGAAAATGCGGAGCGGATTGCCACGCTTTTATCAGAGGAATTCCGTGGACAGACGCTGATACTCGTCTGCCATGAAACAGTATCGTTCCCGTTTGACCGGGTTCTGCTCGTTGAAAACGGAAAGGTGCAGGAGGTGAATGCAGGATGAATCTCTGGAACAACAAACTGCTCAAAGAGTTTATTTTGAAAAATACCGGCTGGATTTTGCTGATTTTTGCCCTGCTTATCATAGCGGACCTTTGCCGGGTGTGGGCCGCGGCGCGTGTTGAAACGATTGTGGACATGCTGACTGCACGCACGGAGCCGCTCTCCTATGTCATGGGCTTTGTCCTGCTTTCCGCGCTGATTATGTTCTGCTACTATACGGGGCGCTATGTCTACCAGCTTCTTGGCGAATTTTTGGAGGCAAAACTGGCGACACATACGCGCATCAAGCTCGCCGAACGGCTGGCGAGAATTTCGTTCCGGAAATATGAAGAGTTTGCAACCGGCGACATACAGTCAATTATCCGCAACGACGTTACCACGGCGTCCGCCGTCATGCACATGCTTACCATGATTGCGGCAAACTTGTTTCTTCTATTTCTGACGGGTGGATATATGATTTATGTCAATCCAAAGGCCGGTATCGTCGTCGTTTCCATTTCTGTCGCCATAACGCTTGTCAACCAGCTTTTGCTGCGGCTTGGAAAGCGGTATCTCAGGAAAATGCGCGACGCAATCGGCGACATGACCAGCGTGTTGGAAACCAGCTTCCACGGTATGGATACGGTAAAGACGTACGCCGCACAGGGCTATGTCAAGCAGTTTTTCATGAAGCATAAGCAGGCGTTTAATAAAAATTCTTACCGCTGGGCAGCCTTCTATGCTGCGCGGGATACCATTGTTACCATCGTCCGGGTCGGCGGCATGTTTGGCGCAATGCTCTATCTCGGCTTTTTAGGGATTCAGGGCGAGATGAGTCTCGGACAGGTATTTGTGTTTATTACGCTTTTGCGCGATTTCACGATGCCTCTCCTTGTGTCTTTGCGGTATACAACCAGACTTGCCGTCGCAGCGGTGTCTTGGGGGCGTATCCGCAAGGTGCTGGACGTGCCGGAAAATCCGCATGCAGCAGAGGCGGCGCCATATCCGGCGCTCGATACTGCCGCGCTTAAGGATATTTGTTTCTCCTATGATGGAAAGAAAAAAATCCTCGACCATTTCTCGCTCGATTTGCAAAAAGGCCGTTCCCACGTGCTCCGCGGCGAGAGTGGCGGCGGAAAGTCCACGCTCCTAAAAATTATGACCGGGCTGTACGAGCCGGATATGGGGATGTTCCTTGCAGACGGCAAGCAGGCGGATAAGGCGCGTTTTCTAAACAGTACCGTTTTTGTTGCGTCGAATAATCCGCTTTTCTCCATGAGCCTGTACGACAACATCACGCTTGGTGACGAGTCTATTACGAAAGAACAATGTATGCAGCTTGCCGACGATTTGGGAATCGGAGACTGGATACGTTCCCTGCCAGACGGACTCGATACGCAGATAACGGAAAACGGGGGCAACCTGTCGGGCGGACAACGGCAAATGATCAATAATATGCGTGCGCTTCTTGCCCGTGCTGCGATTGTCGTCTTCGACGAGCCAACCTCCGCACTCGACAAGGAAAAAGAAGCGCTCTTTTCCGCCGCAGTCGACCGGCTCAAGCGCGACCGACTTGTGCTGATAACCTCACACCGCGGAGACGTCATCAGCAGCTGCGATAAGGTGTATCATTTGTAATGTGAAAACGGAGGGATATCCCTCCGTTTTTGCTGTTTTAGTATTAATCTACTATTGACAAGGATTGGTTTTTCGTTTATAATAAAAAGGTCGTTAAAGCGGCATATCTGGGTGTGGCGCAGTTGGTAGCGTGCTTGAATGGGGTTCAAGAGGCCGCGAGTTCGAATCTCGCCACTCAGACCAAAAAACCTGCTTCCTGTATGGGATAGCAGGTTTTTTTGTTTCTTAATCTTTTTGTTTTGTATATTGTACGTATATTTTTATAACTCAGCTCTCCTCCTCCCCAACCAAAAAAAGCGGGGCTTTCGCCCCGCCTCTCACTCCCCTTTTCCCGCCTGCTTCACCACCTGATTCACGTACACGCTCGCCCCCGCGACCAGCAACCCCTGCACCGCCGCGCTGCACAGCCCGATCAGCACGCTCTGCCAGTCAAACGCCGTCATGGTCGCTATTGTCCACGCCATACACCCAACTACGCCGATACACCCCAATATCAACGGTATCCACTTGTCCGGAACTACGGTCTTTTTCAGTACCATCCCGACCACATACAGCGCCGGAATCCCGATCACGAACCCCGGCTCGATAAACTCTTTTAACATTTCATACATTCTCCCATCAAAAAAGCACCTATCGCGTGACAGGCGCTTGACGTGTATGTCACTCCCTGAAAGGGGGGGGATTATTATGAAGTACATACGAAAGACAATAATTAAAGTTATTATCTTAGTGATTGTACTGCTCATAATTTTTGCTATAAAAGCAAAGTAACCGCCCTCGATCAAAGGTAGCGGTTACTTTTGTAATTACTTACTTTGGCGAACCGTTTTCACGACCCCCTGTATCTGTGTTTTTATTATACGCCACATCCCTCTCTTTGTCAACCCTCTCCCTTCCCTGTCCGCTCACACTCTGCGTATACTCCTATGTCGGAAAGCGAACTTGCGGAGTTAAAAAAGTTCCAGAAAGAAAACTTTGATGTCAATACGATACTTGATACGGCTGCCGATTTAAAGTATATGAGTTTAATAAAGTCCGCCATAAAAGAGGAGCTCAACAATCCTAAAGATGAATTTGTTAAGTACATATTAAATTCAGATGTCTATGATGGGATGAAAACGCAAGCCATTATCGAAAAGTATAGACCTTTGGTAAAGCGCGCTATTGCTCAATACATCAATGAGCAGGTAAATGACAAAATCCAAAATGCCTTGCGGCAGGGCAACGACGATGCCGCTCCGGAACCCATTGTATTAGACGATGAAAAACATACAGACAATGAGATTGTTACAACGCCAGAGGAGCTTCAGGCTTTTTATATTATAAAGTCTGTCCTTCTGAATCACGTTGCGCTTGAACGCATTTCTTTCAAAGATACCAGAAGCTATTTTAGCGTAATACTGGATAAGAAGGTAACGAAGTGGATTTGTCGCGTATTTTTGAAAGAAAATGTAAAGTTTTTAACTGTAAGTAAAGACGGAAAGGAAGAAAGATACGATATATCCGGCGTAGAAGATATATATAATCTGTCCGCGGTTTTGATTGCAAGAATTGAAGAACTTATATAAAGTAGCAGTCTAAAGGCAATCCCTTCCACCGCAGGAAAACATTTTGCAATGACACAAATCGACAAATGCCGCATAATTATCCTTGAGGTGATAGTTATGCGGCAGTCGGATTTTTACAGCGACTATAAAAAAGCAAGAGATACAGCGTGGAAGGTGCTTTTCAAATACCAGATTGGCACACTTCCCGTGGATATGACAAAGTTGCGTGGCGATATGGGCATTGTCATGCACAGCTATAAAACCGGGGCGGCGTACATAGAAGCGTGTCGGCTTGAGCGGCTCGCAGAAGAAAACGACGGTTTTGTTACCGTTATCAAAAACAATTATGTCGTCTTTATCAACGAAAAGGCTCTTCCCCCCGGGCGGCTGCGGTTCACAATTGCACACGAAATTTACCATGTGCTTAATGGCGATTTAGAGACAAATAATGCCGCTTGCCGCGCCGGCGTGTCACTCTGGAACAGGACGGGCGAAGAACCGAATCCCATAGAGGCCGCCGCGAACGTGTTTGCGAGCCGTCTGCTGGCCCCTGCGTGCGTTTTACATGCACTGGATATCCACACATCGGGCGAGATTGCAAGCCTATGCGGGCTGTCAAATACGGCATCAGAGATACGCGCGAAACGTATGGCGGAGTTGTACGCACGCGAGCGGGAGTGGCTGCGTTCAAAGGGGCGTTCCTGCTTTGGCGTGTCGCCACAGGAGCGGTGCGCGCTGACGCAGTTTGGGAAATTTATTGCGGAGTATAAGGAAGGTGATAAAGGATGAAAAAAACGAGCCGACGGACGGTATAAGAGGAGCATTTTAATAGGTTATACAGACGAAGGCAGAGAAAAGCGCAAGTACATATATGGTACAAGTAAAAAAGAGGTCGGGCAAAAAATAGCCGAAATTAGGATGCAGCTTGAACGTGGAGTTTATATTGAAGATAAAAATTTGACCGTTGGCGAATGGGCTGATAAATGGCTTGACACATATAAAACAAGGGGTCAATACAATACTTTTGAGATGTATGCCCATATCATAAATCTTTATATTAAGCCCGAAGTGGGAAACCTGCCATTAACAAAGCTGAAAACACACCATATACAGAATATTATAAACAAATATGCTGCGAAAGGACTTACCCGCACTTTACAGCAAATTAAACTCACGATGAATCAGATCATAAAACAGGCGATCAATAACGATCTTTTATACAAAAACGTAGCTGAAAATGTCACCCTTCCTCAAATAGACAGCCGCCCCAAGCGATCGCTTACAAACGAAGAAAAGAAACTATTAGAAAAAGCCGATTTTACAATTAAGGAAAAGGCGTTTGTTTACCTGCTGCTATATAGCGGATTGCGCAGAGGTGAGGCTTTAGCCCTGACATGCAACGACATAGATTTTGAAAAGAACGTAATCCGAGTAAACAAAACTATAATCTATAGGGGGAATAATGCCGAGATCAAAAAATTCCCCGAAAACCGATGCTGAAAATAGAGAGATTCCCATCCTATCAAATTTGAAGAACATATTAAGAGACTACATACACTCCACACAAACCATATATGCTTTTACGCAGAATAACAGAGAAATCATGTCAAAATCCTCGTTCCGGCGGTTTTGGGATGGTATCATGGATAAATTAAATACCGCAGCGGGCGGAAGAAATTATATAAGCCGAAACAAAGGTGAAAATAAAGTGATTGCTATATCTTAAGACATTACACCGCACACCTTCCGGCACACATATGCGACAATGTTGTATTATGCTGGTGTATAGGCAAAACCGCACAATACTTATTAGGCCATAGCAGCATAAAAGTAACTATGGATATATACACACATATTGACAATTCACAGGTCAAAAACACGGTGTCAAAATTAGAACTTTTTTTTAATGAAGATAGGGGGATAGAGGAACAGAATTAGGATTCATTCCTGTTTATTTTCAACACTTCCGGGGTCAAACCGGGGGCAAACCGGGGTCAAACCGGGGGCAAAGCTTCAACAAACCAATATGTCAAAAGAGATAACAAAAACCCTTGAAGCATTGTGCCTCAAGGGTTTCGCTATGGTGACCCATCGGAGATTCGAACTCCGGACACCTTGATTAATAGTCCTTTTTGTGCCTATTCGCGCACTTTCGTAAAACGCCGCAACCCCTTGTGTATCAAAGCGTACAGCGTTCTTGCGTTCGCAAATATTCGTTTGCTTATGTGTGCAATGTGTAATAAAGTGTGTAATGGTTTTGGAGGCTGACGCACTAAAATAGGGAGCGAGAATTTACCGCCCCCTTATTTGAGTTGCAACATAAAAAGCAAGTTACTAAGTTTTACTAAGCTTTAAGAAAATTTCAATGTCTGCCTATCTGCCAACATGCTGCAAGCCGTGCTTATTCCACTTCCACCGTTACAACCTGCATTTCCTCGTCCCAGCCGACCTGCGCGCCAAACGCCTCCGCCACAGCGCGCAGCGGGATCAGCGTCCGGTCGTTCACAACCCGCGGCGGCGCATCCAGCGCAATCCACTCGTCGTTCACCGACATGTACCAGTCGTCCACCTGCATAAACACCGTCGTACCTCCGCGCACCGCTACGATTGTCCGATCCTCCGGGTACCAGCTCACCTCCGCACCCAGCGCCTCAAAGATCGCCCGCATCGGCACCAGCGTACGGTCGTTTTCCAGCATGGGCGGCACGTCGAGCGTCAGCTCTGTACCGTTGACGTAGACCGCAATTTGTTTTCCGTCTACCACATACGGGTCCTCCTCCGTGCCGCTGCCGGACAGGATTTGTGCCGTGGCTTCGTTGAGGTAGAAAGCGGGCGAAATAGTTGCCTCATCACCAGCCTTTACAATCCACGTTTTCCAAGAATTACTATATTCTTCGAAGAAGGGGAACATAATACTCTCTCCGCTTGGATTCGATTCTCCGTGACCACTATATATATATCTCCAACCATATGGAGTCCGTAAGCCAATATAGCGTTTTCCAAACAAATCATCAGATTTGAAAATGTTGAAACTTTCCCCTAATATCTCCTCATTTTCTGTTATATTAATCCATTGCATTACATCTAGCAAGAAAACTTTGTCGGTTACGTACTCATAGCATATTTCATCATATTGATTTTCGACAAATTCCTTTAAATCGACATTTGAATCGCCAAAAGAATTATTGGTCATATTCCCCCAAGCTTTTGCATCACCCCCTACTGCTAGTTCAGCATCCAAGGGGTCTAATAGAGATTTTTGCGTTACACTTTTAATGACGCTTCGCTCAGTTTCGGTAAAGTTGCCATCGGCCAAAAATCCTTTCTCATCTCGATAAGAATTAGAAGAATTTCCGGATAACCAAACAACTTCTCCTGCCGGAGCGGAGGAATTCAACCAAGAGCGTATATTGCTGTCTCCCCAATAATTACTAATTCCCCAATATCGGCGTGTATTGGAACCTTCTTTCCCTATGCTATCAAACTCTTTTCTACAAAGCTCAATGGTAAGCATCAGCGGCCCGTTTTCGTCAATATCCATGCACCGCCATAGAATCGGCTGGTCATAGTATCTGCCTAATAAAATGTAGTCGCCGATTTGCAACGTTTCAGCGGCATAAACCATATCGGTAGTATCCTCTGTATCTGCACCGCTGGCCGCCATCGGCGCCACAAGCACACATACTGCTAAAATTAGACTAATTAGTTTCTTCATGTCTCTCCCCTCCGTGTCAAAATTTAAGGGACATACTGTCCATCTATGGCCAGTATATCCCTTTTGTTAGAACTTGTCAACTATTATTCTTTTCTACGTAATTGTACTCTTTCGTTTTCAAAACAATCATTTCATGACCGCAATATTCACATATATGTGTTGAACTATCCACAATAAAACTATAGTTTCCACATTTTTTAGAACAAACAGCAAAAGAAATATTTATTTTTGATGGAAATTCTATATTTTTAATTTCTGGGTAATCAGTTAATAAATAGTTTCCTTTTACTATATCTCCCACATATTAAACCTCCTTTTCCACTCTCCTATATATTGCTGTTTCTGTTCTAAACATATTATGCGCACAATATTCACATACCTGACTTTGTCCATCTACAATATACTCTTTATTGCCGCATTGTTTTCCACATACTGCATATGCAATATGTATTTCTTTTGGAAATTTTATTTCATTAAAATCCGTTTCTGTCAAATATTCTTCCTTATTATATCTTTTAAAATTTAATTTTTTTCGCATTGACACTGTCCCCCTATACTCCAAATTAGCTCAATCCATTTTTTATAATTTGATTAAGATTCCTTTTATTTATTCCTTTCGTATTTCCTAAAATAACCACAAGCATATTTTCTGGCCTAAAAACTCTTTTTGCTATATCTTGTAAATCTTCTTTCGTGATTTTTTTAAACTTTTTTATTTTATTGTCAATATTATACATATCCCTTTCATATAAAAACATATCCCATCCTATTTGTTCATTCAAAGCCTGCGGATTTTCTAAATCAAACCAAATATTATTTATAAAATAAGGTTTATTCAAAATCAGTTCAAGTTCAGTCATATTGCTTTTTATATATTGCACCGTTTGAACGATTAATTTAAAAGTTTTATAAAGATTCTCTTTCTGCGCTGAAAAATAAATGCAAAATTTTGAACTATCCCAATTTTCATATATTTCAGTGTAGACATTATAGGAATACCCGTTTTCTTCCTTTAATGCATTCTGTAATCTGGAACCATCTCCTCCCCCTAATATTGAATTTAGTAATAACAGTTTCTCCATATCATTTTTATGGTCGCCCGTTTCAAAGCTCAAACATATGTCCAAACAATTCCAATTACAATACTTAAAATGTATGTCCGCTTTTTGCTGGTTCGTTTCATCAAAAATAAGATTTTTATTTGTTTGATTCGAATTATTTAATTTAATTTGGCGAAATATATTTGTTATTTCATATATATTTTCATTTTCTACCGCTCCTGTGACAATAATACATAGGTTTCCTGGTATAAAACGTGCTCTTTTGTATTGTAATATATCATTTAGAGTTATCCCGCTGACACTTTCTTCTGTACCTAAAATATTTTTTGAAATTGGTTGACCGGGCCATAAAAACTCATCAAGGCAAGAATGAATACTGAGATAATCTGATTTTTCAGCTATTTCTTCGAGGATTATTTTCTTTTCTGCCTCCATATGCTCTTCGTTCCAACTATAATTTTCAATCACATTTTTTATAATGATACTGGCTTGAATTAAATATTCTGGCCTTATCTTTAACTGAAATTGTGTCAATTCTTTATACGTTTTTGTAATAAATCCGTTCCCATTTTCTGTGTCAAGACGTATAATCTTTTTTGCTCATTGGTTCCCGACCCTCTAAAATGCATATGCTCCAAAAAATGTGATATTCCTTGCTGTTCAGGTGCCTCATATTTGGAACCGGATTTAATATATAATCCAATTGACGTTGAATAGGCATGAGGAATAGGATAACATAAAAATTTTATACCATTTTCTAACATTTCTTCGTACATTTAAACCTCCTAAAGAATAAGGCAATCTAATTTATTTTTGATTGCCTTATTCTTATATTATGTTACTAAAATACCATTGCGGCACCCTTCGTTATTAGGCCAATTGCGGCTGGAATTGCAGCATTGTCCACAACCCCAAAACCGGACGCATCATCCGCTACCAATGCTACTACAATCGCAACTCCAGCAAGTGCCATACCAACTCCGGCTAATTTATCTCCCCAATTGTAATTATCACTACCTTGTGCCTCAACTTCGCTGTGCCTAATTCCTCTGTTGCCTTTAGCCTTTCTGCTGTGCTCTTCTCCATCCTGGATGACCTACATTTCTTTCGCGCGCTCCAGAAGGTTGTCTATTTTCAGAACCGTGTCTTTTAACTATATTTACTCTATCCCCCGAAAATAATTAACTAAGCTCTCACCTATTCTTTAGACTATGTGTTTTGTATCAACACAGTATAGCTTCCTATCTGATACGTAATTGTTATCATAATTTCTTTACCTGAATCTGTCTTTTTTCCTAACCTTATCTCTCCTTCAATCTGACTTTTTTCAAAGTTGTCATATAAAGTGAATCCTTGCTCATTACACAAAAATAAGATATATTCTTCCACATCATTTGATGCGGAATCCATACCATAATATTTATATTCTTGGTAATGAACATCATTTTTATTACCCACCGATATATAAGATACATTACGTTTTCCCAATACTGAATAAACCGTCGGTATCTTTTCACCCGATACATCATAATATTCTAAAGTCGCGGTATGGTTCATGATAAACATTGTGATAATAGTTAAAATAATTGCAAATATTATTATGCTTAAACAAACAATTCCAACAATAAGTAATACTTTCTTTTTATTCATTGTAAAACCTCCTTTACATATCATCATTCGGTTTCCAGTCCTTATTTATTGGATAACGATCGAAAGATATTGTGGCATAAGTTCGAACGCCGACAAACTTTTCCCAACCAAAAACTACAAATAAGAAAAACAATTCTAAATTTACATCTTTTTCACATAATACTTCTATTGTCTCGAAACTTTTATTTTTGATATTATTTTTAATACGCTTTACCATGCCAATTTGACTATTATCTTTCCATATTGTTACGATACAGCCAGATCCCCCGCGTATACGATATAAACTCTTATCTATTTCCGTAAAATAAAATTTGCCGCTATATTTTAGTATACCACACATAACATTGTTTGAATATAATGTATACTTAGGCCTTAAAGGAGGAATGATTTCGCGAAGAGCCTCAAACAAAGATGCAAAAAAGTTTTCTTCTAATCTAAAACGTTCATTCCCCTCTTTCTTACAGAAAAAAACAGGTTTTTTAAACAAATCTACATTGCTCGCATATCCCTTTATTTTGCAACAAGAGTTATCCAATAGAGGTGTATATTCGTAAAATTGAGTCTTAGAATTATAATATCGGTTTACTGTAAACCTCACTTTTTCACCTTATTTCATGTAGTGGGAATTTGATGTTTAATGTCAAATTCCCACTATTATTCTATCTTAATTTTCTATGCCAATCTGTATAGAGCCTCCTACTATAGCACTTACACCAATTTTTACTCCGTTTGAATTAATTTTTACTTCAACGCCTACACCGCCAAAATATCCTTCAACGCCGACCTTTAACGAAGAATCATTTGGAAGCGGAATCTTACCATATAGTTCACCATTTACCAGCGAACCTTGCAGTGAAATATTTACACCATCTTTGGTTGATATAACAGCGCTTGCTTCACCTTTTATGGCACCCAAACCAAAGCCTCCATATTGGTAATCGCCACCGGCGTGTACAAGTTCGCCTGAAACCGACCCTAAGCCAAATCCGAAATTACCTTTTTGACCTTCGGTATCCCCATATGCGCTTTCACCAAAAGCCAAAAATGGTCCTTGTTCATCTCCCACAAACGGCTCAGCATATATACCCGCATTAAACCAGTTCTGCTGTGCATCAGATCTGCTTTTGCTACGACTAGCAAGCTGGCGTGACCGGACATTTTCCTGATTACGCCTTTCAATCTGAATCTGCGTATACTGCGCCGCATCCTGCTGTGCAAATGTTCTGGCCGCGTCTGCACGCACGTACACACTCCTGCCCTGTACCTTGCTGTATACCGGGATAGAATCGTAACTCATGGCCCATCCCTGCGCAAGCCAGCCGTGAACGTCCCCCGCCATGATCTTTTCCTCTATACTGTAATTGTTCTGGGGATTAACCATGGTATAGTAGTCTGAATCAATAACCCAGCCACGCTCATCCATGTAGTATCTTGCGTCGCCGGCCATGATGGCTTCTTTGCGGGTAAAACGCTCTCCCCACTGGTCTGGATTCGGATCGACCATTGTGATTAGGTCTGTATCAATAATCCATCCAAAATTATCCATATAGTATCTCGCGTCGCCGGCCATAATAGCTTCTTTACGCCTATAACGTACGCCCCATTGGTCTGGGTTTGGGTCAACCATTGTAATCAAGTCCGTGTCCATGTACCAGCCTTTATCTAACGCGTCATGTACATGCCACGCCTGTATGCCTTCCTGTCTTCTATATCGATATCCATCTTCATTATAATTAGGGTCGACCATTGTGTATAGTGCTGTACCCGGGACCCATCCTAAACTGAAATAATAACTATCCTCTTCAGAACGAATCCCCTCATGTACCGCAAATCTAACATTGCCAGAATTTAGACTTGGGTCGACTAAAACCGAATATGTGTACCCCTATTTGCTACCATACTGGTAATCCTTGCGCGCTGTATTTCGGATTGACTCAGCTAAAGCGTGTCCTTCCGTTTCATAGCCGTTCAGATACATTTCTGTCGCATGCTCAATGCCCTGAATTTGTTCATCTGTTAAATTTTCTCTATTCCATTCGGTTACAATATGTCCGATCGGGTCCACATAATTCACCGGATTTCCGCCGCAGTACACATACCAATTCAGCCCATCTTTCGCCGGGTCTTCGCTAATGAATCCCCCCACGCCGCTGTCATAATACCTTGCACGCAGGTAAATCAGTCCGCTCTCGCTGTCCCAATACTCTCCGCTGTACCTGAACGGGTTCGTATCACCGCTCGCTTCCGTCTGGTTCCCGAACGCGTCGTAGCTGTACGCTTCGTCCCCGCACCGCACAACGCTTCCGCAGGCCACGCCGTCCTACGCTCATTCTATCGCACGCCGCACGCTTTGTCAAGTAGGGATGAAAAAAGAGGCGAAAACGCCTCTTTTTTCATTCTTCAATGTCACTCCGTAATAAGCTGCCATCGCTTTTAGCGATTTCAACAACCAAAGTTCCTCCCAGAAATGATACAACGCTTCCATCGGGCAATATTTCATTTGCTAGGCCACGTTTTATTACCCAGCTATCTCCCTCGTCATATACGTCAGGTTCATCAAATTTATTCCAGTCTTCTCCTTGAAATTCTTGCTTAATATACATATCGCCTACCATTTTAGCTGTCTGTTCATCAAGAACTGGTTTCCCATCCCATTCCTGTACCTGATTGGCATAATAATGCCATATTCCTAAAGTACCAAACGCTAAAGCACAAATAATAATTCCAATTACTATCTTTTTCATTTTTATTCTCTCCCTATTATATTTGAAATCTTTTTATTCCCATTGTATATCCTCTCTCCAATCTAGCATTGCGCGTACTTTGTATTATCTCTCCATTTCTATTTACTAAATATATACGTTCTATATTATCATATGTCCCATAAGTTGCATCATAATCTCCTGGATCAGAAAAAGTTAAATTCCCGCTTGGATGCCAATGTGTGTGCGCGCTAGCCGTCGTATTATCGTTCACTCCCCATACTGCAGTTGACCGCCTCTCTGTATCCGTTAAGTCATTTACATTTTTACCAGCAGTTTTTGCAGAATTACTTACATCGTGGAAATAATATTGTCCATTTACTTCGTCTATAGTGGCTCCATATTCTTGTTGCTCATTTAACGATTTTGTGTGGTACGTTAAACCAAACGCTATTACTGCATCTGCCTCACTATTAAATCTATCATATTCTGCATGACGCAATTCAGAATCTGATTTAGCATAGCCTACAGCAGCTGCTAATGCACCCGAATCAATTACTAGCCTATCGTTAACTTCTGTTAAATGATAAAAACTAGCAGTATGTGCAACATTATTACTGTCAAATAAAGTAACGTCTACCCGTGGTCCTTGATTGGTACCATCATTCTCATAATAACTAACATAACCGCCATCTTTTTCAACTACATATCTAATTAAAACTGGCTCCAACCCTATATGATCCACATAATTCACCGGATCGCCGCCGCAGTACACATACCAATTCAGCCCATCTTTCGCCGGGTCTTCGCTGATGAATCCCCCTACGCCGCTGTCATAATACCGCGCCCGCAGGTAAATCAGTCCGCTCTCGCTGTCCCAATACTCGCAGGCATACCGGAACGGATTGCTGGCCTCCGTCTCGCCGCTGCCGCAAGCCCCGTCGTCCTACGCTCATTCTATCGCACGCCGCAGGCTTTGTCAAGCGAGGATGAAAAAAGAGGCGAGAACGCCTCTTTTTTCTATTCACCCGACCATACATGTAACACTCCACCGGTTTTTTTGTCAATTGCTACATCTATGTCTAAATCATCATATAACATCGTAATAATGTAATACTTTCCATCTTTTGACTGATTCACTATATATTTTGTCTTAAATAATTTTTTATACATATTTATATTAATATTTTGCTCTAAATACTTTATCCCTATTTGTAGTGCATATTTTGGACTAATATCTTCGCGTTCCTCAATCGGAATCGTGGGCCACCCCTTTTTTAATTCTTCAATCGAACCGAATGAGGCGTATACTCCTTCACCTGGCATTCCAATATTATTTACTGCTTCATTAAGCAAATGATTGTACCAACCATCCGAAAATACAACCCATCCGCCCAACAATATAGTGCATGATAGTAATATCGATAAAATTATAATTGCTTTTTTCAAAAAAATCCCTCCTTACCGTCTCGGCCATTCCCGATATCTGCAATTGTAAAGATTACACCAGTGTTCCTGATTGTAGGAATTATTATAATGCTCATGCCAGTCGCTATTAAATTTATTAAATAACCGCGTTTCATCAAAGACATCCAAAGGATTATATCTTACAAAACCATATCCATATGGTGTTAGATTTTCTTTCGTAATTCCCATTATTTGTACCACAGCCCGATCATCTGTCGGCACAATAACAAAACTATAATCATACCCCCTCGCCTTCATATTTTCAATATCATTGTCAGAAAAATTGCGTCCATTGGGATGTGAATGAACATCTCCGACTACAGTAGTATTCTCAGGAATCATTTCAATCATTTCCGTACTGTCAACCGAATGTGGTGTGCCTATCGCTGCCCATGTATAAGAAAAATATGGCGTGCCGTCTGCTTCATATCCCATATAAATCAACGAGCCAAATTCATACAAGGTAAAATCCGTCCTGCCATAATAGTTCCATGCCCAATCTTCTGCTGCCTGCACGGCCGTTGCAAAATGTTCATATGCTTCTGTTCCCGTCGTATCTCCGAATTTTACCGGATTACTCCTACAATACACATACAGATTCCCGCTCTGCATAATCGCCGCAATACTCGGAATCCCTGTGTTGTCGTCCCCATATATCATATTACCGACATTCCAATGGGTATCCGCAGAAGCAAATCCCCCCACGCCGCTGTCATAATACCGTGCACACAGGTAGATCAATCCCGTTTCCTCATCATAGTACTCCCCAGCATACCTGAACGGGTTCACGTCACCGCGCCGCTGCCGCAGGCCCTGCTGTCCTACGCTCATTCTATCGCACGCCGCATGCTTTGTCAAGCGGGAATGAAAAAAGAGGCGAGAACGCCTCTTTTTATCACTCCCCTGGCCACATTTTTAATATACGTCCATCTATGCTGCTTATTGCTACACTAATATCTCCTCCTAATGTTCCCTTTTTAGGATCGTATTTAGGCATTCTTGATATAATATAAAAATCTTGATTAGAAACGAAAGATATCGCCAAATCCATATTATCTGCTTTCTCCCCTAAATAATCGCGTAATACGGTATCTCCTATTTTTAACGCCAAATCCTTGTCAATTTCTACATCAATTCCATACATCTCCTCTAATACTCCATTATTCCATAACTCATTTCCAAAATCAGTTACATTTTCTATGTCCGAATCATGCTGGCAAGAAGCCAAAATACTGAAACTGCATACAATTAATATACAAATCCATATTTTTTTCAAATCTCACTACCCCCTTGGCCACGTTATATACTGGCAATTCCACGCACAACCATTTAATTGATGCTGATACCACATATTTTGAAATTTACCTCTCAGCTCTGCTTTTCTTGCACCGGACAGCGGGGCGACAGGCGCATAGGATACAGCCACACTTACGACCCATTTTGTATCCTGCCGATTTAAACCATATCGTAATATCTTACCGCTCGGAGTTACTACATAATTATCCAAATTACTGTTTTCTGCTACTTCTTTGTCTGGGTATGAAATATCTTCCTCATTTGGATGAGAATGAATCATTCCCACAGCATTAGTCCCCTCTGGAACCCATGGCAGTGCGGCCAAGGGATCAACATTATGAAAATCGCCGACAACACCCCAAGTGTAAGAATAATACAAATTACCGTTTTCATCGTATCCAGTATACAAAATTGAGCCCACTTCTATTAGTACATAATCCGTAATTCCATAGTAATTCCACGCCCAATCCTTTAACGCTTCTTCTTTCGTTGAAAACTTATCAAAAGCATCTGTCCCGAAGGAGTCAAGCAGATTTACCGGATTACCCATACAATACACATACAGATTCCCACTCTGCATAATTGCCGCAATGCTCGGAATCCCTGTGTTGTCGTCCCCGTATATCATATTCCCAACATTCCAATGGGTATCCGCAGAAGCAAACGCCCCCACACCGCTGTCATAATACCTTGCCCGCAGGTAAATCAATCCCGTTTCCTCATCATAGTATTCCCCG
This sequence comes from uncultured Eubacteriales bacterium, assembly GCA_902492065.1. Lineage (GTDB taxonomy): Bacteria > Bacillota > Clostridia > UBA1381 > UMGS1253 > Aphodoplasma. The sequence continues at coordinate 214,351 of CABUKE010000003.1, forward strand.
CTGTACCTGAACGGGTTGGTGTCCTCCGTCTCGCTCGTCTGGTTCCCGAACGCATCATAGCTGTACGCTTCGTCCCCACACCGCACAACGCTGCCGCAGGCCCGCGCCGTCCTACGCTCATTCTATCGCACGCCGCATGCTTTGTCAAGCGGGAATGAAAAAAGAGGCGAGAACGCCTCTTTTTTCACTATTAAACTACTACTTAGTATGCCAAACTGATAAAATCGTTCCGTCATTTTTATTAATCAGGATATGAGGTACTCCTCCCAAATAGTTATCTGGCAATGATCCTTGTACATGCCACAAATCATATTCTTCGTCATACTCTGCAACAAATGGTGTACTGTCATATATCTCATCTTCGTAAATTGACTTCCATACTGCTTCAGCAATATTTATTGCTAAAGTTTCATTAATCAATCCATCTCTCGGATGATAGCTATCCTCACATTCATATTTTTGATAAATTTTTTCCATTGAATCTCCCTTCTGTACTTCATTATTTGTACACCCTCCTAAAAGAAATAGTTGAAAGATAATAAGTATAATTACAATTTTTTTTGTCATTTTTTCCTCCAAAAAATTTTTAATTATAGTCACGAGGCAAACCGGAACCAATCTCCCTTGTTATTCCCGAACTCGGATCATATACTTTTAGCTTTCCACCTGGTGTCACAAGATATAAAGGAGTATTTTTCTTTTTAGCTGTATTCTTGTCGTTACTTGAAAAGTCTTCATCCATATATCTTGAATCCCTACATCCATGCGAATGTATGTAGGCGACCGTTATATGCCTTGCCGGTGGATCTGGTAGGGCAGTAGATTTATACGACCCTTTTTTTACATAATAAAATGAATATCTGCCTGACGAATTTATATAAATAGCAGACGAAAATTCCTTTTGTTCGCTTATCGATTGTTCATTATACATCAATCCCCAAGCTAACGCTGCATCGTCAGCACTATTAAAACTTTCTCCAACAGAATGCGTTGCCTGATCTTCTGTTAGTGCGAAATTATCCATCAAAAATTGTGAATCTACAACTGTTCTACCATTTATATTTTTACCAGACACTTCTAGCGGCTTAAATCCCGGCATATATACCGTAACCGTTCCTCTATTGCTATTCCACACTACAGAACCGTTATTTTTTTCAACAATGTATCTTAACATTACATCCTTAAATCCACTTGGATCGGCAAAATTCACCGGATTGCCCATACAATACACATATAAATTCCCACTCTGCATAATTGCCGTAATATCCGGTACGGTATTCTCCGCATTGTCGCCGTATATCATATTCCCGACATTCCAATGGGTATCCGCAGAAGTAAATCCCCCCACGCCGCTGTCATAATACCTTGCACGCAGGTAAATCAGTCCGCTCTCGCTGTCCCAATACTCCCCAGCATACCGGAACGGATTGCTGTCCTCCGTCTCGCCCGTCTGGTTCCCGAACGCATCGTAGCTGTACGCTTCGTCCCCGCACCGCACAACGCTGCCGCAGGCCCCGCCGTCCTACGCTCATTCTATCGCACGCCGCATAGTTTGTCAAGCGGGGATGAAAAAAGAGGCGTTTCCGCCTCTTTTTACTACTATAAATTTTTTTGAACATGTGAAATACGTATCATATTCAATCTTTGTTCGACAATCCAATTTTCTGACTCATAAGCATATTTTCCCTTTTTTGTATATCCATGCTTAAAATCATCAAATAGATTTTGCAGATTATAGATTTTTCTAAATACCGGATGCCGGAGATAATTATTAAAACGTAATATAATAACGATAAAATTTCTAATAACTATAATCCAAAGCAACAAAATAATACCACTTATTACATATATAGTTTCTTTTAGTCCGGCATAAAACGCAAATTCAAAATTTAGTAAACTCCCCTCCTTTATTCTTTCCGTTTCTCCATCTCTTGTAATAAACTCCGTCATTTCCTCATATGTTCCAACTTCACCGTATACATCTTCAAAGCTGAACCCATTTAATGGATATAATTGCTTATCTTGAAGTATTTTATCAATCACATAATCATAAATCTGAATATCATACCAACTATTTCCTTCTTGGTTTTTTGGCACCAAAAAACCTATATGCGCGTTTCCATTGCTGAGATCCCTGGATAAATTTGTACATAAGACTTCTTTGCCATTGGTTATACAAATTCGTCTCTTTGGCACGTATACGTGTTTGTTTATACGTACTTCATCGGATTCATCTCTCAGTTCAAATTCAAATGAATCATTCAACACAAAATAGAATTTATTATCTAAAGTCAAAAATCCAAATAAGTTAACCCCGTTAGCGGTAATAAATTGTTTTTGTGTTTCTTCTGAAAACTGTGTTTGTAATTCATCTAACTCTGCCCAAGAAATTTCAAAGGGTCCGCATAACATATTATATGTAAATGGCGCGACAATGATTGTTAATAATCCCGTCAGTATAGATAAAGCTATACTATATACCAATAACCAAATAGAAGCTTTATGTACACACTTTTCAATAATATTTTTTTGCATTATTTCACCCCCGTTGCTATTAATGTATTCCATGTTCTTTCGGCGGTGAATAATCAAGAGAGTCATTTCTTAATACTTCTACCCCCAATAGCTCGCTTGTACGAATTTGTGCACGCTCTTCCATTCTTCCATTTACAGGATTTTGTAAATATAGTGTCCACACGGAACCTTGTGGCGTTGATTCTTTTTTTAACTCCATTGTTAAACCATTAAAATCTTTTCTGCCATATGTATCTGATTGCATGTACTGCTGCTCAAATGCAAATATATGGTATACCATTCCGCTTTGCACATCATGAGCAGGATTGAACATATCATGTGCAATCGCATCATTTTGAGAAACATAATCATGGGTCATATAATACGCCGCTCCAGTATAAAAAGCAATATCAGTAAGAGGAAGCATACTCGCTAACGTATTTCTACTTGTATCAGAAAAATAATAAGTCGTTATTGCATTAAAAACAGCATACTGCCTTAAAGGAGAGTCATTCATTATATATCTTCTCGCGTTGCTCGCCCGAGTCTGGACAGATTTACTATGATCTCCATTTATATATGTTATTTTCAAATTGCTTATAGTAAGCATTTTCTGTATGGTTTCTTCATGATTTCCCGTCGGATCCACAAAATTCACCGGATTCCCGCCGCAGTACACATACCAATTCAGCCCATCTTTCGCCGGGTCTTCGCTCACAAACGCCCCTACGCCGCTGTCATAATACCGCGCCCGCAGGTAAATCAATCCGCTCTCGCTGTCCCAATACTCGCCGGCATACCGGAACGGGTTGCTGTCCTCCGTCTCGCTCGTCTGGTTCCCGAACGCATCGTATGTGTAGTCCACTACCACAGTCCCGCTGCTGTTCACCAGCTTCGTCACATCGCCGTGGCTGTTCATGTAGTAGTAGTCCTTGCTCTCGCCCGTGCTCCGCGAAATCAAGTTTACGCCGCGGCTGTAGTAGGTGCTTGTTTCTCCGCTTGTTTCCGCTGCAACATACATCCCGTCGAGTACAAAGCTCGTCGTCACGCCGTCCACCGTCTTGCTCTGCCGCAGGCCCGCGCCGTCATACGTGTAGCTTGCCGTCGTGTCGCCCTGCGCCATGCCGGTCATGCGCCCCAGCACATCATAGCTGTACGTCGCCACATACGGGCTGCTGCCGGAAATCCCAAACGAAGGCGTTTCGTCTCCGCTCGCCGTCGTCGTACCGGACAGCATTTCCATAATCCGGTTGCCGTTTTTGTCATACGACAGCTCAGTGTAATACGTCGCGTCCCCGGCCTCCTCGACAATCTCCGTCAGGCGGTTGTTCTTGTCGTAGGTATAGGCCGTTTCCGACTGCAGGACGTTTTGGCTGTCGTAGACCTGCTTGCCCGTCCGGTTGTTGTACTTGTCGTATGCATACTGCGTCACCGCGTCCGCCGTCGTCTCTTTTGTCAGCCGGCCAAGCCCGTCGTAGGTGTACGATTTCGCCTCGCCGTTTTCGGTTACGTTTTTCACATTCCCATCCGCATAATACGTCAGCGCATACGTCTCCAGCGTATTGGCGCCCATCTTGTTCGTCTTGTTCGTCAGCAGATTCGCCTTATTGTAGCTGTACGTCACCGTCCTGCCGCCGTCCGTTGTCTCCGACAGCAGATTGCCGTTGCCGTCGTAGGTATAGCTGGTCGTCGTGCCGGAGTCGGTGAAGCTCGTCATGCGTCCAATCGCGTCGTAACCGTACGTTGCAGAAATCCCCATTGCCGGAACGGTGAAGGAAGTGCGGTTGCCGTTGGCGTCGTAGCCGTAATTTTTCGTCACGCCGCTGCGCGTTTCGCTCAGAAGCTCGCCCTTCTTACTATAAGTATACGCCGTCGTACCCTCGCCGTCAACCATTTGTGTAATATTTCCCATCAGGTCGTAAACGTAGGAAACAACCTCCGTGTCGCCGTCCGCGCTCAATTCCTTGAGCCGGCCGAGTCCGTCATAGTCATAAGTCTTAACAATCCCATTGCGGTCCGTCTCGCTCAAAAGTTCGCCCAGGATGCTGTACTGGAACGTGGACTGCTGGCCGAGCGGGTCGGTCGAGGATACCATCCTACCGAGCGAGTCGTAACTGTAGCTTGTCACCTTATGCGTTTCCGGATTGATGGCCTCGCTTACACTCGCAAGTCCAACCGCCTGCTTTGTGATGCGGCCTGCGTCGTCGTATTCATATTTTGTGATTACACTGCCGCCGGCGTCCTCGCTGACTGCTGCTGTCAGACGGTTCCGGCTGTCATAGAAGTTCTTTGTCACATTATATTTTGTACCTTCTTGTTTCACCTCAGTACGCGCCGTATTTCCGTTTGCATCGTAGTAGGTATTGGTGATTGCTTCCTCCGTGTCATCCATTGGTACACGGACCTGTGTAACCCAACCGGCAGCATTGTATGTATAGTAAGTCGAGTTGCCGCGCGCGTCCGTCTCGGAAGCAAGCCGGCCATACGTGTCATAGCTGGACGAGACCGTCCCGGCTGCCGTCGTCGCCTGTGTCTGGCGGTTCGCATAGTCGTAGGTATACGTTACCGTCGGGGACGAAGCCCCCTCCGCGTTGGCCTTAAAGTCCTTTACGGTCAGAATATTGCCAAGCAGGTCAGTCGTGTACGACTGCGTGTTGGTTGCTGCATCATAAGCGACCGTATCCTTTGTGCGGTAACCATATTTGTCTGTGTACTGCGTCGCGGTCAGATATCCGCTGTCGCTCGAATAAACCTTTGCCGACACAGCCGACTCGTTTGTGCCGCTGTACGGCTCGTACGCATACTCCTTTTTACTCAGCACCGAATTTCCTTCCAGAACCGTCTCGCTGCTCGGCTGGCTGTCGCTGAAGTACGTATAAGTAATCCTGGACTTCTCAGTTCCGTCATCGTTGTAGACTGTTCTGGCACTGAGCCTGCTCTGGCTGTCGTAGCTGTTTTCATACATTTTCAGCCAGTTTTGCGTTTCGGCGTGATAAACATAGCCCGCCGTGTCCCTTCCGATTGGATCGTAGGCCAGCCTCTGTTTTGCGCCGTCTTCTGCCGTTGTGGTAATTGTATTGTTCGTATCGTCATATTCCGCCGTAACTGTAGTCGCGTCCGGATTCGTCTGTTTCGTAACGCGGCCCGCACTGTCATATTCATATGTCGTCGTATTCTGATTTGCATCCGTCGCAGTTACCAGCCTGCCAAGCCAGTCGTATGTTTCGCTCGTGACGAGATTCTGTGTGTTAGCGCCGGCTGCATTGTCGTCTACAATATTGCCTACGTTGGAGATTTGCGCCGTCTTTGTGACGGAGTTCGCCTTTGCGGCTGTCGCAGTATTTGCATAATTCGTATATGAATATGTATAGTTTGTTGTTACGCCCTGCTGCGTGACCGAAGCAACTTCGCCGCTTGACAGATAGGTATAGCTTGTCCCTTCATGCGTCTGCCACATATCATCCAAGCTCTCCCGCTCTGCTGCGTACGATACAGCAATATCCTTGTAGTCACTCGTCAGAGTGTTTCTTGTGCCAACCCATAAATTGTCATCACGTTTTTGGAATGAGCCTGTCATCACACCATACGTGTCGTTGTATGCATTTGATAAAACATACTCGCCGTCGCGCTTCTGCGCTGTAAGCTGCTGACGCTCATTGTATTCGCTTTCGATTACAGTCGTCTGTGCGCCCGAAGCGGCAGAAGAGGATTTTACCGTGGTCGTTTCCTTTACGGGCAGGAAGTTGCCCTCGTTTTGCTGCATGTATTCATATGATGTCGTGGTATAATACACATTATTTGATTCTGTACTTGTAACAGTACTCTCCGTCAAATACCCTTCCTCGTTGTATGTCTCCGTAACGCTGTATGAATCAGGAGCGCCCTTATGGATCGTGGCTTTCCGGGTATCGGGGTCGCTGTAATCATGTGTGTAATATATTGGATTGATTTCGGCAGCGCTTCCCGATACCGCTTCGTATCTCTTTGCTAATTTATATGTGCTCTTTTGTATCTGCGGCTGCATCGGAACCGGATCCATAGATGCTTCATATTCGTAATTGATTCGGCCTCCGGTTGGAAGCTCTACAGCGACTAACTTCCGTACACTTGTGGACTTTGTTAGATCAAATGGATTATCTCCCTCATCTTCTCCGCCCATTAAATATGTGTCCATATAATGTTTTACGTAATACTTACATTCCTTCCCCGTGTCTGGATAAGTAACGGTCAAAACATCCGCGTTATCCTCATCCATTTTGTTGTTTGGGTCAATGACAGAATCGTTTTCTGTACCCATCTCATAGACTACGGCCTGCTCTCCATTTACGTAAATACCACTCGGCCTAACATTAATTTCACGACCAAGTGTATCTATAATTCGAATGTCGTCAGAAAGTATATTGTATCCAATTGTATTTCCGTAATTATCAGATACCTTGCTTACTGGTATTGTCTGCAAATTCATGTTCGCGTTTATAACATTCGAAGATCCGTCTGTTAATCCTGCAGAATTTCTATCAACTACAAACTCAAAACTTGTGCCGTCATATCTTTGGAAGGTTAAAACCATGTCATCATCGGCCCATGATTGCTGCATCTGCAGCGAATACATATCGCTGCGTTGGCTGTAATACTCCCCGTTACCTAAGGGCCTCGGTAAATAATTATAGACCACACAGTTTATACTGTCAGAAATGGAACCGGCAAAGTTCATGCTGTATTCCAATTTATAATCTAAAGCCATACCATTTAACGTATCGTAGAAAATTCCCCGGTCAACGAACTCCCATGTGCATTCCCTCCTAATGTCAACGATATTAAGTCTAAAAGTTTCTTGTGTGTCTACATTTACAACATTATCCCCAGTAATTACCATAAGGTTCCCATTGCCATTTGCTTTTGTACGATACGTACCCTCTACTGGGTCTGTAACGACATCATCCCATCTATCATAAACGATGCCATTTATACAATAATACTGAAGAGTATCAGAATCGGGAAAATATAGATTGCCATAAAAGAGATGAAATTTATCTCCATCTGGTCCCCAAACTTCCGCCCTTGTAGGCGTATACTGTATACTCGACGGTCTTGTATCCCAGTTATCTGCAATCATAGATGAAGAATCCAGTACACGCGTCGAAAAGCCATATGCATGTATACTGTCTATATAAATTTTACCGCACCCGCTGTTCAAGTCGCGGTACAGCGTTACATCTTCGCCCTCCGGCAAATCATTTGCGTAGTAAAAAGAACTATTAAAAGTGATTCCCAATGCTACTGCCGTACTGTCAATTTGGTATCCTAAATTTTCGGTATTTGTTGATAGAAATTTAATATATGAAGTATAGTTTGACGAAACCTGAATGGTATTTGTACCATTCTCTTTTTCAAACATGGCCTGCGGTGTATCGTAGGCAATAAATACAGGCCTTGATGTATCATTTTCCACAAAATATTTATAGATATATTTATTTGTGGTCTTTTTACTGTAACTGTCTTTGATTGGAGTAATAGTTAAATATTCATAATCCTCCAATGAACTGTTTAGTTCTCGTGTTATATTTACATCAAGGCCATTTTTTCCCGGCAAAGTTAAATCTGTCTGCGAATAAACGAGCCCTCCGTTTGCATTGTTAACGGATTCAACGCCTGCTTCTGTGGACGATACAGGCGCAGCCTTCTCATTTGCCTGTTCATAAAACTGCATGCGCTGTATATACTGCTCTGCAACATCCAGGGTCGTTTCCGCTCCGACTGTAACCGACGCCAAGCACAATAATGCTGTACTGAAAAGCAAGGCAATTAAGTATTTTTTCATTGTGCATCGCCCCCCTTCTCTTGGTCAATCATCTTAAGAATTGATTGGTGACGTTGATTGTCCTCCGGCTGAGAAGTAGTTGCTTCTTTGATTTCTCTGATTCGGTAACCGCTTTCAAGTAATTCTTCAACCACATCGTCTTGAAGCTGTGGCAGCTCGCTTTTCGCCTCTGCAATTACTGCGCTGTCATTGCAGAATTCATCCTGTAACTGGTAAACACAGTTCATCTTTTCTGCATATGCAGTATCCAGCAAATCATTGTCATTGGAATCATTTGTCACAGGGGCCATCAATTGATTTCCCGCGATTCTAACTTTTGCAGCGTATGTATTCAGTTTGGCAAGAGAGGTATCATTTGTAAATTGCTCTGCCATACCTGTAATCCCATATGCCTCCGAAGCAATTTTGGACCAAGTTTGGCCGTTTATGCGTGCATCTAACATCTCCCGTTCAGTTTTGTTTCCTTGCAGGCTCATTTCATATACCATAACAATTTCTTCAATGGAAATGCCGCTACTTGTATATTTCAGCATTTCCTCCATGGTAAGCGCGTCGTCCATATCTGCTATCTTTACATAGGCGTTTTCAATCCAAAACTTTGAATTAAAATTTCCTTCGCCCGTTTTATATATTATTTTTATAAGGCTGATATCGTCGTTATTGGCAATTTTCAAAAAGTTATAAATATCAAGCAGTTTTTCTATATCATAATCCAGATTGCAGAGAGAGATAAGATAATCGCTTTCTTCTTCTGTCATATCATACAGAACGGACGCATCAATATATTTTTTAAGAATGATTTGAACTTCATCTTCATAATATCCCTTCGACTGCAGATATTGACGAAGGTCAAATTCATCCTGTACATGATTGATCCTGTTTGCTACTTCTGCTTTTGAATTCGGCACTGCGGCAGCGTTATCCTTTGTCTCAATAGCCTTTTCCAACAAAGCGAGACTATTCTCCTGCCTGGCCTGATAGGCTGCCTTTTGGGCCGCCGCATACGCAACGCCGCCTATACACGCAAGCAGGATGATTCCTGATAAAAGCAATGCAATTTTCTTTTTCATACGTAATCCCCCCTATTTACAGAACACTCAGGCTGACTGTAGTTTCTCCTTCTGTCAATGCCTGGGCCTCAAATACTGTTATAGCTCCGGACCATTTCTCGCCGTTTTCAAGTGTAAGATTCAGACCAAATACAATTTCTCCGTCTGCAACGGATTCGACAGCCAAGCGTCCATACGTTCCTGGTGTCAATACAGAAAGATTTTTTTGTGCAGCTATATTGATCAGATTCAGCTTAGTCTGATCATAGGTCAGCTTGAATCTTGTATCAGGATCGGTCATGTCTTCGGCGCTTACGACAATGTAGCTGCCTTGCAGGGTGAGTGATGTTCCGGGGTCTTCCCCCTCAACGCCAAACTCCACCGGCAGCGCAGAATTCCTCCCGCTCGTGC